>NZ_CP095412.1:3275296-3930355 GCF_023016265.1 Blastococcus sp. PRF04-17 | reverse complement strand
ACCGCGACGGTGCGGGCGACGGCGACCGCCTCCCCTCGGTCGAGGGTCCACTCGAACAACCCGAACGCGCCGACCAGCATCAGCGCGGACACCAGCACGATCCGCCCGGCGAGCGCCCGGGTGAGCAGCGGCCGGGACGGGGGTATCGGCGGGCGGCGCATCACTCCGGGCTCGAGCGGTTCGAAGGCCAGCACCAGGCCCAGAGCCACCGCGGTGGTCATGTTCACCCACAGCACCTGTACCGGCAGCACGGGCAGGGTGGTGGCCAGGGCGATCGCGACCAGGATCACCAGCCCCTGGCCGATGCTGGTGGGCAGGATGAACGTGATGAACTTGCGGAGGTTGTCGAAGACCCCGCGGCCCTCTTCCACGGCGGCCTCGATGGAGGCGAAGTTGTCGTCGGTGAGGACCATGTCGGCGGCCTCCTTGGCCACCTCGGTCCCCCCTTCGCCCATCGCCACGCCGATGTCGGCCCGCCGCAGCGCGGGGGCGTCGTTGACCCCGTCGCCGGTCATCGCCACCACGTGGTCGTGTGCCTGCAGGGTCTGCACCAGCCGCAGCTTCTGCTCCGGGTCGACCCGGGCGAACACCGCCGTGTCGGCCACCAGGCCCGGGAGGTCCCCATCGGCACAGGCCGCCAGCTCGGTGCCGGTGACCACGGTCGGCGTACCGCCGTGGCCGAGGGCGAACCGCTCGGCGATGGCCCGGGCGGTGCCGGCGTGGTCACCGGTGATCATCTTGACGTCGATCCCGGCGAACCGGCAGGCGGCCACCGCGGTGATCGCCTCGGGCCGTGGAGGGTCGAACATGGCCTGCAGACCCAGCAGGGTGACCCGTCCGTCGAGCACCCGCTCGGACAGTTCGGTGGTGCCCCGCGGTAGTTCCACCCGGCCCATCGCCAGCACCCGCAGCGCCTGCGCGGCGAGCTCGTCGGCGCGGGCGTGCACCCCGCCGGCGTCCACGGCGACCGCTGTGCCGTCGGCGCGCAGCTCGTGAGTGGCCATGTCCAGCAGCCGCTCCACCGCGCCCTTGACGAAGGCGACGGTCCGTCCTGATCCGTCCCGGTGGAGAGTGGCCATGTACCGGCGGTCGGAGTCGAACGGCATACCGTCCACCCTCGGTAACCGTTGCCGCAGCTGGTCGAGGTCGAGTCCGGCCTTCTCGGCCGCGACCAGCAGCGCCGCCTCCGTGGGGTCGCCGGCGACGTCTCGCCGCCCGGAGGCTCCGGTCAGCCTGGTGTCGTTGCACAGCAACCCGGCGACCAGGCACTCCCGCAGCGCCGGATGCCCGTCCAGGTCAACCGGACCGCCGTTCTCGAGGAGCTGGCCCTCCGGCGCGTAGCCGGTGCCGGTGACCTGGTAGTTCCGCTCGCCGGCCACCACCGTCGTGACCGTCATCGCGTTCGCCGTGAGCGTGCCGGTCTTGTCGGTGCAGATCACCGTGGTGCTGCCCAGGGTCTCCACCGCCGGCAGCCGGCGGATGATGGCTCGCCGCCGGGCCATCCGCGCCACCCCGATCGCCAGGGTGATCGTGACCACCGCCGGCAGCCCCTCGGGGATCGCGCCGACGGCCAGCGCGACCGCGGCGGTGAGCATCTGGTCGACCGGCTCGCCGCGCACGGTGCCCATCACGAAAGCCAGCAGGGCCAGCCCGAGGATGACCGCGGTCAGCACCCGGCTGAACCGGCCGATCTTGCGGGTCAGCGGGGTGTGCAGGGTCTCGGCCTCGCCCACCAGCCGGTGGATGCGCCCGATCTCGGTGTCGGCCCCGGTGGCCACCACGATGCCGCGGCCGCGGCCGCGGGTCACCAGGCCGCTGGAGTAGGCCATGTTGGTCCGGTCGGCCAGCACCGTGCCGGCCGGCAGCTCCACCGGGGCCTTCTCCACCGGCACGGACTCCCCGGTCAGGGCCGACTCGTCGATCTGCAGCTCCTGCGCGGTGATGAACCGCAGGTCCGCCGGCACCCGGTCACCGGTCTCCAGCACCACCACGTCGCCGGGCACCAGGTCCTCGGAGGAGATGCGGTGCCGCACTCCGTCCCGGACGACCGTCGCTCGTGTGCGCACCATGGCCATCAGGGCATCCAGGGCCTGCTCCGCCCGTGCCTCCTGCACGAAGCCGATCACCGCGTTGATCAGCACCACAGCGAGGATGACGGCTGCGTCGACCACCTCGCCCAGGAGCATCGTCGCCACCGCGGCGGCCAGCAGCACGTAGATCAGCGGATGGTGGAACTGGACGAGGAACCGGACCAGGGGGCCGCGCCGGTCGATCCGCGGTAGGGCGTTCGGGCCCTCCAGCCGCAGCCGCCGCGCGGCCTCGTCCGGCGCCAGTCCCCGCTCGTGGTCGGTCTCCAGCAGCAGGACGACCTCGTGCACCGGCAGCTCGTGGTCGCGACGAGCCGGGGGCAGCGTCTGTTGCGGGGTGGCCATGTCCCAGTCTCGCCAGCATCGCCGGTGACTGGGCAGGGACGTTCGTCCCTCCCCCGGCCTGAACGCCTCTGTGGCCAGCGGGACCTCGTGCTGCTCGAGACCGCTGAGGTCAGCAGGGCAGACGCCGTCGTCATCGGCCGCCGCGGGCGGGGACTGTCCCGCCGACTGCTGGGCAGCGTCGCCCGGTTCTGCACCGGATCAGGCGTCCCCACAGCGGCTCATCGTGACGATGAACTGCGAGAACGCCCGTCGCCGCCCTACTTCAGCAGGCTCCGCGCGATGACCATGCGCTGGACCTGGTTGGTGCCCTCGTAGATCTGGGTGATCTTGGCGTCGCGCATCATCCGCTCGACCGGGAAGTCCTGCGTGTAGCCGGCCCCGCCGAACAGCTGGACGGCGTCGGTGGTCACCTGCATGGCGACGTCGGAGGCGAACGCCTTGGCCGAGGCGGAGACGCGCGTGACGTCCGGGCGGCCCTGCTCCCCCGCCGCCGCGGCGGCGTAGACCAGGTGCCGGGCGGCCTCGATCTTCATCTCCATGTCGGCGAGCATGAACTGCACGCCCTGGAACTCGGCGATCGCCTTCCCGAACTGCCGGCGCTCCTTGACGTAGGCGACCGCGGCGTCCAGCGCGCCCTGCGCGATGCCGACGGCCTGCGCGCCGATGGTCGGGCGGGTGAAGTCCAGCGTCCGCAGCGCGGTCTTGAAGCCGGTGCCCGGCTCGCCCACGATGCGGTCGGCCGGGATCGCGCAGTCGGTGAAGTAGAGCTCGCAGGTCGGCGAGCCCTTGATGCCCATCTTGCGTTCCTTGGGGCCGACGGCGAAGCCCGGGTCGTCGCGGTGCACGGCGAACGCGGAGATGCCGCTGGCGCCCTTCTCCGGGTCCGTGACGGCCATGACCGTGTACCACTCGGAGATGCCGGAGTTGGTGATCCAGGCCTTGGTGCCGCTCAGCACCCAGGTGTCGCCGTCGAGGCGGGCCCGGGTCTTCATCGCCGCGGCGTCGGATCCGGCCTCGCGCTCGGACAGGCCGTAGCTGATCATCGCGTGCCCCTCGGCGATCGGCCGGAGCACCTGCTGCTTGAGCTCCTCCGACCCGGACAGGATGATCGGCATCGAGCCCAGCTTGTTGACGGCGGGGATCAACGAGGCGCTGGCGTCGACCCGGGCGACCTCCTCGATGACGATGCAGGTGGCGATCGCATCGGCTCCCTCGCCGCCGTACTGCTCGGGGATGTGGGTGGCGTGGAAGCCGGCGGCGGTCAGCGCCTTCTGCGCCTCGATCGGGTAGCGCGAGTCCGCGTCCACCTCGGCGGCGAACGGCGCGATCTCCCGCTCGGCGATCTCCCGGACGGCGTCCCGGATCGCCTCGTGCTCCTCGGTGAGGGCGTAGAGCCCGGCGTTGCTACCCACGGGTAGATCCTAAGTCCGTTCCGTCAGTCCTCCGAGGCGAGCTGCTCCTGGAGAGTGGCGTCGCGGCGCACCACCGATTCGGCCAGCTCGGCCTGGAACCGGGCGACCGCCTCACGGAGCGCCCTCCCCATGTCGTTGTCCGACGCGGCGAGGATGCGCACGGCGAGCAGGCCCGCGTTGCGGCCGCCGCCGATGCTCACGGTCGCCACCGGCACGCCCGCCGGCATCTGCACGATCGACAGCAGGCTGTCCAGGCCGTCGAGGCGGTCGAGCGCCCGCGGGACGCCGATCACCGGCAGCGGGGTGGCCGCGGCGACCATGCCCGGCAGATGAGCTGCTCCCCCGGCCCCGGCGATGAGCACCCGCAGGCCGCGGCCGGCGGCGGCCTCGGCGTAGTCGAGCATCCGCCGCGGGGTGCGGTGGGCCGAGAGCACGTGGGCCTCGTAGGGCACCCCGAACTCCTCCAGCGCCCCGGCGGCGGGTTCCATGGTGGGCCAGTCGGAGTCGCTGCCCATCACGATGCCCACGATCGGGTCCTCGCCCAGGTCGCTGCTCGATGCGCTCATGCGGATCTCCTCACCGCTGGTGCCCGTGGTCGTGACCGTGCTCCTGCTCGAACGCGAAGGCCGGGTCGATGACACCGTCGGCGAGGTAGCGGGCGGCGGCGACGGCCCGGGCGCGCACCTGCGTCAGGTCCGTGCCGAGGGCCGTCACGTGGCCGAGCTTGCGGCCGCGCCGCGGCGTCTTGCCGTACCAGTGCAGCTTCACGTCGGGCCAGTGCGCCATGAAGTGGTGCACCCGCTCGTCGAGGCCGGGCCCGGTCCAGGTGTCGTCGGCCGCCTCCCCACCGAGCACGTTGGCCATCACCGCGACCGGGGCGGTCATGGCGGTGGCACCCAGCGGATAGTCGAGGACGGCCCGCAGGTGCTGCTCGAACTGGCTGGTGCGGGAGCCCTCGATGGTCCAGTGACCCGAGTTGTGCGGCCGCATCGCGAGCTCGTTGACCAGGACGCCGTCCGCTGTCTGGAACAGCTCGACGGCCAGCATGCCGACGACGCCGAGCCGGTCGGCGATGCGGACGGCGAGCTCCTGCGCCGCGGTGGCCAGCTGGTCGGGCAGGTCGGGAGCGGGCGCGAGCACCTCGGCGCAGACGCCGTTGCGCTGCACCGTCTCCACCACCGGCCAGACCGCCACCTGCCCGAACGGCGATCGGGCCACCTGCGCGGAGAGCTCGCGGACCAGCGGGACGCGCTGCTCGGCGAGCAGCTCCCCGTGCCGGTCGAGCAGCTCGGCCGCCTGGTCGCGACCCTGGACGACGAAGACGCCCTTGCCGTCGTATCCGCCGCGGGGAGTCTTCAGCACCACCGGCCAGCCGTGCTCCTCGGCGAAGGCGCCGACCTCGTCGGCCGAGGTGACCCGGCGCCAGGCCGGCTGCGGCTCCCCGGCGTCGGCGAGCGCCCGGCGCATGACCAGCTTGTCCTGGGCGTGCACGAGTGCTCCGGGCCCGGGAGCCACGCGTACCCCCGCCGCCTCGAGGGCGCGCAGGTGATCGGTGGGCACGTGCTCGTGGTCGAAGGTCACGACGGTGGCACCGTCGGCGACGCGACGCAGCGCCTCGAGGTCGTCGTGGTCGCCGAGGTGGACCTCGCCGGCCACGAGGGCGGCGGACTCGTCGGGGGTGGCGGCCAGCACGCGCAGCGACTGGCCGAGGGCGACGGCCGCCTGGTGGGTCATGCGGGAGAGCTGTCCTCCGCCGATCATCGCCACCACGGGCAGGGCCGTGTGGGGGTGCAGTCGGTCGGCCATGGTGGGTCCGAGGCTAGTGGCCCGCCCCGGGGACCCTGCATCCGTACAGTCGGAGGACGTGCCGACCCCCGCCCGCTGGTCCCTCCGGGGGACCTGGCGCGTGCTGGTCAAGGAGCTCGGCGCGTTCGGCGTGGTGGGCGCGGTCAGCTTCGTCGTCGACGTGTCGGTCTTCCACGTGCTGCTCACCGGGACCGAGATCGGCGCGGTCACGGCGAAGCTGATCGCCGCGCTGGTGGCGACCACGGTCGCCTTCGTGGGGCACCGCTTCTGGTCGTTCTCCCACCGCTCGCACAGCAGGCTGCACCGTGACTACGTCCGGTTCGCGCTGGTCAACGGCGGCACCCTGCTGCTCAGCCTGGGGATCGTGGCGTTCGTCCGCTACCCGCTCGGTCAGGAGGGCGCGCTCGCGCTGCAGGCGGCCAACGTCGCCGCGATCGGCATCGGCACGGTCATCCGCTTCCTCGTCTACCGCTCGTGGGTGTTCCCGGCGCGGGTGCCGGAGTCGCTCCAGGGGTGATGCGCGCGACCGCGGCGGAGGCGACGGTCAGGAGGCGAGCCGGGAACCCTCGCGGCCCGCGATGATCTGCAGCCGGCTCGGGATCCGCGTGCGCAGCTCCTCGACGTGGCTGATGACGCCCACCGTCCGGCCGCCGCGGCGCAGTTCGTCGAGCACGGTCATGACCGCGTCGAGCGCCTGCGGATCGAGCGTGCCGAAGCCCTCGTCGACGAAGAGCGTGTCCAGCTGCACGCCGCCGCTCTCGGCGGTGACCACGTCGGCCAGGCCGAGCGCGAGAGCCAGGGAGGCCATGAAGCTCTCCCCGCCCGACAGAGTCTTCGTCGGCCGCCGGACGCCGGTGTACTCGTCGAAGACGTCCAGCCCGAGGCCGCCGCGGGCGCCGTGCCGCCCCTGGGCGTCGCTGTGCAGGAAGGTGTAGCGGCCACCCGACATCTCCAGCAGCCGCCGGCTGGCGACCTCGGCGACCTGTTCCAGGCGGGCGGCCAGCACGAAGGACTGCAGCCGCATGCGCAGGGTGTTCGACCCGCGCCCGTGCACCAGATCGGCGAGCGCGGTGACCTGGTCGGCCCAGGCGCGCAGCTCGGACAGCTCGACCTCGGCGGCGGTGACGTCACCGGCCAGGCCCTCGAGGGCCTGGGCGCAGCGGCCGGCCCGCTCGAGCTCGGCGACCGCCTCCTCGCGCCGCCGGGTGATCGACGCGCACCGCTCCTCGAGGCCCGCGACGTCGGGCCGCGGCTCGAGGTCGGCCAGCTCGGGCTCGGCGAGCCGGGCGCGCAGCACCGCCACCGCCTGGTCGTGGCCGTCGAGCTCCCGGTCGATCGCGGCCAGCCGCCCGCGGTCGAGCAGCGCGGCGGCCGCGTCCAGCAGGTCGTCGAAGCCGGCGTCGGTGGCCCGCTCCTCGGCCGCCAGGCGTGCTGTGTCGGCGGCGGCGCGGGCCCGCACCTCGTCGGCCTCGGCTGCGACCAGTGCCTCGCAGCGCGCTGCGGCGTCGGTGAGCCGCAGCACGCGCGCCGCCAGGTCGGGGTCCTCGCCGCGGGCCTCGGCGAGCCGATCGGTGAGTTGCGCGAGCCCCACGGCCAGCGTCTCCCGCTCGGCGGTGCGCGCGCCGAGCTGCTCCCGGTCGGCGGCGAGGCGGGCCGTGGCATCCTCGCGCTCGGCGAGCAGCAGCTCCAGCGCCGCCAGCGCGGGCTCCAGGCCGGCGGCGAGCCGTGCCGTCGACCGCTCGTCGGCGCGAAGTTCCTCCAGGGCCGCGGCCTGCGCTCCGAGCGGCTCCTCCCCCGCCCGGGCCCGCAGGGCCACGAGCTCGCGCTCCTGCCGATCCAGGTCGGCGGCCGCAGCGGTGAGCTGCTGCTCCGCCCGGTCGGCTGCCTCCGCCGCGGCCCGCTCGTCGTCGGCCGTCACGACGGGCCCGTCGTGCGAGGCGGGCCGGGGGTGCTCCGTGGCGCCGCAGACGGGGCAGTCCGCGCCGTCGGTCAGGGAGGTGGCGAGCTCGGCGGCCATGCCGTCGAGCCGCTGGGCGCGGAGGTCCAGCCAGCGCTCCCGGGCGTCGGACCAGGCCACCCGCCGCGCCTGCACCGCGTCCCGGGCGGTGCCGAGGGCCGCCTCCAGGCGCTCGGCCGCCCGGGCCGCCTCGAGTGCGGCCTGCGCGGCGGCCAGCGAGGCGCGCAGGGCGGGCAGTCGGGTCGCCGCGGCCTGCGCCCCGGCGACGACGCGCTCCTGGTCCGCGAGCCGGCCCGGCAGCGAGGCCGCCGTGGCGCTGCTCGCCTCGCAGGACCTCTGCAACGCGGCGATGCGCCGGTCCAGGACGCCGATCCGGCCGGTCAGGTCGGCGGCCCGGTCGACCTCGGGCAGCAGCGCACGCGCCGCGGCCGCCTCGTCGCGCAGGTCCCGGGCCACGGCCGCGGTTCCCTCGCGGCCGGCGGCCACGGCCGTCCAGGCGCGCCGGGCGCCGTCGAGGACGCCGGCCGCCTGCTCCGCGGTCAGCGCGGTGCGCCCCGCCGCCTCGAGGACGTCGCGCAGCGGCTCGGCGCGGCGACCGGCGTCGCGCTCGGCCCGCAGCGGCACGAGGTCGGCCTCCCGGGCGGTGCGGGACGCCAGCTCGGCGATCGCCCGGTCGCGTCGCGCGTGCCGCTCGGCGAGCGCACGCGCCGCGGCGAGCTCGGCGTCGACGGCGGACGCCTCCGCAGCCGCCGCCCCGGCGCGTTCCTCGGCTGCGGACAGCCGGATCGACGCGGTCGAGCGGAGCGCGGACACCCACGGGGCCACCGCGGCGCCACCCCCGCTGCCGACGAGCTCAGGGGCCAGCCCTTCCGGGATGTCGGCGTCGGCGACCTGGGCCACCCGCGCCAGCAGCGAGCTCATGCCCGCGCGCTGGACGGCCACCGCGTCGCGCACACGGGCCCGCTCGTCGGCGAGCCACGCCTCGGCGGCGGCGAACCGGTCGACGTCGAACAGGGTGCGCAGCAGCTCGCCGCGCTGCTCCGGCTCGGCCCGGAGGAAACGGGCGAAGTCGCCCTGCGGCAGCAGGACCACCTGGCAGAACTGGTGCACGTCGAGCCCGAGCCGGGTGCGCAGGTGCTCGGAGCCCTCGTCGATGCGGGTGCTGACCGGTTCCCAGCCGCCCTCGGTGAGCCGCTGCACGGTCAGCTTGGCCTGCTCGGTGGTCCAGCCCTCGCCGCGCTTCTTCGGGCGCTGCTGCTCGGGACGCCGGGTGACGAGCAGCCGCTCGGGACCCAGCGTCAGCTCGCAGGAGACCTCGGTGCGGGTGCCGTCGGACGCGTGGTCGCTGCGCAGCCGCTTCTCCTCGCCGCGCGGGCCCGGAACGCTGCCGTACAGCGCGAAGACGACGGCGTCGAGCAGCGTCGTCTTGCCGGCGCCGGTCGGCCCCCACAGCAGGAACAGGCCGTCGCGGCCGACCTCGTCGAAGTCGACCTCCTCGGTGCCGGCGAACGGGCCGAAGGCGGTGAGCGAGAGCCGGTGCAGCCTCATCGTGCCGCCTCGACCCGGGCGGCGGCCCCGAGGGCCCGTGCCAGCAGCTCCCGCTCCCCCGCCGTGGGCGGCACGCCGCGCACGTGGGCGACGAACTCGCCGGCCACCTCGAGGTCGCTGCGTCCGCGCATGCGCTCCTGGTAGCTGCGCCCGTCGGCGACCGCCGCCGCGCCGGTCCACTCCAGGTGCACGCAGTGCGGGAAGCGTGCCTGCAGCCGGCGCATCGGATCGGCCGGGCGCACCGCGTCGGTCAGCCGCGCGGAGACGAAGTGCTCCTCGAACCGGGCGTGCGCGGGATCGGCGAGCAGGTCGGCCAGCTCGCCGACGAGCACGGTCAGCGGTCGCGGCACCGGCAGGGGGACGGGGCGGACGCCGGCCAGCCCGCTCGCGTCGAGGTCGACCAGCCAGGCGAGCTTCTCGTGCCCGGCCTCGCCGAAGGAGTAGGGCAAGGGCGAGCCGCTGTAGCGCATGCGGTCCGACAGCGACTGCGGCCGATGCAGGTGGCCGAGGGCGACGTAGTCCACGCCGTCGAACACCGACGCGGGCACCAGGTCGACACCGCCGACGCAGATGTCGCGCTCGCTCTCGCTGGCCACGCCTCCGCCGACGAACGCGTGGGCGAGCACCACCGACCGGGCCCCCGGCCGGAGGAACAGGTCGGCCCGCACCCGCTCCATGGCCGCCGTCAGCACCGCCTCGTGACTCCGGGCGCCGTCCCTGAGGCCCAGTTCGTGCCGGGCGACCTCCGGCTCCAGGAACGGCAGCCCGTAGATCGCGACGTCGCCGTGGTCGTCGGACAGGATCACCGGCTCGTCGAGCGTGCGGGTCGAGGCCCGGACGTGCAGGCCGGCCGCGGACAGCAGCCCCGAGAAGGTGCCGAGACGACGGGCCGAGTCGTGGTTGCCGGGGGTCATGACGACGGCGGCACCGGCCCTGAGCAGCCGGCCGATCACCCGGTCGAGCACACCGGTGGCGTCGGCCGAGGGAACGGCCCGGTCGTAGACGTCGCCGGCCACGACCACGGCGTCGACCGACTCCGACTGCACCACCTCGGCCAGGCCGCTGAGGACCACCTCCTGCTCGGCGAGCAGGTCGGTGCCGTGCAGGGACCTGCCGATGTGCCAGTCGGAGGTGTGCAGGAGCCGCATGCCGCGGAACATAGGTCGCCCTACCGACAGAACCGGTCAGCCACGCCGTGACGGAACGGTCACACCTGGTATCCGGAGTCCCGGTACCCGAAGCCGGCGGCATCCTCCCAGCCGCGGATGTAGCCCGCACTCTCCTGGGCCCGCCGGTCGGCGTCCTCCTCGACCATGTGGTTGAGCAGCTGCTGGACGCGGTCGCTGTCGGGGATCTGGCGCAGGACCGTCGCGCCGCTGTCCCCGGCCGACTCGATGGCCAGCGTGCCCGACCGGATCATCCGCTCCCAGAGCGACTGCCGGAACGAGACGTCGGTGATCCGCGAGAGGGCGATGTCCCGCCCCGAGCGGGCCAGGATGCCCTGGCGGAACAGCAGCCGGTGCGTGGTGACCACGTAGTGCGTCGTCCGCCAGCGCAGCCAGGGGATCAGCACGGTGAAGAACAGCAGGACGACGGCGATCGCGAGCACCAGCATCCGCAGGAGGCCCTGCTGCGGGCCGGCGGGGATCAGCGCGGTGCCGAAGGAGGCGCCCCCGACGATCAGCAGGAACCGGACGACGGGCCAGAAGACGGTCAGCCAGTGCGGGTGCAGGTGCGCGACGACCTCTTCGTCGTCGGCCAGCAGCTTGTCCGGGTACGGCATCCCTCCAGGATGACCCAACCGGCCGGGAGGGCGGCCGACCCGCGAGCGGGCGGCGACCCGGCCGTCACACCCGCCGCACGTGCCGCACGTCCCCCGAGGCCAGCTCGACGGTGCCGTGCCCCGTGGCCAGCACGAGCCGGCCGTCCCAGTCGACGGCCTGGGCGGTCCCCTCCAGCGTCGACCCGTCGGGCATGGTCACCGACACCTCGGTGCCCACCGTCGACGACCAGGCCAGGTACTCCTGCGCCAGTCCGGAGGAGATCGGGTCGCCGAGGACCTCGACCCACCGGAGGTACCGGCGCTCGACGGCGCGGAGGAAGGCCAGCAGGACCGGCGCCCGGTCCACGGTCGACCCGAGCACCCGGGCCAGCGACGTGCCGGTCTCCGGCAGCTCGGCGGTCGTGGTGGAGACGTTGAGGCCGACGCCGACGACGACCGCCGTGCCCGTGCTCTCGGCCAGGATGCCGGCGAGCTTGCGGCCGTCGGCGGCCAGCAGGTCGTTGGGCCACTTGAGCGACGGCAGCACCCCGGTGCCGGCCTTCACCGACTCGGCCAGCGCCACCCCGGTGAGCAGGGGCAGCCATCCCCGTCGGGCGGCCGGCACGTCGGGGCGCAGCAGGAACGAGACGGTGATCCCGGCCCGCGGCGGCGACGTCCAGACCCGGTCCAGCCGCCCCCGGCCGGACACCTGGTGCTCGGCCACCAGGACGGTGCCCTCCGGGGCGCCGTCCTCACCGGCGGCGCGGGCCGCGAGCTCGGCGTTGGTCGACCCGATCTCCGGCACGACCTCGACGGAGCGCCAGAGCCGGCTGTCGTGGGTCAGGGCGTCGGTGAGGGCCGCCCCGTCGAGCGCGGGGCGCTCGAGATCCGACCAGCGCGAGTCCCCGGCCACGTCAGACGGGCAGCTTCCGGAAGATGGCGCGCGGCGTGTGCCGCAGCCCGCTCATGACCCAGCGCATGGCGCCGGGCACCCACACCGTGTGCCGCCCCTGCGGACGCCGGTGACGATCGCGTCGGCCACCGCCTCGGGCGTGGTGGACAGCGGCACGTCCGGCAGGTGGGCGGTCATCTTGGACTTCACGAAGCCCGGGCGGACGACCAGGACCGAGACCCCGGTGCCCGCGAGCGAGTCGGCCAGGCCGCTGTAGAAGGCGTCCATGCCGGCCTTGGTGGAGCCGTAGACGAAGTTCGACGCCCGGACCCGCTCGCCGGCGACCGACGACAGCGCCACGATCACGCCGTGGCCCTGCTCGCGCATCCGGTTGGCCAGCTCGGTGCCGACGACGGCCGGCGCCACGTAGTTCACGTGCCCGATCTGCGCCACGGCCTCCGAGTCGGTGCGCAGCCGGTCGGCGTCCCCGAGCTGGCCGAAGGCCACGACCGCGACGTCGATGTCGCCGCCGGCTGCCGCCTCGGCGACCATCCGCGCGGGCGACTCCGGGTCGTCGGCGTCGAAGTCGACCACCTGCACGTCGGCACCGGCCGCGGTCAGGTCGGCGGCCACCTCGCCGCGGCGCGGGGTGTCCCGCGCCGCCACGACCACCCTGAGCGGGCGTTCGGCGAGGTAGCGGTGCGCGGTGGCGACCGCGATGTCGGAAGTGCCGCCGACCAGCAGCAGGGAGCCCACCGACCCGAGGGCGTCGATCACAGCGAGAGCCTCCTGGCCAGGTCGGAGGTGAACACCCCGCGGGGGTCCACCTGCGTGCGCACGGTCCGGAAGGCCTCCAGCCGCGGGTACATCCGCTCGAACAGGTCGGGCCGGACGCGGGAGTCCTTGGCCAGGTAGATCCGGCCACCGGCGTCGACGACCAGCCGGTCGAGCCCGTCGAGCAGGCCGGCGAGGCCGGCCACGACCGGGACGTCCAGTGCCAGTGTCCAGCCGGGCGAGGGGTAGGACAGCATGCCCGGGTTGCCGTCGCCGAACCGCTTGAGGACGGCGAGGAACGACGCGGAGCCCGAGTCGCTGATCCGCTCCAGCGCCGCCCGCATCGCCTCCTCCTGCCCGAAGGGCACGGTGAACTGGTACTGCACGAACCCCCGCGGGCCGTAGACGCGGTTCCAGTCGCCCACGCCGTCGAGCGGGTGGAAGAACCTCGGGATGCTCTGCAGCCGGTCGCGCTCCTGCCGCGGCGCCCGGCGGTACCAGAGCTCGTTGAACGCGGCGACCGTCGCGCGGTTCAACAGGCCTGGGGGGAAGACGTCGGGGACCGACACCGTCACCGCGCTCGAGTACCGCAGCGGGTCGACCCGCCTGCGCGCCGGCAGCTCGTCGCGCCGGGCGAACCGGCCGCGGGTGAGCACCGAGCGGCCCATCCGGCGGCCACGGGCGACGCAGTCGATCCAGGCGACCGAGTAGTCGTAGAGGTGGTCGGTCCCGGTCAGCAGGCTGAGCAGCGAGTCGAGGTCCGGCGTGCGGTCGGTGTCGACGAGGAGCTGCGCGGACTCGATCGGCTTCATGCGCACCCGGGCCCGCAGGATCACCCCCGTGAGGCCCATGCCCCCGGCCGTGGCCCAGAACAGATCGGCGTCCTGGTCCGGGCCCACCCGCCGGATCGTGCCGTCGGCCAGCAGCAGGTCGAGCCAGGCGACGTGCTGGGCGAAGCTGCCGGCCCGGTGGTGGTTCTTGCCGTGGATGTCGGCCGCGATCGCGCCGCCCACGGTGACGTACCGGGTCCCGGCGGTGACCGGCACGAAGAGCCCCAGCGGCACGAACAGGGTCATGAGCCGGTCCAGGGAGATCCCGGCCTCGACCTCGACCTCCCCGGTGGCCAGATCGACGTCGAGCACGCGGTCGGCGCCGGTCATGTCGAGGACGTCGCCACCGGCGTTCTGCGCCGCGTCGCCGTAGCTGCGGGCCAGACCGCGTGCCACGACCCCGCGGGCGGAGCGACCGTCGAGCACCGCGCGGACGTCGTCCTCACCGGAGACCGGGATCAGGGTGGCGCGGGTGGCGGCGGTCCGCCCCCAGCCGGTGAGGCGGACCGGCGAGCCGGACTCAGCCACCGAGGACCCCCGGGCCGACGGTGACCGCCCAGACGACGGCCAGGCCGAGCAGGACGCGGTCGTGCAGCACGATCTCCTCGGGGGCGCCCGCGCTGCCCTTGTCGACGTCGACGGCGTACCGCAGGATCGCCAGCACGAACGGCGCGATCGACAGCGTCGACCACGGGACGTCGCCCTGACGCTCCACCATCTCGAACGCCCACAGGCTGTAGGCCGTGCAGGCGACACCGGCCGACAGGCTCCAGACGAACCGCAGGTAGCTGACCGAGTACTCCTGCAGGGTGCGGCGGGTGTCCGCGGTCTCGCCCAGCAGGACCAGCTCGGAGTACCGCTTGCCCGCCACCATGAACAGCGAGCCGAACGCGGCGACCAGCAGGAACCACTGCGACAGCAGCAGCCCGGCCGCCACACCGCCGGCGATGCCGCGGAGCAGGAAGCCCGACGCCACGACGGCCAGGTCGAGGACCGGCTGGTTCTTCAGGCCCAGGCAGTACGCCAGCTGGAGGACGACGTAGGTGCCGAGCACCCACGCCAGCTGTGGCCGGGTGAATACGACCGCGGCGACGAGTGCCACGGCGAAGAGGACGACGGCCAGCGCCACTGCCAGCCACCGCGGCACGATGCCCGCGGCGATGGGCCGGAACCGCTTGCGGGGGTGCCGGCGGTCCTCCTCCACGTCGATCGAGTCGTTGACCAGGTAGACCGCCGAGGAGGCCACGCAGAAGAGCAGGAACGCGACCGCGCTGGGCACCAGCACGTCGGGGTCGAGCACGGCACCGGCGGCCAGCGGCGCGGCGAAGACCAGGAGGTTCTTGACCCACTGCCGGGGACGCAGCGCCCGCACGACGCCCCACGCGAAGGAGCCACGCACGCCGGGGGGCCGCTCGGGCAGGCCCGCGCGGGTCGGTGCTGCCGGCCGCCCGCTCCCCGCCGGCGGGCGCACGTCGGGTCGCACGGTCATGCCTCACCCTCGCCGGGCCGGGGGCGCCCGCGGACGGCGCTCGCCACGGTCGCACCCAGAGCGGCCCCGGAGAGGACGTCCGACGGGTAGTGCACGCCCAGCAGGACGCGGCTGACCAGCATCAGCGCCGTCACGCCGGCCATCACCGGCGTTCCGAGCAGCGGTGCGTAGCTGACGGCGGCGGCCGCCGTGGAGCAGCTGTGTGCGCTCGGGAACGACAGCCTGCTGGGGGTGGGAACCAGCGCGGGGACGTCGTCGAACAGCGGGCGCTGGCGCCGGACGACCCGCTTGACCACCACCCCGGCGGTGTGCGCGGCCAGCGTCGCGACGACGCCGCGGCGCCACTCGGGTGCCCGGTGGCCGGTCAGGGCACCGGCCGCGCCGAGGGCCACCCAGCCCAGCGCGTGCTCGCCGAAGAGCGACAGCGCGCGGGCCACCGGCACGGCAGGTGTGCCGCCGAGGGCGCGGCGGGTGCCGCGCAGGACCGCGTGGTCGAGTCGGGCCAGCGGAGCGGAACGGGCGGCGGCCATCGCCGACGACTGTAGTGACGGGCCCGGCGGGGGACCGGTGCAGGCCGGGATCTCCCTCCTGAGGATGACCTCAGCGGCCCCTCTGGGCAGGGCACTCCCACGGCTCTCCCGCGGACCGCCGGGTGGCGCGACCGGGCCCGCCGGCGTCCCTAGACTGGCCGCGTGCGGCGGGGGCGGACGGGTGGTGGACGCCTGCGGACCACCCGGCGCCTGCTGCTCAAGGAGGTCAGCGCCTTCGGGGTCGTCGGGATCGCCTGCTTCCTGCTGGACGTCGGGCTCTTCCAGCTCTGCTACGACGTGCTGGGCATCGGAGCGGTCACCGCGAAGCTGCTGTCGACGTCGATCTCCATGACCGTGGCCTACTTCGCGCACCGCCACTGGTCCTTCTCCCACCGCGCCCGCACCGGCATGCGCCGCGAGTACGTCCTGTTCACGGTCATCAACGGAGCCGCGCTGCTCCTCGGCATGGCCGTGGTCGCGATCGTCCGGTACCCCCTCGGCCAGGACGGTTCCGCCGTCCTGCAGACGGCGAACGTGACGGCGATCGTGCTGAGCACGGCGCTGCGGTACCTCGCCTACCGGCGCTGGGTCTTCCCGGCGCACGAGGCGGGCCAGCCGCTGCCGGCGACGGCCGCAGACGCCCGCGTCGTCGCCTGAGCCGGTCGCCCGAACGGGTCCCTGTCCGGATCGGGCTGAACCTCCGATCCGGGGTCCCCTTACGCTACGGCGCTGTGAGCGCTGCGGAGCTGGAGAACGCGGGAGAGCACGTCCCCGACGACATCGACATCCACACGACTGCCGGGAAGCTGGCCGACTTCGAGCGGCGGGTGGAGGAGGCGGTCCACGCCGGGTCGGCGCGCGCGGTCGAGAAGCAGCACGCCGCGGGCAAGATGACCGCCCGCGAGCGGATCGAGGCGCTGCTGGACCCCGGCTCGTTCACCGAGTTCGACGAGTTCGCCCGCCACCGCTCGACCAACTTCGGCATGGCCGAGAAGCGGCCCTTCGGGGACGGCGTCGTCACCGGCTACGGCACCGTCGACGGGCGCCCGGTGGCGATCTTCAGCCAGGACGTGACCGTCTTCGGCGGCAGCCTCGGCGAGGTGTACGGCGAGAAGATCGTCAAGATCCTCGACTTCGCCATGACGAACGGCTGCCCGATCATCGGCATCAACGAGGGCGGCGGCGCGCGCATCCAGGAGGGCGTGGTCTCCCTCGGCCTCTACGGCGAGATCTTCCAGCGCAACGTGCACGCCTCGGGCGTCATCCCGCAGATCTCGCTGGTCATGGGCCCGGCCGCCGGCGGGCACGTCTACTCCCCCGCGCTGACCGATTTCATCGTGATGGTCGACCAGACCAGCCAGATGTTCATCACCGGCCCCGACGTGGTGAAGACCGTGACCGGCGAGGACGTCACCCTCGAGGAGCTCGGCGGGGCCCGCACGCACAACACCAAGTCCGGCGTGGCGCACTACCTGGCGGAGAACGAGGAGGACGCCCTCGACTACGTCAAGGCGCTGCTCTCCTACCTGCCCAGCAACAATCTCGACCCCCTGCCGGCGCTCGACGTCGCCCCGGTCGACACGGTCCTGCCCGGCGCGCTGACCGACTCCGACCTCGAGCTCGACACGTTCATCCCCGACTCGGCGAACACGCCCTACGACATGCACACCGTCATCGAGCACGTGCTCGACGACGGCGAGTTCCTCGAGGTCCAGCCCCTGTTCGCGCCGAACATCCTCATCGGCTACGGCCGGATCGAGGGGCGGCCGGTGGGCGTCGTGGCCAACCAGCCCACCCAGTTCGCCGGCACCCTCGACATCGACGCCAGCGAGAAGGCCGCGCGGTTCGTGCGCACCTGCGACGCGTTCAACATCCCGGTGCTCACCTTCGTCGACGTCCCCGGCTTCCTGCCCGGGACGTCGCAGGAGTGGGAGGGCATCATCCGGCGCGGTGCCAAGCTCATCTACGCCTACGCCGAGGCGACGGTGCCCAAGGTCACCGTCATCACCCGCAAGGCCTACGGCGGCGCCTACGACGTCATGGGCTCCAAGCACCTGGGCGCCGACGTGAACCTGGCGTGGCCGACGGCGCAGATCGCCGTCGTGGGCGCCCAGGGCGCGGTCGGCATCCTGTACCGCAAGGAGCTCGCCGCGGCCGACGACCCCGACACCCGTCGGGCGGAACTGATCGCCGAGTACGAGGACACCCTCGCCAATCCCTACATCGCGGCCGACCGCGGCTACGTCGACGCGGTCATCCCGCCGTCGACGACCCGCGTGCAGGTGACCAAGGCGCTGCGGGTGCTAGCCAACAAGCGGCAGACGCTCCCGCCGAAGAAGCACGGGAACATCCCGCTGTAACACTGCCGTCCTCCGGACGGCACCGCGGCCAGTTGCCGTCCCCCACCCAGCGGAGCGTGTTCATTGCTCGATCGCGAAGACCCTTCGGGCCCTCACTCCTCGCAATCCCCGTTGTTACGTGTCGTTCGCGGGGAACCCTCCGCCGAGGAGCTCGCCGCACTCACGGTGGTCGTGGCGGCACTGTCGCAACGCCGGGAGCGGCGTCGTCCCGCGCCGGTCGGAGCCTGGGCGTCGTTCGGAACCGGCCACCGCCGGACCCACCGCCAGGGCTTCGGCGGCTGGCTGGCGGCGGGGCGGCCGTCATGAGTGTCGATCGCAGGCTCGTGCTCGCGTCGGCGTCACCGGCGCGGCTGTCGCTGCTCCGGCAGGCGGGCCTGTCCCCGGAGGTCGTGGTCAGCGACGTCGACGAGTCGGCCTACAGCGCGCCGCGGGTCGCCGAGCAGGTCGCGCTGCTGGCGTCGGCCAAGGCCGCGTCGGTCGCCAAGCAGGAGACCGACGCGCTCGTGATCGGCGCCGACTCGCTGCTGGAGTTCCAGGGCAGGCCGCTGGGCAAGCCGGCCGACGCCTCCGACGCACGCGACCGCTGGCGGCGCATGGCCGGCCGCTCGGGCATCCTGCACACCGGCCAGGCGCTGTTCGACGTCCAGGACGGCGTGGTCGCCAGCCGCGACATCTCGGTCGCCTCGACCGTGGTCTACTTCGCCTCGCCCACGCCGCAGGAGATCGAGGCCTACCTCGCGACCGGCGAGCCCCTCGCGGTGGCCGGGGCGTTCACCCTCGACGGACTGGGCGCACCGTTCGTCCGCCGCGTCGAGGGCGACCCGGCCGCGGTGGTCGGGTTGTCGCTGACGGTGCTGCGCACGCAGCTGGCCAAGCGCGGCCTGGCGATCACCGACCTCTGGCGCCGCTGAGACAATCCATGCGCAGCATCCTGCTGCGCGTCCCCCGATCGGCGCTGGCTACAGTGCCACGGGTCCAGACGAGAGGGAGTGCTCCGGTGCAGAAGGTCCTGATCGCCAACCGCGGTGAGATCGCGGTGCGTGTCGCCCGCGCCTGCAAGGACGCGGGCCTGACCAGCGTGGCCGTCTACGCCGACCCCGACCGCGACGCACTGCACGTGCGCACCGCCGACGAGGCGTTCGGGCTCGGCGGCAGCACGCCGGGCGACTCGTACCTGGTCATCGACAAGATCATCGAGGCGGCGCAGAAGTCCGGCGCCGACGCGATCCACCCGGGCTACGGCTTCCTGTCGGAGAACGCCGACTTCGCGCAGGCGGTGCTCGACGCCGGCCTCACCTGGATCGGCCCCTCACCCGAGGCGATCATCGCCCTCGGTGACAAGGTGCAGGCGCGGCACATCGCCACCAAGGCCGGGGCGCCGCTGGTGCCCGGCACCAAGGACCCGGTCGGCGGCGCCGACGAGGTGATCGCCTTCGCGCAAGAGCACGGCCTCCCGGTGGCGATCAAGGCGGCGTTCGGCGGCGGGGGCCGCGGGCTGAAGGTGGCGCGCACCACGGAGGAGATCCCGGAGCTGTTCGACTCCGCCGTGCGCGAGGCGGTCTCCGCCTTCGGCCGCGGCGAGTGCTTCGTCGAGCGGTTCCTCGACAAGCCGCGGCACGTCGAGGCCCAGGTGCTGGCCGACACCCACGGCAACGTGATCGTCGTCGGCACCCGCGACTGCTCGCTGCAGCGGCGCAACCAGAAGCTGGTCGAGGAGGCGCCCGCGCCGTTCCTCACCGACGAGCAGCGCGCGCGCATCCACGAGTCGGCGAAGGCCATCTGCAAGGAGGCCGGGTACCACGGTGCCGGCACCGTCGAGTACCTGGTCGGTGCCGACGGCTCGATCTCCTTCCTCGAGGTCAACACGCGCCTGCAGGTCGAGCACCCGGTGTCGGAGGAGACGTCGGGCATCGACCTGGTGCGCCAGCAGTTCCGCATCGCCGACGGCCTGCCGCTGGAGATCACCGAGGACCCGACGCCCCGCGGCCACAGCATCGAGTTCCGGATCAACGCCGAGGACGCCGGGCGCAACTTCATGCCGGCTCCCGGCCCGGTCGACCGGCTGGAGATCCCGCAGGGCCCCGGCGTCCGGTGGGACTCCGGCGTCGAGACCGGCGGCGAGGTGGCCGGCGCGTTCGACTCGATGCTCGCCAAGCTGATCGTCACCGGCGCCACCCGCGAAGAGGCGCTGCAGCGCTCGCGCCGCGCGCTCGACGAGCTGGTCGTCGAGGGCATGCCGACGGTCATCCCGTTCCACCGCGCCGTCGTCCGTGACGAGGCGTTCACCAGCGAGCCGTTCACCGTGCACACCCGTTGGATCGAGACCGAGTGGGACAACCAGGTCCCGCCCTACGCCGCAGCCCCGGCCGAGGCCGACGAGGAGGCGCCGCGGCAGACCGTGGTCGTCGAGGTCGGCGGCCGCCGGCTCGAGGTCTCCCTGCCGGCCGGTCTGGCGGCCGGAGGCGGCGGCGCCGCCCCCGGTGCGGCGGCCAAGCCGCGCAAGCGGGGTCCGGCCACGGCGGCTCCGGCGCGTCCGGCGACGCCCTCACCTCGCCGATGCAGGGCACGATCGTCAAGGTGGCCGTCGAGGACGGCGCCACCGTCGAGGCCGGCGACCTGATCGTCGTCCTCGAGGCCATGAAGATGGAGCAGCCCATCACCGCGCACAAGGCGGGCACCATCTCCGGGCTGTCGGCCGAGGTCGGCGCCGCCGTCACCAGCGGCGCCGTGATCTGCACCATCGCCGACGTCGACGGGTAGGCGTTCGCGCGCGAGGCACTGCAGCAGTCTCCCCGGAGCACATTCCCCCAACGGGTGGCTCCGGTTCAGTGCGGGTCACCGGCCGCCGATGCAACAGGGACGTCCCACCTCGAGGAGTTCCCCTGCGCCCCCCTGCATCGCTGAAGAACCGGCTCCGGTCGATTGCACCGCCGGCGCTGGCCCTGGCGTTGGTGGGCGGCATCGTCTCCGGAACACCAGCGCTGGCCGGGCCCCCGGGCGTCCCTGACGACCCGGCGGCTCCCGTCAGCGTTCCCACGGTCGCTCCGGATCCTGACACGTTGACTCAGCCGGTCGGCCGGCTCGACAGTGTGTCGGCGATCGTGATCACCAACGGCGAGGCGGAGGTCGTCACCCGCCCGGCCGCCCCCTCCGAGCTGGCCGCCGTGGCCGCGGAACTCCGGGCACTCCCCGGCTCGGTCACCGTGTCGGTGGACGTCCCCGTCGCCCTCCTGGCAGACGACCCCTACCGGGGCGACCAGTGGGGACTGGACGACATGGGCATCGGGCGGCTCCCCGGCGGGGCACCGGACGGGACGGGTCTCACCGTCGCGGTGCTCGACACCGGGGTGGATGCCACGCACGAGGACCTCACCGGCCGCGTGCGGTGCGACCTGGGCGCCGACTTCATCGACCCGGCCGGGGACGGCTGTTCCGATCCGCACGGTCACGGCACGCACGTGGCCGGCCAGATCTCCGCCGGCATCGGCAACGGGCTCGGCATCGCCGGAGCCAGCAACGCGTCGATCATCCCGATCCGGGTGCTCGACGTGAACGGCTTCGGTTCCTCCGCCACCGTGTCGGAAGGCATCACCCACGCGGTGAGCAAGGGCGCCGACGTGATCAACCTCAGCCTCGGCGGGCCCTACGACGAGAAGTACGACACCGCGGTGGAGTTCGCAGTCGGCCAGGGCGTGGTGGTCGTCGCATCGGCGGGGAACAACCGCCAGGATGGCAACGCCGTGACCTACCCGGCAGCCTCGCCCGGCGCCATCGCCGTCGCCGCCACGGACGCGAACCGCGTCACGGCGTCGTTCAGCTACAGCGGACCGACCAACCTCCTGTCGGCACCGGGCGTGTCCATCCTGTCCACCCGGACCGCCGGTGGGTACGGCTACGCCAGCGGTACGTCGATGTCCGCCCCCAACGTGGCCGCCGTCGTGGCCCGCTTCCTGCACCGGTTCCCGGCGAGCACCCCGGCACAGGTGCGGGCCGCCCTCCGGGCCACGGCCGATGACATCGAGACCGCCGGTTTCGACAGCAACAGCGGCTACGGCGTCGTCGATGCCTACGAGCTGCTCACCGCCACGTCGCCCGCCGCACCGTCCACGGTGACGGCGCAGGCCGGCGACGGCCGTGCGACGGTCGCGTGGACGGCGCCGCCGGACGGCGGCAGCCCCGTCACCGGGTACCGGGTAACCGCGAGCCCGGGCGGCGCCACCGTCACGACGACCGGCGTCACGTCCGCGACGGTGACGGGCCTGACCAACGACACCAGCTACAGCTTCACCGTCACCGCCGAGAACTGGGTCGGCACTGGCCCGGCGTCCCAGGCCAGCAACGCCGTGGTACCGACGGACACGGTGGCCCGCTACGTGACGAGCGTCTACGGGCACCTGTTCAACCGCAGCCCGGACCCGGTCGGTCTGGACTCCTGGTCCACCGCGCTGAAGAGCGGCACGCCGTACAGCGCGGTCTCCAACGCCATCACCGCCAGCAGGGAGTTCCGCAGCCGCCTGATAGCCAACTCCTACCGGCGCTACCTCGGCCGCGAGCCCGACGCAACGGGCCTCAGCAACTGGTTGACCGCCATGGACCGCGGGAGGCACATCGAGCAGATGCAGGCCGGCTTCGTGGCCTCGAAGGAGTTCTACGTCAAGGCCGGCTCCACGGACCGGAAGTGGGTCACCGCCCTCTACCAGAGCGTCCTCGGTCGGACCCCCGCGGCCAGCGAGGTCGACCACTGGGAGAAGCGGCTCCGCGACGGTGTCAGCCGTTCCAGCGTGGCCAGCGGCTTCCTGTACTCCACGGAGCACCTCACCGCGGTCGTGAACGGCTACTACCTGACTCTGCTGGGACGCAGCATCGACCCGGCCGGACAGCGCAGCTGGGTCAGCGCGATCCAGCGGGGCGCTCGGGACGAGCAGATCATCGCCAGCATCGTCTCGAGCGCGGAGTACCGCGCCAAGGCGTGACGGTCAGGGCCGCGTCCTCGCCCATCGCCTCCTGCGGAGGGCAAGTGCCAGGGCGCCGGCCAGCGCACCGGCACCGGCCAGCACCCCGGCCCCCAGGGTGGCCAGGCGACCGGTGTACGCATCCACGTCGGCCGCCGACTCGAGGGCCGGAGCGTCCGGCTGGCCCGCCCCCGTGTCGTTCCCGGCGGCAGCCTCTACCGGGAGCGCGCCGGCGGTCACCGGAGCGGGCGCAGCTCGGACCCCGGCAGCAGGCATGACGACGCCAGTGGTCGGCTCCGGCCCGGTCGGTTCCGCAGCGGGCGCGGGTGCGGCGCCCGGGGGTGGAGTGGCGGTGACCGTCAGGACCGCGCCGGCCGCCGAGAGGCTCTGGACGACCACCGAGAACTGGCCGCCGGACACCGCCACCGGCGCGCCGACCGGCAGCGCGACCTGGTGGTCGGCGTTCCAGCCCGCGGCCGGGCTCGGACTGGCGTCGAGCAGTACGGAGGTGTCGGGCAGCCGCGTCCCGGCGCGGCGCAGCAGGACCCCTGTCTCCAGCCGACGCGGGTCCGCAGGCGTGCCCAGCCACGAGTCGCGGCCGGTCGCGGTGCGGTACTCCAGCCAGTAGTCGACGCCCGCGGCGTCGGTCAGTCGTAGCGCCCGCGTCCCGGACCGGCCGGACAGGGGTGCCAGCGTCGTGGTGATCTCGCCGTCGCGGACGCCGAGGACCTGCGTCTGGGCCGCCGGAAGCAGCTGGATGCGCGCTGCCTGCGCCGCGTTCAGCGATCCCATGCGACCCCAGGAGACGCCCATGACGTCGTAGTAGTCGCGGTAACCGACCGTGCGGCAGGAGCCGCCCTCGACGGCGCCGTCGCACTGCTCGCCCGAGGAGTGGCCGAGGCCGAAGTTGTGCCCCAGTTCGTGCGCGATCGCCGACGGGTCGGTGGTCTGGACGTACAGGTTGCCGCCGGTCGTGGTGGCGCGGCCGACCTCGGCCAGGGCGTAGTGGCAGCCCCGGGCGGCGCCGCTGAGGTAGAGCAGGAGGTGGTTGCCGGGCCCGCGCTCGAAGCCGACCGCGGCGGCGACCTCGGCCCACAGGTCGGCCGCCCCGACGCCGCAGTCGGCCGTGGTCGCCGTCCAGCCGAAGGACTCGGTGACGCCGATCGTCACCGCGCCGCCGCTCTGCTCCGCCCAGAACTCGGCGACCGGACCGTTGACCGCGTCGACGACGTCCGCCTCCGTCACGCCGTCGCGACCGGCACCACCCGGCCGCACCAGCACGACGGTGACCCGGTTGGTCAACCCGGCGGGGTCGGCCAGTGCCGCGGCGACCGGCGGCACCTCGGTGATCTTCTTCTCGAGCACCGCCTCCTCGTCGCCGAGGGTCAGCTCGACGGTGGCGCCGGCCGGCACGTCGGCGACGCTCGCGGCGTCCACGGGCACCGCGTCACCCTCGGCGGGCAGCACCCACGCCAGCGCGCCGTCCTCGTGGTCGTGGTGCTCGTGGTCATGGTGGTCGCCGGGGGCGGCCTCGGCGACGGCCTGCACCAGACGGCCGGTCACGGGCGTCCCGGCCGGCTCGTCGGCGACCGCGACCGCGCCGGGCAGGACGGCGGAGGACGCGAGCGCCGCCCCGACGACGACGGAACGCAGCAGGAGACGGCACGCGTGGACAGAAGGCATCCACTGTTCCATCGGCGGCGCCCGGGCCCATCGGCACCGGAGTCCGGATATTGAGCGGAACGCTCGTCACAGTGGGCGCATCGGCCCCTGGGGCCGCACGGGCCCCCTCCTGCGGGTCAGGAGAGCTCGTCGACGCCCATCAGCCGGCGGCCGGCCTCGGTGATCGACCCCGACAGCGACGGGTAGATCGAGAAGGTGTTCGCCAGGTCGGCGGCGGTGAGCCCCTTGGTCACGGCGAGCGTGATGGGCAGCACGAGCTCCGAGGCGCCGGGCGCGACGACGACCCCACCGACCACCACGCCCGTGGAGCGGCGGGTGAACAGCTTGACGAATCCGGCGCGCAGGTCACTCATCTTGGCCCGCGCGTTGGTGGCCAGGGGCAGCCGGACGACGTCGATGTCGGCGTCGTCGGCCAGCGACTTCTCCTGCACTCCGACCGTCGCGATCTCGGGGTGGGTGAAGACGTTGGCGGCCACCGTCTTGAGGCGGATCGGCGCCACCGCCTCGCCCAGCGCGTGCCACATGGCGATGCGGCCCTGCATGGCCGCGACCGAGGCGAGCTGGAAGACCCCGGTCACGTCGCCGGCGGCGTAGATGCCGGGCACCGTCGTCCGCGAGACGCGGTCGACGACGACGTGACCGGACCCGGTGACCTCGACGCCGTGCGACGCCAGGTTCAGGCCGGCGGTGTTGGGGACCGTGCCGACGGTCATCAAGGCGTGCGAGCCCTCGACGGTGCGGCCGTCGGTGAGCTCGACGAGGACACCCTTCTCGGTGCGGGTCACCCTCGCCGCGCGGCCGCGCTCGGTGATCCGCCCGCCGCGGGACTGGAAGACCTCCTCGAGCACCTCGGCGGCGTCGGCGTCCTCCCCGGGCAGCACCCGGTCGCGGGAGGAGACGAGCGTGACCGGGACGCCGGCCTCGAGGTAGCCGGAGGCGAACTCGGCCCCAGTGACGCCGGAGCCGACGACCACCAGGTGCTCGGGCATCTCCTCGAGTTCGTAGACGTCGCGCCAGTCGAGGATCCGCTCGTGGTCGGGCTCGGCTCCCGGGATGACGCGGGGATCGGCGCCGGTCGCGATGAGGACGACGTCCCCCTCGATCTCGTCGACGACGGTGCCGTCGGCGTCGAGGATCTCCACCTCGTGGGCCGCCATGCCCGGCACGTCGTCGGCCAGCCGGCCGGAGCCGCTGACGATCCGTACACCCTCGCTCTGCAGCCGGGAGTGGATGTCGGCCGACTGCGCCATGGCCAGCCCCTTGACCCGGCGGTTGACCGAGGCGAGGTCGAGACCCACGCCGGCCGGGTCGGTGCCCTGGACGCCCAGCACCTTGGAGTCCCGTACCGCGGTCATGGCCTCGGCCGAGGCGATGAGCGCCTTGGACGGCACGCAGTCGGTGAGCACGCTGGCCCCGCCCATGCCGTCCCGCTCGATGATGGTGACCTCGGCACCCAGCTGGGCGGCGACGAGCGCCGCCTCGTAGCCGGCCGGTCCGCCGCCGATGATCACGATGCGGGTAGTCATGGGTCTCTTTTCCGAGTGCCTGTGGGCGAACGTCGCGCGCCATTCTCCCCGCAGACGTCGCCGGGCGCTGTGACCGGCGTCCTCCGGCCCGGCGGAGCCGGTCGTTAGGCTCGGCGCGATGGGCCTCTACGCCGCGTACGGATCCAACATGGACCCCGCGCAGATGCTGCGGCGCTGCCCCTCGTCCCCGCACACCGGCACGGGCTGGATCCGCGGGTGGCGGCTGACCTTCGGCGCCGAGGAGTACGGCTGGGAGGGCGCACTGGCGACCCTCGTGCCGGACGACGACCCCTCGGGCGAAGGCGTGTTCGTCGCGCTCTACGACCTCACCGACGGGGACGAGCGGGCGCTGGACGCGTGGGAGGGCGCCGACCGGGGCCTCTACCGCCGCGTCCACCTGCGCGTGCACACGCTCACCGGTGACCAGGTCGCCTACGTCTACGTGCTGGACGCCTTCGAGGGCGGACTCCCCTCGGCCCGTCACCTGGGCGGGATCGCCGATGCCGCCGAGGCGGCGGGCGCACCGACCGACTACGTGACCGAGCTGCGCTCCCGGGAGTGCCGCACCGCCTTCTGATGCGCCGCGGACGGCGGCCGGTCAGCCGGTGTAGATCAGGTGGGACACGTGGTGCAGCAGCAGCAGCGTCACCCCGACCGATCCACCCACGACCAGTGCGCGGACGCGCAGGGAGAGCCGGGGCCACGCGTCGGCCACCACCAGCAGCGCCGGCCAGCACGCCAGCATGTACCGCAGCTGACCGCCGATGAGCCGGCTGCAGACCGGGATCGACCACAGCACGGTCGCCAGGATCTTCGACTCGAGCGGCCACTCGTCGCGGCGCCTGCCGCGCCACATCAGCAGCAGGAGGCAGCCGACGAGGACGATCCCCGCCGCGTCGAGGAGGACGTCGTCCTCGACCACCGGCAGGGCTGACCCGATCGCCCAGGCGGCGTCGTGCAGCGGCGTCCAGGGTCCGGCGAACTCGCGCCCCCAGGCCTCGCCGGCGTGCAGGAAGCCCAGGGGGTCGCCGGCCTCGGCGAACTGGCGGACCATGACCGCGCCCAGCCCGGCGGCCGAGCCGAGGACGTAGCGGATGCTCACCGAGTCCACCCGGCGCAGCCGCAGGACGCGGGCCAGGGCGAGCGCCGGACCGACGGCGACCCCCACGAGCCGGGCCGTCGAGGCGACGGCGAGGAACGCCGTCGCGGCGTTGTGCCTGTCCCGGCGCGCTGCCCAGGCGGCCGCCGCGGTGGCCAGGACGAGCAGGCCTTCGGAGTAGTACATCCACAGGTAGTAGGACGTCGGGAAGAGCGCGAGCAGCACGGTCACCCGGCGCGCGGCGTCCTCACCCTGCCACGCCCGGACGGCGCCCCAGACGGCCACGAACGCGCCCAGGGCCAGGCCGTTGGCCACCAGGAGCGTCGCGGCGGTCTCGCTGCCCACCACCAGCCGCACGGCGTCGGTCGCCCAGACCAGACCGGGGAAGAACGCGAGGTTGGACTCCTCGCCGTAGCCACCGGCCGGCGCGACGTAGCCCTGCCGCAGGATCGAGAGATACCAGGCGCCGTCCCACGAGTGCATCATCATCCGGAGGTCGCCGCCGAACGCCACCACCAGCAGCCCCTGGACCGACCGCCACAGGAGGAAGACCAGCAACGGCCAGCGGACTCCCTGCGCGGCCCGGACCAGGAGTGTCGGGCTGGTCACGGAAACCGACTGTACCGACGAGCACGGTCCGCCCCGGGAGTCGGCGCGCGACTCGAACGTAGGCTGCCGAGGTGACCGTCGAGGCGCCGGTGGCGGAAGAGCCACGTGCGCCCGACCGGGCGAGGTCGCCCCGCCACGGCGTGCTGGGGGTGGTGGCGACCGCCCCGGAACGGCTGCTCATGGCCCTCCTGTGGTTCGGCTACGTCGCCGCGACCGCCTACGTCCTCGGCTTCTTCCGGCCGGTCGTCGTCGTTCCGGCCGCCGTCGTCGTCATGGTGCTGACCGCACGCTTCCGCCCCGGCCCCGCCTCCCGGGAGGGGGACGATGCACTCCGGGCGTGGCGGCCGGCAGCCGGTTCACTGCTGGCCCTGGCTGGGGTCGCCACGTGGTTCCTGCTCAACCGGCCCTACCCGTCCGAGCGTGTCCGCGTCGACCGGGACCCCGACCTCTACACCCTCGCGGCCCTGTGGCTGCTCGACCACCCCAGCCCGTCGGTCGACGGCCACCGGTTGATCAGCACCGGCGACGGGTTCGAACTCGTCCCCAGCACGTGGGGCCCGCAGGGGTTGCACCTCGTCTCCGGTGTCTCGGCGGCGGTCGGCTGGCTCTTCGGCGAGGAGGCGGTGCTGTGGGGAAACGTGGCGTGCGGTGCGGCCGCACTCCTCGCGCTCTACGTCCTGGGCCGTCGCCTCCTCGGCCCGTTCTGGGCGCTGGCTCCGGTCCTGGCGCTCGGGGCCTCCCTGCCGATGCTCGAGGTCAGCCGGGCGCTCTACTCCGAACCGCTCGCCATGACGTTCGCCTTCCTCGGCACGTCGCTGCTGTGGACCGCCTGGAAGGACGATCGCGTCAGCGGGTACCTGCTGGCCGGCGCGGCCTTCGGCGGCGTCGGGCTGGCCCGCGTGGACGGGACGCTGCCGCTGATCGGCGTCCTCGTGGGGGTCGCCGTCGCGGCCATGCTGCACCCCGACCGCAACGCCGGCGACCGGCGATGGGCTGCTCCGCTGGTCCTGACCGGCGCCGTCCCCGGCGTGCTGCTCGGTCTCGCCGACGGACTCCTGCACAGCGGCACCTACGTCGCCGACCTGAGCCCGCAGTTGCGGATGCTGGGCGTCGCCCTGGCGGTCGCGGCGGTCTTCTGTCTCGTGAGCGCGCTCGTCCCGGTGCCCGCGGATCGGCTGGGCCGCCTCGTCCGGGGCCTTCGCTTCACCGCGACGGCGGGAGCGGGCCTCGGCGCCGTGGCGTTCCTGGCGCTGCTCAGCCGGACCTGGTGGTACGTGGGGCACAACCGCTCCGGCAACGGCCTGGTCAGCTCCACGCAGGAGCGCGAGGGCCTGCCGGTCGACGGAACGCGGTCCTACGCCGAGCAGTCGTTCGAGTGGATCAGCTGGTACTACGGGTGGCCAGTGGTGCTCCTCGGCCTCGGCGGGCTGCTCGCCTGGGTGGTCGTCGGCGCCAGGTCGAGGCAGACCCAGCTCCTGTGGCTCTCGGCCCTCTTCCTGCCCAGCGCCGCTCTGTACCTGGCCGCTCCGAACATCACCCCGGACCAGATCTGGGCGATGCGCCGCTTCCTTCCCGTGGTGGTCCCGGGCATGCTGCTGGCCACCGTGTGGGTGGCGCGGTGGCTGGTCGCCCGCGCCCGCGCCGGTGCGGGACCCACCCGCCTCGGGGCCGCCCTGCTCGGTGCTGCGCTGACCCTGGGAACCGCGGCCTGGCCGCTGACGTCGGCTCCCGCCCTGTGGGCCCGCACGAACCATGCCGGCGCGCTGGAGGGCAACCGGGCGGTCTGCGCGGAGATCGACGGGCGGCCGACCGTGGTGGCGGGGATCAGCACCTACCTGTACACCGTCCTCGTCCTCTGCGACGTGCCGGCGATCCTGGTGCGGGAGCCCACGCCCGAACTGCTGGCCGAGGCGCGGCGGGCGTTCGGCGGCGAGGCGTTCCTCGTGACCCACGCACCGGCCACCGTGCCGTGGGAGGGAGAACAGCCGCCCCCCTCGCCTGGACCGAGCAGGTGTGGGAGATGTCGCTGACCGGCCCGCCGGACGAGGTGCTCGACCGGGAGGCCGGGATGTGGCTCGGCCTCGTGCAGGCCGACGGGACGGTCGAGCCGGTGACGCCCTAGCCGGGGATTGCCCTAGCCGGGGGGTGCCTCGGTCGCGGCGGCGAGGAAGGTGTCGACGATCTGCCGCGCGGCCAGGGCCGGCGTCAGCTCGCCGGCCAGCACCGCCTTCTCCAGGTCCGGGACGGTGGCCCGGACCCCCGGATGCGACCGGAGCTGGTGCTCCAGCGAGTCGCGCACCAGCTGCCAGGTCCAGCGGACCTGCTGGGTGCGGCGGCGTTCGCCCAGCTCGCCCGAGGCAGTCATCCGGTCCTGGTGCTCGACGATCTTGGCCCAGACGGTGTCGAGCCCCTCGGCGGTCAGCCCCGAGCAGGTGAGCACCGGGACGTCCCATCCGTTCTCCGTGTGCCCCCGCAGCATCCGGATGGCGCCGGCCAGCTCGCGTGCGGCCTTGCGGGCATCGGGCGCGCCGGGGCCGTCGGCCTTGTTCACCGCGATCACGTCGGCGATCTCGAGGATGCCGCGCTTGATCCCCTGCAGCTGGTCGCCGGTGCGCGCGAGGGTCAGGAAGAGGAACGAGTCGACCATCTCCGCGACCGTCACCTCTGACTGCCCGACCCCGACCGTCTCGACGAGGACGACGTCGTAGCCGGCTGCCTCGACGACCACCATCGACTCGCGCGTCGCCTGCGCGACCCCGCCCAGCGTGCCCGAGGTGGGCGACGGCCGGATGAACGCGTGCGGGTCGACAGCCAGCCGCGACATGCGCGTCTTGTCACCGAGGATCGACCCTCCGGAGCGGGCCGACGACGGGTCGACGGCCAGGACCGCCACCTTCGAGCCGGCGCCGGTGAGGGTCACCCCGAGCTGGTCGATGAACGTCGACTTCCCGACGCCGGGGACGCCGCTGATGCCGACGCGCCGCGCCTTCCCGGCGTGCGGCAGCAGCTCGACCAGCAGCTCCTGCGCCTGCTCGCGGTGGTCGCCCCGCCGGGACTCGACGAGCGTGATGGCGCGCGCCACCACCCGCCGGTCACCGGCCAGCACCCCCTCGACGAGCGCGGGGACGTCGACGTCTCGACGCATCAGTGCCCGAGACGGGACGACAGGTTCCGCAGCAGCTCCTGCGCCGCCTCGGCGATCACCGTGCCCGGCAGGAAGACCGCCTCGGCGCCCATCTCCTTCAGCGTCGGGACGTCGTCCGGCGGAATCACACCGCCGACCACGATCATCACGTCGTCCGCTCCGAGCTCGCCGAGCGCCTGCTTCAGGGCAGGCACGAGGGTGAGGTGGCCGGCGGCCAGCGACGAGACGCCGACGACGTGGACGTCGGCCTCGACCGCCTGCCGGGCCACCTCCTCCGGCGTCTGGAACAGCGGGCCCACGTCGACGTCGAACCCGAGGTCGGCGAACGCGGTGGCGATCACCTTCTGGCCGCGGTCATGGCCGTCCTGGCCCATCTTGGCGACCAGGATCCGCGGGCGACGCCCCTCGGCGTCGGCGAACGCCTCGGCCATGCGGCGGGTCTCCTCCATCGGCCCGGACGCTCCTGCCTCGTCGCGGTACACACCGGAGATGGTGCGCACCTGGCCGGCGTGCCGCCCGTAGACCTCCTCCAGCGCGTCGGAGATCTCCCCGACGGTCGCCTTGGCGCGGGCGGCGTCGACGGCGAGCTTGAGCAGGTTGGCGTCCAGCTCGCTCCCCCGTCGTCCCTCGGCGGCCGCGCGGGCGGCGTCGGTGAGCCGGCGCAGGGCCTCGGTCACGGCGCCGCCGTCCCGCTCGGCGCGGAGCTGCTCGAGCTTGGCCTTCTGCTGGGCGAGCACGTCGGCGTTGTCGACGCGCAGCACCTCGATCGCCTCGTCTGCGTCGACGCGGTACTTGTTGACGCCGATGACCGGCTGCCGGCCGGAGTCGATCCGCGCCTGGGTGCGGGCCGCGGCCTCCTCGATGCGCAGCTTCGGGATGCCGTCGTCGATGGCCTGCGCCATGCCGCCGTGCTCGTCGACCTCCTGGATGTGCGCCCACGCCGCGCGGGCCAGGTCGTAGGTCAGCTTCTCGACGTACGCTGAGCCGCCCCACGGGTCGATCACCCGCGTCGTCCCCGACTCCTGCTGCAGCAGCAGCTGGGTGTTGCGGGCGATCCGCGCGGAGAAATCCGTCGGCAGCGCCAGTGCCTCGTCGAGCGCGTTCGTGTGCAGCGACTGGGTGTGCCCCTGGGTGGCGGCCATCGCCTCCAGGCAGGTGCGGACGACGTTGTTGTAGACGTCCTGCGCGGTCAGCGACCAGCCCGACGTCTGCGAGTGGGTGCGCAGCGACATCGACTTCGGGTTCTGCGCGCCGGCCTCCTTGACCAGCTTGGCCCACAGCAGCCGCCCGGCGCGGAGCTTCGCGACCTCCATGAAGAAGTTCATGCCGATGGCCCAGAAGAACGACAGCCGCGGGGCGAAGACGTCGATGTCGAGCCCGGCGTCCTTGCCCGCCTCGAGGTACTCGACGCCGTCGGCGAGCGTGTAGGCCAGCTCCAGGTCGGCCGTCGCCCCGGCCTCCTGGATGTGGTACCCCGAGATCGAGATCGAGTTGAAGCGCGGCATCTCCTGCGAGGTGAACGCGAAGATGTCGCTGATGATCTGCATCGAGGGCTTGGGCGGATAGATGTAGGTGTTGCGCACCATGAACTCTTTGAGGATGTCGTTCTGGATGGTCCCGGTCAGCTGCGCCGGCGCCACCCCCTGCTCCTCGGCGGCGACGATGTAGAGCGCGAGCACCGGCAGGACGGCGCCGTTCATCGTCATCGAGACGCTCATCCGGTCCAGCGGGATGCCGTCGAACAGCTGCCGCATGTCGAGGATGGAGTCGATGGCCACGCCGGCCATGCCGACGTCGCCGACGACGCGCGGGTGGTCGGAGTCGTAGCCGCGGTGGGTCGGCAGGTCGAACGCGACGCTCAGGCCCTTCTGCCCGGCGGCGAGGTTGCGCCGGTAGAAGGCGTTGGACTCCGCGGCGGTGGAGAAACCGGCGTACTGCCGGACCGTCCACGGCTGCGTGGTGTACATCGTCGGGTACGGGCCGCGCAGGTAGGGGGCGATGCCCGGATAGGTGCCGAGGAAGTCCAGCCCGTCGAGGTCCGCGGAGGTGAACAGCGGCGGGACGGCGATGCCCTCCGGGGTCTCCCAGACCGCCTCCTCGACGCCGCGGTGGGCCGTCTCCTTGAACGCCTTCGCCCAGTCGTCGTGGGCGGCCGACGCCTGCGGCCGGCCCAGCTCGACGCTGCCGAAGTCGGGGATCTGGCTCATGCCTGCACTCCCAGCTGCTCGTGGGCCGTCCGCAGCGCGGCGAGCGCGTCGCACCCGGCGTACACGTATCCGTCCACCCCGTCGATGCCGAGCTCCGGCTTGCCGGCGAGCCACACCTGCGTGACGCCGGCGGCCCGCAGCTCCTTCGCCAGCCCGGCCGCCTCGGTCGCGTAGTCCTTGTCGGTGCCGCAGATGCAGGCCACCGTCGTCCCGGCCTCGGCGAGGCCCTCGACGCCGTCCCCCGACGGCGTGGCCAGGCCACCGGCCTGGAACAGGTTGCCCGCGAACGACGCGCGCGCGGTGTGCTTCGCGACCGGTCCGATCGTGGCGAGGTAGACCGCCGGCCGGGTCCCGCCGTCGGATGACATGACCGCGTCGGCGCGGTCGCGCAGTTCCTCGAACTCCTGGGCCGCGCGCACCCGCGGGAGTCCCCCGGACGGCGGCGACCAGGCCAGCGGCTCGCGCGCGGGCAGTCTCTCGGTGAGGTTCGGGAACTCGCTGACGCCGGTGATCGCGTCAGCACGCGTCGCCAGCCGCTTCGCCCGGTCGTCCCAGGCTGCGGCGATGCGATCGCGGACCAGGCCGGAGTCCAGCGCCTCGACCAGGCCACCGGCCCGTTCGATCTCCGTGAACCAGCCCCACGCGGCCCGGGCCAGCGAGTCGGTGAGCGACTCGACGTACCAGGAGCCCCCGGCGGGGTCGAGCACGCGGGCGAGGTGCCCCTCCTCGACCAGCAGGTTCTGGGTGTTGCGGGCGATCCGCCGCGAGAACGAGTCGGGCAGCCCGAGCGCCGAGTCGAACGGTTGCACCGTCACCACGTCGGCGCCGCCCACGCCGGCGGCGAAGCAGGCCACCGTCGTCCGCAGCATGTTGACCCAGGGGTCGCGCTTCGTCGTCATCACCGACGACGTGACGGCGTGCTGCCGCTGCGCCCGCGCCTCGGGCGAGGCGCCGCTGACGTCGCCGACACGGTCCCACAGTCGCCGCGCGGCGCGCAGCGCGGCGATCGTCGTGAACTGGTCCGCCGTCGCGCTGTACCGGAAGTCCAGCTGCGCGAACGCCTCGTCGACGCTCAGCCCGGCGTCGGTCAGCGCCCGCAGGTAGCCGACCCCGGCCGCCAGGGAGCAGCCGAGCTCCTCGACCGCGGAGGCGCCGGCGTCGGCGAAGACGGTGGCGTCCACGGCCACGGTCCGCAGCCCCGGGTGGGCCGCGGCCCGGCGGGCGACGTCGCCCAGGCCGGACAGGTCCTGCCGCCGGCCGGTCGCCGCGTGCTCGCCGAGGGGATCGAGACCGAGCGAGCTCCCGGGGGCCAGGTCCGTGCGGCCCTCGACGATCGCCAGGAACGCCTCGGCCGCCGCCGTGCCGCCGCTCACGCCCACCGGCGCCAGGTCGAGCAGCACGTCGGAGAGCACCTCGCCCAGGGCGGCGACGGGGACCGCTCCCTCGCCGAGCTGCAGCCACAACGAGGTGACGCCGTTCTCCAGGTCGGCCGCGACGGCCTCCTTGGTGACGGCGACGTCCGGGTGCGCGTGGCGCTGCCGGATGTCCCAGGCCGCGGGGGTTCCGCTCGCGCCGATCGAGCCGGCAGCGGTGGCGCCGCGCACGAACGGCGGCAGACCGGGCACCCCTACGACGGCCGGCAGGTCGCCGGCGTCCTCGGCCGTGTAGAGCGGGGCCACGCGGACGCCGGTCGCGACGGTGCGGGCCAGCGCCTCCTCGACCGGGTCGGGCAGCTCCTCCCGCCCGGTCTTGCGCAACACGCCGGCCACCAGCTCGCGCCACTGGTCGCGCGTGGCGGCCTCGAACTCCGCGGCCAGGGCCAGCGTCTCGGGGACGGCATGCTCGGCCGGCACCTCGGCGTCGGCGTGCGCCGGCGCCTGCGTGTCAGCCTGCTGGTCGGTGGGGCTCATCGTCGTGCTCCCGCCTCTCGTCGACGGTTCGTCGGGAAGCAGTGTCTCCGGGGGCGGGTTTGCGGGTGCGAGGGGGTGTCGTTCCGCCCGCGCCGGAGGGCTGGGCGTCGGCCTCGAGCGCGTGCAGCGCCGTCCGCGCCATCAGCCGGATGCCGACCCCGATGGCGCGCTCGTCGACGTCGAAGGTGCCGCGGTGCAGGTCCAGCGGCGGGCCGCCGCCGTGCGTGCCGAGGCGGGCCAGCGCGATGGGCAGCACCTCGGCGAACCAGCCGAAGTCCTCCCCGCCCATGCTCTGCGGCGTCACGACCACGTGGTCGCTGCCGACCGTGTCCAGTGCGGCGGCGCGCATCAGCGCCACCGCCCTCGGGTCGTTGACCACCGGCGGCAGGCCGCGCACGTAGTCGACGTCGACGTCGGCACCGGTCGTGGCGACGACGCGCTCGACCAGCGACCGCATCAGGTCCTCGGCGCCCTTCCAGGCGTCCCGGTCGAGCACCCGGACGGTGCCGCGCAGGGTGCCGCGCTGCGGGATGGCGTTCGCGGCGATCCCGGCGTTGACCGCGCCCCACACGAGCGAGAACCCCGACCGGGGGTCGACCTGGCGGGAGAGCAAACCGGGCATGTCGGTGATCAGCCGGCCCAGGGCGTCGACGAGGTCGACCGTCAGCTGCGGCCGTGCGGTGTGCCCGCCGGGGCCGGTGAGGGTGACATCGAGCCGGTCGCAGGCGGCGGTGATGGCACCGGTGCGCAGGCCGATGCTGCCGACCGGCACGGACGGGTCGCAGTGCAGGGCGAACGCCCGGGAGGCGCCGTCCAGGACTCCGGCCGCCACCACCTCGCTGGCACCGCCGGGGATGACCTCCTCGGCCGGCTGGAAGACGCAGCGCACCCGGCCGGGCACGCCATCGAGGGAGGCCAGCGCCTGCGCGACGCCGAGGACGACGGTGGTGTGCACGTCGTGACCGCAGGCGTGCGCGAGACCCTCCCGGGTCGAGGCGTACGGCACGTCCTTGAGGTCGGCGATGGGCAGCGCGTCGATGTCGGCGCGCAGCACCACTATCGGTTCCCCGCCCGCCCCACCCGAGCCGACGTCGACCACCAGGCCGGTGCCGGTGGGCAGCCGGCGCGGCCTGAGCCCGACCTCGCGGAGCCGCTGCTCGATGTACGAGGAGGTCTCGAACTCGGCGAAGGCGAGCTCGGGGTGGGCGTGGATGTGCCGTCGGGTGGCGATCAGCGACGCGTTGTTCTTCGCCACCCAGTCGTCGACCTCGGCGCTCAGCTTCTCGACGACCGGGGTCATGCCGCGTGCCCGCCCGAGCAGTCCGCCGGCCCCGGCACGGGCCCGGACCAGCCGCCGGCCGGTCCGTCGGACGGCAGGCCCGTCCGCATCTCCGACAGGAGGCTGTCGACGACCGGCTCGAGCTTCCCGCCCGACGCCGCGGCGACCGCCCGCTGCCGCTGGTAGGAGGCACCGACGGCGAGGACGCGCTCGACGTCGGCCAGCTCCTGCTCGCACTCCAGCCGCTTCGCGGTCGGCGTGAGGTCCTCCACCAGGTCGAGGATCGACTGCCGCACCGGCCGGACGGTGCCCTTCTCGTCGACGACGATGTCGGCGTCGAGGCCGTACCGGGCGGCCCGCCACTTGTTCTCGCGCAGCACCCAGCTCGGCGGCGTCGGCAGCGTGTAGCCCCGGTCGAGCTGGGTGTCGAACTGCTCCACGAGGCACTGGCTCAGCGCCGCCACCGCGCCGACCTCGTCGAGCGTCGGCAGCCCGTCGCAGATCCGCAGCTCGACCGTCCCGAAGCCCGGGTGCGGGCGGATGTCCCACCACACCTCGCGGACGCTCTCGATCGCGTTCGTGGAGATGAGCGTCTCCATGTACGTCTCGAACTCGTCCCAGCCGGAGAGCTGGTAGGGCAGCCCCGCCGTGGGCATGCTCTCGAAGACCTTGGCGCGTGCCGAGGCCAGCCCCGTGTCGCAGCCGACCCAGAACGGCGAGGACGCCGACAGTGCGAGGAAGTGCGGCACGTACTGGCAGAGCGCGTTGACGATGGGGATCGCCTTCTCCGGCGCCCGCACGCCGACGTGCACGTGGACGCCGAAGATCTGCAGCCGGCGGGCGAGCCACTGCATGCGCTCGACCAGCTGGAGGTAGCGCTCCTTCGGCGAGATGAGCTGGCTCTGCCAGTCGGTGATCGGGTGCGTGCCGGCGCACATGAGGCCCAGCCCCCGGCGCTCCGCCGCGGCCGCCACCTCGGCGAGCGTGCCGGCCAGGTCCGCCTTCGCCTCGGCGACCGTGCCGCAGATGCCGGTGATGATCTCCACCGTCGACTGCAGGAGCTCGTGCTTGGCCTTGGGGTGCTCGTCCGCTCCCTCGGGTCGGAGTTCCTCGAGGATCTCCACCGCGCCGCCGAGAGCTGGCGCGTCTGGAAGTCGACGAGCTGCAACTCCCACTCGACGCCGAGGCTGGCGCGCTGCGAGGACGTGAACGGGATCTGCACGTCGGAAGTCTAGGAGCGATCACCGTCGCCCACCGACCGGAGATTCACCCGTCCAGGGGGCCGTGCACGGTGCGGTTCCTCCGTCCCCACCTGGATCGCAACCGGACCACAACCGCTTCGGGGCCGGTTCGCAACCGGCCCGGTCTGTCCTGGTGTCACCGCCGGCAACCCGCACGGCGCCCCACCACAGGAGTTCTCGAGATGACCACCACCCGCTGGTTCTCCCGCCGCGCAGCCGTCGTCCTCGCCGTCGCCACCGCCGCCGTCGGCACGGCAGGCTGGGCCGTCGCGGCCGACCACGACGGCGCCGCCGTCGCCGCCCGGTTCGACAGCGAGCCGCGCGACGACGCCTCCGTGCTGCCGGAGGGGCTGCACGACGGCAGCCGGCTGTTCATCACCAAGTACCGCAGCGTCCTCGTCCAGGTCGACGACGACGGGGACATCTCGCTGATCGAGCCGACCGGCTGGGACAGCTGCTACTTCCTCCACGAGGACACGGTGATCCACTACCCCTGCTGACCGCCTACCCCAGGTCGGTGCAGGTCCGTCGATAGGGGCGGTCGGGCAGGTAGCGCTCCCACTCCGCGCGGGAGAAGTCCCGCCCGACGACGGCGCAGGCCTCCCGGACCCATGCCTCCGGGTCCAGGGGCCAGCGCCGTCCGGGTCGTTCCCCGCTCAACGCCACCATTTCGTCGGCCGTCACCAACAGGTGGACGTGCGCAGGCTGACCGTCCCCGGAGGCCGAGAACGCCGGCGTCAGGAGCTCCCGCCGCACCGGGTCGAAGAGGCGGACCGAGCCGTCGGCGCCGCTCAGGGCGATCGTCCGGTCGTCAGGCAGCCACGCCGCCTGGAGCAGCGACCAGTCGAACTGGTGCACGGAGCGCTCGCTCGTCTCCGGATCGATGACCGACACCCCGCTCGCACGATCGGCGACGAGCAGCCGGGCGCCGTCCGCGGTGAAGTCCAGGCTGGTGACCCAGTCGCCTTTGACCGACGCCAGGAACCGGTCGAGGCTGAGGTCGCGCTGTCTGAAGAGCTGGACGGCGCCCTGGGTGTCGCTCACCACCATCCTCCGGCCGTCCGGATGGGCGGCGATGCCGTCGGGCACGCTGCTGATCGGTTCCCGGACCTGTTCCTCCCCCGTCGACGGGTCCACCTTGATCAAGGCACCCAGCGGCTCGTTGATGGCGTAGCGACCGGTGCCGAGGACGAGCATCGACGAGTCGGAGGTCCACTGCAGGCAGAGCACCGGAGCTGCCGGAAGGAGGTCCCCGCGACGCGTGCTCAGCCCGTCTGCGGGCACGTCGAAGCGGTTCGCCTCGGCGCGGCTGCGGGCGTCGATGACCGTGACCGTGAGCCCGGTCGTCACGGCGATCCGATGGCGGTCCGGGCTGACCGCCATCGAGAGGACCGGCCGGTCGCTGTCGATCGGGGTGACGACGTCCGGCGGCAAGGGATGGAGCTCGCGCAGGGGCACGGTGTCGACGACCGCACCGGTCCGCAGGTCGAAGAACGTGACTGCCGCGCCGGCCGGCCAGAGGGCGGTCGCGTCCTGTTCGACGGGCTGGGTGAGCCCGACGGCGAGCCACTCCGGCTCGGCGACGAACAGCGGCGAGCTGAGCCGCCGATCGCCCGCCTCACCGAGCGGCGTGCCGAAGGCGCCACTCGGGGTGACGTCCCAGGTCACGAGTCGGTCGTCCTCGCCGACGGTGACCAGGCGCTGCCCGTCACCGGCCACTTCCGCATTGCGCACTCCCCGGTCGTGGCCGTCGAACGACGTGCGCGGCGTCCACCGACCGGTCGACGGGTCGACGTTCCAGACGGTGATGCGCCCGCCGCCGCCCACTGCGGCCGCCCACGTTCCGTCGGGTGAGACGACGACGTCCCGGACCGGCTCGGAGCCGACGGCGGGCTGCTGGACGGGCCGGCCGTCCTCGGCGTACACGGTGACCGCGCCGTCGGCCCACAGCTGCGCGGCCCCGGTGGAGAGGGCACGGAACCCGGTGCCGGCGATGCCGCGCTGCGGCGTCTGGAGGGGTATCTGCCGTCCGTCCGAGAGGCTGACGAGCGTGGCGGCGGTCCCGGCACCGGTGGAGAGCACCGCGCTGCGGGCGTCATCGCTGATGTCGGCCGTGTGCGAGCCCGCCGCGGCCGGCAGGGTGCCGCCGACCCCGGTGTCCCGGCGCCCACCGCCGACGAGGTCGAATTCGGTCGCCGACCACGAGCCGGCCCCGCTCGGGGCCTCGCGGGCCGCCAGCAGCAGCACCCGCTGTCCGTCGCCGGTGAAGGCGACGTCGAGCGGCCGGCCGGCGGCCACCGCCCGCTCCAGGAGAACTGTCGTCCGCCCGTCCGGATCGAGGAGGCGGACCCACATCCGGCCGTGCACATCGGTGCCGGCAGCGACCAGGCGCTCGTCGGTCGGAGAGCCGTCGGCCACGACCCACCGGCCCCACGTGCCGATCGGGCGCGGCGGCTCGTCCGGTTCGGATCCCGAGCTCACCCGCCAGGCCGACAGCGACCGTCCGTTGTCCACGTAGAGCGTGCTGCCGGCCAACGTGCTGCCGACAGCCGGGTCCCGGACCGTCGTCACCCCGAGCGCGCGGCGACGGTCGAGGAGCGTGCTCAGCAGGCCGTCGTGGGACTCGGGCGTCCCAGCGAGCCGGACGGCCTCCGCACCGAGCAGGAGGGACACGTCGACCGATCCCTCGGCCTCGGCGAGCGCCACCAGGCGGTTGGCGTCGGCGACCCGCGAGAGGCGCTCGGCCTCCGTCGCCCGGGCATCGGCGTCCCGCTGGTACCGCACGGCCAGCACCGCCGCCACGAGGGCGACCACGAGGACCGCGGCGAGCCCGGTGGCGAGCCGCCGGGTGCGGCGCCGGGCCCGCCGCTCCCGCGCGACCTGGTCCCTCGCCTCCCGCAGTTCGTCCTCGGCGCGCTCCTGCGACGCGGCGAGGAACTCCCGCTCCAGCGCGGTCGGCTGCGCGTCGTCGTGCGCCGCCCAGTCGAGGGCCGCGGCCAGCCGCGCCCCGCGGTACAGCTCGTCCACCGGGCGGCCGCGAGCCGCCCAGTCCAGGACCACCGGTGCAAGGTGGCGGCGCACCTGACGGCCCACGGCGTCGTCGTCCAGCCACCGGGCCAGGCGGGGCCAGCCGGTCAGCAGGGCCTCGTGCGCGACCTCGAGGTGGTCGTCGTCCACGGACAGCAGGCGGCGGTCCACGAACGTCTCCACCACCCGGTGCCAGGACTGCGGAGCGGCGTCGAGGGCGAGCTCGGCCAGCGGGAGCGACCGGCGGACCAGGGCGCCGCCGTCGTCCACGTCGGCGAGCCGGACGAGCAGCCGACGGGCGTCGGCGCGCGCCTCCTCGTCCAGCGCGGCGTACGCCGCCTCGGCCGACCGGGTCAGCGCCCCGGAGACGCCGCCGGCCTCGAGGTAGCCGGCGAGCGTCAAGGTGCTCCCCCGACGCCGCTCCCACGTGCCGACCAGCGCCGTCGAGAGCAGGGGCAGCGCCCCCGGCCTGCCGAGGACGTCGGCGACCACCGCGTCGAGCAGCTCGGGTTCGACGTCCAGGCCGACCGTCCGGGCGGGTTCGCGGACGATCTCGCGCAGCTCGGGATCGGTCAGCGGTGGCACCAGCACGAACGCGCCCGCCACCCGCTCGGCGAAGGCCGCGTGCTCGGCCAGCCGTCCGGCATGGTCACCCCGGACGGCGGCGACGCACCGCACCACGATCCCGTCGTCCATCAGGCCCAGCACGGTGTCGAGGAAGGCCGCGCGCTCGCGCGGGTCGACCCCCGGGCCCAGAGCTCCTCCAGCTGGTCGCAGACGAGCAGGACCGGGGCGGAGGGGGGCACCTCGCCCGTGAGCGGGGCGAGGACGTCGACCGGGGTCCGACCCGGCGTGACCACGACGGCCTCCCAGGTCTCGCTGCCGGTCACGCTGCCGCCGGCGAGGGCGGGAACCAGCCCCGCCCGGACGACGGAGGACTTGCCCGCCCCACTGGGCCCCGAGACGACCACGACGGGGGCGTCCACCAGCCGGCCGACCAGTGCCGAGACCAGGCGACGCCGGCCCTGGAACAGCGGCGCGTCGGCCACCTGGTAGGCGGCCAGACCCTTGAACGGGCACCGCTCCCCGGCGACGGCGGGCACGTCTTGCCGCGGGAGCGGCGCGGGGTCCAGCGCGGGATCCTGCGCGAGCACGGCGGACTCCATCGCCCGGAGGGCAGGGCCGGGATCGGCGCCCAGCTCCTCGGCCAGCACGGTGCGCGCCCGCCGCGCGGTCGCGAGGGCGTCGGCCTGCCGGCCCGCCCGGTAGAGGGCGAGCATGAGCAGCCGCCACCAGTCCTCGCGCAGCGGCTCCACGAAGACGGCGCGTTCCAGGTCGGCGATCGCCTCGTCGTGCCGGCCGAGGGCGATCCGGGCCTCCATCAACGCCGCGAGGGCGGTGGACCGGACCTCGTCGAGCCGCCGGCGTTCCGCGGCGGCGAAGGCGGCATCGGGCCAGTCGGCGTAGGGCTCCCCACGCCAGAGCTCCAGCGCACCGGCCAGCGTGCGCTCGGCCGCGGCGGCGTCCCCGGAGGCCAGCTGCGCCCGCCCCCGGGCCGCCGCGTCGGTCAGCAGCATCCAGTCGACGTCGTCCCTCTCCACGGCGAGGGCGTAGCCGGCCCCCGGCGGACGACGTGCCGCCCGCTCGACCCGCGCGGGCGCCCGGGCTCGAGCGCGCTGCGCAGCCGGACCACGTGGGCCTGCAGCGACTTGCGCGCCGACGGGGGCGCGTCCCCGTCCCAGAGCGCGTCGACCAGCCGGTCGGCGCTGACCACCGACGGCGCGTGCGCGGTCAGGACGGCGAGGAGCAGCCGCTCCTTGCCGCCGGGCACCGCGACGGGTGACCCGTCGTCGGTCACCTCCAGCGGTCCGAGGACCGCGATGCGCATGGGACAGACGGTAGGCCCGACCGGTCGGCCGTAGCGGTCCCTGGCGCACGGCGCTCAGGGAACGGGTCGCGGGTCCTCCGCCAGCTGGGCGTACATGACGTCGTCGACCGGCCGGCCGCGGTGGACCGACCGCTGGCGGAGCACGCCCTCGGCCCGGTAACCGGCGGACTCGGCGACCCGGCACGAGCCGGTGTTGGCGGGGTCGGCGACCAGCTCGATGCGGCGCAGGCCCAGGTCGTCCAGGGCCCACGCGGTCAGCACGCGCAGCGCCTCCGCCGTGAGCCCTCGCCCGCGGTGCCTCGCGACGGTCCAGTAGCCGGCGACCCCGACGCCGTCCCGCGGCGGGAAGAGCGTCATCGCACCGACGAGTTCCCTCCCGTCGCGCGTATCGACGGCGAACTGTGTCCCGCCGGCCGCCTGCGTGGCTTCCGCCAGCTCGCCCACGAACGCCACGGCGTGCTCGCGCAGGTACGGCACGGGCACCTCCGTCCAGCGCTGGATCTCGGGGTCCTGGCAGGCGGCGAACACCGCGTCCGCGTCGTCCGGGCGCCACGGCCGCAGGCGGACCCGCGGGCCGGAGAGGGAGGACGTCATGCCGCGATCCTGCCTCCGGTCGGTCAGCGCGCTCCCGCCGCCTCCGGTTGCGCGGAGTCCGCGCGCTGCGGCGGGACCTGGACGAAGACGTGCGGCGGCAGCTGCGCGCGGACCGCGTCCACCGCCCGGCGGCCGTACACGTCCTCGTGGACGTCGATGCCGCACAGGTTGCGGCCGACGACGAAGACTCCGTACCCCTGGATCGCCGGCACCGCGGCCTCCACCTCGGGCCAGGGGATGAAGTGCCCGTCGCCGTCGGCGTCCCGGTGGGCGAGGCCGGCCTCGTTGACGACCAGGGTGAGCCGGGCCGCCTTGTGCAGGGCGCGGGCGAGCAGCGAGGGCCGGAAGACCGTTCCCGAGGGCAGCTCGGTCACGGGGCTGCAGAGGTACCCGCGCTCGATGCCGCCGGGCAGCGGGCCCGGGTCGACCTGCTCGGGGACCATGAGGATCGCGTCCGGCCGGCAGGTGCGCAGCGCGGCCGCCACCTGCCCGGGCGTCACCGCGCGCCACCGCTGCGCCCCGTCGGCGGCGGGCCGGAACGGCAGGTCGAAGACCTCGGTGAACGCTGCGCGGCTCAGGTCGGAGAGGGCGACGTCGTCCCCGCTGTCCAGGTGCTCGGCGAAGCCGTCGACGGCGTGCTCGAGCTCGGCCGGCGACGGGCCGTGCTCGCAGAGGTCCAGATACTGCTCCCAGAGCAGTTGCGCGACGGCTGCCTCCTGCCCCTCCCGGGCGTCGACGACGACGGCGACCTCGCGGTGCGCGGGGGCGATGTCGACGATCTCGAGGTCCGCGTGGTAGCTCAGACCGCGCTCCTTGCGGGCCACGTCGCGCATCCGCTCGGCGAGCACGTCGACGCCGACCCCGGTCGCGGCGTCCGCGGGGTCGGAGACCCTGAGCAGCAGACCGGCACCGGCGGCCGGTCCCTGCATCCAGAGGGGCCCGGTCTGCACGCGGACGGGCGGGTGCGGGCGGCTGGGCCGTGGCCCCTCGGGCAGCACGAGCCGCAGCTGCTCCGGGCGGTCGCCGTGCCACATGGCGGCCGCGTTGTCCCGGACGAACCACTTCCGGGCATGCGCGCGGACCGCTTCCTCGGTGAGCCACTCGGGCACCCCGCCGCCCGCCATGGCCAGGCCGGGGCCGTTCAGCCGGAACCGGGCCGCCCACAGGGCTGACGCCGTGGGGTGCGAGCCGGTGCAGTTCTCCGCCTGGAGGACGCCGATCTCCTTGTCCATCCGGTCGAAAGGCGGGTCCGCCAGCGCGGCGCAGACGCCCTCGAGGAAGGCGGCCACGGCGGCCGGGCGGCCGGTCGCGTAGAAGATCGTCGACTCGACGTCGACGGTGGCGTTGGACTCCAGGTGCGACTTGGGCAGCGTGCCCATCACCAGGTGCTCGATGAGATGCGTGATGCCCTGGGTCGCGAAGGTCTCGTCCCGCAGGCCCACTCCGAAGACGAGGGCCGCGGTCGCCCGTGCGGGGCCGGGGGTCGTGAAGAACGGAACGCCGTCGATCTCGATGCGCTGCACGGGGCCAGGGTGCGGGCGCCCGGTCCGGCCCTGGTCGCGGACACGCCCGCCGCGCGAACCACTGGGACGCATGTGCCCCCGGCTTCCTCGTGAGCCGCTGCGTTAGCGTCCCCGCGTGAGCCAGCCTTCCGGACCCGATGCCCAGACCCTCGCCTCTCTCGCGGCCGGTGACCTGACCGCCGCGTTCGGCGGCCCGCACGAGGTGGCGGTCGTGATGGGCTCCGGCTGGGCGCCGGCCGCCGACGCCTTCGGCACCGCGGAGGCCTCCGTGTCGATCGGCGACCTGCCCGGCTTCGCCGCCCCGACCGCCGTGGGGCACGGCGGCGAGGTGCGCTCGGTGCGGGTGGGCGAGCGACGGGTGCTGCTGTTCCTCGGCCGCACGCACTACTACGAGGGTCGGGGCGTCGACCCGGTCGTGCACGGCGTGCGCACCGCGGCCGCGGCGGGCGTGCGGACCGTCGTCCTCACCAACGCGGCGGGCGGGCTGGCCCCCGACCACCGGGTCGGGCAGGCCGTGATCATCAGCGACCACCTCAACCTCACGGCCCGGTCGCCGCTGGTCGGCGCCGACTTCGTCGACCTCACCGACCTGTACTCGGCCCGGCTGCGCTCGCTGGCCCGGGAGATCGACCCGGCTCTGAGCGAGGGCGTCTACGCGGCGCTGCCCGGCCCGCACTACGAGACGCCGGCCGAGATCCGGATGCTGCGGACGCTGGGCGCCGACCTGGTGGGCATGTCGACCGCGCTGGAGGCGATCGCCGCCCGCGCCGCCGGCCTGGAGATCTTCGGGCTGTCGATGGTGACCAACGCGGCGGCCGGCATCACCGGCGAGAAGCTGGACCACGAGGAGGTGCTGGCGGCCGGCAGGGCGGCGGCCGGCCGGCTCGGGCAGTTCCTCGTCGAGTTCGTCCGGCGGCTCCCGTGAGTTCGGTGCTGGTGACCGGTGCGGCCGGGCGGATCGGCACCGTCCTGCGCGGCGGACTGCCCGAGCGTGGCTGGGCGGTGCGCTGCCTCGACGTCGTCCCGGTGCCGGACGAGCGCCCGGGAGAGGAACAGGTGGTCGCCGACGTCACCGACCTGGCCGCCATGGCCGACGCGATGGACGGCGTCGACGCGGTGGTGCACCTGGCCGGCGTCGTGGGCGAATCCACCTGGCCGGCGATCAGCCACGCCAACATCGAGGGCACCTACTGCGTGGTGGAGGCCGCCCGCCGGGCGGGCGTGCGGCGGGTGGTGCTGGCCAGCAGCAACCACGCCACCGGGTTCACCCCGCGCCCGACGGCGGGACCGCTCCGGGAGGTCGACGCGCCGCCCCGGCCCGACACCTACTACGGCGTCGCCAAGGTGACCATGGAGGCTCTCGGTTCGCTGTACGCGGACCGCTACGGCATGGACGTCGTGTGCCTGCGCATCGGCAGCGCGTTCCCCGAGCCGACGACCGTCCGGATGCTCGCCACCTGGCTCTCCCCTGCCGACACCGTGTCCCTGGTCGACGCCGCGCTGCGAGCTCCCGACCCGGGGTTCGCCGTCGTCTGGGGCGTCTCGGCCAACACCCGCAACTGGTGGGACCTCAGCGCCGCCCGCGCGCTCGGCTACGACCCCCAGGACGACGCCGAGGTGTACGCCGAGGCGCTGCTGGAGGCCGAGGGCGAGCCCGACCCGGCCGATCCGGTGCACGCGCGGGTCGGCGGCCAGTACACGCTGCCGGACTTCGACGCCGAGAACGTCGAGGCGGCCGGGGGGCGGCTGTGAGCGTCGCCGAGGCCGCCCGCCTGTGGGCCGAGGCCGACCCGCACGAGGGCGACCGGGCGGAGATCCTCGCCCTCGTCTCCGCCGGCGACACCGCCGAGCTGGAGCGGCGGTTCGCCGGCCCGCTGACCTTCGGGACGGCGGGACTGCGCGGGCCTCTGCGCGCCGGGCCGGCGGGCATGAACGCCGCCGTGGTCACCCGGGCGGCCGCGGGGCTGGGCGCCTGGCTGACCGCCTCCGGGTCTGCCGGTGGCGGCATCGTCATCGGCTTCGACGCGCGCCGGCGGTCCGACGAGTTCGCGCACGTCTCGGCGGCGGTGCTGACCGCCGCCGGTTTCGCGGTGCAGGTGCTGCCCACGGCGTTGCCCACGCCGGTGCTGTCGTTCGCCGTGCGGCACCTGGGCTGCGTCGCCGGGGTCATGGTGACCGCGAGCCACAACCCGCCCGACGACAACGGCTACAAGGTGTACCTCGGGGACGGCGCCCAGCTCGTGCCGCCGGCCGACCGCGAGATCGAGGCCGCGATCGCGGCCGTCGGCCCGGCACGCGAGGTCCCGCTCGCCGACGACTGGCTGACCCTCGGGGACGACGTCGAGGCCGACTACGTGGCCGCCGTGGTGGCCGCGCTCGAGCCCGCACGCGTGCCCTCCCGCGGCGATCTGGTGGTGGCATACACCGCGATGCACGGAGTCGGCGCGGAGACGACGCGCGCGGTGTTCGCCGCCGCCGGGCTCGCCGAGCCGGTGTCGGTACCCGAGCAGGACCGGCCGGACCCGGCGTTCCCGACGGTGGCCTTCCCCAATCCGGAGGAGCCGGGCGCGGTCGACCTGCTCACCGCGCTGGCCGCGCGGGTCGGGGCGGACGTCGCGATCGCCGAGGACCCCGACGCCGACCGGTGCTCGGTGGTGTGCGGCGGGCGCCAGCTGACCGGTGACGAGGTCGGCGCCCTGCTGGCGGACTGGCTGCTGCGCCGAGGTGTGCGCGGAACCTATGCATCGTCGCTGGTCAGCGGGTCCCTGATGCACGTGGTGGCGCAGGCGCACGGCGTGCCGTCGGAGGAGACCCCGACCGGGTTCAAGTGGATCATGCGGGCCGGCTCGGCCTCCGCGCCGCTCGTCTACGGCTACGAGGAGGCGCTGGGGTACTCGGTGGCGCCGTCGGTGGTGCGCGACAAGGACGGCATCTCCGCGGCACTGGCGGTCGCGCTGCTGGCCGCCGAACTGAAGGCGTCCGGCCGCACGCTGCTCGACCGGCTGGACGACCTGGCGCGCGAGCACGGGCTGTTCGTGACCGGGCAGCTGTCGGTGCGCGTCGAGGACCTCACCCTCATCTCCGACGCGATGGCCCGACTGCGGTCAGCCCCCCGGCTGCGCTGCTCGGCCGCAGCGTGGCGTTCGCCGACCTGGCCCTGGAGAGCCCGCCGGTGGACGCGGTGCGCCTGCTCGGGGACGGCGTCCGGGTGATCGTGCGGCCCAGCGGTACGGAGCCGAAGCTCAAGGCGTACCTGGAGACGGTGGTGCCCGTGCACGACGACGCCGGGCTGATCGCCGCCCGCGGACGCGGTGAGGACGAGCTCGACCAGCTGCGCACGGAGATGTCGGCGGCGCTCGGCCTGTAGTGCGGGCCTACGACGCCCGCACTGCCATCGGGTGGTTGTCCACAGGTCCGGATGCAACGGCTTTCCCGCCCTGCGTAGTCTCCGGCCGTTCCGTGATCAACACGAGGGGTGACGGCGTGAATCGGCTCGTGGCACTGCTGGCTGCGGGCCTGGTCGTGCTGGTCGGGTGCTCGCAGAAGCAGGAAGCCAACACCACGCTGCCGCCGACCAGCGCCGCCGAGACGACCGAAGCGCTCCCATCCCGAGGACCGGCCGACATGCCCATGCCGGACGAAGCACGGATGCGGGACGCCGCCGGCGCCGAGGCGTTCGTCCGCTACTACATCGAGCTGATCAACCGCACGTCGACCGTCATGGATGCAGAGCCCCTGCGTGATTTCAGTGACGGCTGCCGCGAGTGCAATCGAATCGCCGACGACACCGACGAGGATGCGGCGGCCGGCTACTCGTACAGGGGCGGCGAGCTGACGATCACCTACATCGAGGCGCGGGAGTCGGATCCCACGAGCGTTTCTTTCACCGCCGATCAAGCCGCCATGACGGTTGTCGATCGCTCCGGACAGCCGGTCGAAGGCCTGGTCTTCGACGCACTTCCCCGACTGTCGTCCGGGGCAACGCTCCGGTGGGACGAACCGATGCAGTCCTGGATCATGGTGGGGCTGACGCTGGGATGACTCAGCGTTGGGCGATCCGCTTGTGCCTCGTCGTGATATGGCTGGTCGCGACCGTGTCCCTCCACATGAGCAGTGGGGCCGCAGCGCCGGGTGATCCGTCTCGCGCAGCGGACGCAGACTGCCGGCGCAGTTGTCCCCGGCCCACCGTCGGGACCGGCGATGGCGTTCTCACCGCCGCACTGGTCACCGCACAGCCGGGCGTTGGCTGGGTTGCCTCGAACGTGGCGCCCGCAATTCCTCCCTACATCTACCGCCTGGTGCACCCATGCATCTGGAGTGACCGGGAAGTGGGTGGTTGCCGACCGAGCGATTTCGTCGAGTGCCCTGCCCCGCAGAGACGAGTGGTCCAGAACTACGTCATCGAGCGACGCCCGCTAGTCATGCCTGGTCCCCGCACGGACGACAACACCCCGTTCGATCCCGACATCGCCGTTGGAACTGCGGTCGGCGATTGGTCCTACATTGGGCGCGGGTGCATCGACGTGACGGCGCTGAACCCGCCGCCGTCCCCAGGGGAGGTCTTCCGGTACTTCCAGGAACTGCCGCTGCCCCTGCTCGCGACCGACCATCAACCGCCGGGTAACGGGCTCGTGGGCCTTCCGGTGATCTTCTACACCGACGACCCGATCACGCAGACGTTCACGCTCGACATCCGCGGTTTCACCGTCGACATCGTCGCGGGCGCCACCGCGTTCACGTGGCACACCGGCGACGGAGGCGACTTCACCACGACCGAGCCCGGTGCGCCGTACCCGGACCACACCATCACGCACGACTACGCCAGCGGCACCTACACCGCCCACCTAACCACCACGTGGGGTGGGACGTTCAGCGTCGACGGCGGGGCCAGCATCGCCGTCCCTGGCACCACCACGACCGACGGGCCACCCGTGTCCTTCACGGTCCTGCAGGCGCGTCCGGTCCTCACGAACCCGTACGACTGAATGGGCTACCGCGTGGCCGACATGCCCTGGGCGGCCATCACCTCTTCGTCGGGTGGGGGGCCGTACCGATTCACCCCACCCTGGCCGACCAGGAACCCGTTCTGGATGAAGACCACCAGCGGCCCCAGGCCGGGCACGAGCAGCCACAACAGCCACCACGCGGAGTGCCCTCTGTCGTGCAGCCGGGCGACGATCGACGTCACAGAGGGTGCGAGGAAGGCCAAGCAGACGGCCAGGCTGAGTGGCCCGCCCGTGTAGGTGTAGATCGACCACCCCTCGCTGGCCGGCGCCGGATAGCCCAGCGAGCTGTCCGCGATGCCCGCAAGGGTGGCCAGGAGCATGAGCGGCAGCGTGTAGTGCAGCCACCACGTCTGGCGGTCGATGCGCCCACGACGGACGTACCACCTGCTGAAGCTCACGCCGCCCCCGTTCCCGCCCTCGGCGGGGGCGCCACGACGAGGATGCCGGTTCGCGTTCCGGAACGGACACCGACACGCGACCCTCTCGCCCGCACGGGTGGGCGCTACAGGACCCCACGAGCGTGCACGACGCCCCTGGAACGGGGGCCGGAGTTCAGCCGGTGACCGACTCCCGGCACCCGGAAGCCAGGGCCCGGGTGGCCGCCTCCAGGACGGCGACGACGTCACGCGCGAACCCGACGTCGCACGCGTGCGTGCCCCGGGTCATCGCGGCCGACTCGAGCTCGTCCACCGCCACGGCGAACGCCTCTGCGGCCACGCCGTCCTCGGGAATCAGCACCAGCCGGCCGGCGTCGCCGTGCACGAAGAACTCTGTGCCGGCGCTCATCGGCGCGACCGTGTGGGACACCGTCACGGTCGAGGCGACACCCGACGAGTGCGTCAGGACCAGGTGGACGGTGTCCCGCAGTCCCGCGCCGGCCTGCACGGAGACGACCGGCCCGAGCGCGGGGACGAGCACCGACAGCGCATGCGGACCGATGTCCCACAGGGCGCCGTGCTCCTTGCGCCAGGGCGAGTCGTCGAACGGCGAGCCGGCCAGCGCCGACAGCCAGGATCCGTGACCGCCCGCGAGCCGGGTCCGGGCCGCCTGCTCCAGCCACGCCGCCGTCCCCGGACGGAAGCGGAACGTGAAGAACACGACCGACGCGATCTTGGCGTCGTGCACCGCGGCCACCAGCCGATCGGCGTCGGCGAGGTTCAGCGCGATCGGCTTCTCCAGCAGCAGATGCTTCCCCGCCGTGGCGGCCCGCAGCGCCAGCTCCACCTGGACGTCGGGCGGCACGGCGATCGACACGGCGTCCACCTGCGACAGCAGGTCGTCGACGTCGGCGAATCCGGGCACCTCGTACTGGGCGCCGACCGCCTTCGCCTTGGCGACGTCCCTGCCCCACACCCCGACCAGTTCCGCCGACGGGTGCTCGGCCAGCGTGGCGGCGTGGATCTTGTCCGCCCAGAAGCCGGTGCCGAGCACCCCGAACCGCATGGTCAGACCGCGCCGAACTGACGGTCGCCGGCGTCGCCGAGCCCGGGGACGATGTAGGCCTTGTCGTTGAGGCCCTCGTCGACGCTGGCAGTGAACACCCGCAGCGGCAGTCCGCTCTCCTCCAGCCGGCGCAGGCCCTCGGGCGCGGCCAGCGTGCACAGCACGGTGATCTCGGTAGCGCCGCGCTCGGTGAGCAGCCCGCAGCAGTGCACCAAGGAGCCGCCGGTCGCGAGCATCGGGTCGAGCACGAACACGTGCCGGCCGACCAGCGATTCCGGGAGGGAGGCCATGTACGCCTCCGGCTGGAAGGTGTCCTCGTTGCGCGCGAGCCCGACGAAGCCCATCTGCGACTCCGGCAGCATCCCGTGCGCGGTGTCAGCCATGCCGAGGCCCGCCCGAAGCACCGGCACGATCAGCGGCGGCGACGCGAGCCGGTACCCCGTCGTGGCGGTCACCGGCGTCTGGATCGGCTCCTCGGCGATCTCCAGGTCACGGGTTGCTTCGTAGACGAGCATCTGGGTGAGCTCGCGCAGGGCGGCCCGGAACATGGCGTTGTCCGTGCGCTCGTCCCGCATCCGGGTGAGGCGGGCGCGGGCCAACGGGTGGTCGACGACGGTCAGCTGCACGCGCGACACCGTATCGGCAGCACTCTGCAGAGATCAGATGAGCAGGGGTTGGCCGATGAGGATCTCGGTGCCGTCGGGGCGGTAGGTGCGCCATCGGCCGTCGGGTGGTCGTTCGACGCGGAAGCCGTGGTGGACCTTGGTGTGATGGCGTTCGCAGAGCAGGGCGGAGTTCTCCAGGTTGGTGTCGCCGCCGTCGGCCCAGTGCACGAGGTGGTGGACATCGCACCAGTGGGTGGGGGCGCCGCAGCCGGCGAAGACGCAGGACCGGTCGCGGTGCTCGACGGCGCGCCGCAGCGCCTTGGGCACGACGCGGTGGCTCCGGCCGTAGTCCAGCGGGGCGCCGTCGGGACCGAACACGATCCGGGTGATGTCGCCGTCACAGGCCAGCATGCGGGCCCGCGCGGCGGAGATCAGCGCGCCGAACCCCATCCGGCCCGCGGCCGGACCGGTCGCCGGGTCGACCAGGTCGTCGATGTCGATGGTGACCGCCACCTGGGGTTTGGCGGTGCGCAGGATCGGCAGGTCGCCGGCGGCCAGGGCGTTGTCGGCCAGCTGGACCAGCGCGTCGGCCTGCTGCTGGGCGCGGGAGCGGCCGTCGCCGAGCGGCCGGTTGGCCTGCACGATCGACTCCAGCGCCGCCTGCACCCGCTCCCCGGCCACGGCGTCGAGCTCGAACCGGCCGCTGACCGAACCGTCGGCATGCTGGACGATCGACAGCGACCGCCCCTCGGTGGGGTCCGGCTCCGGGCCGTCGGGATCGAGGTGGGCCAGGTAGCGCTGCACCACCTGGGCGAGTTCGCCGGGCTGCTGGGAGGCGGCGACCTCGGCCAGCACCCGGTCCACCCCGGCGAGGTCGACGCCGGCCGCTGCGGCGGCGGCCACGTGCTCGGGACGGGTGATCGGGGCGATGACCGCAACGGCGTCGGCGGTGATCGCGCCGGCGGCGAAGCCCGCGGCCACCGCGGGCAGCAGCTCCAGCGCCCGGCCGGTGCGCACCAGCTGACCGGCGGCCGCCGGGGCGAGCAGGGCGTGCCCGCGCAGCCAGGACTGCATGGTCTTCTTCCCGTCGTGCTCGGCCGCCTGGGTCAGCTCGCCCTCCCGCACGTGGCGGGTCAGCTGCGCGGTCAGCCGGTTCGACGCCCGCACCAGCCGGCCGAGCCGTTCGAGCACCTGGGGCCCGAACATGCCCTTCAGGTCCTGGGCGGCCAGGGCGTCGAGGTCGGCCTCCAGCGCCGCCAGCACATCACCCGAACCGTCCGAACACACGTACGAAGAATACCGGTCCCAGCCCGGTCCCGCAGCGCGAATCCCCAGGTCACAACGTTGTCCACAGTTCGCCCACCACCCTTGCGCGGCGTGGCACGACCGACTCTCTGTCGCACTCCTGCTCCAGCCGAGTGAGCACTGTCCGGGATGTCGTCCGCGCAGGGGATGATGGCCGCATGACCCACGTGCTCGACCCCGACGCGCTGTCGGCGGATGCCCGGGCGGCGACCCCGCCCGTGGATCCGTACAGCGACGTCACGCGCTCCGACGCGGCCTTCCGCGCCTTCCTCCACGGCCTCCCCGGGGTCGACCAGGTCGGCGCCGAGTCGCGGGTCGCAGTCCTCGGCACCCGGTCGATCAAGACGACCGCCAAGGCCTGGGCGATCGACACCGCCATCTCCATGGTCGACCTGACCACCCTCGAGGGGGCCGACACCCCCGGCAAGGTGCGCAGCCTGGCCGCCAAGGCCAAGCACCCCGACCCGGGCGACGCGACCGTCCCGCACGTCGCCGCCGTCTGCGTGTACGGCGACCTGGCCGGTATCGCGAAAGAGGCGCTGGCCGGCACGGACATCCACATCGCCGCCGTCGCCACCGCCTTCCCGAGCGGGCGAGCGAGCCGCGAGGTCAAGATCGCCGACGTCCGGGACGCCGTGTCCAACGGCGCCGACGAGATCGACATGGTCATCGACCGCGGCGCCTTCCTGGCCGGCCGCTACCTCGACGTCTACGAGGAGATCGTCGCCGTCAAGGAGGCATGCGGGGAGGCGCACCTCAAGGTCATCCTCGAGACCGGCGAACTGGTCACCCTCGACAACGTCCGCCGGGCGAGCTGGCTGGCCATGCTCGCCGGCGGCGACTTCATCAAGACCTCGACCGGCAAGATCCAGCCCGCGGCCACCCTGCCGGTGTGCCTGGTCATGCTCGAGGCCGTGCGCGACTTCCGCGCCGCGACCGGCAAGCAGGTCGGCGTGAAGCCGGCCGGCGGCATCAGGACGACCAAGGACGCCATGAAGCACCTGGTGCTGGTCAACGAGACCGCCGGTCCCGACTGGCTGACACCCGACTGGTTCCGCCTCGGCGCCTCCAGCCTGCTCAACGACCTCCTGCTGCAGCGGCAGAAACTGCGCACCGGCCACTACAGCGGCCCCGACTACGTCACGGTGGACTGACGCATGACCAGCCCGTTCCAGTACGCCCCCGCCCCCGAGTCCCGGTCCATCGTCGACATCGCGCCGTCCTACGGCCTGTTCATCGACGGTGAGTTCGTCGACGGCACCGGCGAGGCGTTCAAGTCGGTCAACCCGGCCACCGAGGAGGTGCTGACCGAGGTCTCCGCCGGCAGCGCCGCCGACGTCGACCGGGCGGTCGCCGCCGCCCGGCGCACGTTCACGAGGACCTGGGGCCCCATGCGCCCGGCCGACCGCGGCAAGTACCTGTTCCGCATCGCCCGCCTGCTCCAGGAGCGCGCCCGCGAGTTCGCCGTCCTGGAGTCGCTGGACAACGGCAAGCCGATCCGCGAGTCGCGGGACGTCGACATCCCGCTGGCCGCGGCGCACTTCTTCTACCACGCGGGCTGGGCCGACAAGCTCGACCACGCAGGCCTGGGCCCCAACCCGCGCCCGCTCGGCGTGGCCGGCCAGGTCATCCCGTGGAACTTCCCGCTGCTGATGCTCGCGTGGAAGGTCGCCCCGGCGCTGGCCACCGGCAACACCGTCGTCCTCAAGCCGGCCGAGACCACTCCACTCTCCGCGCTGCTGTTCGCCGAGATCTGCCAGCAGGCGGACCTGCCCCCGGGTGTCGTCAACATCGTTCCCGGTGCCGGCGACACCGGCCGCGCCGTCGTCGAGCACGGGGACGTCGACAAGGTCGCGTTCACCGGTTCGACCGAGGTCGGCAAGCAGATCGCCCGCGCCGTCGCGGGCACCCGCAAGAAGCTCACCCTCGAGCTCGGCGGCAAGGCCGCCAACATCGTCTTCGACGACGCCCCGATCGACCAGGCCGTCGAGGGCATCGTGCAGGGCATCTTCTTCAACCAGGGCCACGTCTGCTGCGCGGGCAGCCGCCTGCTGGTGCAGGAGAACATCCACGACGAAGTGATCGCCTCGCTGCAGCGGCGGATCGGCACCCTGCGCGTCGGCGACCCCCTCGACAAGAACACCGACATCGGCGCCATCAACTCCGCCGACCAGCTCGCCCGCATCCGGGAACTGTCCGACTACGGCGTCGCCGAAGGCGCCCAGCGCTGGCAGCCCGCCTGCGACCTGCCCGAGCGCGGCTTCTGGTTCCCGCCGACGGTCTTCACCGACGTCTCCCCCGCCCACCGGATCGCCCGCGAGGAGGTCTTCGGCCCGGTCCTCTCCGTGCTGACCTTCCGGACGCCGGACGAGGCGGTCGCCAAGGCCAACAACACCACCTACGGGCTGTCGGCCGGCATCTGGACCGAGAAGGGCTCGCGGATCCTCAAGATCGCCAACCAGCTGCGCGCCGGCGTCGTGTGGGCCAACACGTTCAACAAGTTCGACCCGACCTCGCCGTTCGGCGGCTACAAGCAGTCCGGCTACGGCCGTGAGGGCGGCCGGCACGGGCTGGCCGCCTACCTGAAGGGTGCTGAGAAGTGATCGGCAGCGAGCGCCTCGCCGTCCGCAAGACCTACAAGCTCTACGTCGACGGCGCCTTCCCGCGGTCGGAATCCGGCCGCAGCTACGAGGTCACCGACGCCAAGGGGCACTTCCTCGCCAACGCCGCGTGGGCCTCCCGTAAGGACGCCCGTGACGCCGTCGTGGCAGCGCGCGGCGCCTTCGGCAAGTGGTCGGCGATGACCGCCTACAACCGCGGGCAGGTGCTCTACCGGGTGGCCGAGGTGATGGAGGGCCGGCACGTCCAGTTCTGCGAGGAGGTCGCCGCCGGAGAGGGCCTGTCCGCCTCCAAGGCACGCGCCGCCGTGGACGCCGCCGTCGATCGCTGGGTCTGGTACGCGGGCTGGACCGACAAGCTCGCGGCGGTGCTCGGCGGGGCCAACCCCGTCGCCGGGCCGTACTTCGACTTCTCCATGCCCGAGCCGACCGGGGTCGTCGCCGTCCTGGCGCCGCAGCAGTCCTCCCTGCTCGGCCTGGTCAGCGTGCTCGCCCCGGTCCTCGCCGGTGGCAACACCGCCGTCGTCGTGACGTCGAAGGAGCGGCCGCTGCCCGCGGTCACCCTGGCCGAGGTGCTCGCGACCAGCGACGTGCCGGCCGGGGTGGTCAACATCCTCACCGGTGACGCCGGCGAGCTGGGCTCGTGGCTGGCCGAGCACGCCGACGTCGACGCCATCGACCTCACCGGTGCGCCGGAGCGGCGGGCGATGGAGTTCGAGCGCGAGGCGGCCGGCACGGTCAAGCGCGTCGTCCGCCCGCCCGCGATCGAGCCCGACTGGACGGCCGACCCGGGACTCAGCCGCCTCACCCCGTTCCTCGAGACCAAGACGGTGTGGCACCCCATCGGGGTCTGACAGGACGGACCTCGGCTTCGCCGGGCAGCGGAGCGCCGGTGGCGGCAGGATCAGCCGTCACCACGCCCACGCTCGACGACGGAACGAGGCACCCGTGGCCGAACCTCGCACCACCACGGCCGACGACCAGGCCGGCGGTCTCCGGAGGTCGATCACCGGGAAGCAGCTGTTCTTCTACACGCTGGGCGACGTGCTCGGCTCCGGCATCTACGTCCTGATCGGTCTGGTCGCAGCCGCCGTCGGCGGCGCGTTCTGGATCGCCTTCGCCCTCGGCGTCACCGTCGCGGCCATCACGGGGGCGGCATACGCCGAGCTGGTGACCAAGTACCCCCAGGCCGCCGGCGCCGCGCTCTACGTCAAGAAGGCCTTCGGCAGCACGGCGCTGACCTTCCTGGTCACCGTGTCGTTCCTGTCGGCCAGCTTCGCGGCGTCGGGGTCCCTGGCGACCGGTTTCGCCTCCTACTTCGCCACCGTGTGGGACGGTCCGCCGGCCCTGCTGGTGTCGCTGGTCTTCCTGCTGGCGCTGGTGGTCGTCAACTTCATCGGCATCACCGAGTCGGTCGTGATGAACATGCTGATGACCTTCGTCGAGGTCGCCGGTCTGCTCATCGTGATGTTCATCGGCATCTGGTACGTCGTCCAGGGCGATGCCGACTTCGGCGTCCTGGCCGACATCAGCGTCTCGGGCAACCCGGCGCTGGCCGTCCTGGCCGGCATCGCGTTCTCGTTCTTCGCGATGACCGGCTTCGAGAACACGGCCAACGTGGCCGAGGAGACCATCGACCCCCACCGGGCCTTCCCGCGGTCCCTGGTCGGCGGCATGGTCGTCGCCGGCGTGGTCTACGTGCTCGTCTCCATGGCAGCCGCCCTGACCGTGCCCGTCGACCAGCTGGCGAGCTCCGACGCGGCCCTGCTCGAGGTCGTGAGGCAGGGCATCCTGCCGTTCTCCACCGACGTCATGACCACGCTGTTCTCGATCATCGCGCTGATCGCGATCACCAACACCACGCTCGTCACGATCGTCACGCAGCCGCGCATCCTCTACGGCATGGCCAAGGAGGACGTCGTCCCCGGCGTCTTCGCCACGATCCATGCCACCCGCCGCAGCCCCTGGGTCGGGCTGCTCTTCAGCGCCGGGGTGGTCGCGGCGCTCCTGATCACCGGGCCCCATCGTGCTCGAGGCCGGTGGTGGCATCGACCTGGTCAACCGGCTGGCCCTGGTGACGGTGGTCTTCCTCCTGGCCATCTACGCCCTCGTGATCGTCGCCTGCCTCAAGCTGAGGGGTCAGGACGAGGACGAACGCACGTTCCGGGCCAGCACACCGCTGCTGGTCGTCGGGCTGCTCGGCAACCTGGCCATCCTCGGGTTCTCCATCTACGACGACCCGGCCTCGCTGCTGTGGTGCGCCGGCCTCGTCGCCGTCGGCGTGGTGCTGTTCCTCATCGAGTACACGCTCGGCTCGCGGAACCGCCCAGCGGGCACCCGCCGCGGCGACCCCGAGGCCACGTGCCGGACGGGAGCCTGAGATGCAGGTCGTCGTCGCCACCGACGGGTCGCCGCAGTCACTGGCCGCTGCCCGCCACCTGATGTCCTTCGCGGACCCGGGGAAGATCACCGCGATCGCGGTGGTGGCCGTGATCCGGCCGCTGGCCTCCGTGGCCTTCGCCGACGAGATCTCCGAGTCGCAGCAGCACCGGGCCGGCGAGTGGACGGGCAGCTTCCGGGAGGCGGCGCAGGGCGCCGTCGATGCGGTGGCGGCCGTGTTCGACGGCTGGGGGCCGAGGATCGACAAGCAGGTCCGCAGCGGCTCGCCCGCGGCCGAGATCATCCGGGCCGCGGAGGAGGTCGACGCCGGGCTGGTCGTCGTGGCGGCCGGCGGCCGCGGGATCTCCGACGCGATCCTCATCGGCAGCACCGCCCAGCGCGTCCAGCACTACGCGCCGTGCCCCGTGCTCGTCGTCCGCCCCGCGCCGCGGCCGAAGGCCTGAGCTGGCGCTACTCCCCCGTCTCGCCGTCCACCGACTCGCGGAGCAGGTCGGCGTGTCCGTTGTGCCGCGCGTACTCCTCGATCATGTGGACGACGATCCACCGCAGACTGGGCCGCTGACCGTCGGGCCAGCTGCGGCTCGCCGGACGGTCGAGCCCACCGGCGGCCAGCGCGTCGGCGGTCAGCGCGCGCGAGCGGTCGACGGCGGCCTGCCAGAGGGCCCGGAGCCCCTCCGGCGAGTCGTCGGCTGCGGTGCGCCACTCCCAGTCCGGGTCGGCGGCCCAGTCGACGGCGTCGAACGGCGGGTGCCGGTCGTTGCCGTGCAGCGACCGCGAGAACCACCCGTCCTCGACCAGCGCCATGTGCTTGAGCAGCCCCCCGAGGGTCATCGTCGAGACGCCGACCGTCGCGCGCAGGCCCGCCGCGTCCAGGCCCCGGCTCTTCCACTCGAGCGTGGCGCGCTGGAAGTCCAGGAACCCGAGGAGGGTGGCGGTCTCGTCGGCCGCCACCGGCGGCTCGGGGCGGCCCTGGTCGTCGATCACCGTCATGCACCGGGACGCTACCTGCGCAGACGGCCCGCGAGAGGGGGTCGTCGGGAACCCTGGCGCGCGCGTCCAGGGGGACCGGGCAGGATGTGCGCGTGGCCAGGCCCAGCATCGTCCCGATCGCACTCACCCTCGATGACCGCACCGGCTACACCCTGTGGGCCCCACCCTGGGAGGAGGACGGTGAGGAGTGGCAGGCGTTCCTCGGCACCACCGAGGGGGACGTCGCGAAGGTGCATCTCTTCCCCTCACCCGCGGCACTCGCGGCGTTCTGCCGCACCAGCACCGACCACGACCTCGCCGACCACCCGGTCTGGCCGGTCGTGCAGGGCCTCGGCGCCGCTGACCTGACCCCGGACGACGACCACCGCTACGACCTCGACGGCGTGTACGACATCGCCGCCGAGAGCCCCGACCGCTGGGCGGTCGAGGAGCTCGCCGCGACGATCGACATCGTCAGCCGGCTCGCCGAGTGCCTCGACACCAGCGCCGAACCCGAGGACGACGACCTCGACGAGCCCGACGGCCAGTTCGAGGCCGTCGCCGAGCTGGCGGGCAAGCCCGAGATCGGGTCGCTGGGCCTCGGCGCGGAGGCCTTCGCCGGGCGCTCGGGCGAGGACGCCTGGCTCGGCGTGGGGGGCGTCCTCGACGAGCTGTGGGAGGACGTCGTCGAGGAGCTCTCCGAGCACCTGGACTGGACCGGCGCCGGCTCCACCACGCTCGACGCCTATCCGGCCGCTTCCGAGGCGGAGGAGCTCGGCGCCGAGGACCTCCCCGACGACGTCGTGCTGGTGGACGACGACGAGCCCGAGGCAACTGGGCCTGCGGCCGGTGTGCGCACGATCGCCCGCGGCGGCCGGATCAGCGCGTCGCCCGCCGAGGTGGCCGAGGCCGGCCGGTTCTGGGAGTCGGTCGGCATCCTGCCGGTGGAGGTGGTGGTCCCCGAAGGGGCCGGCGTCACGCTCCGCTGCTACGTCGAGGACGTCGCCCGGTTCCTCGGCCGCGACGGCGAGGTGTTCCTGTTCGACGGTCCCGAGGCGCTCGCCCGCTTCTGTAAGGGCACCGAGGACCACGACCTGACCGAGATCGCCTCGTGGCCCGAGGTGGCCGACACCGACGTCCGAGCGCTGCCGGCCGACCAGGACCGCTACGACCTGACCGAGCTGTCCGAGGTCCTGGCGGAGGTCGCCGACGGCGCTGCCGGCCTCGTCGACCACCGCGCGTTCGCCCAGCCCGTCGAGGGGGCCCGCGACCTGGCCGAGTACGGCGGACTGGCCCGGGTCGAGGAGCTGCTGGCCCCGGCGTCACCCCTCGGCCAGGCCATCGCCCGGGGCGAGGCGAATCCGGGCGCCACGCTGCGCGCCGAGGACGCCGCCGTGCTCCGCCCCCTCTGGGACGAGGTCGTCACCCAGGTCGGGGGAACCCTGGTCTTCCGCGACTGAACGACAGCGGCCGGCCCCGGGGATCCCGGGACCGGCCGCTGCGGCGTTCTCGTGTGCTAGCTGCTGTGGCGCGAGGGCCGACCGGAGCTGCGGTGACGGTCGCCGTAGGGGCGGTCGCCGGCCGGGCGCGGCTTGTCGCCGAACGACCGGCGCGGGCCGCCGCGGTGGCCGCCCGGACGATCGCCGTCCCGACGCGGACGGCCACCAGGGCCACCGCCGCCGCGCCGCATGTCGCGCTGCGTGCGCTCCTTCGGCTCGACGTGGACGCCGGAGGCGACCAGCTCGGCGATCGCCGGGTCGCCGGGGCGGATCCGGTCGACGCGCGGGTCGAGCTTCGCCGACCGGTAGCGGCGCTTGGCCTGGCCGACCTGGTCGGGCAGGAGCAGCGAGACGACCAGACCCGCGGCACCGGCACGCGCCGTGCGGCCCGAGCGGTGCAGGTAGGTCTTCACGTCGTTCGGCGGGTCGTAGTGCAGGACCAGCGAGACGTCGTCCACGTGGATGCCGCGGGCGGCGACGTCGGTGGCCACGAGCACCGGCGAACGGGCGTCGGTGAACTCCTCCAGGGCCCTCCGGCGCGCGGACTGCGGCAGCCCGCCGTGGATCGCCTCGGCCTTGATGCCGGCCGCCTTGAGGTTCTCGGTCAGCCGGTCGACGCCCAGCTGGGTGCGGGCGAAGACGATCGTCCGGCCGGGGCGACCGGCCAGTTCGGTGGCGACCTGCAGCTTGTCGCGGAAGGCGAGGCTGAACGCCAGGTGCTCGGCGGGCGGGGCGTCGTCGCCGGCGCGCTTGACCTCGTGCCGGGCCGGGTCCTCGAGGTACCGGCGCACGAGCGCGTCGACCTCCCCGTCCAGGGTGGCCGAGAACAGCAGCCGCTGCGCGTCGGGGACGGTCTGGTCCAGGAGCTCCTTGACGACCGGGAGGAAGCCCAGGTCGGCCATGAAGTCGGCCTCGTCGAGCACCGTGATGACGACCTCGGCGAGGGTGGCCTCGCCCTGGCTGATCAGGTCCTGCAGCCGGCCGGGAGTGGCGATGACGACGTCCACGCCGCGGCGCAGCTGCTGGATCTGGCGGTACATGGGCGCGCCGCCGTAGACGGTGGCGAGCTGCACGCCGGTGGCCTGGCCGAGGGGCGCCAGGTTGTCGTGCACCTGCTGGGCGAGTTCACGGGTCGGCACGAGCACCAGGCCGCGTGGCGCACGGCGGCCGTGGCGGACGTCCTCGGCCAGGCGGGCGAGCAGCGGCAGGCCGAAGGCGAGGGTCTTGCCCGAGCCGGTGGCGGCCTTGCCGAGCACGTCGCGGCCGGCGAGTGCGTCGGGTAGCGCAGAGGTCTGGATGGCGAAGGGGTGGCGGATGCCGCGGCGCTCGAGCGCGGTCACCAGCAGCTGGGGCAGGCCGAGCTGGCCGAAGGTCGGGCCGGTGGGCTCGACCGTCTTCTCGATGTTCTCGGTGGTGTTCGACTCGAAGGACACAGGGTGGACCAACGTCATGCGGGGTGGGGCTCCGTAACAGCGTCGGAGCGCGTCCCGTGGAAAGGAGGGGACGGCGGGATGCCGGCGTCCTCACTGGCGATCGCAACTGCCCGGCAGGGCACTGGATCAGCACGGATGCGCTCGTGCCCGGGCGAACCGCCCGGGAGGATGACCGGCCGATGTGCCGGTTCACCTACCGTAGCAGCGAAGATCGCATCGGGATTCCCCGATCGGGGGTGGCCGCGATCACCCCTCGCGCAGCTGCGCGTATGCCGGTCGCAGAACCTCGTCGCGCAGCCGCTTCCGCTCGGTGTCGCTGGTGAACGCGGCCGCGAGTGCACGCTCGGTGACCGTCTGGACGTCGTCCCACGTCCAGTCGAACGTGCGGGCCACGTCGGTGAACTCGCTGCTCGCGGAGACGCCGCTCATCAGCCGGTTGTCGGTGTTCATCGTGACCGCGAAGCCGAGCCGGTGCAGCCGGTCGACGGGGTGCTCGGCGAGCGAGGGGAACGCGCCGGTCTGCACGTTCGAGGTCGGCGCCACCTCCAGCGGCACCTGCTCGTCGCGGACCCGCTGCGCGAGCGGCCCGAGCGTGCCGTCGGCGGCGACGTCGTCGATGATCCGGACGCCGTGCCCGAGCCGCTCGGCACGTGCGCCGTCGAGCGCCGACTTGATGCTCGCGATGTTGAAGGCCTCGCCGGCGTGGATCGTCCGGTGCGCCCCGGCGCGGTCGAGGATCGCGATCGCCGCGGGGATCCGGTCCGCGGGGAAGCCGTCCTCCGGCCCGGCCAGGTCGAAGCCCACGACGCCGGTGTCCCGGTAGCGGACGACGAGGCCCGCCACCTCCTCCCAGCGGTCGTTCTGCCGCATGGCGCACAGCAGCGAGCCCATGACGATGGGCGTCCCTGCCGCGGCGGCCTCGGCGCTGCCCGCCCGGAAGCCGTCGAGGATCGCCTCGACGGCCTCCTCGATCGGCGTGCCGCCGGCGGTGAGCAGCTCCGGCGCCATGCGCACCTCGGCGTAGACGACGCCGTCCGCCGCCAGGTCGAGCGCGCACTCGCGGGCCACCCGCTGTACTGCATCCGGGCGCTGCATCACGCCGACGGTGTGCGCGAAGGTCTCCAGGTAGCGCACGAGCGACCCCGAGTCGGCCGCCTCCCGGAACCAGCGGCCCAGGCGCTCGGGGTCGGACTCCGGCAGCTCGGTGTAGCCGGTCAGGTCGGCGAGTTCCAGCACCGTCTGCGGACGCAGACCGCCGTCCAGATGGTCGTGCAGGAGCACCTTGGGCGCGCGGACGAGGTTCTCGGCGTTCAGCGGAGCGGGCACAGGGTGAAGTTACCGGGAGCACCCGGCCGATCCGCCGTGTCGCGAGGAGTGGGCCGGGGACGGCACGTGGCCGCGGTGACGTCCGGGGGACGTCACGGCGCACGGTCCTGCCAGCGGAAGGTGGAGACGCACAGCAGCAGCCCGGCGGCGCACCACAGGCCCAGCACGAGCGCCACTCGGCCGAGCTCCCAGGACCCCGCGGGCTCCAGGGCCGCCAGCTCGTCGGGGAGGAACACCGACCGCAGGCCCTGCGCCATCCACTTGAGCGGGAAGATCGCGGCCACGGTCTGCAGCCACTCGGGCACCTGGCTGAACTGGAAGAAGACGCCGGAGATGAACTGCAGCACCAGCGCGATCGGCGTGACGGTGGCGGAGGCGGACCGGCCGTTCTTCGCCAGGCTGGAGATGGCGATGCCCAGCAGCGTGCAGGCCGCCGAACCGAGCGCGGTCACCCAGAGGAAGGTCAGCCAGTCGCTGCCGCTCGGCAGGTCGACGCCGTAGAACACCGTCGCCACGAGCAGCAGCACGACCACGATCGCCACGGTGACGACGAGGACCTGCACGACCTTGCCCACGAAGTAGGCGTGCTTCGGCATGGGCGTGCCCACCAGGTGCTTGAGCGTTCCGTCGGAGCGCTCCGTGGCGATGCTGATCGCCATGTTCTGCAGGCTCGCGCCGAGGATCCCGGCCGCGATGATCCCCGCGGCGAACAACTGGGTGAAGCGGACGCTGACGCCACTGGCCGTGGTGATCCGGTAGTCGAGGATCGCGCCGAAGACCAGCAGGAGGATCACCGGGAACGCCAGCGTGAAGACCACGGACTCCCGCTGCCGGAAGAACTCCTTGAGCTCCACCGAGGAGCGGGTCCGGTAGACGCTGGCCAGCGACGGCAGCGCGGTCCGATGATCGCGGACGACGGTCATGCCGGCTCCCCGATCATGCGCAGGTAGACGTCCTCGAGCGTGGGGCGGGCGACCACCAGCTCCGGCACCTCGCCCGGGAAGCGCGCGGCCAGCTGCTGCACGAACGCGGTCGGGGCGTCGGTGGCCTGGCTGCGGCGGACGCCGTCCTCGGTCCAGCTCACGACGGCCGGTGCCGACTTCCGCCCACCCAGGGCAGCAGGCAGCGCCACCTCCACCAGGCGCCCGCGAGCGATGACCCCCACCCGGTCGGCCAGCGCCTCGGCCTCGTCCAGGTAGTGCGTGGTCAGCAGCATCGTCGTCCCGAGGTCGCGGAGGTCGCGGATCAGGCCCCAGAACTGTCGCCGCGCCTCGGGGTCGAAGCCGGTGGTCGGCTCGTCGAGGAAGAGCAGGGAGGGTCCGCCCACGATGCCGAGAGCGACGTCGAGCCGCCGCCGTTGGCCGCCCGAGAGCGACCGGCCCTTGGCGCGGGCCTTGTCGGTGAGGCCGACCAGCTCCAGCACCTCGTCGGGATCCCGGGGCTCCGGGTAGTACGACGCCTGCGCGCGCACCAGCTCGCGGACCGTCAACTGGCTGTCACCGGCGCCGGACTGCAGCACGATGCCGATCTGCGCCTTCCAGCGCCGTCCGCCGCCGGCCGGGTCCTCCCCGAGCACGCGCACCTCACCGGCGTCGCGCCGGCGGTAGCCCTCGCAGATCTCCACAGTGGTCGTCTTCCCCGCCCCGTTGGGCCCCAGCAGCGCGAAGATCTCGCCGCGGTGGATGTCCAGGTCCAGCCCGTCGACGGCGACGAAGCCGCCGTACCGCTTGACGAGGCCGCGCACGGAGATGGCGGCGTCGGGGTCCACCGGCCCGGCCGGAAGCCGCACGGCGGCGGCAGCAGACGGAGTGGTCACGGGGATCCAGTCTCCACCCTGCTGCGGCACGACCGGCGGTGGGGCGGTCAGACGCTGGCTTCCCAGCCGTCGTAGTCCCCGCCCGGCACGCGTGCCGCGACGCCCTCGAAGAGCTCCCGTGCGGCGACGACCGCTTCCGGCGAGACGACGACGTCGTGCTTCTCGGCGATCACCACCCACCCCGGCCCTTCGGCTGCCTCGTCGACGCGGTCGATGACCCAGCCCGCGGCCTCGATCTCACCCGCCGCGACGCGCGCTGCGGCCTCGTCGCCGACGTAGAGGTAGTGGACCCAGTGGCGGCCGGCGCTGAGATCGCTCTGAGTGGCCAGTTGCTCCAGCAGCATGTCGTCCCCGGCATGCCCGGTCGTCGGGAACCGGGCATGCCGACGCCGCAGGAATCTCACGAGGACTCCCTCACGCGGTGATCCGGTCGAGGATCAGCGGCAGGGGCTCGTCGTGGGTGTCGATGCCGATCGCGCCCTCCAACGCCTCCAGCGCCCGCGGGATGCGCCCGGCGTCGTCGGTCTGCAGCTCGAGCAGCGGCTGGCCGGCGGTCACCTGCTCGCCCACGGCCGCGGTCCAGACGACGCCGGCCGCGGCCGACACCGGGTCCTCCTTGCGGGCCCGCCCCGCACCGAGCCGCCAGGCCGCGACGCCGAGCGAGTACGCGTCGAGCCGGGTGAGCGTGCCGGTCGCGGGAGCGGTCACGACGTGCGTCTCGGCGGGGCGGGGCAGCGGTGCGTCGGGGTCACCGCCCTGCGCCGCGATCATCCGGCGCCAGACGTCCATCGCCCGCCCGTCGGCCAGCGCCTCGGCGGGGTCGACGTCCGGCCGTCCGGCTCCGGCCAGCATCTCCCGCGCCAGCGCCAGCGTCAGCTCGACGACGTCGGCCGGTCCGCCGCCGGCGAGGACCTCGACCGACTCGGCGACCTCGACGGCGTTGCCGGCCGCCCGTCCCAGCGGCCGGTCCATCGCCGTCACCAGCGCGACGGTCCGCACGCCCGCCGCCTCGCCCAGCCCCACCATCGTGCGAGCCAGCTCGCGCGAGAGGTCCGGCTCCTTCATGAACGCGCCCGAGCCCGTCTTCACGTCGAGCACGAGCGCGTCGGCACCCTCGGCGATCTTCTTGCTCATGATCGAGCTGGCGATCAGCGGGATCGACTCGACGGTGCCCGTGACGTCGCGCAGCGCGTAGAGCTTCTTGTCGGCCGGCGCCAGGTCGTTCCCGGCCGCGCAGACGACCGCGCCCACCTCGCGCAGCTGCGCCAGGTACGCCTCCTCGTGCACGTCGGCGCGCCAGCCGGGAATCGCCTCCAGCTTGTCCAGCGTGCCGCCGGTGTGGCCCAGCCCCCGACCGGACAGCTGCGGCACCGCGACCCCGCAGGCGGCGACGAGCGGCGCGAGCGGCAGCGTGATCTTGTCCCCCACCCCGCCGGTCGAGTGCTTGTCGGCGGTCGGCCGCCCAGCGACGAGAGGTCCTTGCGCTCGCCGGAGTCGATCATCGCCTGCGTCCACACCGCCAGCTCGTCCGGCGACATGCCGCGGAAGAACACGGCCATGAGCAGTGCGCTCATCTGCTCGTCGGGCACCGTGCCGTCGGTGTACGCGCCGATGATCCAGCGGATCTGCTCGGGCGTCAGCTGACCGCCGTCCCGCTTGGCCCGGATGACGTCGATGGCGTCCATTCAGGCGTTCCGTTCCGCGGCTGCGACCAGGTCGTCAGGACCGAAGGCGTCCGGCAGGACCTCGCTCATCGGCACGATCCCGAGCGAGACGGTCTCGATGAGCATGTCGGCCCCCCCGTGCTCCCACAGCAGCTGCCGGCAGCGGCCGCAGGGCATCAGCGGCTGCCCGTCGCCGCCGACGCACGCCACGGCGACCAGCCGGCCGCCGCCGGTGCGCGCGAGGTCGCTCACCATGCCGCACTCGGCGCACAGCCCGAGCCCGTACGAGGCGTTCTCGACGTTGCAGCCGGTGACCACGCGCCCGTCGTCCACGAGCCCGGCCACGCCCACGGGGAACTTCGAGTACGGGGCGTAGGCGTGGGTCATCGCCTCCCGGGCCGCCGCCCGCAGGGCGTCCCAGTCCGGTGTCGGCACTAGTGCTCTCCTCGTCGGTAGACCAGACCGTCGGCCTTGGGCATCCGCAGTCGCTGGGAGGCGAGCGAGAGCACCAGCAGCGTGGTCAGGTGGGGGGTGAACGACACGATGCCCGGCGGGAGCACCTCGATGGTGAGGAACCCGATCAGCGCCCCGACGGCGACCACGCCGGCCAGCACGGCCTGCAACGCCCGGCGACGGGTCGCCTGCCAGATCGCGACGCCGGCCAGCAGGACGGCGACCAGCAGCAGCAGCGCGACGACCGCGGTGCGGCTGCGCAACTGGAGGGCGTCGGCGAACCCGAACAGGCCGGCGCCCGCGGCGAGCCCGCCGGGTCGCCAGTTGCCGAAGATCAGGGCGGCCAGGCCGATGAACCCGCGTCCGTTGGTCTGGTTCTCCCGGTAGATGCCGGCGATGAACACCAGGAAGACACCGCCGAGGCCGGCCAGCGAGCCCGAGATGATCACGGCGATGTACTTCATCCGGTAGACCGCGACGCCGAGGGAGTCCGCGGCCGCCGGGTTCTCGCCGCAGGCCCGCAGCCGCAACCCGAACGCCGTCCGCCAGAGCAGCAGGTAGGACGCCGGCACCAGCAGCACCGCGATCAGCGTCACCAGGCCGACACCGCTGGTCAGCCCCCGCGCCACCCCGGCCAGGTCACTGACCAGGAACCAGCCCTGCCGTTCGACGTCGCCGAGCAGGTCGGGGCCGGAGGAGAGCACGGGGAGGGACACCTCGGGCGGCCGGCTGGACAGAGCCGGGGACTGCGTGACACCGCCGCCGGCCGCGTTGTCGGCGTAGAAGAGCTCGGAGAGGAACCGTGAGAAGCCGCCCGCACCGGCCGCGCCGGCGAGGATGTTGATCGCCACGCCGGAGACGACGTGGTCGACACCGAACGTGACGGTGGCGACGGCGTGCAGGAGGCCACCGACCGCGCCGAACAGGATCCCGCCCGCCAGCGCCGCGGCCCAGCCCCACTGGTAGCCGGCGAATCCGGCGCCCCAGGTGCCGAGGATCATCATGCCCTCGAGGCCGATGTTGACCACACCCGCACGCTCGGAGAACAGGCCACCCAGAGCGGCCAACCCGATCGGCACGGCGAGCAGCAGCGCCGCCGCGATCGTCGAGGACGACGTCAGCGCCTGCTCACCGCTGATCACCCGGACCGCGGAGACCAGCAGGAACGCAGCGACGACGATCCAGGTGATCCGGCGGGCGCGACCGCCGCCGAGAAGCAGCTCGGTGAGCGGCCCGCGGCTCGGCCGCGTGCCCTGGCTGGAGACGGCGGTGCTCACGCCTGGGCCCCCCGTCCCTCGTCGTCCACTTGTCCAGCCCCGGCCGTGCGGCTCACGCCGGCGCCCGTCCCGGCCACCGGCACGCCGCCGGAGTCGACGGACTGCCCCGCACCCGTGCCGCCGTCCCCCGGCACGACCGACGGGGTGGCGGTGCCCCGCTCGGCGGAGCGGCGGGCGAAGCGCCGCGCGACCTCGTTGGCCACCACCACGGCGAGCACGATCGTGCCCTGCACGATGGTCACGACCGACGACGGGTAGTCGGCGATCTGCAGCGGCACCAGGGCGCGGTCGAGGAAGCCGAAGAGCAGCGCGGCGAGCGCGATGCCCAGCGGCCGGTTGCGGCCGAGCAGCGCCACCGCGATGCCCAGGAAGCCCAGGCCGGCGGTGAAGTCGGTCGTGTAGGAGTGCGTGTTGCCCAGCAGGTCGGGCAGGCCGATCAGGCCCGCGACGGCGCCCGACAGCAGCATCGTCTTGACGACCATGGCCCGGGCGTTGACGCCGCTGGCGCTCGCCGCCGAGGGCGACATCCCGCTGGCCTTGAGGTCGAACCCGAACCGGGTGCGGTTGAGCAGGACCGCGATGACCGCGCCGACCACCACGGCGACGAGCAGGAAGCCGTAGAGCTGGCGCGGCGGGTTGGCCAGGCCGATGGCGTCGAAGACCCCGTTGAGGCCCGGCATCTGGCCGGACTCCGGGATCTTGGCGGTGCTGATGATCGACGCGCCCTCCGGGCTGCCGCGCAGCGGGCCGGTGAGCAGGTAGGACGCGATGCCCAGGGCGATGAAGTTGAGCATGATCGAGCTGATGACCTCGCTGACACCGCGGGTCACCTTGAGCAGCGCCACGATGCCGGCCCAGAGAGCGGCCACGATCATCGCCACGAGCACGATCACGAGGATGTGCAGCGGGCCGGGCAGGGCGATCGCGGCGCCGACCCCCGCGGCCACGACGGTGGCCAGGCGGTACTGACCCTCGACACCGATGTTGAACAGGCCCATCCGGAAGGCGATGGCCACGGCCAGGCCGGCCAGGAACAGCGGGATCGCCCGGTTGACGATCACCACCATCGCGGTGACCTGCCGGGTCGGGGTGTCGCCGAAGTCGACCATCACGGCGAACACGTCGAACGGGTTCACGCCCAGGGCGGCCATGACCCCCGAGGAGATGACCAGGGCGATGACGACGGCGAAGACCCCGGGCAGGAGCGCGGGGCCGAGCCGGCGGAGCGCGCTCACGCCGCACCCGCGGTGCCGTGGGCGCCGGTCATGTGACCGCCCAGCTCCTCGGGGGTGACGCGCGAGGGGTCCAGCGTGGCCACCAGCCGGCCGCGCAGCATCACGTGCAGCGTGTCCGAGAGACCGATGAGCTCGTCGAGGTCGGCGGAGATCAGCAGGATCCCCATCCCCTCGGCGCGGGCGTCCTTCAGCAGCTCCCAGATCGCCGCCTGCGCGCCGACGTCGACACCGCGGGTCGGGTGGGCCGCGATGAGCAGCCGGGGATTCGAACTCATCTCCCGGCCGACGATCAGCTTCTGCTGGTTCCCTCCGGACAGCGCGACCGCGAGGGTGTCCGGACCGGGAGCGCGGACGTCGTACTGCTGCATGATCCGCTCGGTGTCGGCCCGTGCGGCCTTGCGGTCGATGAACTGGCCCTTGGCGGCCGGCGGCCGTGTCTGGTGGCCGAGGATCCGGTTCTCCCAGAGCGGGGCCTCGAGCAGCATGCCCTGGCGGTGGCGGTCCTCCGGGATGAAGCCCAGGCCGGCCTCGCGGCGGGCTCGCGTGCTCCAGGCCGTGATGTCCTCGAGGCCCCCCGTGCCGCCGTCCAGCCGCACGGTGCCCGACGCGAGCGGTCGCAGGCCCATGATCGCGTCGACGAGCTCAGCCTGGCCGTTGCCCTCGACCCCCGCGATCCCGACCACCTCGCCGGCGCGGACGGTGAGCGCGACGTCGTCGATGAGCGCCCGGCCCTCCGGCGTCCGCAGGGTCAGGTTCTCCACGACGAGGACGGGCTCGTCGCGGACCGTCGAGGTGCGGGTCTCCGGCGAGGGCAGCTCCGCACCGACCATCAGCTCGGCCAGCTGCCGCACCGTCGTCGTCCTCGGGTCGGCCGTGCCCACCGTGGTTCCCCGGCGGATGACGGTGATGGAGTCAGCGACGCGACGGACCTCGTCCAGCTTGTGCGAGATGAAGATGACGGTGAGGCCCTCGCGGGTGAGCTCCGCGAGGTTGCCGAAGAGCTCGTGGACCTCGTGCGGCACGAGGACGGCGGTGGGCTCGTCGAGGATCAGGATGCGCGCGTCCCGGTAGAGCACCTTGGCGATCTCGACGCGCTGGCGGGCGCCCACCCCGAGGTCCTCGACGAGGACGTCGGGCTGCAGGTCGAGGGAGTAGCGGTCGGAGATCTCCACGATCCGGCGCCGGGCCTCCGCCCGGTCCAGCCGGCCACCACGGGTGGGCTCGCTGCCCAGGACGATGTTCTCCAGAACGGTGAAGTTGTCGGCGAGCATGAAGTGCTGGTGGACCATGCCGATGCCTGCGGCGATGGCGTCCGACGGGCTGCGGAAGGTCATCTCCCGCCCGTCGACGCGGATGGTGCCCTCGTCGGGGCGGTGCTCGCCGTAGAGCGTCTTCATCAGCGTGGACTTGCCCGCGCCGTTCTCGCCGACGATCGCGTGCACCTCACCGCGGCGGACGGTCAGCTCGATGTCGCGGTTGGCGACGACGCCGGGGAAGCGCTTGGTGATGCCGCGGAGCTCGACCGCGTACGGAGCGCCGGCGTCGCCGGCGTCCGTGCGGGCCCGTGGCGGCCTCGCCCCGGTCTCTCCAGTTGCGGCCATGGTGGGCCCTCCCTCGGGTGCGGCCACGGGATGGCGGCGCACGTCGTCGTGTGCATCGGCTGCGACGCCGGTCGACCGCCGCCAGCCGCTCGGCCGACTCCGGCGCGCGCCCCGGCGTGCAGGGAGATCGGCTCGCCGCATGATGGCGCACGCGGCGGCCCGACGGGGACACCGCCCCCGGGGGTCAACCGGAACGGGTGTCGACCGGGTCGACCGGGCGGTCCCGGTACCGCGACGGCGGGCCCGGGCGGCTGGCGCCCGGGCCCGCCGTCGCGGTCGACCGGAGAGAGACGCGGACCCGCCGGAGGACGGGTCCGCGTCGGAGGTCACCGGGTGGTCGGGACCTCGATGTCGCCGTCGATGATCTGCTGGCGGTACTCGTCGATCTGGTCCTGGATGTCGTCGATGAAGCCACCGGAGGTGGACAGGCCGACACCGTCGGTGGACAGGTCGTTGACCTCGTCCGTGCCGCCCTCCAGGGAGCCGTCGGCGAACTCGCCGATGAACCGCTCGACCGCGTTGTCGACCCGCTTCAGCATCGACGTCATGATCACGGCCTGGAGGGCCGGGTCGTCGACGGTGTTGTACTGGTCGGAGTCGACGCCGATGGCCCGCTTGTTCGAGGCGGCGGCCGCCTGGAACACGCCGAGGCCGGAACCACCGGCCGCGTGGTAGACGATGTCGGCACCGGCGTCGAACATGCCCTGCGCGGCGATCTGCCCCTTCGCCGGGTCGTTGAAGCCGGAGAAGTCACCGGCCGGCGTCAGGTACGACGAGTCGATCCGGATGTCGGGGTTGACCGCCTGCGCGCCGGCGAAGAAGCCCGCCTCGAACTTCTCGATCAGCGGGACCTCCACGCCACCCACGAAGCCGATGTGGTTGCTGGTGGTCTTCAGGGCCGCGGCGACGCCGGCCAGGAACGAGCCCTGCTCCTCGGCGAACAGCAGTCCGGTCAGGTTGTCGGCACCGATCTCGGCCACCGACGAGTCGACGATCGCGAACGTGGTGTCCGGGTACTGCTCGGCGACCTCGCCGATCACGTCGCCGTAGGCGAAGCCCACCGCGATGATCGGGTTGTGGCCGTCGTCGGCCAGCTGGGTCAGCAGGTCGGCCCGGTTGGACGCGTCGCTGTTCGGGCTGAGCTCGGTGAAGTCGCCCCCGTGCTCCTCGAGCGCGGCCTCCATCCCGGCGAACGCGGAGTCGTTGAACGAGCGGTCGCCGCGGCCACCGGTGTCGTAGGCAAGACCGACCTTGATCTCCTCGGCGGCCGCGCCTCCGTCGCCGCCGGAGCCGCCGTTGCCGCCGTTGCCGCCGCCCTCCTCGTCGCTGGCGCAGGCCGCCAGGGCCAGGCTGCTGGCGAGCACCAGCGCCATGGCCCGGGCCGTGGTCTTCGTCATCCGCGCTCGGCGCAAGACGATCTCCTCTCTGGGTGGACGCGCCGCTGGACTCGCGCACGCGTCCCATTCGGGTCGGTTACCGCATGCCGCCGTCCCACTCCCGAGAGCGCGGCGACGCACACGATCAGGGCACGCTAACCGCGCGGCCGGCCGGGGCCGCCCGCGAGGAGCGGACTGAGATGCGATCGTTGCGAAGGTCGACCGGTTCCGTACGGCGGGTGACGACGCGACGACTCCCGCGGCGATGCTCCCGGGGACGACGCCCTGTCCGGCGGCGGCCGTGGCACCGGCTGGGCCTACTGTCCCTGGCCATGGAGCTGCGGCGACGGTGCGCGCGAGTGGCCGCGGCCCTGCTGGTCACCGCCGCGCTGCTCCTCCCGGGTGGCCTGGCGGCGGCCGAGGACGACCCGCGGCCGACCGTCGATCCGAGCGTGCCGACGCCCAGTACTCCCTACGCGGGCCGACCGCCGCAGGGCTCGGCACCGGACGGCAGCATGGTCGGCGGGGAGGATCTCGGGACCCGCGACGTCGTCGTCCCGGACGACGCGCCCGACCTGCCGCCGGGCATCGCGGCCTCGGGCTGGCTCGTCGCCGACGCCGGCACCGGCGACGTGCTCGCGGCGCGGGACCCGCACGGCCGCTTCTACCCGGCCAGCACCCTGAAGACGCTGACCCTGCTGGCGCTCATGCCCCTGCTGGACCCCGACCAGGTGGTGGAGGGCACCGCCGAGGACGAGAACGTCGAGGGCAGCCGCGTCGGGCTGGTGCGGGGTGGGCGGTATCCCGTGTCCGTGCTGTTCCTCGGCTTGATCCTGCAGTCGGGCAACGACGCCGCCAACGCCCTCGCCCGCGCGGCCGGCGGTGTCGACGTGGCCCTCGAGGCGATGAACGAGAAGGCCGAGCAGCTCGGCGCGTTCGACACCGTCGCGGGCACGCCGTCCGGCCTCGACGTCACAGGCCAGTCCTCGTCCCCGTACGACCTGGCACTGATCTTCCGGGCGCTGCTGGAGGACCCGCGCGCCGCCGCGATCCTGGCCACGCCGACCGCGCAGATGCCGGCGGTCGAGGGCCGCACCCCGGGTTACCAGATCCAGAACCAGAACCCGCTGCTCGGCGCCTACGAGGGCAACCTCGGCGGCAAGACCGGCTTCACCGACGCCGCCCGGCACACCTTCGTCACCGCGGCCGAGCGGAACGGCCGCCGGCTGGTGGTCAGCGTCATGGACACCGAGAGCCGGCCGTTGCGGGCGGCCGATCAGGCGGCGCTGCTGCTCGACTGGGGTTTCGCCCTCCCGGCCGATGTCGAGAGCGTGGGCACGCTGGTGGAACCGGGCGAGGTCGACCCGTCGCCCGCCTCGTCCGCCTCGTCCGCCGCCTCGTCCGCGGGCCGGGCCCAGCGCACGTCCACGGCGGGCGCCGCCCCTCCGGTGCAGGACGCGGAGTCGTCCCCGTTCGTGCCGGTGGCGCTGGCCGTCGGTGCGGTCGTCATCGTCACGGCGACGCTGATCGGTCGGCGGCGCGCGGTGCGGCTGGTGCCGGCGACCGACCGGGCGCCGACCGATCCGGTGCGGCGCCCCCCGGGTCGGTCGGTTCGCTCGTCCGGTCCGCCGCCAGCGCCTCCACCGCGCGCAGGGTCGCCGTCCACGCCGCCGTGAAGAAGGCGAACCGGGCCACCAGGTTGATCCAGACCAGCAGCCCCACGGCGCCGCCGAACGCCGAGGCCGTCACGCTGTCCGAGATCAGCGACAGGTAGTAGCCGCCGATCAGCTTGAGCACCTCGAAACCAGCCGCACCGAACACCGCTCCGGGCAGGAGCCGCCGCAGCGGGTACGAGGTGGACGGCACGACCCGGAGCAGCCAGAGGAAGACCGCGACGTCGACGAGCACGGCGAGCACGACGCCGAGCACCCAGGTCAGGGCTCCCCAGCCGGGTTCGTCGGCCAGGCCGAGCAGTTCCAGCACCCAGGACGTCGCCTGGGTGACCGCCCCGGTGAGGCCGAGGCTGAGCAGCCCGATGCCACCGAGGATCACCAGCGCCAGCAGATCGGAGAGGTTGTCCCGGAGGAACTCGGGCTCGTCGACCTTGCCCTTCCAGATGCGCTCCATGCCGATGCGCAGCTTGTCCATGAGGCGGAGCCCCGCGTACAGGAAGCCGACGAGCGCAATCAGCCCGATGAACCGCGCGCCGTCGATCGCGCCTCTGACCTGACCGACGAGCTGACGGCCCAGCGATCCGGGGAACGCCTCGCGGATCGCCTGGTACAGCTCCCGCTGCAGCAGCTCGTCGCCGGCGAGGACCAGTCCGATGATCGAGGCGGCGAGCAGCAGGAGGGGGAACAGGCCCAGGAAGGCGAAGTAGGTGACCCCGGCCGCCATCAGGTCGCCCTGCACCCCCCGGTAGCGACCGCCGGCACGGGCGAGGTGGTCGAACCAGTCCCACCGCCGGCGCGCCGACCGCACCTGCTCCTCGCCCCAGGCGTAGGCACGGGTGAACCACGGGGCGCGACCGGGGTCCGGGGAGGAGGCGGCGGAACTCACCGCCCGAGTCTGCCGAAGGACCCCGTCCTTCTCACCCCTCGCACGCTCGGGGCGAGCCTCCGGACGGGGCCGAGAAGTGCTCACCCGGTCAGGGGGTACTCCCGGGCGACCGCCCAGGCGCCGCTCGCCGTCTGCTCGAACTCGGTGAACGAGGTGACCGGGAACTCCGCTGAGAGATCGGCCAGGCCGCTGTACGCCAGGTCGAGCATGTCCGCCGGGACGTCGTGGGCGACGGTCACGTGCGGGTGGTACGGGAAGGCCAGCGATCGGGCGAGCGGGCCCCGGCGGACGTCGTTGGCGATCAGCTCGCAGTTGCCGATGCCCCGGGCGACCGCGACGAAGACCACGTCGGCGACGGGTGCGAAGGTGCCCGTGCCGGACAGGTGCATGGTGAACGGCGCGTGGCAGCGGGCGACCTCGGCCAGGTGTGCGGTGATCGCCGGTCGCTCGGAGACCGCCACCTCGGTGGGCGGTAGCAGCGTCACGTGCGGCGGGACGAGGCTCGCCTGCGGGTCACCGACCTTCGACCGCCAGTCGACCAGCAGCTGGGCCCACGGCTCCGGGATGGAGACGACGATGCCCAGCACCGTCGTCTCGGGTGGGGAGGGGCGGCGGGCGACGAACGTGTCGTCGTTCACGGCCGGGCCCCCGTGAGGAACCCGATCCGCTCGTAGGCCCGCGCCAGCGTCGGGGCAGCCACCTCGCGGGCCCGAGCGGCGCCCGCGGCGAGGACCCGCTCCAGCTCCGCGGGGTCGTCGAGCAGTTCCAGGGTCCGCGTCCGGATGGGCGTCAGCGCGTCGGTGACGACCTCGGCCAGCTCCTTCTTCAGGTCGCCGTAGCCGCGGCCGGCGAAGTGGTCCTCGAGCTCCGCGACCGACGTGCCGGAGAGGGCCGAGTGGATCGTCAGCAGGTTGGTCACCCCGGGCTTGCCCTCCGGGTCGGCGACGACCTCGCGGCCGGTGTCGGTGACCGCCGAGCGGATCTTCTTCGCGTTGACCGCCGAGTCGTCGAGCAGGGACAGGCAGCCGGCACCGGGCAGGCTCTTGCTCATCTGCTTGTCGGGCGTCTGCAGGTCGAGGACCTTCGCGGTGCCGCGCAGGATGTAGGCCTCGGGCACGGTGAACGTGGCGCCGAGGCGGTTGTTGAAGCGGGTCGCGAGGTCGCGGGTCAGTTCCAGGTGCTGCCGCTGGTCCTCGCCGACCGGCACCTGGTCGGCCTGGTAGAGCAGGATGTCGGCGGCCTGCAGCACCGGGTAGGTGAACAGGCCCACGCTCGTGCTGGCTGCGCCCTGCCGCTGGCTCTTGTCCTTGAACTGCGTCATGCGGCCCGCCTCGCCGAACCCGGTCAGGCACTGCAGCACCCAGGCCAGCTGGGCGTGCTCGGGGGCGTGGCTCTGCACGAAGAGAGTGCTTCGCCCCGGGTCGATGCCTATGGCGATCAGCTGCGCGGCCGACACCAGCGTGCGGCGCCGGAGCACGGCCGGGTCCTGCTCGACGGTGATGGCGTGCAGGTCGACGACGCAGTAGAACGCCTCGGCGTCACCCTGCAGGGCGACCCACTGGCGGAGGGCACCCAGGTAGTTGCCCAGGTGGAACGAGTCCGCCGTCGGCTGGATGCCCGAGAAGACGCGGGGAAGAGGCACGTCGGCCATCAAACCAGCCTGCGGCGCTCCCCGTTCCGGCCTCCCCCGTTCCGCGGGCTCCCCCACCCGTTCGAGGAGGTCACACCGCCGCGGCGCCCACCTCGTCCAGCGCGGCGAGGAAGACGTCGTCCTCCTCGGGCGTGCCGACGGTGACCCGGATCCCCTCGCCGGCGAACGGGCGGGTGATCACCGCACGCGCCTCCAGGGCCGCCGCCACGTCCGTCGTCCGCTCGCCGAGCGGCAGCCACACGAAGTTGGCCTGGCTGTCCTCGACCTCGACGCCCCGCCCGCGGAGGGCCCCGGTGAGGCGCTCGCGTTCGGCGGTCACCGCGGCGCAGCGGGTGCGCACCTCGTCCTCGCTGGCGAGTGCGGCGACGGCGGCCGCCTGCGCGAGCATCGAGACGCTGAACGGGACGTGGGTCTTGCGCACCGCGGTGGCCACGGCGGGGTCCTCGGCGATCAGGTAGCCGACCCGCAGCCCGGCCAGCCCCCAGGCCTTGGAGAACGTCCGGAGGACGACGACGTTCGGCCGCCCGCGCATCAGCTCGATCCCGTCGGGCACGTCCGGGTCGGTGACGAACTCGCGGTAGGCCTCGTCGAGCACCACCAGCGCCTGGTCGGGCACGGCGTCGAGGAAGCGCTCGAGCTCCGGTCGCCGCACCGCCGTCCCTGTCGGGTTGTTCGGGTTGCAGACGAAGACCAGTCGCGTGCTGTCGTCGACGGACGCGGCGAGCGCCTCGAGGTCGTGGGTGTCGGCGGGGCCGCCCGGCCGACCGGGGACCAGCGGCACCTGGATCGCCCGCGCGGCGGCGACCCGGGCGAGCAACGGGTACATCTCGAAGGAGCGCCAGGCGAAGGCGATGCTGGTGCCCGGATCGTTGTAGGCCTGGGCCAACTCCTGGCACAGCGTGACCGCTCCACAGCCGGTGGCCACCTGCGCCGGGTCGACGTCGTAGCGGTCGGCCAGAGCCCTGGTGAGGACGGCGGCGCCGTTGTCGGGATAGCGGTTGGTCTCACCGGCCGCGGCTGCCAGGGCGGCCACCACCGCCGGCAGGGGCGGGAAGGCGACCTCGTTGCTGGCCAGCTTGACCGCGCGCTCGACGCCGATCTCCCGCGCCAGGTCGGCGGGGTTGCGGCCGGGCTTGTAGGCCGGGAGGTCCTCCACGGCCCGGCGGGCGCGCACCACGTCGTCCTGACCTCCTCACCTGCCCGCCCATAGGCTGCTCCCATGCGGGTACTCGTCACCGGCGGAGCCGGTTACATCGGCAGCGTAGTCACGGCGGCGTTGCTGGCCGGTGGCCACGAGGTGACCGTGCTCGACGACCTGTCCACAGGGCACGAGGACGCCGTGCCCGACGGCGCGACGCTGGCATCGGTGCCCCTGCAGGAGTCTGCGCCGGTGCTGGCCGACGTCCGGCCCGAGGCGGTGCTGCACTTCGCGGCGAAAAGCCTCGTCGGGGCCTCCCAGCAGCAGCCCCACGAGTACTGGGACACCAACGTGGGCGGCACCCTCGCGCTGCTCGAGGCGATGCGCGCGGCCGACTGCCGCCGGATCGTCTTCTCCTCCACCGCCGCGACGTACGGCGAGCCCGAGGCGGTGCCCATCCCGGAGTCCGCGCCGACGCGACCGACCAACACCTACGGCGCGTCGAAGCTCGCCGTCGACCACATGCTCACCTCGTACGCGGTGGCGTACGACTTCGCCGCGGTCAGCCTGCGCTACTTCAACGTCGCGGGTGCCGCGTTCGGCCTCGGCGAGCGGCACACGACCGAGACGCATCTCATCCCACTGGCCCTGCAGGTGGCCGCGGGCGAGCGGAAGTCGCTGACCGTGTACGGCCAGGACTACCCCACCCCCGACGGCACGTGCATCCGCGACTACATCCACGTGGGCGACCTGGCCGACGCGCACCTGCTCGCGCTGCCCGCCCCCGAGCCGGGCGAGCACCGCATCTACAACCTCGGCAACGGCACCGGCTTCTCGGTGCAGGAGGTCGTCGACGCCGTCCGCGAGGTCACCGGCCACCCGGTGCCGGTGGTGGTCGGCGAGCGCCGCGCCGGCGACCCCGCCCAGCTGGTCGCCTCCAGCGACCGCATCCGTGCCGACCTCGGCTGGGCGCCGCGGCACACCGACCTGACCGGCATCGTGCGCGACGCCTGGGAGCTCAGGGCCCGCTAGGGGGTGGTCGTGGCGTCGCTGCGGTCCTCGTCGTCGGCGGGCTCGGCGGGCGGCGGGCCCACCCGGAGGCGGGCGATGCGGCGTCCGTCCAGCTCGAGGACCTCGACGGTGCGGCCGCCCACCTCGATCGCGTCACCGACCTCGGGCAGCCGGCCGAGTTCGGCCAGCACGTAACCGGCGGCCGTCTCGTACGGGCCCTCGGGCAGCGCCAGGCCGGTGGCCTCGGTGAAGTCGTCGAGGTTGAGCAGACCGTCGACCTCTCGCGGGCCGCCGTCCGACTGCCGGGCCTCGGGCTCGACCTCCGCGTCGTACTCGTCGTAGATCTCCCCGATGACCTCCTCGATGAGGTCCTCCAGGGTGACGATCCCGTCGGTGCCGCCGTACTCGTCGACGACGATGGCGAGGTGCTGGTTCTCCCGGCGCATCTCGCTCAGCGCGGTGAGGACGGCGGCCGTACCGGGCAGCCGCTTGACGTCGCGGGCCAGGTCGCCGACGGTCGCCGCGCGGCCGGCCGGGTGGTTGGGCAGGAACAGGTCGCGCACGTGCACGAAGCCGATGACGTCGTCCTGGTCGCGGCCGCTGACCGGGAAGCGCGACCAGTTGGAGTCCGCCACCTGCTTGGCGGCGCGGCTGGCGGTCATCGACGCCTCGAGGAAGCCCACTTCGGTGCGCGGCGTCATGACCTCCCGCACCTCGCGCTCACCGGCGCGGAACACCTCGTCGATCAGCCGCCGCTCGTCGCTGCTGAGCGACTCGTGGGCGGCGACGAGGTCACGCAGCTCCTCCTGGCTGATGGCCTCCCCGCCCTGCTTGGGGTCACCGCCCAGCAGGCGGACGAGGACGTCGGTCGACTTCGACAGCAACCAGATGATGGGTCGGAACAGTTTCGCGATCGCGTTGAGCGGCGCGGCGACCAGCAGCGAGAAGCCCTCGGCCCGCTGCAGGGCCAGGCGCTTCGGGGTCAGCTCCCCCACGACCAGCGACAGGTAGCTGATCGCGATGGTCACCAGGACCAGCGCGAGCGTGCCGGACAGCCGCTCGCTGACCCCCCGGTCGGCCAACCACCCGGCGAGGGGTGCGGAGAGGGTGCTGGCGCCGAAGGCCGCCGAGAAGAAGCCGGCGAGCGTGACCCCGACCTGCACGGCGGAGAGGAAACGGTTCGGATCGCTCAGCAGCCGCTGCACGGCCTGGCCGCGGCGGCCGGTGTCGGCCATGGCGCGGACCTGCGACTCGCGGAGGGAGACGAGCGCGATCTCCGCCCCGGCGAAGAAACCGCCGATCAGCACGAAGACGACGACCATGACGATGTTGAGCCAGACGTCGCTCACCGGCGGCGCGCTCCTCGGGATGTGCGGTTCGTGCGGACCGGTCCATGGTGCCTGGTCCGCGGGGCGACCGGGATGGGAAGCGACGGAACTCGCACTTCCCGGGAGGACCGGACGCGACCCTTGTGACCTTCGTCTCGTCAACTGACGGTGATGTTGCGCGCACCGTTAGTCTCGGCTCGATAACGAACCGTGATCCGAACCCCCGTGAGGTCCTCCGCGTGCACCACCTTCCCGCCGGTCCGCCGCTCTCCGCCCGGATCGCCGGCCTGTTCTCCCGCCCCGCCCGGCTCGCCTTCGGCGCGCTGGTCAGCACTGTCGTCACCGCACTGGTCCTGGCGGTCCCCGTCGTCTCGGGCATGGGGAGCGGCAGCGGGACCGGGGTGTTCGACTCGTTCGCCTCGTCAGCGGCGACGCACGCCTCGTCCACCGATCCCCTCGTCGTGATGGGCGTCGACGGCGTGCCGTCCTCCGCCTCCTTCGCCGGAGCGGCCGCGGCAGGCACCACCGCGCCGAACACCGAGGACCCCTCCCCGGCCGGCCCGCCGACCGCCTCCGCCGGGCCGGCGGACGCGCCGGCCGCTCCTCCCGCGCCGCCCGTCGTGGAGACTCCCGCGGCCCCGGCCGTCGAGGAGGCGCCTACCGCCCAGGCGGCGCCGGCACCGGCACCCGCGCCGGCTCCGGCCCCGGCACCCGCGCCGGCTCCTGCGCCGGCTGCCGCGCCGGCCGACCCGAGCGCGGAGGGGCAGGTGCTGGCACTGGTGAACCGCGAGCGCGCTGCCCACGGATGCCGCGCACTGGCGCCGAACAGCGGCCTGGCCGCTGTGGCACGGGCGCACAGCGCCGACATGCGGGACCGCGGGTACTTCGATCACGTCAACCTCGCCGGTCTCGACCCCTTCGACCGCGCCGCCGCGGCAGGCCTCGTGGCACGCGCCGAGAACATCGCCTACGGGCAGCCGGACGCCGCGTCGGTGATGCAGGCGTGGATGAACAGCCCGGGGCACCGCGCCAACATCCTCGACTGCAGCCTGACCTCGCTGGGCGTGGGCGTCGCCGAAGGCGCCGGCGGCCCCTGGTGGACCCAGCTCTTCGGTTGACGCGCCCCCTCCGCACAGAGGCCGGGGCCCCAGATCACCGCTGCTCCTGAGTCCCCCTCAGCTCGACAGGAGTCCGCGCTGGAGCAGCGCTGATCTTGCCACCCGCGCCTGAGCGATGCGTTCGACCAGCGCATCGAGGTCGTACATGTCGGCCGCGGTCACGAACACGACGTGCCAGCCGGCGGCGAAGAGGCGGTTGAGGCGGCGGCGGTCCCGTCCGAGCTGGCCCGGCTCACCGTGCCAGGCGCCGTCGTACTCGATGACGAGCTTGAGCTCGGGATAGGCGAAATCGACCCGGGCGATGAAGCCGTCCTCATCGAACACGCGGTACTGGGCGACCGGCGAGGGCAGACGCGCGCGGAGCATCACGAGTCGCAGCCGGGTCTCCGGTGGCGACTCGGCGAATCCGTCCGCGAGAGCGGCGACATCCCGGGCGAGCTTGCTGCCACGGCAACGGGGCAGCAGGCTCACGGCCTCCCGGACGTCGTCGAGCCGCACGAAGCCTGCGTGCACGAGGCGGTCGAGCAGCACGATGCCGTCGTCCAGGGGTCCGCGCCGGGCGAGATCGACGGCGGTGCGGACGCGGCTCGTCCGGCGCAACCCGCCGCGACTGTCCACCACGTCACCGGCGAGCGGGGCGCGCCGGACGACGATGCCGCCACCCGGTTGCCACCTCGCCCCCGACGGCACGACGACCTCGACCGGGTCATCCGGCCCGGCGAAGTCCTTGCCGCCCCAGAGGGCGACCGCCGTCAGGCCACCGAACGCCGCTTCCGGCGGCGCCACGAGGCTGACGGCCCGAGCCTGCAGCAGATGATCCACCGGGAGGAGAGCATCTGCGTAGACGTCCGGCCGCAATCGCCGCCACGCGGCGCTGCGCAACTGACCTCGTGTCAGCACCCCCGCCTCGATCGCCCAGGTGCCGCGGAAGACGCGCCCCCGAGCAGCAGCGGGACGAGTGGGCGGCTTGGGCACCGCGGCAGGCTGCCTCAGCGGCTCGGTTCCGCGCTGGCGCCGTCCACAACTGAGATCAGAGCTGCTCTACGTCCGCTTCGAGAGGCCAGGTGACCGCAGTGGAGCAGCGGTGATCTCTGGCTGCGGCGCCCCCGACACACGCACGGGCCCCTCGACCGCAGCGGTCGAGGGGCCCGTGCCCAGGCGTTGAGGACGTCAGGCCCGGCGCCTACGCCATGGCCTTCTGGAGGTTCGTGTCGATGGCCGCCAGGAAGTCCTGGGTGTTCAGCCACGGCTGGTCGCGGGAGATGAGGAGCGCGAGGTCCTTGGTCATCTGGCCGCCCTCGACGGTGTCGATGCAGACCTTCTCCAGCGTCTCGGCGAAGCGGGTCACCTGGGGGGTGTTGTCCAGCTTGCCGCGGTGAGCCAGCCCCCGGGTCCAGGCGAAGATCGACGCGATCGGGTTCGTCGACGTCTGGTTGCCCTTCTGGTGCTCGCGGTAGTGCCGGGTCACCGTGCCGTGGGCGGCCTCGGCCTCGACCGTGCGGCCGTCCGGGGACATGAGCACCGACGTCATCAGCCCGAGCGAGCCGAAGCCCTGCGCGACCGTGTCGGACTGCACGTCGCCGTCGTAGTTCTTGCACGCCCAGACGTAGCCGCCCTCCCACTTGAGGGACGCCGCCACCATGTCGTCGATCAGGCGGTGCTCGTAGGTGATGCCGGCGGACTCGAACTTGTCCTTGAACTCGGTCTCGAAGACCTCCTGGAACAGGTCCTTGAACCGGCCGTCGTAGGCCTTGAGGATCGTGTTCTTGGTGGACAGGTACACCGGGTACTGGCGGTTGAGCCCGTAGTTCATCGAGGCGCGGGCGAAGTCGCGGATCGACTCGTCCAGGTTGTACATCGCCATGGCGACGCCGCCGCCGGGCGACTGGAACACCTCGTGCTGGATCGGCTCGCCGCCGTCCTTGGGCTGGAAGGTGATCGTCAGGGTCCCCTCGCCGGGGAACCTGAAATCGGTGGCGCGGTACTGGTCACCGAACGCGTGACGGCCGACGACGATCGGCTTGGTCCAGCCGGGCACCAGCCGCGGCACGTTCGACATGATGATCGGCTCGCGGAAGATGACGCCGCCGAGGATGTTGCGGATCGTGCCGTTCGGGGAGCGCCACATCTTCTTGAGGCCGAACTCCTCGACCCGCGCCTCGTCCGGCGTGATCGTCGCGCACTTGACGCCGACACCGTGCTGCTTGATCGCGTTGGCCGCGTCGATGGTGATCTGGTCGTCGGTCTCGTCGCGCTTCTCGATGCCCAGGTCGTAGTACTCGAGGTTGACGTCGAGGTACGGGAGGATCAGCTGGTCCTTGATGAACTGCCAGATGATCCGGGTCATCTCGTCGCCGTCGAGTTCGACGACGGTGCCCTCGACCTTGATCTTTGCCACGTGCGGGTCCCTCTCTGCATGCTCCGAGCCGTGACGGCTCAGAGGTCGGCCATCACAAATCCGCGACGTCAGCCTGCTTGGCGCGCACTGCCTCGGCTGCCTCGCGCAGCCCGGCCAGCTCGGTCTCGGAGAGATCGCCCTCGACGACCTTCCGCACGCCCTCGCGGCCGATCTCGGCCTCGACGCCCAGGTAGACGCCGTTGATCCCGTACTCGCCGTCGACCCACGCGCAGACCGGCATCACGGCACCCGAGTCCTCCATGACGGCGCGCGCCATGCGGGCGGCGGCGGCCGACGGCGCGTAGTACGCCGAACCCGTCTTGAGCAGCGCCACGACCTCGGCGCCGCCGTTGCGGGTCCGGTCGACGAGGTGGTCGATCCGGTCCTGCGCCATCACGTCGGACAGCGGCTTGCCGTCGACGGTGCAGCGCGACGGTACCGGCACCATGGTGTCGCCGTGCGAGCCCAGGGTCAGCGTCTGCACCGACGACACCGGGACGCCGAGCTCCTCGGCCACGTTGTTGCTGAAGCGCGCCGTGTCGAGCATGCCGGCCTGCCCCATGACCCGGTTCTTCGGGAACTGGGTGGCCAGCTGCGCCAGGGCGGTCATCTCGTCGAGCGGGTTGGAGACCACGATGACCACCGCGTCGGGCGAGGTCTGCGCGATGTTCTCGGCGACCGACCGCACGATCTTCGCGTTGGTCTCGATGAGGTCCATGCGGCTCATGCCCGGCTTGCGCGGGAGGCCGGCGGTGATGACGACGACGTCGGAGTTCTCGGTGCCCTCGTAGGAGCCGCCCCCGACGCCGACGACCTTGGTCTCGAACCCCTCGATGGGCCGCGACTGGTTCATGTCCAGGGCCAGGCCCTCGGGCTTGCCCTCGACGATGTCGGTGAGGACGACGGTCTCGAAGATGTCGTACTCCGCGAGCCGCAGCGCAGTGGTGGAGCCGTAGAAACCGGCACCGACGACGGTGACCTTGCCGTTCCTGGACTTCTCTGCCATGGCCAGCAACCTATCGCTGGCCGCCCGGACCCGCCCGGCCGGGGGACAGCCCGCCGGAGGTGGCCGGGTCCCCCATCACACCTCCGGTGGGGAACATGACCTCAGCCGCCCGGGATGGCCAGCGCGATGACCGTCAGCGCGACTCCCGTGCCGGCCAGCAGGACGACGTCGGTCGGCCGGCTGCGGACGGCGAGGAAGCCGACCCGCCGCACCGGCAGCAGCAGGCGCAGCACGGCCCCGCCGACCAGCGCGAGGCCCATGACCACCAGGCCGAGCCGCCAGCGCTCCACGGTGACCAGCAGCAGGCCGACGGCGACTGCCACCAGCACCGCGAGCAGCGGCAGCTGGCGGATGAGCCCGGCCAGGAAGGGACGGCGGATGTAGAGCGGTGGCCGCGTCATGCTCAGGCGGAGAGCGCCTCGAGCGCCGCGGCCTGCTCGGCGGCGAGGACGACGTTGCGCAGCAGCATGGCCCGCGTCATCGGACCCACCCCGCCCGGGTTCGGCGCCACGAAACCGGCGACGTCCACCACGTCGAGGGCGACGTCCCCGGCGATCTTCCCGTCGACCCGGCTGACGCCCACGTCCAGGACCGCGGCCCCGGGCTTGACGAGGTCGGCGGTGACCAGACCCGGGACGCCGGCCGCGGCGACGACGACGTCGGCGTCGCGGAGGTGCCCGGCCAGGTCCCGGGTTCCCGTGTGGCACAGCGTCACGGTCGCGTTCTCGGTGCGGCGGGTCAGCAGCAGGCCGAGCGGACGGCCGACGGTGATGCCGCGGCCGACGACCACGACCTCCGCGCCGGCGATCGGCACGTCGTAGCGGCGCAGCAGCTCCACGATGCCGACCGGGGTGCACGGCAGCGGCCCGGGCACGCCCAGCACCAGCCGGCCCAGGTTGACCGGGTGCAGCCCGTCGGCGTCCTTGGCCGGGTCCATCGCCTCGAGGACCGCGCTCTCGTCGATGCCCTTCGGCAGGGGGAGCTGGACGATGTACCCGGTGCAGGCCGGGTCGTCGTTGAGCTCGTCGACCACCGCCAGGACGTCCTGCAGCGTGGCCGTCGCCGGCAGCTCGCGCTGGATGCTGGCGATGCCGACCTGGGCGCAGTCGGAGTGCTTGGCGTTGACGTACCAGCGGCTGCCCGGGTCGTCGCCGACGAGCAGCGTGCCCAGACCCGGCCGGTGACCGGCCCCGGCCAGGGCGGTCACCCGCTCGGTGAGCTCGCCGCGGATCGCCGCCGCCGTCGCCTTGCCGTCGAGGATCGTCGCTGGCACGACCGACAGTGTGCCCGAGACCGTCCCGCCACCGTCCGCGCGGCCCTAGGCTCGCCGGTACCGGAACACCGATGCCGGAGGCGCGCAGATGAGCGAGCACACCCAGCCCACCGGGGCGACCGCGTACAGCGGCACCGCGACGGGTCAGCCCGACCACACCACCCCGCCCTACTCGGACCGGCCGGTGGCCTTCCGCGGCCCCGACAGCCTCGGCGGGCTGCTGCTGATCCTCGCCGGGATCGCCGCGGCGATCAGCCTGCCGCTCAGCTGGCTGGCCGCCGCCGACATCTCCGGGCTGGACCTCGTGCGGGCCGGCTTCGAGACCCCGCAGGACATCTACGACGAGGGCCTGTGGCAGCCGATGACGGTGATCTTCGGGGGCGGGCTGCTGCTCGTCCTGGGGATCCTCATGTGGCTGCCCGCGAAAACGCACCGCACCCTCGGCGTCCTCGGGCTCGTCGTCAGCGTCGCCGCGGGCGTGGGCATCCTCGTGCCGCTGGCCGACGACGGATGGGACCTCGCCACCTACGACCTCGGCTTCTGGTTCGCCGTGGCGGTGCCGGTCCTGGGTCTGCTCGGTTCGCTCAAGGCGATGTTCACCGGCCCGCGGTACCCGCGCTAGTCCGCGACGAGGGCGCCGTGGGCGCGGGCGAACTGCACCGACTGCACCAGGTCGAGGCGCACCCCGGTCAGTTCGAACGCCCGCCAGTTGACCTCGTCCATCGACGCCCCGCGCAGATCGGCTCCGCGCAGCTTCGTCGACTGCAGCCGCGCCCGGTCGAGGTCGGCGCCGGTCAGGTCGCACTCGCGCAGGTCGGCGTCGGTCAGGTCGGCCTCCCGGAAGCGCTGGCCCGACAGGTCGAGGCCGGACAGATCGGCGCCGCGGAGCGCGGTCCACGACCAGTCGCTGTCGATCGAGGTCATCGGACGCAGCTGCGCGCCGGGGAACTGCGACCCGGTCAGCTTGCAGCCGTCCCAGACGGCGTCGAGCAGCTTGGCCCGGTCGAACCGGCAGGACAGGAACGCCGAGCCGTGGTGCTTGGAACCACTCAGCCGCACCCCGGTCAGCACGCACGACTCGAAGACGCAGCGGCGGGTGACCAGCTCCTCGAGCGAGGCGTCGTCGAAGCGGCAGCGGGTGAACGTCACGCCGTCCAGCTCCGCACCCCACCAGTCGACCCGCGCGAGGTCCTCCCCTTCGACCTCGGTCCCCGGCTCCGGCGGAGAAAGGACCCCGTCCCCACCACCCTTCGCACGCTCAGGGCGGGACCCTGGACGGGGCCTCATCAGTGCGCGAAGTGGCGGGTGCCGGTGAGGTACAGGGGGACGCCGGCCGCCGCCGCGGCGGCCACGACCTCCTCGTCGCGCACCGAACCACCCGGCTGGACGACGGCCCGCACGCCGGCCTCCAGCAGCACCTGCAGCCCGTCGGCGAACGGGAAGAACGCGTCGGACGCCGCGACCGACCCGGCGGCCCTCTCCCCCGCCCGCGTGACGGCGAGCCGGGCGGCGTCCACCCGGTTGACCTGGCCCATGCCCACCCCGACGGTGGCGCGGTCGTGCGCCAGCAGGATCGCGTTGCTCTTCACCGCGCGCACCGCGCGCCAGGCGAAGACCAGGTCGTCCAGCCCGGCGGCGTCCAGCGGCTCCCCGGCCGCCAGCGTCCACGAGGTGGGGTCGTCACCGGGGGCGTCCAGGCTGTCCCGGACCTGCAGCAGCAGGCCGCCGCTGATCGGCCGCATCTCGGCACCCGGGCCGGGCACGTGCGGCAACCGCAGCAGGCGGATGTTCTTCTTCGCGGTCAGCACCCGTAGCGCGTCATCGGTGAAGGACGGCGCCACGACGACCTCGGTGAAGACCTCCGAGACCTGCTCGGCCATGGTCAGATCGATCTCCCGGTTGGCCGCGATGACGCCGCCGAACGCCGAGATCGGGTCGCAGGCGTGCGCCTTGCGGTGGGCCGACGCGATGTCCGGGCCGACGGCGATGCCGCACGGATTGGCGTGCTTGATGATCGCCACGCACGGGTCGTCGTGGTCGTGGGCGGCCCGCCAGGCGGCGTCGGTGTCGACGTAGTTGTTGTACGACATCTCCTTGCCGTGCAGCTGCTCCGCGTGCGCCAGCCCAGGCTCCCAGCTGCGGTAGAGCGCCGCCCGCTGGTGCGGGTTCTCGCCGTAGCGCAGCACGTCGGCACGGTCCCAGGTCGCGCCGACCCAGCCCGGGAAGCCGCTGCCCTCGTCGTCCGGCGCGACCACGTTGCCCAGCCACGAGGCCACGGCGATGTCGTAGGTCGCGGTGTGCCGGAACGCCGCGGCGGCCAGCGCCTGGCGCTGGGCCAGGGTGAACCCGCCCTCGGCCACGGCGGCGAGGACGTCGCGGTACCGGCCGGGGTCGACGACCACGGCGACCGACGGGTGGTTCTTGGCCGCCGCGCGGACCATCGCCGGCCCGCCGATGTCGATCTGCTCGACGCATTCGTCCGGGCTGGCACCCGAGGCGACGGTCTCGGTGAACGGGTAGAGGTTGACGACCACGAGGTCGAACGGGGCGATGCCCAATTCGTCGAGCTGCGCCACGTGCTCGGGTTTGCGGCGGTCGGCGAGGATCCCCGCGTGCACCGACGGGTGCAGCGTCTTGACCCGGCCGTCGAGGCACTCGGGGAAGCCGGTCACCTGCTCGACGGGGGTCACCGGGATGCCCGCCTCGGCGATGCGCCGGGCCGTCGCGCCGGTGCTCACCAGCTCGACGCCGGCCGCGGCCAGCCCCGCGGCCAGTTCCTCGACGCCGGTCTTGTCGTACACGCCGAGCAGTGCGCGGCGGATCGCGGTGCGGTCGCTCATCGAGGGCTCTCCCTACTCGTGACGGCGGGGACGAGTCGCGCCACCGTCTCCACCAGGAGCTCGCGCTCCACTTCCTTGATCCGCTCGTGCAGGCTCGCCTCGTCGTCCCCGGGCGCGACGGCGACCTCGCGCTGGGACAGCACGGGGCCGGTGTCGACACCGGCGTCGACCACGTGCACCGTCGCCCCGGTGACCGGCACGCCCGCGGCGAGGGCGTCCCGCACGGCGTGGGCCCCGGGGAACGCCGGCAGCAGCGCCGGATGGGTGTTGATCAGCCGGCCACCGAATGCGCCCAGCACCGCGGGGCCGACGATCTTCATGAACCCCGCGGAGACCACCAGATCGGGGTCGTACTCGGCGATGTCGGCCGCCAGCCGCCGGTCCCAGGCCGCGCGGTCGGGGTGGTCCCCCACGGCGCACACGAAGGTCGGCAGCCCGCGGCGGGTGGCGTGCTGGAGGCCCTCGGCGCGCCGGTCGCTGCCGACGGCGACGACCTCGGCCGGGTAGGCCGGGTCGTCCGTGGCCTCCAGCAGCGCGGCGCACAGCGAGCCGGTCCCCGACAGGAGGACGACGATCCGCGCCCGCGAAGTGGGTAGCGCGGCAGGCACGCAGGGACCCTATAAGGGCCACGCTTCAGCTCTGCGACCGCCAGCGCGCGACGGCGGCGGCGACCGCCGCGGTGATCCCGCTCTGCGCCGCGACGGCGCCGGCGGTGGCCAGCACCGGAGCGCCGACCAGCGACAGGTTGCCGTCGCCCAGCGAGCCGCCGGCGATCCAGACCACCAGTCCGCTCGCCAGCCCGAGGAGGACGCCGGAGAGCAGCCCGACCAGGCCGGCCACCACCGATCCGCCGTCCCGGCCGCCGAGGTGCCGGCCCACGGTGGCCCCGGCGACCAGGCCCGCGATCCCCGGGATCACCTGCGAGACGAAGGCGATCAGCGGCACCGCCTGGGTGTCGGGCAGCGCGGCGAGCATCGGCAGCGCGGGGACGGCGCCGAGCGTCACCCCGTGCACCGACACGAGCGTGCCGGTGCCGACGAAGAACCCGGGCCCGGCGGCCAGCCCCAGCACCGCAGCGGCCGCGTTCGGCAGCAGCAGCACGCCGAGCCCCAGGAGGCCGAGCGCTCCGGCGGCGGCACCGCCCAGCGAACGCGAGAGCGCCGCGTAGCCGCTCGCGTCGGAGGCGAGGGCGATGGCCACGACGACGGCGCAGGCAGCCAACGCGGTGAGCAACCCGGCGAGCACGCCGCGCAGCATCGGCCGGACGCCGCCGGGCAGCTCGTCGAGGACGTCGTCCAGCAGGCCGGACTCCCGGCCGACGCCCCAGCCGACGGCGACGACTCCGAGGACGGCGGCCCCGGCGGCGGTCCGGAGCAGGCCGACCTGTGCGGAGGGGCTGTCCACCACGACGCCCAGCAGGACCCCGATCACCACGTGCACCCCGACCAGGACGGCGCCGCCCTGGAGCGCCTGCCGCCACGAGCCGACGTCGCCGAGCCGCACGAACCCCCGGCCGGCCTGCGACAGCCCCCAGGCGATGCCGAGCGTCAGCAGCAGGGGCGCCACGACGATGGGCCCCGAGCCGACGTCCAGCTCCCCGCCCTGGGCCAGCAGCCACAGCCGGCCGGCCACGGCGACGGAGTCGGCGACGGTCAGACCGCCGGCAGGGTCGAGGGTCTGGACGACGACGAGAGCCAGACCGAGCCCGGCCAGGCCGACGAGAGTGACCGCGAGGGCGGCCACTCCGGCGACGCCGAGCAGCGGCACCGGGCGCCGCAGCGCCGCGAGGTCCCGTCCGCGCCGGGGAACGCGTGCGAGCAGGGAGACCACGTCCCCACTCTCGCAAGGCCCGGTGTCTCGACCGCGGCGCACGCGCCGGAGGCGCCCGGGTTATCGGGCGCCTCCGGCGGTCAGCTCAGGGGTTGGGCCGCTCGCCGGAACCCGGCGTGTCCGTGCCCTCACCCGACGCGGTCGAGCCGCCCGTCGCCGGCGGCCCGTAGGACGACGACGGTGGGGTCGCCGGGGGCGGGGTCGGCGGCTGCTGCGGCTGCGCGTGCTGGGCGGGGTGCTGCGGCTGCGCGGGCAGCGGAGCGGTCGGCGGCGCCGGCGGCGAGTAGTGCTGCTGCGGCGGACCCTGCGGCGGACCCTGCGGCGGACCGGGCTGGCCGTAGCCGGCCGGGCCGTAGCCGCCCTGGCCGTAGGACTGCTGCCCCTGCTGCCCGAAGTCCGGCGCCGGCTGGTTGGCCCACTGGGCGGCGTTGGCCAGCCCGCCCGGCAGGGCCGGTCGGTTGCGCAGCTCCGGCAGCAGGGAGAGGACGGCGAACACGAGGATCGCGGTCGCCGTCAGGAAGCCGAGCAGCGCCCAGATGGAGAAGTCGCCGTCGAAGCTGTCGATCCAGGCGAAGAGCGTGAGCAGCCACGCCAGCGCGCAGATGCCCACGGTGACCCAGGAGCGGGGGAAGCCCAGCTTCAGCTCGACGAACGCCGGCAGCACCGCCCAGGCGGTCGCCAGCAGGAACAGCACGAAGGCCGACGTCACATTGCCGGAGTCGAACCCGCTCAGGCTGAACCCGAAGAAATCGTCACCGAAGGTGAACCACGGGAAGAAAGCCAGGATGAGGAACAGGAGCGTGCCGCCGGCGATGACGTAGTCCGCCAGCTTCAGGCGCTTGAGGTCGAACGAGACGCTCGTGCCGCTGCCGGGCCGGCTGCCCGTACGGGGCGGGCTGGCCGTACCCGGGCGGCGGCCCGTACCCAGGCGGCGGCTGCTGGTAGCCGGCCGGCGGGCCGTACCCGGGAGGGGGCTGCTGGCCGTACCCGGGCGGCGGGCCGTAGCCCGGCGGGGGCTGCTGACCGGGCGGGGGACCATAGCCGGGCGGCGGACCCTGCGGTGGCGGCGGCTGGTGCGGAGGCTGCTGCCCGTGCTCCGGAGGCTGACCGCCGGACGGGGGCGGCGGAGGCTGGCTGGTCATCGCAGGGCTCTCCTCGCAGAGCGTCGGGGACGTGCGAGCCGCATGGTGGTCGCACCGCGTGCGCTGCCGCAACCGTGGCACGCCCACCGTCGCCCATCCGTGATCAGGGAAGTGGCCAGCCGCCAGGGGCGGCCGCGCGTCAGCCGACGATCTCCCGCATGAGGCGGGCGGTCTCCGACGGGGTCTTGCCCACGCGCACGCCGGCGGCCTCGAGGGCCTCCTTCTTCGCCTGGGCGGTGCCCGACGAGCCGGAGACGATGGCGCCGGCGTGGCCCATCGTCTTGCCCTCGGGGGCGGTGAAACCGGCGACGTAGCCGACGACCGGCTTGGTCACGTTGGCCTTGACGAAGTCGGCCGCGCGCTCCTCGGCGTCCCCACCGATCTCGCCGATCATCACGATGGCCTCGGTCTCCGGGTCGTCCTGGAACGCCTGCAGGCAGTCGATGTGCGTCGTGCCGATGACGGGGTCGCCACCGATGCCGACGGCGGTCGAGAAGCCGATGTCCCGGAGCTCGTACATCATCTGGTACGTCAGCGTGCCCGACTTGCTGACCAGGCCGATCGTGCCCTGCCGGGTGATGTTGGCCGGGATGATGCCGGCGTTCGAGCGCCCCGGACTGATCAGGCCGGGGCAGTTCGGGCCGATGATCCGGGTCGAGCTGCCCTGTGCGTGGGCCCAGAAGTACGTCGAGTCGTGCACCGGGATGCCCTCGGTGATGACGACGGCGAGCCCGATCTGGGCGTCGACGGCCTCGATGACGGCCGCCTTGGCGAACGGCGGCGGCACGAAGATGACGCTGACGTCGGCGCCGGTCTCCTTCATGGCCTCGGCGACGCCGCCGAAGACCGGCACCGTGGCGCCGTCGAAGTCGACGCTCTCGCCGGCCTTGCGGGGGTTGACGCCACCGACGATCGCGGTGCCCGAGGCGAGCATGCGCTGGGTGTGCTTGCGCCCCTCGGAGCCGGTCATGCCCTGGACGATGACCTTGCTGTTCTCGTTGAGGAAGATCGACATTTCACAGAATCCTGTCTCGGAAGTGGGCGCCGGTGGCCCCGTCCAGGGGCTCGTCCCGAGCCTGCGAGGGATGAGGGGGACGGGGTCCTTGCTCAGGCGGCGGCGAGCTCGGCGGCCCGGCGCGCGGCGCCGTCCATCGTGTCGACGACGGTGACCAGCGGGTGGTTGGCCTCGGCGAGGATCCGCCGGCCCTCCTCGACGTTGTTGCCGTCGAGCCGGACCACGAGCGGCTTGGTGGCCTCGTCGCCCAGGAGCTGCAGGGCCGACACGATGCCGTTGGCGACGGCGTCGCAGGCGGTGATGCCGCCGAAGACGTTCACGAACACGCTCTTCACGGCCGGGTCGGACAGGATGATGTGCAGCCCGTTGGCCATGACCTCGGCCGAGGCGCCGCCGCCGATGTCGAGGAAGTTGGCCGGCTTGACCCCGCCGAACTCCTCGCCCGCGTACGCGACGACGTCCAGGGTGCTCATGACCAGACCGGCACCGTTGCCGATAATCCCGACCTCGCCCTCGAGCTTGACGTAGTTGAGGTCCTTCTCCTTCGCCGCAGCCTCGAGCGGGTCGGCGGAGGCGGCGTCCTCGAGGGCGGCGTGCTCCGGCTGCCGGAAGTCCGCGTTCGCGTCGAGGGTCACCTTGGCGTCCAGCGCGAGGACGGTGCCGTCGGGCGCCTTCGCCAGCGGGTTCACCTCGACCAGGGTGGCGTCCTCCTTGCTGAAGACCTCCCACAGCTGGACGGCGATGGCGATCACCTGGTCGCGGACGTCGGCGGGGAACCTGGCCGCGTCGACGATCTCGGTCGCCTTGGCCTCGTCGACGCCGGTCGTCGCGTCGATCGGGATCTTGGCCAGCGCCTCGGGCTTGGTGGCCGCGACCTCCTCGATCTCCATGCCGCCTTCGACCGACGCCATGGCCAGGAAGGTGCGGTTGGAGCGGTCGAGCAGGTAGGAGAAGTAGTACTCCTCGGCGATGTCGCTGGCCTGGGCCACCATCACCTTGCGCGTGACGTGGCCCTTGATGTCGAGGCCCAGGATGTCCTGGGCGCGCGCCTTGGCGCCCTCGGCGTCGTCCGCGAGCTTGACGCCACCGGCCTTGCCACGGCCGCCGGTCTTCACCTGGGCCTTCACCACCACGGGCGCGGCGATCTCGCGGGCGATCGCCTCCGCCTCGTCGGGCGTCTCGGCGACGCCACCGGGCAGCACGGGGACGCCGTGCTTGGCCAACACGTCACGGGCCTGGTACTCGAAGAGATCCACGAACAGGCACCGTAGCCCGCCCGTAACCACCATGCCGACCCGGGCGTTGTACGACCGGGGGCCGGGTGGGACGCATCACAGGATGCGTCACACCATCGGGCCCCTCACGCTGCCCGAACGTGCCCGCTAGTCCTGCCTCGACGACGAGGAGCTCCCAGTGCGCCGCGCTGCGACCGCCCTGCTCACCGCCGCGTTGACTGCCGGCGGGCTCGCCGCCCTGGCGCCGTCGGCCTCGGCCGCGACCGAGATCGTCCCCCGCGACCTGACGATCACGGTCACCGACCTCGGCCCCGAGAAGCGGACCTGCCACATCGACGCCGACCTCTACGTCCCGCCCGGGGTCACGAGGCAGCGGCCGGGGCCGGCCCTGCTGGTGACCAACGGGTTCGGCGGCACCAAGGACGACCAGGCCGACCTGGCCCAGGGCTTCGGCGAGCACGGCTACGTGACCCTCTCCTACACCGGCCTCGGTTTCGTCGACGGCGACAACTGCCCGATCACCCTCGACGACCGCGAGCACGACGGAGCGGCCGCCAGCCAGCTGATCCGCTTCCTGGGCGGGGACCGGTCGATCGTGGCCGTCGACGACGACACGAAGGAGCGGGTCGTCGTCGACCAGGTCGTGCGCGAGGACGCGAAGACCGGCACCCGCCACGACCCGCAGGTCGGCATGACCGGCGGCTCCTACGGCGGTCAGATCCAGTTCGCCGCGGCCGGCTACGAGAAGTGGAAGCGGACCAACCGGCTGGACGCGATCGTCCCGCTGATCACCTGGAACGACCTGTCCTACTCGCTGGCGCCGGACAACAGCGGCCTGCCGCACGGCACCGCCCGCAGCGGATCGGTGAGCTCGCCGAACCCGGGCGTCTTCAAGTACCAGTGGGCGGCACTGTTCACGACGGTCGGCGTGGTCAACGGCGTCGAGGACCTCCAGGCGCTCGCCGACCCGGCCGCCTTCGAGGCGTTCTTCCAGCAGGCCGGGAAGAACTGCCTGAACTTCGAGCCCGAGGTCTGCCGGGCGCTGGTCGAGGTCGGCACTCTCGGGTACCCGAGCCAGGCCTCGATCGCCTACCTGCAGTCGAACTCGGTCGCCAGCTACATCCGCGACGTCAAGGTCCCGACCCTGATCGGGCAGGGCCAGGCCGACACGCTGTTCAACCTGCAGGAGTCGGTGGCCACCTACACCGCGCTGCGACGCCAGGGGACGCCGGTGTCACTGTTCTGGCAGTCGTGGGGTCACAGCAGCTCCACGCCGAAGCCCGGCGAGCTCGACCTGCGGCGCCCGGCGCAGTCGCTGCAGGGCCGGGCGGCGCTGGCCTGGTTCGACCACTACGTCCGAGATCGCGGTCCGAAGTCGCCGCAGGGGTTCGCGTACTACCGCGACTGGGTGTACGAGGCGACGGGTGACATCCGCAAGGCCTATGCCGCGGCGCCGTCCTACCCGGTCGGCAGCCAGAAGACCTTCCACCTGTCCGGCAGCAGCGTCGGTGGCACCGACGGAGCGCTGGTGACCAGCCGCGCCGCGGTGGTGCCGGGCACGAGCGAGTACCAGAACCTGGCACCGGTCGGACCGAACTACACCGAGACCTCGGCGCTCGACCAGAGCCGGCCGGTCGTCGACCCGCCGGGCTCGGCGATCCGGTTCGCCACGCCGCCGCTGACCCGCCCGATGGACGTCGTCGGCTCGCCGCGGCTGACCGTGCAGCTCGACGCTCCCTCGGTCGCGCTCAGCCAGGAGGCAGGACCGGGCGGACAGCTGGTGGTCTACGCCAAGCTCTACGACGTCGGGCCGGACGGCGCGATCGAACTGCCGCACCGGCTCATCTCGCCCGCCCGCGTCGACGACGTCACCAAGCCCGTGACGATCGAGCTGCCGGGCATCGTGCACCGCTTCGACAAGGGCCACCGGCTGGTCGTCGTCCTGGCCGGCGGGGACTTCGCCTACCGCGGGTCCACCAGCACGCAGCCGGTGTTCCTCACGACAGGTCCCGGCAAGACGCAGCAGCTGACGGTGCCGGTCACGAACTGAGCGGCGTGCCCACATTCTCGCGCACCCAGTCGACGATCTCCGTGGTCGTCGCACCGGGCGTGAAGATCTTCGCGACGCCGGAGCGCTCGAGTTCGGGGATGTCCTCGTCGGGGATGATCCCGCCGCCGAACACCACGACGTCGTCGATGCCGCGCTCGGCCAGGAGCTCGTTCAGCCGCGCGAACAGCGTCATGTGCGCGCCCGAGAGCACCGAGAGCCCGACGGCGTCGGCGTCCTCCTGGACGACGGTCTCCACGATCTGCTCGGGCGTCTGGTGCAGGCCGGTGTAGACGACCTCCATGCCGGCGTCGCGCAGCGCGCGGGCGACGATCTTCGCGCCGCGGTCGTGCCCGTCCAGGCCGGGTTTGGCGATGACCACCCGGATGCGTTCGTCCGTCACGCCGGCCACCCTAGTAAGAGGACCCCACTGCTCCCACCACTCGCAAGCTCGCGGCGGGCCCCTGCAGCGGGGCCGTTCAGCGCGTCACGAGGCGCGGCGGACCCGCCAGGCGGCCAGTGTCAGCAGGGCGTAGCCGACCCCCGCGATCAGCAGCCCGACGCCCGGCAGGGTCCAGTCGAGGGCGTCCGAGGTCGTCGCGTCGCGCAGGCCGGTCAGTCCTGCGGCGAGGACGGTGACGGCGACGGCGAGCAGGGCCCCCACGGCGGCCAGCCGGGGCCGCAGCGACGGCGCGACCACGGAGCAGAGCACCACCGCACCCGCGAGCAGCAGTCCGCCGAGGAGGGCCAGACCCGGCCGCTCGAGCAACGCCTGGGGCCCCTCCTGGGCGACCACGACCTCCAGCCCGGTGGCCGGGTCGAGGACGAGGCGGTCGGGGACGTCGGCCGACGGCAGCGCAAGGCACAGCACCGTGCCGACGCCGAGCACGACCGCCGCTCCGGCCAGCGCCGAGCGCGCGGGGTCAAGCGCTCCGCCGTCCTCCATCACCGTGCGCCCCCAGGCCACCGTGGCGACGATTCCGGCGACCACGGTCAGGCCCAGCGCCAGCACGGCCAGCACCCAGCCGGCGGCGACCTCGACACTGCTGGTCAGCACGCGTTCGCCCGCGAGCACCTCCACCGCCGGTCGGGAGGTGGAACTGCGCCCCCGGTACAACTCGATCAGCATCTGGCCCAGCGCCAGCGCGCCGGCGATGCCGGCGTAGGCGAGACCGAACTTGGGGACGGCGCCGCGCAGCAGCACCGCCCCGACGGCGACGGCGGCCACGGGCACGAGGAGCCCCGCGACCACGCCGGCGGAACCGTTGGCCGCGCTGAGCGCCTCGCCGCCGACCACCAGATAGGTGGGGAACAGCGCCGCCGCACCCAGCACGCCGGCCAGGACGAGCAGGACACCGGTCAGCCGCGCCGCGCCCGGGACCGGGCCGACGACGAGCCCGTCACCGGACGGTGCCTTCGCCGTCGCGGCGGCCCCGGCACGGCTACGTGCGGCGCGGGACCCGGCAGCCCCGGCGCGGGAGGCCGCGGCACTGCGTCGCGCAGTCCTCGCCGCCGAGCGGTCGCGGGCGGGCCCGGAGCGGGCGTCGCGGGCGGACACGGTTCTCCCTCCTGCTGTTCGATCACGAGTGGGTCTCGGTTCTGCTCCCACGGGGCGCCCTGCGTGTGACGCGCGACACACAGGCGTATTACCTTCCCGTGAACGGCGCACCTAGCCGTGCAGCACGACCGGCGGGGCCGAATCCAGGCGCCCCCGCAGGTACGGACAGGCGGGGGGACGAACGGCCATGCGCCCAACGAGCGACCCCGGCTCTGGTCCAGAGTCGCACACCGGGGCCCGGGCGGAGGGAGCGCCACGAGGTGGCCTGCGCGGTCTCTGCCGCCCGGCCACCCTGACCGGCGGGCTCACCGAGCTCGCCTGGGTGGGCGCCCACGTCCTGATGTACCCGTTCGGCGCGCGCACCGCCGTCCTGCAACCGGACCTCCGGCACCGGCCCGGTCTCCAGCCCCCGACCGCACGCGCTCTGTTCGCCGCCGATCCGCTGGCCGCCCGCATCCCCGTGCTGCTCGTGCACGGCCTGATCGACAACCGGTCGGTCTTCTCGGTGATGAACCGCAGCCTGCGCAAGCGCGGCTTCGCGCACGTCTGCACCTGGAACTACAGCCCGCTGCTCGACGACATCGGCCGGGGGGCGGCCGATCTCGGCGCGCACGTCGAGCGCATCTGCGAGCAGACCGGCTACGACCGCGTCCACGTCGTCGGCCACAGCCTCGGGGGCCTGATCTCCCGCTACTACGTCCAGCGGCTGGGCGGTGACCGCCGGGTGGAGTCGCTGGTGACCGTCGGGACGCCGCACGAGGGCTCGCTCTGGGCGCACGCCGTTCCGACGCCGCTCATCCGTCAGCTGCGGCCGGGGTCGCCGGTCATCCAGGAGCTGGCCGGGCCGGCACCGTCCTGCCGGACGAGCGTCACCGCGATCTACAGCGACCTGGACCAGATGGTGCTGCCGACGGCCTCGGGCCGGTGCGCCCACCCCGACCTGGGTGCCCGCAACGTCCTCGTGCGGGGCGTCGGGCACATGTCCCTGCCCCGGCACCGCGGCGTCGTCGACGAGGTCGCCGCGACACTGGCCGGCCTCCGGCGGTCCGACGTCAGCGCGCGCGTCACCGCGGTGGCCTGACGCGCCCGCCGGCTCCCTGCTCTCGTCACGCAACGCGCACATCGCGACACGTGCCGTTCGGTGCTTGGACGCGTCCTGACGCATCGTTACGGTTCGATCACGGCGCCGGTGCTCACCGGTGGCCGCCGTCGCTCCCCCGGCGGATCGCCGTTCGGCGGCCCGAGGAAGCGCTCGTCCGGGAAGGTGCGCCGTGGCTCGCAGCAGTGCGCAGGTCCTCGAGCGGACCACGGCCGAGCACGGGACCGTCCGCCCCGCCGCCGCTCCCGAGACGGCTGACGTCGCCCCGGCCCGGCCCGCCCCACCTCGGCCCGCCCGGCGTCGCCTGCCGCGTCCGCCCGGCCGTCGCGCGCCGCTCTGGTTCGCCGCGCTGATCGCCGGCGCCGTCCTCGCGGCTGCCCCCAGCGTCCTCAGCAGCCCCGAGCACCCGACCATCGACGCCTCGGACTACGGCCTGGGAGCCGCCTCCGACGTGGCCCTCAGCGGTGGGATCGACGACGCCGGCGTCCGCCGGAGCATCACCGAGGCCGAGGCACAGGCCCGCCTCGGCGAACTCGCCGCCTCCCGCGCCGCCCGCGAGCCCAAGACGGTCGTCCCGGTGTCGGGCTACCGGCTCACCACCTGCTTCTGCATGCGCTGGGGGCAGTTCCATCCCGGCTGGGACATGGCCGCCCCGCTCGGCACTCCCATCTACGCGGCGACGGACGGCGTCGTGCTCAAGGCCGGTCGCGAGTCCGGCTTCGGCAACGCCATCTACATCCAGGACGCCGAGGGCTTCGTCCACATCTACGGCCACATGCGCTACTACGACGTCGAGGCCGGGGACATCGTGCACGCCGGCGACGAGATCGCGCAGATCGGCAACGAGGGCTACTCGACCGGGCCGCACCTGCACTGGCAGATCCACATCGGGGGCATCGACGGCCGTCCCACCGACCCCCAGGCCTGGCTCGCCGAGCGCGGCGTGAACACCTGAGACCGCCCGCACCCCCGGGAGCGGCAGCCCCTCAGAGCTTGACCAGCGGGGCGTAGCGCAGCACCAGGCGCTTGGTGCCTCCGGAGCCGAAGTCGACGGTGGCCTGCGCCTTGTCGCCGGCGCCGGTCACCGCAACCACCGTGCCGAGGCCGAAGGCGTCGTGGCTGACCCGGTCGCCGACGTCGACCGAGATGATCGCCCGGTTGCCCGCGCCGCCGCGCAGGCCCCCGGTCGACAGCCCGGTCGCCGCCACGCGGGACTGCGCAGAGGACCAGCTGCTGGTCGACGCCGGAGCCGGCTCCAGGCGCGCCCAGTGGACGGTGTCCGACGGCAGCTCGTCGAGGAAGCGGGACGGCGGGTTGTACGACGGCTGACCCCAGCTGGTGCGCACCTGGGCCCGCGAGAGGAACAGCCGCTGCTGGGCCCGGGTGATGCCGACGTAGGCCAGCCGGCGCTCCTCCTCCAGCTCGCGGGGGTCACCGAGGGCCCGCAGGTGCGGGAAGACGCCGTCCTCGAGCCCGGTGAGGAAGACGACCGGGAACTCCAGCCCCTTGGCCGTGTGCAGGGTCATCATCGTGACCACTCCGGCATCGTCGCCGGTCACCGGGATCTGGTCGGCGTCGGCCACGAGCGACACCTGCTCGAGGAACTCGGTGACCGTCCCGCCCGGACTGGCCGCCTCGAACTCGGCGGCCACCGAGATCAACTCGTTGAGGTTGTCGACGCGGCCCTCGTCCTGCGGGTCCGTGCTGGCCTGCAGCTCGGTGAGGTATCCGGTGCGGTCGAGGATGCTCTCCAGCAGCGCCGCCGCCCCGACCCCGTCTCGACCAGCTGCTCGAACTCCTCGAGCAGCGCGACGAACTCCTGGATGGCCTTCAGCGAGCGCGTGGCCAGGTCGCCGACCTCCGAGCAGCGGCGCAGTGCCGAGGCGAACGGGATCCGCTCGCGATCGGCGAAGTTCTCGATGCACGCCTCGGCCCGGTCACCGATCCCGCGCTTGGGGGTGTTGATGACCCGGCGCAGGCTGACGATGTCGGTCGGGTTGGCCACGACCTTGAGGTAGGCCAGGGCGTCGCGGACCTCCTTGCGCTCGTAGAAGCGCACGCCGCCGACGACCTTGTAGGGCATGCCGACGCGGATGAACACCTCCTCGAAGACACGGGAGGCGTTGTTGGTGCGGTAGAAGACCGCGATGTCGGCCGGTCTCGCCGTGCCCTCGTCGACCAGCGCGTCGATCTGCTCGGCGACCCAGGCGGCCTCGTCGTGCTCGTTGTCGGCGACGTAGCCCTCGATGAGCTCTCCGTCGCCGGAGTCGGTCCAGAGGTTCTTCGGCCGGCGGCCGGTGTTCTTGGCGATGACCGTGTTGGCCGCCTTGAGGATCCGCTGCGTCGAGCGGTAGTTCTGCTCCAGCAGGATCGTCGTGGCGTTCGGGTAGTCGCGCTCGAACTCGTCGATGTTGCGGATCGTCGCGCCACGGAAGGCGTAGATCGACTGGTCGGCGTCCCCGACGACGCAGAGCTCGGCCATGGGCACCGGCCCGGTGCCGTCGCCGACCAGTTCGCGGACCAGCACGTACTGCGCGTGGTTGGTGTCCTGGTACTCGTCGACCAGCACGTGCCGGAAACGGCGGCGGTAGTGCTCGGCGACGTCCGGGAAGGCCTGGAGCAGGTGGACCGTCGTCATGATCAGGTCGTCGAAGTCCAGCGCATGGGCCTGCCGCAGCCGCTGCTGGTACAGCTTGTACGCCTCGGCGAGCACCTTCTCCGGCGCCGTGGCCGGGACGTAGCTCTCCTCGTCGATCAGTTCGTTCTTCAGGTTCGACACCTGTGCGGCCAGGCTCCGGCCCGGGTACCGCTTCGCGTCGAGGTCGAGGTCGCGGGCGACCATCGTCATCAACCGGACGGAGTCGCCCTGGTCGTAGATCGTGAACGACGACTTCAGGCCCAGCTTGGCGGCCTCGGCGCGCAGGATGCGCACGCACATCGAGTGGAACGTCGAGACCCACATCGCCCGGGCGCGCGGACCGACGAGCGAGGCGACGCGCTCCTTCATCTCGCCGGCGGCCTTGTTGGTGAAGGTGATCGCGAGGATCTCACCGGGCTGCGTGTGCCGGGCCCCGAGCAGGTAGGCGATGCGGTGCGCCAGCACCCGGGTCTTGCCCGACCCGGCGCCGGCGACGATGAGCAGCGGCCCACCCTCGTGGACGACGGCCTGGCGCTGGGGGCCGTTGAGCCCGGCCAGCATGCGCTCGAGCTCCCGCCCCACGGAGCCCTTGGCGGTGCGCTGGAGGGCGGCTGTGCCCGGCAGGGCTTCCTGGACGCTGCTCATGAACGCAGCTCCGCTGGGGAACTCGCAGCCTGCGGCACACTCACTGCATCACTGTAAGCCGGACGGGTGACTGTCCCGGCGGCCGAGCCACACCCGTCACACGGTCCGGTCGTGGTGCCCGGGACGTGCCTGTGGCAGACTTCCCTCCGTGCTCGCCACGGTCAGCTTTTTCTACGGCCACCGGGATCCGGTGTCCGTCACCGCTGGCTGAGCACGAACCGCCGCAACCGACGCCCCGGGCCCGAAGAGCCCCGGGGCGTTCTTCGTCTCCGGGGTCCGGACGGTCACCAGCCTCCGAAGGACGACACCCCGATGACCGCTCTCACCGCTTCATCCCCCGCTCCGACCGCCGTCACCGGCACGGAGGCGGAGCGGATCGGCGACCTGCGCACCGCGATCGACGCCTGCGACGCGGAGATCATCGCGCTCGTGCAGCGCCGACTGGCCCTCTCGAAGGAGATCGGCGCCCTGCGCACCGCGAGCGGGGGCACCCGCCTCTCGCTGTCCCGCGAGAAGCAGGTGCTCGCCCGCTTCCAGGACGCCCTGGGCCCCGAGGGCGCCGCGCTCGGGCTGATGCTGCTGCGCCAGGGCCGCGGCCGGCTCTGACCGACCGGGCCCGGCGCACGACGTGGCGCGGTCAGCGATCGGGCCCGGTGTTCCACAGCGGCCGGTTGTCGCGGGCGTAGACGACGAGATTGCCGTCGTCCTGCAGGACGAGTCTCGCTCCCGGGGACCCCTGCGTGACCGAGTGCCACAGCGGCCGTCCGGCGGGTGAGTAGACGACCAGGTTGCCGTCGCCCTGCATGACGATCCGCGAGCCCGGGTTGCCGTTGGTCCGCGAATGCCACAGGACGCGGGAGCCGGCGTAGAGCACGGCGTTGCCGTCGGCCTGCATCGCGAACCGGTACCGGTCGGACGGCGAGGTCAGCCATTCCCCGGCCTGCATCTGGGCTCCTCCGCCGAGGACCGGTCCCCGGTCGGTGAACCAGGACTGGATGCCGTGCCGCTGCGCGACCGTGGCCTTCTCGAACGCCAGCGGCCAGATCTGTGCCCGGCAGCCGCCCAGGCTGATCGATTGCTGCTGCATCACCGGCGCAGGAGCGCCTGCGCCCGGACAGTTCTGGTGACCGAGACCGAGCCAGTGCCCCACCTCGTGGTTGATCACGTAGTGCCGGTAGTTGTGCACGCTGTACGGCCACGAGGCGCTCCCGCCGTTCCAGCGCTGCTCGTTGATGAGCACCAGCTCCCCCACCCGGCAGCTCCACTGCGCGCTGCAGCTCGGCGAGGCGGCTGCCACCTGGGCCGGCGTGGCAAGGATCAGCCGGAAGTTGCCCCCCGACGGCACCTGGGTGAAGCCGAGCCGGCCGCCCAGTCCCCACCCGGCGCTGTGCGCGAAGGTGGCCCGCGCCATGGTGGCGAAGTACCCGACGTCGCTCGAGACCGGACCGCGCGTCTCGATCGTGTAGGTGTAGGTGCGGTCGGCCGCCGTCGCCGCGGGTGCCACTACGACGCCCGTACCGAGCACGGTCAGCACCGCGACCACCAGCTTCGCGAGTCTCATGGGACCCGACCATCGCAGAGCGTGGCGCCGTCGGGAAGGCCCGTGACGCCCGCCGGCCCTTGCGTCAGGGCTCAGCGCGCCAGACCATCACGTCGTGGTCGGTCATCGCGCTGACCTCGATGACGCGGGCCCCGGACGAGACCAGAGCGCGCGCCCGCCCGGCCAGCAGGTGGGCCTTCTGCAGCGCGGCGTCCAGGTTCTCCGCCTCGGAGTCGACCGACACCCGGACCAGCGCGCGGTCCGCACCGTCGAGCCAGACCCGGTGCTCGTCGCCGCCCGGCCCGAGCGCCGTGACCAGCGGGGACAGCGTGGCCTCGTCGAGGGGGCGGTCGGCGCGTACCGCGACGTAGAGGGTGAACGTGTCCACGCTCACCCGACGCCGATGGAGACCAGCGGCGCGGACGCCGGCCGGAGCCACCGCATCAGCGAGACCAGGGACGCCCGGTCGATGGCCACGCAACCGGCCGTCGGCGACCCGTTGGTGACGTGCAGGAAGAAGGCCGAGCCGGCGCCCCGGGTGCCCGCGCGGTTGTAGTCGATGACGGTGGCGTAGTCGTAGACCGTCCCCTGGGCCCAGAGGTTCTCCCCTGCCGCCTCGTCGAACGGGCACGTCCCGCGAGCGCACCGGGTGTACCGGTTGTACAGGGTGCTGTTGACGTCCGACACCCACCAGTCGTTGCCGTCGATCACCCGGTACGGGAGCCCGGTGCCGGGGTTGGCCTGGCGGCCGAAGGACTCCGTCAGCGTGTAGGTGCCGGCCGGGGTGCGGTTCAGGCCCTCGCGCGCCTGCCCGATCCCTTGGCTGCCGACGCGCGCGGTGAACGGGCCGAGCACGGCCACCCAGCTGCCGCCGCGCTTCTCCCAGGCCGTGAGCCGTCCGGTGGTCGACGTCGCGGAGGTCACCGTCACGGTCACCACCTGGCTCGAACTGCCCGTCGCGACGAGCAGCGGCAGGCCACGGCGGTCGGGCCCGCTGTTCCAGAGCGGCCGGCCGTCCGACGCGTAGACGACGAAGTTGCCGTCCCGCTGCAGCACCGCCCGGGCGCCGGGGTGTCCCGCCGTGCGTGACTGCCAGACCGCCGAGCCGGCCGGGGTGTAGAGCACCAGGTTGCCGTCGGGCTGCATGAGCAGGCGGGAGCCGCTCCTGCCCGCGGTCCCGCTGTTCCAGACGACGCGACCGTCCGCGGAGCGCACGACCGCGTTCCCGTCGGTCTGCATGGCCAGACGGTAGGAACCGTCGCGGTCGAAGAGGGTCTGGCCCCCCAGCAACTGCCGACCGGAGAGCAACGTGTCGCCGGTCACCGCTGCCACCGGCCTGCCGCGATCAGGTCCGGAGCTCCACAACGCCCGGTTCGTGGCGCTGTACACGACGAGGTTGCCGTCGACCTGCAGCGCGACCCGCGCCCCCGGGTTGCCGGACGTCCGGCTGTTCCAGACAGCGCCGGTGCCGTAGAGCACCAGGTTGCCGTCGGACTGCATGACCAGCCGGGTTGCGCCCGACCGCGCGGTGCCGGTGTTCCAGACCGCTCGTCCGTCGGCGGCGTAGAGCACGACGTTGCCGTCCGGCTGCACGGTCAGCCGGTAGGCGCCGTCGGACGAGCGCAGGTTCTGCCCCACCCCGAGCTGCTGACCGGGCGCGAGCACGGCCGGCTCCGCCGCCGCCACGGGCGCGGTCACGCTGAGGGCCACCACCCCCGCGGCGCAGAGCAGCACGAGGAAGGCGCGGAGCAGGGCGGAGCGCACAGCAGGATCCCCCGGTTTCTCGGACACGTCGAGCCGTCGGACTGTAACTGCCCTGTCGCGTCTCGCGAGGGACGGTTCCGTCACGCGGCGCACTGCTGAGGGCCGTGTGACCGAGGGGGCCGATGTGACGCGCTGGGCTGTATCCCGTCGTCGGCGGCGTCCCTCCTCCGGTCATGACCGACCCGCCGTCCGAGCTGCCCCCGGTCCCTCCGTTCTCCTCCCGACTGCCGCGCGCCCTGGCGAAGCGGATCCGGGTCACGGCACGCCGTCCCCCGGGACGCCCGACGCCCTCCGTGCCGCTCATCTGCATCTTCGGCGCGGGCGCCCACTTCGACGACCGGCCGTGGGCGGACCGCCCGCCGCACTGAGCTGCCCGGCATGCCGCACCCGGCCGCCCTGAACCCGCGGCCGACGGGGGCAGTCGGGGGCCGGGACGTTCCCGCTCGCCCGCGCGGCGGGCGGGCGCGAACCGGTCGTGGTGCCGGTCGGGTCGGAAGGGGGAGGACTCGGCCGGCACCGCCCCGCGAGCCGGCACGTCACATCCGGCATGTCACATCGCGGGCAGCTGCTCCGTCTCCATGGGTGCATCCCGATGGAGACGGAGGAGTCATGGCCCGCATCCCGCTCGACCCGCCCCGCACGCCCCTGTACCGACTCGTCGAGTGGTACTCGCGCCGCCGCTTCGGGGCGGTCGCCGAGCCGCCGCCGCGATGGGCCACAACATGCGCGTGCTGATCACCGACGCCCGCCACGAGATGTCCCTCGAGAAGTGGGACGCGCTCGATCCGACGCTCAAGGCGCTCGCCGAGATGGCCGCGGCCGTCTCCATCGGCTGCTCGTGGTGCGTCGACTTCGGCTACTGGATCAGTACGAGCCGCGGCACGGACCCGGTCAAGCTGGAGAACGTGCCCCGCTGGCGCGACAGCGACGTCTACACCGACCTCGAGCGCCAGGTCATGACCTACGCGGAGGCGGCGACGGCCACGCCGCCCGCGGTCACCGACGAGATGGTCGCCGACCTGCGGCGGCAGCTGGGCGACGCAGCCCTCGTGGAGCTGACCATGATGATCGCCGTGGAGAACCAGCGCTCCCGCTTCAACAGCGCCCTCGGGCTGACCAGCCAGGGATTCAGGGACCGCTGCGAGATCCCGGCGGCGTCGTGACCGAGGCGCTGCCCGCCTTCGACCGGCACCGACGGCTGCTGTTCACCGTCGCCTACCAGATGCTGGGCAGCGTGGCCGACGCCGAGGACGTCGTCCAGGACGCCTGGCTGCGCTGGTCGTCGGCCGACCGGGCGGACGTCGAGGACGAGCGGGCCTACCTGGTGCGGATCGCCACCCGGCTCGCCCTGGACCGCCTCGACTCGGCGCGCAGCCGCCGTGAGACCTACGTCGGGCCGTGGCTGCCCGAGCCGTTGCTGACCGGTCGCGGACCGGTCGGCGCGGCCGAGCCGGCACCCGATCCCGGCGAGGCCGCGGAGGTGGCCGAGCAGATCTCGTTCGCGCTGCTCGTGGTGCTCGAGACCCTGTCCCCCGCCGAACGGGCCGTCTTCGTGCTCCGCGAGGTGTTCGGCATGTCGTTCGCCGAGGTCGCCGCCGTCCTCGGGCGGTCCGAGGCGGCCGTCCGCCAGATGGGCCACCGGGCGCGGGAGCACGTCGAGGCCCGCCGTCCCCGGTTCGACGCCGACCGCCGGGCACAGGTGGAGGTGACCGAGCGCTTCTACGCGGCGGTCGCGTCAGGGGATCTCGAGCAGCTGATCGCCGTCCTCTCCCCCGGCGTGGTCCTCGTGAGCGACGGGGGCGGGATCCGGCAGGCCGCGCGCCGGCCGATCGAGGGGCCGGACAAGGTCGCCCGGTTCCTGCTGGGGATCGCCGTCAAGGGCTTCGCCATGCCGGGCCTCGAGGTGCGCCTGACCGACGTCAACGGCCGGCCCGGGGTCGCCGCCTGGGTGGACGGGGCGCCCTTCATGGCGGTCTGCCCCGTGGTCGCCGACGGCCTGGTCGACCAGGTGCTGATCGTCGTCAACCCCGACAAGCTGGCCGGCCTCGGCCCGCCCTCGCGCTGAGCGGGACGTACTCTCCGCCGGTGACCCAGCCCCCTCGCGCACCGGCCGAGCACGTCGAGCGGGTGCTCTGCGTCCTCGCCCACCCCGACGACGTCGACTTCGGCAGCGCCGGCACGGTGGCGACCTGGACGGCGGCCGACACCGAGGTCACCTACTGCATCGTCACCGACGGGGACGCCGGTGGGTTCGACGAGACGCCGCGGAGCCAGATGGGCCCGCTCCGGCAAGCCGAGCAGCGGGCGGCGGCCGCGGCGGTCGGGGTCACCGACGTGCGCTTCCTCGGCTACCCCGACGGCCGCCTGGAGCTGACCCTCGATCTGCGCCGCGACATCAGCCGCGTCATCCGGCAGGTGCGCCCGCAGCGGGTGCTGACGTCGTCCCCCGAGCGGTTCTGGGACCGGATCGGGGCCAGCCACCCCGACCACATGACCGTGGGCGAGTCCACCCTCCGGGCGGTCTATCCCGACGCCCGCAACCCGTTCGCCTTCCCGGAGCTGCTGGCGGACGAGGGACTCGAGGCGTGGACCGTGTCGGAGGTGTGGCTGGGTGCCAGCCCGCGCGCGGACCACCCGGTCGACGTCACCGAGATGGTCGACCGCAAGCTCGCCGCCCTGCACTGCCACGTGACGCAGGTCGGCCACAACCCGGACATCGACGCGTTCGTCACCGGCTGGATGCGGCAGACCGCGAAGCGCTTCGGTCTCCCGAACGGGCGGCTCGCCGAGGCCTTCCACGTGGTCCACACGGCGTGATTCGCTCGCGGCATGGCTGACGACGACTCCTGGCCGGACCTGGTCGAGCGCATGCGCGGCGGCGACGTGACGCCAGGGAAGATGTTCGGCTCCGAGGGCCTGCGGACGGGCCGGAAGTTCTTCGCCCTCTGGTGGCGGGACCACCTCGTGGTGAAACTGCCGCCCGCCCGGCTCCAGGAGCTGGTCACGGCCGGCCAGGCTGAGGTCTTCGAGCCGATGGAGGGCCGCCCGATGAACGGCTGGGCGCTGCTGCGGGAGTCGGTCGCGTGGGATCCGGTCGTCGCCGAAGCGCGCGACCACGTCGCCGCGCAGGTGGGCTAGCTGTACTGACCAGCGACGTTGGTTGAGGGCGTGTGACCACTCGATCTGACTGATCGATCTTGTGGAGGGAGGACCTCCGGACGTGGAGTGGAGCTGCTGAAGGCACCCGCTCACACGAACCGGAGGTCCTCGTGGCCCACGCTAACGCTGCCCTGACTCCCCGCCACCGTCTCAAGCTCGCGCGCGCCGTAGTGGAGGACGGCTGGACGATCGCCTACGCCGCGGCGGTGTTCAACGTCGCCTGGCCCACCGCGAAACGGTGGGCCGACCGGTACCGCACCGGCGGGCCGGCGGCGATGGAGGACCGCAGCTCCCGTCCGCACAGCTGCCCTCGGCGGACTCCCCGGCCGGTGGTGCGCAAGATCGTGCACCTGCGGTGGAAAAAGCGCCTCGGGCCGGTGCAGATCGCCGACCGCCTCGGCCTGGCCCCCTCCACGGTGCATGCGGTGCTGGTCCGCTGCCGGATCAACCGGCTCTCCCACGTCGACCGGGCCACCGGGGAGCCGATCCGCCGCTACGAACACGCCCATCCCGGTTCGCTGCTGCACGTCGACGTGAAGAAGCTGGGCAACATCCCCGACGGGGGCGGCTGGCGCTACGTCGGCCGCGCCCAGGGCGACAAGAACCGAGCCGCCACCCCAGGCAAGCCGCGCAACGCGCACTACAACCCCAAGCTCGGCACCGCGTTCGTGCACACCGTGGTCGATGACCACAGCCGCGTGGCCTACGCCGAGATCCACGACGACGAGACCGCCGCCACCGCCATCGGCGTGCTGCGCCGGGCGACCGCCTGGTTCGCCGCCCGCGGCGTCACCGTCGAGCGAGTGCTGTCTGACAACGGCTCGGCCTACCGCTCCCACGCCTGGCGCGACGCCTGCGCCGAACTCGGGATCAAACCCAAGCGGACCCGGCCCTACCGGCCACAGACCAACGGCAAGATCGAGCGCTTCCACCGCACCATGGCAGACGGCTGGGCCTTCGCCCGGATGTTCCTCAGCGAATCAGCGCGCCGAAAGGCCCTGCCGGCCTGGCTGCACGAGTACAACCATCACCGGCCCCACACCGCGATCGGCAACCGTCCGCCCATCACCCGCTTGACCAACGTGTCCGGGCAGTACAGCTAGCTAGAGCAGTCGGTTCGTCGCCGCCCAGCGGGTGAGCTCGTTGCGGTTGGAGAGCTGCAGCTTGCGCAGCACGTTCGACGCATGGGACTCGACCGTCTTCACGGAGATGAACAGCCGCGAGCCGATCTCCCGGTAGGTGTAGCCCCGCGCCAGCAGCTGCATGACCTCCCGCTCGCGGGCACTGAGCAGGTCCAGGCCCGGATCCGTGGCCTCCTCCTCCGGCTCCGGTGCGGCGGCCGCGCCGGCGGCGAAGGCGTCGAGCACGAAGCCGGCGAGGCGGGGGCTGAAGACGACGTCGCCGTCGGCCACCCGGCGCACGGCGTCGAGCAGGTCGGGGCCGGAGATCGTCTTGGTGACGTAGCCCTTGGCGCCGGCGCGGATGACGGCGATGACGTCCTCGGCGGCGTCGGACACCGACAGCGCCAGCCAGCGGGTGCCCGGCAGCTCGGTGCGGAGGGTCTCGAGGACCGTCCGCCCGCCCCCGCCGGGCAGGTGCACGTCGAGCAGGACGACGTCCGGCCCGGTCGCGCGAATGCCCTCGACGGCCGAGGCGACGTCGGCGCCCTCGCCCACCACGGTCACCGAGTCGCCGAGCTCGGCCCGCACGCCCGCCCGCACCATGGCGTGGTCGTCGACGATGAAGACCCGCGGCACCGCGCTCATGCGGCCGCTCCCCGGGGCAGCACCAGCTCCACCTCGGTCCCTTCTCCCGGCGCCGACCGGATCTCGGCCGTCCCGCCCAGCCGCGTCAGCCGGCCGTGGACCGAGTCGCGCAGGCCCCGCCGGTCGTCGGAGACCGTGGCCGGATCGAACCCCTTCCCGCGGTCGCGGACGAAGACCGACACCCGTTCGGGCGTCACCTCCGTGTACAGGTCGGCCGCCGTGGCCCCCGAGTGCTTGGCCGCGTTCACCAGCGCCTCGCGCGTTGCACGGCCCAGGTCCGCCAGGGCGTCGTCGACCGGGGCGTCGCCCACGACGACCGGATCGACCGTGAGCGCGTGGTCGGCCTCCACGTCGGCGACCATGCCGGCGACGAGGCCCGCCCACGTGCCGCCCTCGCGGACGGCCTCCGGGTCGTACAGCCAGGCGCGCAGCTCCCGCTCCTGGCTGCGGGCCAGGCGGCTGACCGCCTGCTGGTCGTCGGCGTGCCGCTGGATCAGCGCCAGCGTCTGCAGCACCGAGTCGTGCAGGTGCGCGGCCACGGCGGCCCGTTCCTCGGACCGGATGCGCGCGGTGCGTTCCGCGGCACGGGAGTCCAGCAGCCGACGCCACAGTGGCGCGGTGAGCAGCATGACGCCGGTGAGGATGACCAGGGTCGCGGCGAAGCCGTTGCGTGCGGCGGCCAGCTGGCCCGTCGTGGCCAGCAGCAGGACCACGCCGCCCGCCGCCAGCGCCACGCCGCCCGCGAGCGCCCAGCGGACACCCGGGACGGCGAGGGTGCGGTCGGTGTCCAGCTGGCGCCACACGACGGCGAGCCCCACCGACACGAGCAGCAGGGGAAGCGCCAGCTCCTGGATCCCCCACGACGCCAGCTGGCCGAGCACGACCATGGCGACGACGCCGACGATCAGGAGGCCGATCCACTGGCGCACGCCGGTCGGCCGCCAGGCCCGCTCCGGCAGCGCCGGTACGTCCCCCGCAGCAGACACGGCCATCGTCATCCAGAGCAGGGCGTAGGCGATCACACCGAGACCGGTGGTGGCCAGGACGACGAAGGCCACCCGCACGATCAGCGGGTCCTGCCGCAGGTGGATCGCCACCCCGGCGGCCACCCCGGCGATGACGCGACCCTCGCGGGGGCGCGCCAGCGCCGGTCGCGGGTCGGGCGGCCGGTGCGGCGCCGCGGTCACGGGGGTGGTCACGTACTCGATCGTCGCACCGCGGCGCCCCGCTCCGACACCGGTGATCACCCTGGAAGGCCAGGATCGGGCGAACCAGGGTCGAATGGGGGCGTTCCCCGATGGTTCCCGCCGTCCCCCATCGGCAGGCTTCCGGCCATGACCACCGTTCCGCCCCCCGCACCGCCGCCTCCGCTGCCCCCGTCGGCCGAACCGCCGTCCTGGCCGCCGCCTCCGCCGCCCGGGCCCCCCGCGCGTCCGCAGCTGCGCCGCAGCCGCACCGACAAGGTCCTCGGCGGCGTCAGCGGTGGACTCGCCGAGTACAGCGGCGTGGACGCACTGCTCTGGCGGGTGGGCTTCGTCGCCCTCGCCCTCGCCGGTGGCACGGGCGTCGCCGTCTACCTGCTGCTGTGGCTGCTCATGCCGGTCGGCCCCGTCACGTACTCGTCCGGCTACCCCGCCCACCCCGCCACGCCTGCGGAACGGCGCGTGCGGCCGCCGGCCGGACCGCGGTCCCCGGTGCCCGGCATCACGATCGCCGCTCTGCTGATCGCCGTGGGGCTCATCGCCCTGGTCGACCGGGTCCTGGGCTGGGACGTCGCGCCAGTGGCCTACTTCGGCTCCGCGCTGCTGGTGATCGGCATCGGTCTGGTCGCCGCGGCGTTCGTCGGCGGGCGCACGGCGCGCGGCGGACTGATCGCGCTGGGCATCGTTCTCTCGCTGGCCACGGTGACCGCGGCGTCCGAGCCGTGGCGCGGCATCGGCGGCGAGAACGGCATCGGCGACCAGACCTACTGGGAGTACGACGCGGACATGGTGCAGCCCTCGTACAGCTGCGGCATCGGCGACTGCACGCTCGACCTCTCCGGCATCGACGACCTCGGCGACCTCGATGAGGCGATCACGACCCGGCTCGACGCCGGCGTCGGAGACGTCCGGGTGATCCTGCCGCGATCGGCCGACGTCCGGGTGACCGTCGACTCCGGGATGGGCGACGTGCGCATCTTCGGCGACGACGACCGCGACGGGGGCTTCTACCCCGGCGTCGGCGGCAGCTCCTGGGCCGACGACGGCGAGGCCGAGTTCGACCTGACCATCAACGCCGGCATCGGCGACGTGGAGGTGTCCCGTGCCTGACTACAACGAGTTCCCGACCACCCCGACCGCCTGGCAGGAGGCTCAGGCGCGGGACTGGGAGACGGTCGTCCCCCTCTCCACCGAGGACCCCGCTCCGCAGCGCCGACGGGCCGACCGCGCCGCCCTCGTCCCGGGGATCGCGTTCATCGTGCTGGCGATCACCACGATGGCCGGGGTGAACCTCCCCGCCCGGATCTTCGAGAACGGCGGTTTCCTGTGGCTGGTCCTGATCGGCGCCGGCGTCGCGCTGCTGGTCAGCGAGCTGCGCAAGGCCCGCCGCCGGCGGAGCTGACCACCCGGGGGTGTGCCCGGAGGGGCCCGGGGAGCATCCGCTCCCCGGGCCCTTCCACGTCCTCGCGGAACCGACGGTGCGGTCAGGGCGTCCTGAGGACGTGCGCTCCGCTCTCCTCCTCGCCGCCGTGCTGGCGCTCGCCGCTTGTGGCGGCCCGGCCGCGGGTTCTCCGGATGTGGCCGGCGAGTGGGAGCTGACCGAGGGGACTGCGGACGGCGTGGCACTGCCCTCGGCCGGCGCCACCCTCCGGCTGGCCGACGGGCAGGCGGGTGGCGTCTCCTTCTGCAACCGCTTCAGCGGCAGCTACTCGCTGGACGGCGACGCGATCACGTTCGAGGGTCTGGGCGGCACCGAGATGGGCTGCGACCCGGACGTGATGGCGGCCGAGAGCGCCTTCCTGGGCGGCCTCGGCGGTGTCGACACCGTGGCCCGGGACGGCGAGGCGCTGCTGCTGACCGGGGAGGGCGTACGGCTGCGGTTCACCCCCGTGGCTGCGGTGCCCGCCAGCGCGCTTGAGGGCACGCGCTGGGCGCTGGACACCCTCACCGAGGGTCAGGACGGCTCCGCCACGGCATCGTCGACTGTGGGCGAACCCGCCGTCCTGCTGCTCGACCCGGACGGCACCGCGGAGGCGTCCACCGGCTGCCGGTCGATCACCGGCAGGTGGCTGGTCGAGGACGGCGCGCTGGTCGTCGACGACCTGCTCGTCGGCGGCGAGGACTGCCCGCCCGACGTCACCGCGCAGGACCAGCACGTGGTCGCCGTCCTGGAGTCCGGCCCGGCGATGGAGATCCGGGAGGACCGGCTCACCCTCACCGCGCCCGACGGCCGAGGGCTCTCCTATCGGGACGCCGGCTGAGCCGTCATTCCCATTCGATGGTGCCCGGCGGCTTGCTGGTCACGTCGAGGGTGACCCGGTTGACCTCGGGCACCTCGTTGGTGATCCGCGTGGAGATCCTCGCCAGCACGTCGTAGGGCAGGCGGGTCCAGTCGGCGGTCATCGCGTCCTCGCTCGACACCGGCCGCAGCACGACGGGGTGCCCGTAGGTGCGCCCGTCGCCCTGGACGCCGACCGAGCGGACGTCGGCCAGCAGCACCACGGGGCACTGCCAGATCTCCCGGTCGAGGTTCGCCGCGGTCAGCTCCGCGCGCACGATCGCGTCGGCCGTGCGCAGGATGTCCAGCCGCTCCTGGGTCACCTCGCCGACGATGCGGATGCCGAGGCCCGGGCCGGGGAACGGCTGGCGCCACACCATCGCCTCGGGCAGGCCCAGCTGCAGGCCGACCTCGCGCACCTCGTCCTTGAACAAGGTGCGCAGCGGCTCGACCAGGGTGAACTGGAGGTCCTCCGGCAGCCCGCCGACGTTGTGGTGGCTCTTGATGTTCGCCGTCCCGGTGCCGCCGCCGGACTCGACGACGTCGGGGTAGAGCGTGCCCTGGACGAGGAAGTCGACGGTGTCGCCGTGCTCCTTGGCGTCCCCGACGACGTCGAGAGCCGCCTGCTCGAAGACCCGGATGAACTCCCGGCCGATGATCTTGCGCTTCTCCTCGGGGTCGGACACACCCTTCAGCGCGGTCAGGAACTGTTCGCGGGCGTCCACGACCCGCAGGTCGACGCCGGTGACGGCGACGAAGTCCCGCTCGATCTGCTCGGTCTCCCCCTGGCGCATCAGCCCGTGGTCGACGTACACGCAGGTGAGCCGGTCACCGATGGCGCGCTGCACCAACGCCGCGGCGACCGCCGAGTCGACGCCTCCGGACAGCGCGCACAGCGCCCGCCCGTCGCCGACCTGCCCGCGGATGCGCTCCACCTGTTCCTCGACGACGTTGGCCATCGTCCACGTCGGCTCGAGCCCGGCGATGTCGAAGAGGAAGTGCTCGAGCACGGTCTGCCCGTGGGCGGTGTGCCGGACCTCGGGGTGGAACTGCACGCCGGCGAGCTTGCGGTCGACGTCCTCGAAGGCCGCGACCGGCGCGCCGGAAGAGGTGGCGGTGACGGTGAACCCGGGCGGGGCCTGCGACACGGCGTCCCCATGGCTCATCCAGACCGACTGCTCGACCGGCAGGGAGCCGAACAGCCGCCCCCGGGTGGTGACCGTCAGCGGCGTTCCGCCGTACTCGCGGTCGCCGGTGTGCGCGACCGAGCCGCCCAGGCTCTGCGCCATGGCCTGGAAGCCGTAGCAGATGCCGAACGCGGGGACGCCGGACTCGAACAGCGTCGGGTCGACCTGTGGGGCACCGGGCGCGTACACGCTCGACGGCCCGCCCGACAGGACGATGGCGGCCGGCTTGCGCGCGACGATCTCCTCGGCCGGCACGTCGCTGGGCACGATCTCCGAGTACACGCCCGCCTCCCGGATGCGCCGGGCGATCAGCTGCGCGTACTGGGCCCCGAAGTCGACGACGAGGACGGTCGGGAAGTCCATCAGTCGCCACTGCCCCCGTTCGCGTGGCCGCCGATCACGAGATCCACCCGCTGGAATTCCTTCAGGTCCCGGTAACCGGTCTTCGCCATCGTCCGGGCGAGCGCACCGAAGAGGTTGGTGCGCCCGTCGGCGGTCTCCGCCGGGCCGAGCAGCACCTGGTCCAGCGAACCGAGCGGCGCCACCGGCGCTGACGTCCCGCCCCGCGGCAGCCGCGGATGGGCGGCCACCGAGTCCCACCAGATGCCGCCGCCGGGCACCTCCGAGGCGACCCGCAGCGGCTCGCCCAGCTGCACGGCGTCGGCACCGCAGGCCAGCGCACGGGCGATGGCGCCGCTGGTCTCGATCCGGCCGTTGGCGATGACGTGCACGTACCGCCCGCCGGTCTCGTCGAGGTAGTCGCGCCGGGCGGCAGCGGCGTCGGCGATCGCGCTGGCCAGCGGCACCCGGACGCCCATGACGGCGTCGCCGGTGGAGAAGCTGTCGGCCCCGACGCCCACGATCACGCCCGCCGCGCCCGTCCGCATGAGGTGCAGGGCGGTGGTGTAGTTCGCGGCCCCACCGACGACCACGGGGACGTCGAGGTCGGCGATGAACTGCTTGAGGTTGAGCGCGTCGCCCTGGGTGGTGACGTGCTCCGCGGAGACGATCGTGCCCTGGATGACCAGCAGGTCCACGCCGGCCGCCAGCGCGGTCGGGGCCAGCTGCTCGGTGTGCTGCGGCGAGACGCGCACCGCCGTCGTGACCCCCGCGGACTGCATCTCCTTGATCCGCGCGGTGATGAGCTCGGGCTTCACCGGCTCGCAGTACACCTGCTGCAGCAGGGACACCGGGGGAGCAGCGGCGCCGGCGGCGTCCCGCAGCTTGCGGTACACCGGCTCGGGGTCCTCGTAGCGGGTCCACAGGCCCTCGGCGTTGAGCACGCCGAGCCCGCCGGCGTTGCCGACCGCGATCGCGGTGGCCGGGCTGACCACGGCGTCCGACGGGCTGGTGATCAGCGGGATGTCGAACCGGAAGGCGTCGATCTGCCAGGCGGTCGAGACGTCGTCGACGTCCCGGGTGCGACGGGAGGGGACGATCGAGACCTCGTCGAGGTCGTAGCCCCGGCGGGCGAAGCGGTTGAGACCGATCTCGACGGTGTCGCGTGCGCTCATGCGGGTCACCGGCCGCGGTAGTTCGGGGCTTCGACGGTCATCTGGATGTCATGGGGGTGGCTCTCGACCAGCCCGGCCGACGTGATGCGGGTCAGCTGTCCGCGCTCCTTCAGTTCGGCGACGGTGGCGGCGCCCGCGTAGCCCATGGACGCCTGCAGCCCACCGACGAGCTGGTGCGCGACCCCGGCGAGCAGGCCGCGGTAGGGCACCTGCCCCTCGATGCCCTCGGGCACGAGCTTGTCGTCGGAGAGGACGTCGTCGGCGAAGTAGCGGTCCCGGCTGAACGACTGGTTGCCGCGCTTCTGCATCGCGCCGAGCGAGCCCATGCCGCGGTAGGTCTTGTACTGCTTGCCGTTCATGAAGACCAGCTCACCGGGGGCCTCCTCGACGCCGGCGAACAGGCCGCCGATCATCACCGTGTCGGCGCCGGCGACGAGCGCCTTGGCGATGTCGCCGGAGTACTGCAGCCCGCCGTCGGCGATGACCGGTACACCGGCCGGCTCGGCGGCGAGGGACGCCTCGTAGATGGCGCTGATCTGCGGCACGCCGACCCCCGCGACGACGCGCGTCGTGCAGATCGAGCCCGGGCCGACGCCGACCTTCACCGCGTCCGCGCCGGCGTCGATCAGCGCCTGCGCGCCGGCCCGGGTCGCGATGTTGCCGCCCACGACCTCGATGCCGTTCTCGCCGCCGAAGTCCTGCTGCACACGGGCGACCATGTCGAGGACGGCGCGCTGGTGGCCGTGCGCGGTGTCCACCACCAGCACGTCGACCCCGGCGTCGACGAGGAGGCCGGCGCGCTTGTAGGCGTCGTCCCCCACCCCGAGCGCGGCACCGACGACCAGGCGGCCGTCGGCGTCCTTGGTGGCGTTCGGGTACTGGTCGCGCTTGACGAAGTCCTTGACCGTGATCAGACCGCGCAGCCGGCCGGCCTCGTCGACGATCGGCAGTTTCTCGACCTTGTGCCTGGACAGCAGGGCCAGCGCGGTGTCGGCGTCGACGCCCACGGGGGCGGTCACCAGGGGCATCGGCGTCATGACGTCGCGGACGAGCCGGTGCTTGTCGGTCTCGAAGCGCATGTCGCGGTTGGTGCAGATGCCGACCAGCACCCCGTCGGCGTCGACGACCGGAGCGCCGGAGATGCGGTAGCGGCCGGAGAGGGCGTCGAGCTCGGCGAGGGTGTTGTCGGGCGAGACGGTGACGGGATTGGTCACCATGCCGGCCTCGGACCGCTTCACCAGGTCGACCTGCCCGGCCTGCTCCTCCGCGGCGAGGTTGCGGTGGAGGACGCCGACCCCGCCGACGCGGGCCATGGCGATCGCCATGCGGGCCTCGGTCACCGTGTCCATGGCGCTGGACAGCAGCGGCACGGCGATCCGGATGCGCCGGGTGAGCCGGCTGGTGGTGTCCACGTCGGTGGGCACGATCTCGGAGGCCCCGGGGATCAGCAGGACGTCGTCGTAGGTGAGACCGAGCGGGGCGAACTTCGCCGGCAGCTCGGGGACGTAGTCGGGCTGCATGGCGCGGCTTCCCTTCGGCAGATCGGAAATCCGGTCGGCACCCCTCGCCGGGCACGGGACGACCGACCCCGATCGTAGGCGGCGGGCATCGAGGCGCGGTGCGATGCCTGTCCGAGCACTACCGTGGACGCGTGACTCCGTTCGACGACGCCTCCGGACCCGACTTCGGTCCGGCCGACCCCTCAGGTCCCCCTCCGTTGACGATGGAGGAAAGGGCCGGCGTCCTGGACGACCTCGCCGAGCTCGAGGTCTTCCGCACCCTCCTGGAACCGACCGGCGTCAAGGGCATCGTCGTCGACTGCCCCGACTGCGACGAGGAGCACCACGTCGACTGGGCGCTGATGCAGGCCAACCTGCGCCAGCTGCTGGAGGAGGGGCAGACCGGGCGGCACGAGCCCCCGTTCGACCCGAACCCGGACGACTACGTCAGCTGGGACTACGCCAGCGGCTACGCCGACGGGATCGCCGCGCTGGCCGAGGGCGAGGAGCCCAGCGGCGGCAGCGGCGGCCGCCACGCCCGCGAGGACTGAGCACGGCCGAACTCATCGTCGTCTCCGGGCCGCCGGGCGCGGGCAAGTCGACCGTCGCGCGGCTGCTGGCCGACGGCTTTCCACGATCGGCGCTCGTCCGCGGCGACGACTTCTTCTCCTTCGTCGCCGCGGGCCGGATCGAGCCGTGGCTGCCGGAGGCGCAGGAGCAGAACGATGTCGTCATCGCGGCGGCCGCGTCCGCAACGGGGCGCTTCGCCGCCGGGGGCTACGTCGTCGTGTACGACGGCGTCGTCGGTCCCTGGTACCTGACGGCGTTCGCCACGGCGACCGGCCTGGACCACCTGTCCTACGCCGTGCTGCTCCCGTCCGAGCGGGAGTGCCTGCAGCGCGTGGCCGGACGCTCGGGCCACGGGTTCACCGACCCGGACGCGACCCGCCGGATGCACCGGCAGTTCGCGGACGCCGACCTCGAGCCCCGGCACGTCTTCTCCGAGCCGACCGAGCCGGCGGCCCTGGCGCGGGCGATCAGGCAGCGGTGGGAGGCCGGCGCGCTGCGGTATCGGCCGTGAGCGCCAGGATGCGCGCGAGGGCGGCCATCCGGACTCGGATGACCGCCCTCCTGCGGGTGCGGGTGGGACGTCAGTTCATGATGCCGCGGCGGAAGCCGGTCGCCACGGCCTCGGCGCGGTCCTTCGCCCCGAGCTTGCGGAACAGGCGACGGGCATGGGTCTTGATGGTGTCCTCGGACAGGTAGAGCTCGCGGCCGATCTGCGCGTTGCTCTTGCCCTGGCTCATGCCGGTCAGCACCTGCATCTCGCGCATCGAGAGGCTCACCGGCGGCGTGGCCTCGCGGACCGTCGAGCGCACGGTGGTCGGTGCGGAGCTGCTCAGCGGGGCGGCGCCGCTCCATGCGGGCACGCCGTTCCCCGGGCCGACCTGCTGGGGGATGCGGCCGCCGTCGGCGCGCAGCCCGACCCTCGACAGGCCCAGGCCCATCTCGATCGGGCTGGCGTCCCAGCGCAGGTAGCCGCGGGCGCCGAACGCCACGGCGGCGCGGACGCTCTCCGCGTCGTCGGGGGCGCCGAGCACCAGGACGGGCAGCCCCGGATAGGCGCGCAGGGCCTGGGTCGCCGCGCTCAGGCCGGTGTCGACGGCGCGCTGCGTGCCGACGATGAGGACGTCGGGCATGCGGGTGGCGAGCCGGGACATCAGCGAGGCGGCGTCACCCACCACCTCGACCCGGGCGACGAAGGGAAGGGCGACCAGCCGGGAGGCGACGTCGTCCCGGACCCGGCGGCGCTCGTCGTACACCCAGACGGTGGTGGCCCCGTTGCCGGGCCCGCGCATCCTGTCGTCGATCAACGGCCTGCTCCTCGCTCCCCCGGCGAGTTCCGCCGAGTCCGGAACCGGCCGGGGAACACCCGGGCCGGCTGTCGCTCGGGGTGGGGGCTCCCGGACCGGGAGCCCCCACCTCTGCGCTGGTCGAGGCCCGATCCCGGGCTTCTCCCCCTCCCGGATTCGGCACGACCTCGTCCCACCTTGATCGACACGATCGAGCTACGACAGCCGCCCTCATCCCGAGGGGTGAGGAGCGGAAAACCGCAACTCGGGGCAAAAAGTTGCGATCACGACGTGTTTGACCATGGGGGGGCAAGGGCACCGGGGCCTTGCAGCCGGACAGCCCCCTCCGGCTCACTTGAGCTCTGGAGGAGACATGGCCGACATCCGCAGGCTCCCGACGCCCGTCGCCGAGGTCTGGGACTGGCAGCTCCACGGCGCGTGCCGTGGCGAGAACACGTCCCTCTTCTTCCATCCGGACGGTGAGCGGGGCCCCGCCCGCGCCCGCCGGCAGACCGCCGCGAAGGCCGTCTGCGCCCGGTGCCCGGTGATCGACGCCTGCCTCAAGCACGCGCTGTCGGTCCGGGAGCCCTACGGGGTCTGGGGCGGCATGAGCGAGGAGGAGCGGGCCCGGCTCATCGCCGCGGAGCCCGCCGCCGTCGCCGCCGGGGTCTGAGCACCCCCACACACGCCGAGAGGGCGGGTTCCGGATCATCCGGAACCCGCCCTCTTCGTCTGTTCTCCGGCCCTGCTGCAGGGCCCCGCCGCGAACTAGCGAGTGGTGGGGGGCAGCGGGGTCCTTCTACTGATCATGGCCGCACGGCTAGTGGCTGTGGCCATGGCCGCCGTGCGAGTGGCCGTGGGTGTGGTGCCCGTTGCCGTGCGAGTGCTCCTCCTCGGGCTTCTCCACGACCGCGGAGTCGGTGGTGAGCACCATCGCGGCGATGGAGGCGGCGTTGCCGAGCGCGGCCTTGGTGACCTTGACCGGGTCGATGACGCCCTGACCGGCCAGGTCGCCGAACTCGCCGGTGGCGGCGTTGAAGCCCTGCCCCTCGCCGAGGTCGCGCACCTTGCTGACGACGACGCGGCCCTCGAAACCGGCGTTCTCGGCGATCCGCGCCAGCGGGGCGTCGAGCGCCGCACGGACGGCGCGCGCACCGGTGAGCTCGTCGCCCTCGAGCGACAGGCCGTCGATGGCCTCGGCGGCGTGCACGAGCGCCGAGCCGCCGCCGGGGATGACGCCTTCCTCGACCGCCGCGCGGGTGGCCGCGATGGCGTCCTCGATGCGGTGCTTGCGCTCCTTGAGCTCGACCTCGGTGGCCGCGCCGACCCGGATGACGCCGATGCCGCCGGCCAGCTTGGCCAGCCGCTCCTGCAGCTTCTCGCGGTCCCAGTCGGAGTCGGTGGCCTCGATCTCCCGGCGGATCTGGGCGACCCGGTCGGCGATCGCCTCGGACGTGCCGCCGCCGTCGACGATCGTGGTGTCGTCCTTGGTGACGGTCACCCGCCGGGCGGTGCCGAGCACCTCGGGCCCGACCTGGTCGAGCTTGAGGCCGACGTCCTCGCTGACGACCTGACCACCGGTGACGACGGCGAGGTCGGTCATGAACGCCTTGCGACGGTCCCCGAAGAACGGCGACTTCACGGCGACGACCTTGATCGTCTTGCGGATCGAGTTGACGACGAGGGTGGACAGCGCCTCGCCCTCGACGTCCTCGGCGACGATCAGCAGCGGGCGGGCACCGGTCGACAGCACCTTCTCGAGCAGCGGGAGCAGGTCGGCCAGCGCCGAGACCTTGCCGCTGACCAGCAGCACGAGGGCGTCGTCGAGGACGGCCTCCATCGCCTCGGAGTCGGTGACGAAGTAGGGCGAGAGGTAACCCTTGTCGAACTGCACGCCCTCGGTGACGTCCAGCTCGGTGGACATCGAGTTGCTCTCCTCGACGGTGATGACGCCGTCGTGGCCGACCCGCTCGAAGCCTTCGGCGATCAGGTCGCCGATCTCCGCGTCCTGCGCCGAGATGGTCGCGACGCCGGCGATCGCCGACCGCTCCTCGACCGGCGTCGCCGCCTTGTCGAGGGCCGCGTGCACCGCGTCGACCGCGGCGCGCATGCCACGGCCCAGGGCCATCGGGTTGGCACCCGCGGCGACATTGCGCATGCCCTCGTGCACCAGCGCCTGGGCGAGCACGGTCGCGGTGGTCGTCCCGTCACCGGCGACGTCGTTGGTCTTCGTGGCGACGTTCTTCGCCAGCTGCGCGCCGAGGTTCTCGTACGGGTCGTCGAGCTCGACCTCGCGGGCGATGGTGACGCCGTCGTTGGTGATCGTCGGCGCCCCGAACTTCTTGTCGAGGACGACGTTGCGCCCGCGGGGACCGAGGGTCACCTTCACCGCGTCGGCGAGCTTGTCCACGCCGCGCTCGAGGGAACGGCGGGCGTCCTCGTTGAACTTGATGATCTTGGCCATGCCTAGACCTCTCGCTGGGAGTGCTGGAGCGGAAAGACGACCGCCCCGGGACCCGGTGTCGGGCCGCCGGGGCGGTCGGATGAGCGCGTGCTCAGGGAAGCGAAGAGGTCACTTCTCCACGACGGCGAGCAGGTCGCGGGCGGAGAGCACGAGGTACTCCTCGCCGCCGTACTTGACCTCGGTGCCGCCGTACTTCGAGTAGATGACGACGTCGCCCACGTTCACGTCGAGCGGAACGCGGTTGCCGTTGTCGTCGATGCGCCCGGGACCCACGGCGATGACCGTGCCCTCCTGGGGCTTCTCCTTGGCGGTGTCCGGGATGACCAGGCCGGAGGCGGTGGTGGTCTCGGCCTCGTTGGCCTGGACCACGACCCGGTCCTCCAGCGGCTTGATGCTGACCTTGGTAGCGGTCGTCACGTCGGTGACGCCCCCTTCGGTGTCGGACGGCTGGTGGATGTTCTGATGCTGTGGCACGGGATCCGGGCACCCGCCGTCGCGGGGGTCGGGCGCCAGCCCGTGTCGATTGGCACTCTACCCATGAGAGTGCCAGCCGCTCAACCGGGTCCCCCACGCCGGTGACCGGCTCGTACGTCAGGCTGGGTCGGTGCCCGACGACGCCGTCCAGCAGCTCCAGTGGCTGCGCGGTCCCGAAGGCACGGCGGCGGTCGCGCTGGCCGTCCGGCTCGTGCAGGACGGCGTGGACCTGCTCCCCGGCCTGGACCGGCTGCGGGCGGCAGTCGGCACAGACCTCGCCGGGCCGGCGTGGGAGCTCGCGCGCCTCCGGGTCCGGGCCCGCCCGGTGTTCGGCGCCGATGCCGACGTCCTCCTGCTGACCGCCGACACCCTCGAGCAGGCGGGCCGCCCGGAGCTCGCCGCCCGCCGCGCCGACCGCCTCCTCGCCGGCGAGGACGGCCCGGTCGGCGACCTCGGCTGCGCGGCCGGCACGGACACCGTCGCGCTGGCCAGGGCGGGCGCCTCGGTCGTGGCGGTCGACCGCGACCCCGTCGCACGGCTGCTCACGGAGGCGAACGTGGAGGCCCTCGGCCTGGCCGGACGGGTGCGGGTGGTCGACGCCGACGTCGTCGACCTCGTCGCCGAGGGGCTCCCCGGCTGCACCGCTGCGACCCTGGACCCGGCCCGCCGGGCGGGGGACGCCGGCAACTGGACCCCGACCGCTGGTCCCCCCCGTGGTCGACGGTCCTGGAACTGCTGGACCGCGTCCCGGCGTCCGTCGTCAAGGTGGCGCCGGGGCTGGACCACGACCGGGTGCCCCACGGCGTCGAGGCCGAGTGGGTCTCGTTCGGCGGATCGATCGTCGAGGCGCTGCTGTGGGGCGCTGCCCGCGCGCGGACGTGGCGCCGCGCGACGCTCGTCCACGCCGCCGCCGTCCTGGAGCTGACCGCGGACGAGGACCCCGGCCCCGCCCCGGTCGGACCGGTGGGGGCGTGGCTGCACGAACCGGACCCCGCCGTCATCCGCTCCGGGCTCGTCTCCGTCGTCGCCGAGGATCTCGCCGCGACGCTGATCGACCCGATGATCGCCTACCTGACGTCCGACGCACCGGCGACGTCCCCGTGGGTCACCTCCTACCGGGTGGACGAGGTCCTCCCGTTCAACCTCAAGAAGCTGAGGGCCCTGCTGCGGACCCGCGGGGTCGGCCGCGTCGTGGTGAAGAAGCGCGGCTCGCCGATCGAGCCGGAGACGCTGGCGCGCCGGCTGCGCGGTCCGGGCGGCGGCACCGCCGTCGTCGTGGCCACCCGTGTCGCGGGCGCACCCACCGTCCTCGTCTGCGACGTCGCCTGAGCGACCGGAAGAGCGGTTCCGGCCGGTTCAGCGGGTGACGATCTCGATCGGCAGCGAGCTGTCGGCGCCCAGGTGCGGGTCCGACGGTGCGACCCCCGCGGCGACGAGCCGGGAGCCGAGCGCCGCGACCATGGCGCCGTTGTCGGTGCAGAGCTTGGGGCTGGGCACGCGCAGCACGATGCCGGCCTTCGCGCAGCGCTCCTCGGCCAGCGCCCGCAGCCGCGAGTTGGCCGCGACGCCGCCGCCCAGCACCAGGTGGTCGACGCCGTGGTCCCGGCACGCGCGCACCGCCTTGGCGGTCAGGACGTCGGCGACCGCCTCCTGGAACGACGCCGCCACGTCGGCCACGGGTACCGGTTCGCCGGCCCGCTCGCGCGCCTCGATCCAGCGCGCCACCGCGGTCTTCAGCCCGGAGAACGAGAAGTCGTAGGGGGCGTCCCGGGGCCCGGTCAGGCCGCGCGGGAAGGCGATCGCGCCGGGGTCGCCCTCCCGGGCCGCCTTGTCGATCGGCGGTCCGCCCGGGAACGGCAGGCCGAGCACGCGGGCGACCTTGTCGAAGGCCTCCCCCGCGGCGTCGTCGACGGTGCGGCCGAGCGACTCGACGTCCCGAGCGAGGTCGGGGACCAGCAGCAGCGAGCTGTGCCCGCCCGAGACCAGAAGCGCGATGGAGGGCTCCGCGAGCGGTCCGTGCTGCAGCTCGTCGACCGCCACGTGCGCCGCCAGGTGGTTGACGCCGTAGAGCGGTTTGCCCAGTGCCAGGGCGTAGGCCTTGGCGGCCGCGACCCCGACGAGCAGCGCGCCGGTCAGGCCCGGGCCCGAGGTGACCGCGACTGCGTCGACGTCGTCGATCGTCGCGCCGGCGTCGGCCAGGGCCCGGTGCACGGTCGGCACCATCGCCTCCAGGTGCGCGCGCGAGGCGATCTCCGGCACCACCCCGCCGAATCGCTCGTGCTCTGCCACCGAGGTCGCGAGCGCGTCGGCGAGCAGCGTGTGCCCGCGCACCAGCCCCACGCCCGTCTCGTCGCACGAGGTCTCGAAGCCCAGGACCAGAGCTCCCCCGCCCGACCCGTGCTCAGCCACGGCCGCCTCCGATCCGGCTCAGCGCCCGCACCCGCTTGCGCCTCATCACGACGGCGTCGGCGCCGCTGGGCTGGTAGTAGCCGCGGCGCCGGCCGATCTCGACGAACCCGCGCCGCCGGTAGAGGTGCTGGGCGGCCGCGTTGTCCGCGCGCACCTCGAGCAGCACCACCGGGCTGCGCCTGTCCGCCTCGGCGAGCAGTGCATCGAGCAGCAGGGAGCCGATCCCCTCGCCCTGCAGCGCCCTGGTGACGCCGAGGGTCGCCACGTGCGCCTCGTCGTCGTAGGCGATGAGCCCGCCGTAGCCCACCATGACCGGCGGTCCGGCCGGCTCGTCCTCGTCGGCGGTCACCCCGAACTCGGCCACGAGGTAGTAGCGGGTGTCCGAGCGCGAGAGCTCGTCGCGGTACATGGCGACGGTCCAGGTGTCGGGGGCGAAGAGTTCCTCCTCCAGCCGCATCACCTCAGGCAGGTCGTCGAGCGTCATCGGCCGCAGCGTCACGGTCATGCCTGCGACACCGCCTTGATCGCCGCCGGCGGGGTGGCGTCGGGGCGGCGCAGGTACAGCGGGACCAGCGGCGCCGCCGACGACGGATCGGCCAGCTGCGGCGCCGCCACGCGGACCAGCCCGGCCGTCGTCACGTCCGCGGGCACGACGGGGGCACCCAGCCGGTCGGCGAAGGCAGGGTCCCCCACGAACGGCCCCGGCCGGCGCAGCTCCTCCGGGCGGACGACGGCAGGCCCCTCGGTCCGTGTCCCGCGCTCGTCGTAGGAGGCCCAGTAGAGCTCCTTGCGCCGGGCGTCGGTGACCACCGTGCGAGCCCCCGACCCGATCGCGTCCAGCGAGCAGACCCCGACGGCCGGCAACCCCCGCGCGTCGGCCAGGGCGGCCGCGGTCACGACGCCGACGCGCAGACCGGTGAACGGACCGGGGCCGAGACCGGTGACGACGGCGTCCAGGTCGCCGACGCCGAGACCGGCCTCGGCGAGCACCTGCTCGATCGCCGGCGTGAGCAGTTCGGCGTGCCGGTTGCCCGAAGGCACGGCGTGGTCGGCCAGGACCTCGACGTCCGCGCCTCCCGACCATCGCGCCAGCCCCGCGACGAGCGTGGGCGTCGCGGTGTCGAGAGCGAGGACGAGCACGTCGGACCACGTTACTGACTCCCTCGCGGGCGGGCCGAGCCCGGCCGCTGGCGTCGGGCGGCGTGACCGTCGAGATCGCTCGGCTGGACGTCCGCGGCGACGACCGCGGCGCGTACGACGACGCGCCGCGCTGAGCCGGGTCAGGCCGGTCGCTCGTAGACGAGCTCCAGCCCGTCCTCCTCGTCCGTCTGCTCGCCCACCTCGACGAACCCGTGCGCCAGGACGAGGTCGCGCGACACCCTGTTCCAGGGACCGACGGAGGCGCGCACCGTGGTGACGTGCGGCGCGGCGACCCCCTCCGCCAGGAGCGACCGCAGCGCTGCCCGGGCGTAACCTCGCCGCCGCTCGGCCGGGTCGGTCGCATAGCCGACCTCGACCATGCCGGACTCGTCGGGTGGGCCGTGGAACCCGGCCCGGCCGACCGCGAGACGACGGTCGGGGTCCCAGACGACCCGCGTGACCCACCGCTCCGCCGGCGGGTCCGCCGCGACCTGCGCCGCCCGCAGGCGCCACAGCCCCCGACTCTCCTCCCCGGTCAGCCACGGCGTGAGAGGAACCGGCGCACCGCTCTGTGCCAGGCCGACGTCGCCGTCGCCCAGCGCCCGGAGCGTCGCGGCGTCGAGCGCGACCAGGTCGACGCGAGGCGTCACCCGTCGATCCGCTCGGCCCAGCCCGGGCCGTGCGGCACCAGCTCCGCCGTCCGGACGTCGTCGTCCCGCCGGTCCAGCCGCACCTCCAGGTGCTCGTCGGCGAGCTGTTCCACCAGCCCCTGCCCCCACTCGACGACGGTGACGGACGACGCGACCGTGACATCCAGGTCGAGGTCGTCGACATCGGCCATGCCCGCCAGCCGGTAGGCGTCGACGTGCACCAGGGGCACGCGTCCGTCGCGGTGCACCCGGGCGATGACGAACGTCGGCGAGGTGACCGGCTCCGGCACCCCGAGCCCGGCGCCGATGCCCTGGGTCAGGGCCGTCTTGCCGGCGCCCAGCGGGCCGACCAGGACGACGAGGTCGCCGGGCCGCAGCAGCGCGGCCAGCTCCCGGCCCAGCGCATGGGTGTCCGCCGGCGTCGGCAGGAGGTGCTCGCGGTTCACGCCAGGTCCCCCGCCACCGCGGTGAGGTCGGCGAGCAGCCCGGCCCGGGGAGCTCCCGCCGGGCCGAACCGGATGGCCGCCGAGGGGTGGTAGGTCGCCCACACCGAGCGGCCGTCGACGGTGTGCGGCCGTCCCCGGACCTGGGCCAGCACCGTGCGCGGGCCGAGGAACCACTTCGCCGCGGACAGGCCGAGCGCGACCACGACCGGCGGGTCGAGCAGCTCCAGCTGCCTTCGCAGCCACCCGCTGCAGCGGGCCACCTCCGGGGCCTTCGGCGTCCGGTTGCCCGGTGGGCGGCACTTGACGACGTTCAGCACGGCGGCCTCCCCGCGGTCGAGACCCGCCTCCGCGAGGAGCTGGTCCAGCAGCGCCCCGGACTTACCGACGAAGGGCCGGCCGGTCTCGTCCTCCTGCGCGCCCGGCGCCTCGCCGACCAGGGCGAACCGGGCCGATCCGGCCGGCACGTCGCCCACGACGACGTGCCGGCGGGACGAGGCGAGCTCGGGGCAGGCCACGCAGGGCCGGTTCACGGCCGCCAGCGAGGGCCAGTCCGGCGCCGCTGCGGCGACCCGCGCGACCGCGTCGGCCTCGAGCTGGGTGACGGCGTCGAGCCGGGGCGGACGGACGGCGGCCACCCCCGCACCCTAACGATCTGCCGTCGGCCTCTTCCGCGGCCACCGACGGCGTGCGACGGTGCCGACACGGATCCCCGGCCTGAGAGGTGTCGGTCATGACGGTTCCTCCCCTCGACGTGTACGAGACCGCCTTCCTGGCCGGAGGACCGGACCGGGTCGTCGACACCGCCGTCGTCGTGCTGGTCGAGTCCGGCCGGGTGCGGGTCCACTCCCCCGGCGAGCTCGCCTCGGTCGACGCCACTCGGCGCCATCCGGTGGAGGCGGCGGTGCTCGACGCGGTCGGCACCCGCGGCCACCGGTCGGTGGACACCATCCGCTGGCGGCTCTCGGGCGACGACCGGATCACCTGCCTGGCGGCCCGGCTCGTCGCCGCCGGTCTCCTGCGCCGCCAGCCGCTGCGCGGACGCGGGAAGTGGTGCGCCACCCGGGCCGGTCGCGACCTGCTCCGGCAGCGGCCGGCGACGGACCCCGCGCTGGACGGGGGCAGCGCGATCGAGGTGGCGCTGCGCGGGCGCGCGGCCATGGCCGACGCCGGTCTCCGGGCGGCGATCTTCGAGCGGCCGCCGCTGCCCCAGCCGAGCGGCGCCGACATCTCCCGGCGCCTCCGGGACCGGCGGCGGCTCCACGAGTCCGCCGACCCCTCGTGGCACGTCGCGCAGAGCCGAACCGCCCTGGGCGGTGCAGTGGGCATCGGGTTCGTCGAGGGTGGTGGCGGCGACGGCGGCGGGCTCTGATCAGCGGGTGCGCGCCTCCGCGGCCACGCGGCGGATGAGGCCGGTGATCGCGCCGCTGACCTCGTCCGGCCGCTCCAGCAGGACCATGTGTCCCGCGCCCGGGACGACGACGTAGTCCACCGTGTCGTCCTCCGCTGCCCCGAGGTGCTCGAGCAGCAGCTCGCTGTGCTCCATCGGGATCAGCTTGTCCTTGTCGCCGGTGAGGATCAGCGTGGGCACCCGGCGCAGCGGCTCGAGGGAGCCGGTCTCGTCGAGGCCGGCCAGCGCCGGGTAGAACTCGGCGATCACGTCGACGGGCGTGCCGGCGATCATCGAGTCGACGTAGCGCCCGAGCGCCGGGTCGACGTCGGCGGAGGCGAACGACAGCGACCGGGTGACCGCGGAGACCAGCTCGGCCATGACCTGCCGGGTCCGCTCGGCGAAGGCGGGCCGGCGGCGCATCGTCCAGGCCGCGACCGGGAAGACCGCCGCCCGCACACGGGTGAGCAGCTCCGGGAGTCCGAAGTTCAGGTCGGCGAGCTGACCGCTGGACGTCGACAGGAGGCCGACGGCCTGGATGCGGGTGCCGAACCACTCGGGCCGCACCGAGGCCAGCCCCATGATCGTCATCCCGCCCATGGAGTGCCCGATCAGGACGACGGGGCCCCGCGGCACCCGGGTGTCGAGCACGACGGCGAGGTCACGCGCCAGCTGCTCGATCGTGGAGTTCTCGGGCACGCCACGACCGGAGGCCCCGTGGCCCCGCTGGTCGTAGAACACCAGGCGCGCCTCGGGCCGGTGCCCGTTGGCGGTGGCCAGCGCGGCGGCCAGGGCGCGCCGCTGGAAGGTCCACGAGGCCATCGACAGGGTGTAGCCGTGCACGAAGACGACGGTCAGCGGGGCGTCCCGGGGGCCGATCTCCTCGACGTGGAGCAGCACGCCGTCGTCCGCCTGGACCAGTGCCGTGTGGTCCGCCGGCCGGGCGTCGGGACCGAGCGGGTCGTCCTCCCGGAGCTGCGCGGGGGTGGCGTCCAGCGCCAGGGCGGCCGCCGGCCCGAGCCGCGCCGCCTGGACGCGTCGCCGGGCGGCACGGCTGACGCCGACGCCGACCGCCGTCCCGGCCGCGACCAGGCCGACGATTCCTCCGACGATCCCCGCGGTGCGGGCGCGCGGATGCCTCGGCGCCGGCATCAGACCGCCCCCGCGGAGCCGACGTAGCGCCGGGCGAACCGGCCGCCGATCCGGGTGACGAGCTCGTAGTGGATCGTGTCGACGGCGTCGGCCCACTGCTGCGCCGTCGGCTCGCCCCGGTCGCCCGGCCCCCACAGGACGACCTCGTCGCCGGGCGCCACCACGTCGTCCCCGACGTCGAGCACGAACTGGTCCATGCAGACCCGCCCGGCGATCGTCCGCTGCCGCCCGGCGGCCAGCACCGGGACGCGGTTGCCGCCGGCCCGCGGAACGCCGTCGGCGTACCCGACGGGCACCAGGGCCAGCGTGGTCTCGTCCTGCGGGAAGTAGGTGTGGCCGTAGGACACCCCGACGCCGGCCGGCACCCGCTTGGTCAGCGCGACCGACGCCCGGACGGTCATGGCCGGCCGCAGTCCGTGCGCGGTCGGGTCCGACCCGCCCAGCGGGTCGAGCCCGTACAGGGCGATCCCGGGGCGGACCATGTCGTACCAGGTGGAGGGCAGGGCGACGGTGGCCGCGGAGTTCGCCAGGTGGCGGCGGGCGTCGGTCAGCCCGGCGCCGCGAGCGAGATCCACCGCCTCCTCGAAGACGGCGACCTGCGCGCCGATCGTGGGGTGCGTCGGGGCGTCGGCGTAGGCCATGTGGCTCCACAGGCCGACGACGGCGATGTCGCCGTCGGCCTGCGCCTTGGCGGCCGCGAACACCACACCCGGCCAGTCCGCCGTCGTGCCGCCCTCCCGCGAGAGGCCGGTGTCCACGCAGAGGTGGACCTGCGCCGGACGACCGGTCGAGCGCGCTGCGGCCACGACCTCGGCCAGCGCCCACTCGGCGTTCACCGACAGCTCGACGTCCGCGGCGATCCCGGCGGCGTAGTCGGTCCCCGGGCCGTGCAGCCACGCGAGCACCGGCGCGGTCACGCCGGCGGCGCGCAGGGCGAGGGCCTCGTCCAGCACGGCCACTCCGAGGGCGTCGGCGCCGCCGCCAGCACCGCGCGCGCGGCCGGCACGAGGCCGTGCCCGTAGCCGTCGGCCTTGACCACGGCCATGAGAGGTCGGCCCACGTGCTCGCGCAGCGTCGCCGTGTTGGCGGCGATGGCGTCCAGGTCGACGATCACCTCGGCCCGGGGGGCTGCGTCGGTCACGGTCCCCAGTCTCCCAGGCGGCGGGCCGGAACCCCGCGCACCCGGCCGATCGCCTCGGGCAGCCGTCGGACGAGATCCCCCGCCAGCAGCGGCCCGCCCTCGGCGGCGAGCTGGGCGGTGCGACCGTGCAGATGGGCCGACACGGCGCCCGCCTCGACCGCGGGCAGGCCGGCGGCCAGCAGCGCTCCGCCGATCCCGGACAGGACGTCGCCGGTGCCGGCCGTGGCCAGCCACGGCGTCCCGGTCCCGTTCACGAACGCGGTGCCGTGGGCGTCGGCGACCACCGTCGCCTCGCCCTTGAGCAGGACGGCACAGCCGAGGCGGGCGGCGAGGCGGCGAGCCGCGCCGATCCGGTCGGGGCCCACCGCCTCGCCGAAGCGCTCGAACTCGCGGTCGTGCGGGGTCAGCAGGGTGGGCGCGGTGCGGTCGTGGACGAGGGCGGGTTCCCGGGCGAGGAGGGTCAGCGCGTCGGCGTCGACGAGCACGGGCAGGTCGGTCGACAGCACCTCGGTGAGCGCCGACCGCGCGGCGTCGTCCGTGCCGATCCCCGGGCCGATCACCCACGCCTGCACCCGGCCGGCCTGCCCCGGGCCCCCGTCGGTGACGATCGCCTCCGGCCAGGCCGCGCGGACGCCGTCCGCCGCCGTCCCGGCGTACCGGACCAGGCCGGGCCGCGTGCGCAGGGCGGCTCCGGTGCAGAGGACCGCGGCTCCCGGATAGGTCGAGGAGCCCGCGGCGACGCCGACGACGCCCTGGGAGTACTTGTCGTCGGTCGGGGACGGCACCGGCAGCCGCGCCGCGACGTCGGCGTCGGAGAGCTGGTGGGCGCGCGCCGGTGGCAGATGCCCGGCCAGCCCGATGTCGACCAGGTGGACCTGCCCGGCGTACGCGCGGCCCGCCCCGACGACCAGCCCCGGCTTCACCGCGCCGAAGGTGACGGTGTGCATCGCGGGGAACGCCTCGCCCTCGACCGCGCCGGTGTCGGCGTCGACGCCGCTCGGGACGTCGACGGCCACGGTCAGGCCCGGCCCCTCGGCTGCCGCCCGGACGAGAGCCGCGGCGACCGGACGCAGGCCACCCCGGCCGCCGATGCCGAGCAGGCCGTCGATGACCACGTCGGCGGTCGCCAGCCCGGTGTCCGGCGACGTCCCGTCGACCGGCCGCCCGCCGGACCGGCGGAGGGCGGCCAGCCCGGCGGCGTGCGCACGGGACGCGTCGAGCAGGACGGCGGTCACCTTCGCGCCACGGGCGGCCAGGTGCGCCCCGGCGAACAGCGCGTCGCCGCCGTTGTTGCCGGTGCCGACCAGCAGCGTGACGCGCCGGCCGTAGGCGCCGCCGAGGAGCCGCAGGCACACCGTGGCCAGGCCGGTTGCCGCCCGCTGCATGACCGCGCCTTCCGCGGTGGCGGCGAGCACCGGCGCCTCGGCGGAGCGGATCTCCTCCGCGGTGTGGAGGCCTCTCACAGGTCGCCCGCGCGCGGAAGCCCTCGGCGACCACCACCGCCGACGCGATGCCCCCGTCGTGGCTGAGGGAGATGTGCCAGCTGCTCACGCCGAGCTGGGCCGCCCGACCGGCGACCGAGCCGCGGACCTCCAGATGCGGGCGGCCGTGCTCGCCGACCATCACCTCGGCGTCGTGCCAGTGCAGGTCACCGGGGGCGCCCAGGGCCTTGGCGAGCGCCTCCTTCGCCGCGAACCGGGCGGCCAGGGACTCGCCGGTGCGCGGGTTGCCGCTCGGTGTCCGCTGCTCGGCGTCGGTGAACAACCGGTCGCGCAGCCCCGGTGTCCGGGTCAGCGACTCGGCGAACCGCTCGACAGGCACGACGTCGATCCCGACCCCGATGATCACGCAGGTCAGTGTGCACCGAACGTGCTGGAACGGCCCCTCTGCAGGGTCCCGCCGCGAGCGTGCGAGCGGTGGGGGGCAGCGGGGTCCTGCTGTTATTCGACGGTGACGGACTTGGCCAGGTTGCGCGGCTGATCGACGTCCAGACCCCGGGTGTCGGCGATCTCGCAGGCCATGACCTGCAGCGGCACCGTCGTCACCACGGGCGCGAGCAGCGTGGGCGTGCGCGGCACGCGGATGACGTGGTCGGCGTAGGGCAGCACCTCGTCGTCCCCCTCCTCGGCGATGACGATCGTGCGGGCGCCGCGGGCCCGGACCTCCTGGATGTTGGAGACCACCTTGCCGTGCACGGACTCGCGGCTGCGCGGCGACGGGACGACGACGACCACGGGCGTGCCCTGGTCGATGACGGCGATCGGCCCGTGCTTGAGCTCGCCGGCGGCGAAGCCCTCCGCGTGGATGTAGGCCAGCTCCTTGAGCTTCAGCGCGCCCTCGAGCGCGACCGGGAACCCGACGTGACGGCCGAGGAACAGGATGGTGTTCGCGTCGGCCAGCGACCGGGCCAGCTCACGCACGGGGTCCATGGCCGCGAGCACCTCGGCGACCGCCTCGGGCAGCCGGCGCAGGTCCGCGACGATCGCGGCGATCTCGTCCTCGTACTTGATGCCGCGCACCTGCGCGAGGAAGAGCCCCACCAGGTAGCAGGCCACCAGCTGGGTGAGGAAGCCCTTCGTCGACGCGACGGCGATCTCGGGCCCCGCGTGCGTGTAGAGCACCGCGTCGGACTCCCGCGGGATCGTCGACCCGTTGGCGTTGCAGATCGCCAGGACCCGGGCCTTCTGCTCCCTGGCGTGCCGCAGCGCCATGAGCGTGTCCATGGTCTCGCCGGACTGGCTGATCACCACGACGAGCGTCGAGCGGTCCAGCACGGGGTCGCGGTAGCGGAACTCGCTGGCCACCTCGACCTCCACCGGGATGCGCGTCCAGTGCTCGATCGCGTACTTCGCGATCAGGCCGGCGTGGTAGGCCGTGCCGCAGGCCACCACGAAGATCTTGTCGATGTCGCGGAGCTCCTGGTCGGAGAGGCGGACCTCGTCCAGCACCAGCTGGCCGGTCGAGCCCAGACGCCCCAGCAGGGTGTCGGCGACGGCCTGCGGCTGCTCGGCGATCTCCTTGAGCATGAACCAGTCGTAGCCGCCCTTCTCGGCGGCCGCGGCGTCCCAGTCGACGGTGTAGGCCGTGGGCTCCACGGCGTTGCCGGCGAAGTCGGTGACGGTCACGCCGTTCTCGCGGTGGATCTCCACGACCTGGTCCTGCCCGAGCTCGCGGGCCTCGCGGGTGTGCCCGATGAAAGCGGCCACGTCGGAGCCGAGGAAGTACTCGCCGTCGCCGACGCCGACGACCAGCGGGCTGCTGCGCCGGGCGGCGACCAGGGTGTCGGGCTCGGAGGCCGCGGTCGCCACGAGGGTGAAGGCGCCCTCGAGACGACGGCAGACGGCGCGCATCGCCTCGGCGAGCCGGCCCTGTCCCTCCGGCGCCTCGGCGTAGGCGGCGGCCAGCAGGTGGGCCGCCACCTCGGTGTCGGTCTCGGAGCGGAACTCCACCCCGGCGTCCTCGAGATCGACGCGGAGCCGGGCGAAGTTCTCGATGATCCCGTTGTGGATCACGGCCACGGAGCCGTCCGCGGACAGGTGGGGGTGGGCGTTGCGGTCGGTCGGTCCGCCGTGCGTGGCCCACCGGGTGTGCCCGATGCCGAGCGTGGCGGCGGGCAGTGCCTGCTCCGCCAGGACCTTCTCCAGGTTGGCCAGCTTGCCGGCCTTCTTGGCCGAGCTCAGCTCGCCGTCGGCCAGGACGGCGATGCCCGCCGAGTCGTAGCCGCGGTACTCGAGCCGGCGCAGACCTTCCAGGACGACCTCGCGAGCATCCTGCGGCCCGACGTAACCCACGATCCCGCACATTTCACCGAGGGTACTGTGCACACTGTCGCCCTCCGGGCTCCGACCGCGGCCAGGAGCCCTCGCCCGCTGCGCTGAGCGCGTCCCGCTCATTCACGGGGACCCTCCGGGCCCCCTCGTCGGAACGCCTCGCGGAGCGGCGCCAGCTACCCGACCTGGGCGACGACCTCGGCCAGCCGGTGGGCCACCTGGTCTGCCTGCTCCTGTGTCGGGGCCTCGACCATCACCCGGACCAGCTGCTCGGTTCCCGAGGGGCGCAGGAGCACCCGCCCGGTGTCGCCGAGCTCCTCCTCGACGGCGTTGACCGCCTCGGCCACCTGGTCACTCTCTGCCACCGCCAGCCGGTCGGTGACCGGCACGTTCACCAGGGTCTGCGGCAGCCGCTGGATCACCGAGGCCAGCTCGGCGAGCGACGAGCCGGTGGCGCTCATGCGCGACATCAGCGCGAGGCCGGTGAGCAGCCCGTCGCCGGTCGTGGCGTGCTCCAGGAACACCAGGTGTCCGCTCTGCTCGCCACCCAGGCTCAGTCCACGGTCCTTCAGCGCCTCGAGCACGTAGCGGTCACCGACCGCGGTGGTGTGCACGGCGATGCCGGCGCCGCGCATCGTGTGGTGGAAGCCGAGGTTGCTCATCACCGTCGCGACGACCGTGTCGTCCTTGAGCGCGCCCCGGTCGTGCAGCGCGATGGCGCAGATGGCCAGGATGGCGTCGCCGTCGACCACGTCGCCGTCGGCCGTCACGGCCAGGCACCGGTCGGCGTCGCCGTCGTGCGCGATGCCGAGGTCCGCGCCATGGGCGCGTACGGCCTCGACCAGCGGACCGAGGTGGGTGGACCCGACGCCGTCGTTGATGTTCCAGCCGTCGGGCTCGCACCCGATGGCGTGCACCGTCGCCCCGGCACGCCGGTAGACCTCCGGCGCGGTCGCGGCCGCGGCGCCGTGCGCGCAGTCGACGACGAGCGTCAGGCCGGCCAGCGATCCCTCGACGGTGGACAGCAGGTGCGCGACGTAGTCCTCGGCGGCGTCCTCGAGCACGCGCACCCGGCCGATCCCGCCGCCGGTGGGCCGGTGCTCCTCGGAGCTGCCGCCGGCGACGGTGCGCTCAATGTCGGCCTCGACGGCGTCGGGCAGCTTGTGCCCGCCCCGGCTGAACAGCTTGATGCCGTTGTCGGGCATGGGGTTGTGGCTGGCCGAGATCATGACGCCGAGGTCGGCGCCGCTCACCGCGGTCAGGTGGGCCAGTGCGGGCGTCGGGACGACGCCGGCGAGCAGCACCTCGGCGCCCGCGCTCGTCAGGCCGGCCACCACCGCGGCCTCGAGCATCTCCCCGCTGGCACGGGGGTCGCGCCCGACGACCGCGACGGGACGATGTGTCCCGTCGCGGTCGGCGAGGACGGATGCGGCAGCACGTGCCACCGCCAGGGCCAGCTCCGGCGTGAGGTCGGCGTTGGCCCGACCACGGACGCCGTCGGTCCCGAACAGGCGACCCAACGGACGACCGGTCAGCGCTTGGAGTACTGAGGCGCCTTGCGGGCCTTCTTGAGGCCGTACTTCTTGCGCTCCTTGACCCGTGCGTCACGGGTGAGGAAGCCGGCCTTCTTCAGCGCCGGGCGGTCGTCGGCCTCGGCCTCGATGAGGGCCCGGGCGATGGCCAGGCGCAGGGCGCCGGCCTGGCCGGTGACGCCGCCACCCTTGAGCAGGCCGACGACGTCGTACTGCTCGGCCTTCTCCAAGGTCACGAAGGGCTCACGGATGAGCTGCTGGTGCACCTTGTTCGGGAAGTAGTCCTCGAGGGTGCGGCCGTTGAGCGTGAACTGGCCGGTGCCGGGCAGCAGACGCACGCGGACGACCGCCTCCTTGCGGCGGCCGACGGTCTGGATGGGACGCCCGTCGACGTCGGTCACGGGGCTGGTCACTTGCTCTCCTCGCTGGCGCTCGTCGGCGTCGTGACCGACGGTGCTGTGCTGTTGGGTTCGGTCGCAAGCTCCCTCACTGGGCCACCTGCTTGATCTCGAAGGGCTGGGGCTGCTGCGCAGCGTGGGGGTGCTCCGGGCCGGCGTAGACCTTGAGCTTGGACAGCATCTGACGGCCCAGGCTGTTGTGCGGCAGCATGCCCTTGATCGCGCGCTCGACGACGCGGTCGGGGTGGGTGCGCAGCTGGTCGCCGACGTTGATGGTCTTGAGGCCACCCGGGTGACCGGAGTGGCGGTAGGCGCGCTTGTCCTCGCGCTTGCTGCCGGTCAGAGCGACCTTGCCCGCGTTCACGATGACGACGAAGTCGCCGACGTCCACGTGCGGGGCGTACTGGGGCTTGTGCTTGCCGCGCAGGAGCTGCGCGGTCTGGCTGGCGAGTCGACCGAGCACCACGTCGGTGGCGTCGATGACGTGCCAGGCCCGGGCGACCTCGCCGGGCTTGGGTGAGTACGTGCGCACGGCGCTCGTGTCCTCCGTCGTCGTCGGGAAGGCTGGTGGGATCGCCTCACCGAGCACGGGAGACGGTGCGACACGCGGGCACCAGCCGGCTTGCGCGCGCCAACCGAAGACAGTACCAGCGCGCGTGACCGACCCGGCCCTCGGCCCCGCTGCAGGGGCCCACCGCGGGTTTACGAGTGGTGGGGGGCAGCGGGGTCCTTGATCTCGCGGATCCGCCCCGTCTCCACGTCGTACACGGTCCCACGCACCTCGTGCGAGAGCAGGTACGGGCTGTCCCTGATCAGCCGCATCGACTCCCGGACGTCGTCGTCGACGTCGGTGAAGAACCGCGGCGCCCACGGCGGACGGCGTCCGGTCGCCTGCTCGACCAGGTCACCGAAGCTCACGTCGTCGCTCTTCTCCAGACCGCAGTCGGTGTGGTGCACCAGCACCACCTCCCGGGTGCCCAGCAGGTGCTGCGAGATCGTCAGCGACCGGATCGTGTCCTCGGTGATCACCCCGCCGGCGTTGCGGATGACGTGGGCGTCGCCGACCTCGAGCCCGAGCAGCTGGAACAGCGGCATGCGGGCGTCCATGCATGCGACGACCGCCACGGCCCGCCCCGGCCGCACCGGCTTGCTGCCGGGGAACCGCTGCGCCCACTTCTCGTTCGCCTCGAGCATCCGGTCGATCTCGGCCACACGCACCTCCGTCTCGGCACCCCCGTCCCTGTCCCTGTCCGGACCCTAACCGGAGCCCGTTCCGGGCCGCAGTCCGAGCGATCGGACAAGATGAGCGCCGTGCGGACCGTCGAGGAACACCGGGCAGTGGTCGCCGGGCTGCTGGCCGACCTGGGCGAGGAGACCGTGGAGCTCGCGGAGGCGCACGGGCGGGTGCTCGCGCGCGACGTCCCCGCGGCCGTCGCGCTGCCGGGCTTCGACAACTCCGCCATGGACGGCTACGCCGGCCGGTGGGCGGAGATCACGGCCGCCGCACGGGCACCGGTCCGCCTCCCGGTCGCCGACGACATCCCGGCCGGCCGCACCGACGTCGTCCCGCTGGTTCCCGGCACGGTGCAACGGATCATGACCGGCGCCCCGCTCCCGCCCGGCGCCGACGTCGTCGTCCCGGTCGAGATGACCGACGGCGCGACCGACGTCGTCGAGATCCGTGACTGCCCGGCGCGGGGCACCCACCTGCGCGCAGCCGGCGAGGACATCGCGGCCGGCGCAGTCGCCCTGCAGGCCGGCAGCCCGCTCGGGACGGCGCAGCTGGGCCTGGCCGCCGCGGTGGGCGTCACCCACCTGCCGGTCCGCCGCCGGCCCCGGGTGCTCGTGCTCTCGACCGGCAGCGAGCTGGTGGCGCCGGGCACGCCCCTGCGGCACGGCCAGATCTACGAGTCCAACTCGCAGCTGCTGGTCGCCGCGGTCGAGGAGGCCGGGGGCCGGGCCCGCCGGCTGCACTTCGTGCCGGACGACGTCGGGCAGTTCCTGGCCGCCGTGCGCGCCGAGGCGGCGACGGCCGACCTGCTGATCACCAGCGGCGGGGTGAGCGCCGGCGCCTACGAGGTGGTCAAGGACGCGTTCCGCGGACTGGGCACGGTGGAGTTCACCAAGGTCGCCATGCAACCGGGCGGCCCGCAGGGCGCCGGCACCGTGGACGACGTCCCGGTGGTGACGCTGCCCGGCAATCCGGTGAGCGCCTTCGTGTCGTTCGAGGTGTTCGTCCGCCCGGCCCTCCGCCGCGCACTCGGCCACTCCCTGCCCGACCGGCTGCAGGTGCCCGCCCGGTTGTCCGGCGCCCTGCGGTCCCCCGCGGGCCGGCGCCAGTTCCTCCGCGGCCACTACGAGGCCGGCCGGGTGTCGCAGGTCGGCGGGCCGGGCTCGCACCTGGTGGCGCACCTGGCGCGCGCCAACTGCCTGGTGGTCGTCCCCGAGGACGTCACCGAACTGCCCGCCGGCGCCGAGGTCGACGTCGTGCTGATCGAAGGAGCGCTCCGATGACCGAGAGACGGCTGACCCACGTCGACGAGAGGGGGGCGGCGCGGATGGTCGACGTCACCGACAAGCCGGTCACCGCCCGGGTGGCCACCGCGGCCGGCCGGGTGCTGGTCAGCCCGGAGGTCGTCGGCCTGCTCCGGGGCTCGGGCGTACCGAAGGGCGACGCGGTGGCGGTGGCCCGGATCGCGGGGATCGCGGGGGCCAAGCGGACGCCGGACCTCGTGCCGCTGTGCCACCCGATCGCCCTGCACGGCGTCACCGTCGACATCGAGGTGGCCGACGAGGCCGTCGAGATCACGGCCACCGCGCGGACGGCGGACCGCACCGGCGTCGAGATGGAGGCGCTCACATCGGTGACGGTCGCCGGTCTCACCGTGATCGACATGGTCAAGGCCGTCGACCCGCGCGCGACCATCACCGACGTGCGGCTGCTGGCCAAGAGCGGCGGCAAGAGCGGGGAATGGGTGCGATGAGCCCCCCTGTCGATCGCGGAGCGCTGCCCGGCGACGCCCGAGCCGTCGTCGTCACCGCCTCCAACCGGGCCGCCGCCGGCGTCTACGAGGACCGCAGCGGCAAGGCGCTCGTCGAAGGGCTGGAGGCCCTCGGCTTCGACGTGGAGGGTCCGCGCGTGCGACCCGATGACCGCGACGAACTCGAGGCGGTGCTGCGGAACGCGGTGGACGCCGGCTTCGACGTCGTCCTGACCACGGGCGGCACGGGGCTCTCCCCCACCGACGTGACCCCGGAGGCGACGCGGCCGGTGCTCGAGCGGGAGGCGCCCGGCATCGCCGAGGCCGTGCGGCGTCACGGAGCCGGGAAGGGCGTGCACACGTCGGTGCTGTCCCGGGGACTGGCCGGTGTCGCCGGCCGCACCCTGATCGTGAACCTGCCGGGCTCGACGGGTGGGGTCCGCGACGCGCTCGAGGTGCTCGGACCGCTGCTCCCCCACGTCGTGAGCCAGTTGCGCGGTGGTGATCATGGCTGACGTGCCGCTCGGACGGCTCGAGAAGACGGTGCTGGACTGCCCCGACCCGAGGGCGCTGGCCGCCTTCTACGGCGAGATCCTCGGCATGGGCGTCAACGAGGACACCGACGGCGACTGGGTGGTCATCGGCCGCGAGGCCGGCATGCGGGAGCTGGCCTTCCAGCGCGCCGACCCGTACGTGCCCCCGCGCTGGCCGGACCCCGCGCACCCGCAGCAGGAGCACCTCGACATCCGCGTCCTCCACCCCGACGAGGCCGAGCGGGCGGTCCTGGCCCTCGGCGCCACGCTGCTGGCCGGCGAGAAGGGCACCGGGTTCCGGGTGTTCGCCGACCCGGCCGGTCACCCCTTCTGCCTGGTCTACTGAAGCTCGACCCGCTCCTGGGCGGTGTACACGTTGCAGCCGTCGCCGCGCAGGAACCCGACCAGGGTGATGCCCACCTCGCGGGCCAGCTCCACGGCCAGGGACGACGGCGCCGAGACCGCTGCCAGCACCGGGATGCCCGCCATCGCCGCCTTCTGCGTCAGCTCGAAGCTCGCGCGACCGCTGACCATGAGCACGTGGCCGGCCAGTGGCAGCCGGCCCTCGCGCACTCCGTCACCGACGACCTTGTCCACGGCGTTGTGCCGGCCGACGTCCTCGCGCAGCGCCACCAGCTCCCCGCCCGCGGTGAACAGGCCTGCGGCGTGCAGCCCGCCGGTCTTCTCGAACACCTCCTGGGCGGCCCGCAGCCGGTCGGGCAGCGCGAACAGCACCTCCAGCGGCAGCCGCACCGGGTCGGCCGCGACGTCGAACCGCGTCTTCGTCCGGATCGCGTCGATGCTCGCCTTGCCGCAGACACCGCACGAGCTCGAGGTGTAGAAGTTCCGCTCCAGGCCGGTGTCGGGCACGGGCACGCCCGGAGTGAGGTCGACGTCGACGACGTTGTAGGTGTTGCGACCGTCGGCGTCGACCGAGTCGCAGTAGCGCAGCCCCGCGACGTCGTCGGAGCCGGTGATGACGCCCTCGGTGGCCAGGAACCCGTGCACCAGGTCGAAGTCGTGCCCCGGCGTGCGCATGGTGACCGCCAGCGGCGCCCCGGCCAGCCGGATCTCCAGCGGTTCCTCCGCCGCGACGGTGTCCGGTCGCGTGGTGCGCACCGGCCCGCGGATCCGCAGTACCGGCGTGCGGCTGGTCACTCGTCCCACGTCCGGAACGGTACCGACCGCCGGCGGCCTACGGTGTCGCCGTGGACGACCTGCCCCCCTACACGGCCGTGGTGCTGGCCGGTGGGCGGGCGGCTCGCCTCGGCGGGCAGGCCAAGCCGCAGCTCGAGGTGGGCGGGCGGACGATGCTCGCCGCCGTCCTCGACGCGGTCGCCGACGCCGAGCGACGGGTGGTCGTCGGGCCGCCGCAGCCGGCTCCCCCGAACGTCGTCCTGGTGCGCGAGCAGCCGCCCGGCGGCGGGCCGGTCGCCGCGCTCCGCGCCGGCCTCGCCGAGGTCGGCACCGACGTCGTGGCGGTGCTCGCCGGTGACCTGCCGTTCCTCACGCGGTCGCTGATCGCCGACCTCCGCACCCGGCTGACCGGCGACGGCGTCCTGGTCGTGGACGACACCGGCCGCGACCAGTTGCTGCTCGGCGTCTGGCGGACGACGGCGGTGCGTTCCGCCGTTGCCGACGTCCGCGGGCCGACGTCGCTGCGCAAGGTGTTCGCGCCGCTCGCCGTCCGGCGGCTGCGTCCGCAGGTACCCCCGGGGAACCCGCCGCCGTGGCTGGACTGCGACACCCCGGCCGACCTCCAGCGCGCCCGGGCCGTGGCGGCCGCTCGGCCCTCGCCCGGTCCGCCGCGCTTCCGGGCACCCCGCGACCGGGCTTGAGCGGTTAGCGTCGAGGAGACCCACCGTCGAGAGGCCGCGATGCTCCGCCGCTGCGCCGTCCTGCTGTCCGTCGCGCTCCTCGCCGGCGGGTGCACGCAGGTGCGCCAGGGGGTGGCGGCACCGTCGCCGTCCGCGACCTCGCCGTCCGCGACCTCGCCGTCCCCGACCTCGCCGTCCCCGACGCAGGAGCCGGACGGTCCGACGGAACCGCCGACCACCGAGGGCGGCGGTGGGCCGGCGCAGCCGGGTTCGGAGGACGACGGGAGCGCCATGCGGGTGCAGGGTCTGCGGTTCACCAGCGACGACGGCTCCACGACGCTCGTGGTGAACCTGAGCTCGAGCGGCGTCCCGGAGTGGACCGTCGGCTACTCCGACGCCTCGACCCCGAGTGGGCGGCCGGTCGACATCGCCGGCGACGCCTTCCTCAAGCTGCGGCTGAAGACGCAGTCCGGGTCGGACGGACAGGGCTCGTCGAAGATCCGGGTGAGCCCGGGGCCGGTCGCCGAGGCGCGGACGACCGGGGTCGCCGACGGCTACGAGGAGGTGCTCATCGGGGTGCGCGACGGCGAGCAGCCGTTCCGCGCCTACGCGCTGACCGATCCGGGCCGCATCGTCATCGAGGTGGGCGGCCCGGGCTGATCAGCCGCGGCGGGCGCGGGTCACCACGGTCCGCGCGGCGAGGTCGCGGTCGAGGGGATAGCCCACGTCGACCAGGGTGAGGCCGGCAGCGGGGGCGACCGGCACCTCGCTGGCGCGCTCGGTGCGGCTGAGCATGGACGCCGGCCAGTCCGCCGGCCGCCGCCCCTCACCGACCGCGAGCAGCGAGCCGACGAGGCTGCGGACCATCGAGTGGCAGAAGGCGTCGGCGCGGGCACCGATCAGGAGCAGTTCGGCGTCCGACGCGTCGTCGAGCTCGCGGTGGACGTGCAGGTCGAGCAGCGTGCGGATCGTCGTCGCACCCTCCCGTCGCCGGCAGAACGCGGCGAAGTCGTGTTCGCCCAGCAGGAGCGTGGCCGCGGCGGACATGGCGTCGACGTCGAGCGGACGCGGCCAGGCGACGACGTCCCTGCGGCGCAGCGGCGGTGGCCCCCACGGTTCGTCGAACAACCGGTAGACGTAGGACCTCTCCAGCGCGGCGAAGCGGGCGTCGAAGTCGGGATGGGCGACCTCGACGCGGCGCACGGCCACGTCCGCCGGAAGGACGCCGCGCAGCCGCCGGACCAGGCGGGTCTCCTGCTCCTCCCAGGCGGCGGAGGGGACGTCGCAGTGCGCCACCTGGCCGCTGGCGTGCACGCCGGCGTCGGTGCGGCCGGCGACGGTCAGCGCGACCGGGCAGCGGAGCACGGTCGCGAGGGCGTCCTCCAGCGTCTCCTGGACGGTGCGCCGGGTGGGCTGCCGCGCCCAACCGGAGAAGTCGGTGCCGTCGTAGGCGATCGACAGGCGGAGACGGACGAGCCCGCCACCGGTGTCGGTGACGGGCTCGTCCGGGAGGTGCTCGTCCAGGGGACTACTTGGGGTCCGGCGCGGCCTCGCCGCCGGGCGCCTGCCGGCCGGCGGTCGCCGCGTCACCCAGCTCGGCGGCCTCGACCTCGGCGGCGGCCGCGGCGGCGACCTCCGGCGACAGGTTCGGGTCGTCGACGACGGCGGCGTTGACGGCCGTCGGCTCGGGAGTCACGTCGGCGTCGTCCTGGCGCTCGTCGTCGGGGCTGTAGACGTCGGTGACGATCTCCTGGGCCTCCTCGTCGACGGAGCCGTCGACGACGGCCGGGGAGGTGTCGCCGCCGGGGCCGGTGTCCTCCCCCGTGCCTTCGGTGTCGGTGACCGGGGTGGCGTCCTCGAGTGCGTCGGCGGTCACCTCGCCGGAGGCGGCGGCCGCGCCGGCACCGGAGGCGAAGCGGGTGCCGCGGGCACGCTCGGCCTCGCCGACGGCCTGCTGCGAGACGGTCAGCGCCTCGACCAGCTCGATCACCGCCATGGGGGCGTTGTCGCCCTTGCGCGGTCCGACCTTGGTGATGCGCGTGTAGCCCCCGGGCCGGTTCGCGTAACGCGGGCCGATCTCGGCGAAGAGCGTGTGGACGACGTCCTTGTCGCGGATGGTCGTCATCACCTGGCGGCGGGCGTGCAGGTCACCGCGCTTGGCGAAGGTCACGAGCTTCTCGGCCAGGGGACGCAGGCGCTTCGCCTTCGTCTCGGTCGTCGTGATCCGCCCGTGCTCGAACAGCGAGGTGGCCAGGTTGGCCAGCATCAGCCGCTCGTGCGAGGGGGACCCGCCGAGACGGGGGCCCTTGGTGGGGGTGGGCATGTCGGTCCTTCCTCAGGCCGCCGGAGGGAGTGCCGGCTGCGTCCGTGGTCTTGCGTCGTCCTGGATGTGCGGTGGTGCGGTGGTGCGGCTGTCCAGTGTGGCCGCCTCGAGGGGGGTGCCGGACGGCGGGGCGACCCGCCGTCCGGCAACCGGCCTCAGAGCTGCTCGGTCTCCTGGTAGGAGCCGTCGCTGTAGTCGGCCTCGCCGAACTGCGCGTTGCCGTACTCGGGCGACCCCTGGTAGGCGTCGGTCTCGTAGCCCTCGTCGTAGCTCTCGATCGACGTGGGGATGAATCCGGGCGGGCTGTCCTTGAGCGCGAGTCCCATGGCGGCCAGCTTCATCTTGACCTCGTCGATGGACTTCGCGCCGAAGTTGCGGATGTCCAGGAGGTCGGCCTCCGACCGGGTGACGAGCTCACCGACGGTGTGCACGCCCTCGCGCTTGAGGCAGTTGTAGGACCGGACGGTGAGGTCCATGTCCTCGATGGGCATCGAGAAGTTGGCGATGTCCGCGGCCTCGGCCGGGCTGGGCCCGACCTCGATGCCCTCGGCGTCGACGTTCAGCTCGCGCAGCAGGCCGAAGAGCTCGACCAGGGTCGACCCGGCGCTGGCGATGGCGTCCCTGGGGACGATCGACGGCTTGGTCTCCACGTCGACCACCAGGCGGTCGAAGTCGGTGCGCTGCTCGACACGGGTGGCCTCGACCGCGTAGGTGACCTTGAGGACCGGCGAGTAGATCGAGTCGACCGGGATCCGGCCGATCTCCTGGCCGGGCTGCTTGTTCTGCGGCGCCGGCACGTAGCCGCGGCCCCGCTCGACGACCAGCTCGACCTCCAGGCGGCCCTTGCCGTTGAGGGTGGCGATGTGCAGGTCGGGGTTGTGCACCTCGACACCGGCGGCGGCGCGATGTCGGCGGCGGTGACCTCACCGGGGCCCTGCTTGCGCAGGTACATGGTCACCGGCTCGTCGGAGTCGGAGCTGACGACCAGGCCCTTGAGGTTGAGGATGATCTCGGTGACGTCCTCCTTGACGCCCGGCACGGTGGTGAACTCGTGCAGGGTGCCCTCGATGCGGATGCTGGTGACAGCAGCGCCGGGGATCGAGGACAGCAGGGTGCGGCGCAGGGAGTTGCCGAGGGTGTAGCCGAAGCCCGGCTCGAGAGGCTCGATCACGAACCGCGAGCGCGACTCGGTGATCGTCTCCTCGGTCAGGGTGGGGCGCTGTGCGATGAGCACGGTGTTTCTCCTTCACAGTCCTCCGGCGACCGCCATATGACGCCGTGAGGGGGTGGTGCGGGCTCCGGCGGACATCCGTCCGCCCGCCGGAACCGGTCTCAGGAGCCGAAACCGCGGTTTCGGCTCCTGAGCACTGCTACTTCGAGTAGAGCTCCACGATCAGCTGCTCCTGGACCGGGGTGTCGATCACCTGGCGGGCCGGGATGCTGTGGACCAGCACGCGCAGCTGGCTGCTGATGACCTCGAGCCACGGCGGCACCGGCCGCTCGCCGGCGCGCGCCTGGGCGATCTCGAACGGCAGCATCGTGCGCGACTTCTCGGCGACCTCGATGATGTCGTTCTCGCTCACGCGGTAGGACGGGATGTCGACCTTGCGCCCGTTGACCTTGATGTGACCGTGGCGCACCAGCTGGCGGGCCATGTCGCGGGACTCGGCCAGGCCGGCCCGGTAGACCACGTTGTCGAGGCGGGACTCCAGGATCTGGAGGAGGACCTCACCGGTCTTGCCGGTCTTGCGGTTGGCCTCCTCGTAGTACCCGCGGAACTGCTTCTCCAGGACGCCGTAGATGCGGCGTGCCTTCTGCTTCTCGCGCAGCTGGAGCAGGTACTCGCTGTCCTTGGTGCGGCCGCGACCGTGCTCGCCCGGCGGGTACGGCCGGATCTCGATCGGGCACTTCGGGGACTCGCACTTGCTGCCCTTGAGGAACAGCTTCATCTTCTCGCGCCGGCACATGCGGCAGTCGGCTCCGGTGTAACGGGCCACGTCTATCTACCTCGTTCGTCTCGTCTGTGGCCGGTCAGACCCGGCGGCGCTTCTTGGGGCGGCAGCCGTTGTGCGGCTGCGGGGTGACGTCCTGGATCTGGCCCACCTCGAGGCCGGTTGCCTGCAGGGAGCGGATCGCGGTCTCGCGGCCCGAGCCCGGGCCCTTCACGAAGACGTCGACCTTGCGCATGCCGTGCTCCTGCGCCTTGCGGGCCGCGTTCTCGGCGGCCATCTGCGCGGCGAACGGCGTGGACTTGCGGGAGCCCTTGAAGCCGACGTGGCCGGCCGACGCCCAGCTGATCACGTTCCCGTTCGGGTCGGTGATCGAGACGATCGTGTTGTTGAACGTGCTCTTGATGTGCGCAGCACCGTGAGCGACGTTCTTCTTCTCCTTGCGGCGGACCTTCTTGGCGCCGGCCGCGGCGCGAGCCCTGGGAGGCATGAGTCTGTCGGTTCCCTCTTCGTTCGTGGCCTGGAACCGGCGGCGACGCACACGAGGCGACCGACACCGGGGGGCAGTCGGGGGCGGAGCCCCCGACCGTTTACTTCTTGCCGGCCTTCTTCTTGCCGGCGATGGTCTTGCGCGGGCCCTTGCTCGAGCGCGCGTTGGTGCGGGTGCGCTGACCGTGGACGGGCAGCCCGCGGCGGTGCCGCAGCCCCTGGTAGCAGCCGATCTCCACCTTGCGGCGGATGTCGGAGGCCACCTCGCGGCGCAGATCACCCTCGACGCGGAAGTGCTCGTCGATGTAGTCGCGCAGCTTCAGCAGGTCCTCGTCGCCGAGGTCCTTGACCCGCAGGTCGGGGCTCACGCCCGTCGCCGCCAGGGTCTCCTTGGCGTGGGCCTTGCCGATGCCATAGATGTAGGTGAGCGCGATCTCCATCCGCTTCTCGCGGGGCAGGTCGACGCCGGCCAGTCGTGCCATGTTCGGAGTACTCCCTCAGCCCTGGCGCTGCTTGTGCCGGGCGTTGTCGCAGATGACCATGACCCGGCCGTGCCGGCGGATCACCTTGCACTTGTCGCAGATCTTCTTCACCGACGGCTGGACCTTCACCGGTGCCGCCCCTCATTCCTCAGATCGTGTGCCGGTCGCCCTCCGCCTGTCGTGGCGGGCGCAGACCGAGCGGTTACTTGTAGCGGTAGACGATGCGACCGCGCGTCAGGTCGTAGGGCGAGAGCTCCACGACCACGCGGTCCTCGGGCAGGATGCGGATGTAGTGCTGGCGCATCTTGCCGCTGATGTGGGCGAGCACCCGGTGCCCGTTCTGCAGCTCGACCCGGAACATCGCATTGGGCAGCGGCTCGACGACGCGACCCTCGACCTCGATGGCCCCGTCCTTCTTCGCCATGCCTTGAACGCGCTCCCTGACTCGGTGGTACTGGACCTCACGCGCCCACGGGGATACCCGGACGGAGGCGCTCGGTGGTTGCAGAACAGGTGGTGCACGACGCTCTCGCGAGGGCGCCCCGGGTCATGCGGCCACAGCACGACGACAGGACGGCGCGAACGCCATCGACCACTGTACCGCGCGGCGCGTCGCCACTCCAAACGGGGTTCCCAGAAGGACCCCGTGCTCCCCGTCACTCGCACGCTCGCAACGGGACCCTGCACGGGGCCCTCAGGTGCGCGGCGTGATCCCGAACGGCGCGAGCCCGGCGACGCCGCCGTCCTCGGCGGTGAGCACCCAGGGACCGTCGGGCGTGATGGCCACGGTGTGCTCGAAGTGGGCTGCGCGGGAGCCGTCCTTGGTGACCACGGTCCAGCCGTCCTCGAGCTCGACGGTGGCCGGATCGCCGACGGTCACCATCGGCTCGATCGCCAGGGCCAGGCCAGGCACGAGTTTGGGCCCGCGGCCGGGGCGGCCGTAGTTCAGGACGTGCGGGTCCTGGTGCATCTCCGTGCCGATGCCGTGACCGCCGTAGTGGTCGACGATGCCGTACGGGTGGCGCTCGGCGGTGACGGTCTGCTCCACGGCGGCGCTGATGTCGGTCAGCCGGCCGCCGGCGAGCGCCTTGGCCAGGCCCGCCCACATCGAGCGCTCCGTGACATCGATCAGGGCGGCGTCCTCGGCGGAGGGCTCCCCCACCGTCACCGTGACCGCGGAGTCCCCGTGCCAGCCCCGCAGGATCGCGCCGCAGTCGATGGAGATGTTGTCGCCCTCGGCCAGCTTCCGGTCGGGACGCGGGATGCCGTGGACGATCTCGTTGTTGATCGATGCGCAGATGCTGCCCGTGAAGCCGTGGTAACCCAGGAACGACGGCACCGCTCCGGCGCTGCGGATGTGGTCCTCGGCGATGGCGTCGAGCTCACCGGTCGTCACGCCGGGCCGCACGGCCGCCCGGACGGCGGCGATCGCCCCGGCCACGACGAGGCCCGCGCCGCGCATGAGTTCGATCTCCTGCGGCGTCTTGATCTGGATCATGCGTCCACTCCACTTCGCGAGCAGCGGGAGGCGGCCCAGGATGCCGGTCACGTCCCGCCCCGCCTCACTGCCGTGGCCCGTTCCTCGGTCCTCAGCCCTCGCCGGGCTGCGCGGTCTCGTCGGCGCCCAGCGCCCGCAGCGCGCGGGCAGTGACCTCCTCGACCTCACCGATGGCGTCGATGCAGGCCAGGAGCCCCTCGGAGGCGTAGAACCCGGACAGCGGGGCGGTCTGTTCCCGGTACACCTCGAGCCGGTGGCGGACGGTCTCGGGCTTGTCGTCCTCGCGCTGGACCATCTGGCCGTCGACCAGCATCCGGCGACCGGAGAGCCGGCGCACCAGCTCCTCCTCGTCGACGACGAGCTCGAGGACGCGGTCCAGGGCGTGGCCGAGATCGGCCAGCGACGCCCGCAGCTGCTCGGCCTGGGCGATGGTGCGCGGGAAGCCGTCGAGCAGGAACCCGGCCTTGGCGTCCGGCTCGGCCAGCCGGTCCTTGACCATGGCCACGGTGATCTCGTCGGGGACGAGGTCACCGGCGTCCATGTAGGTCTTGGCCTTCCGACCCAGCTCCGTCTGGCCGCTGACGTTGGCGCGGAAGATGTCGCCCGTCGAGATCGCAGGGACGGCCAGCCGCCCGGCGATGATCTGCGCCTGGGTGCCCTTGCCCGCGCCGGGAGGGCCCAGCAGGACGACGCGCACTACTTCAGGAACCCTTCGTAGTTGCGCTGGTTGAGCTGCGTCTCGATCTGCTTCACCGTCTCCAACCCCACTCCGACCATGATCAACACTGCGACGCCACCGAACGGGAAGTTCTGGTTCTGCCCCTCCTGCGTGATCGCCAGGAAGAAGTTGGGCAGGACGGCCACCACGCCGAGGTAGATCGAACCGGGGAGGGTGATCCTGGACAGCACGTACTGCAGGTACTCGGCGGTCGGGCGCCCCGGCCGGATGCCGGGGATGAAGCCGCCGTAGCGCTTCATGTCATCGGCCCGCTCCTCCGGGTTGAACGTGATCGACACGTAGAAGTACGTGAAGAAGACGATCAGGCCGAAGAAGACGGCGATGTGGACCGGGCTGCTCTGGTCGATGATGTGGCGCTCGAAGAACTGCCGGACGCCCCCGGTCTCGTTGCCCTGGAGCTGCACGATCAGCTGGGGCAGGTAGAGCAGCGAGGACGCGAAGATGACCGGGATGACGCCGGCCTGGTTCACCTTGAGCGGGAGATAGGTGGAGGTGCCGCCGTACATCCGGCGACCGACCATGCGCTTGGCGTACTGCACGGGGATGCGCCGCTGGGCCTGCTCGACGTACACCACCGCGCCGATGATCATCAGCGCGAAGGCGCAGACGACGGCGAAGACCAGGGCCCCGCGGGTCTGCAGGATAGAACCCCCCTCGGCGGGGATGCGCGCCGCGATCGAGGTGAAGATCAGCACGGACATGCCGTTGCCGATGCCCTTCTCGGTCAGCAGCTCGCCCAGCCACATGATGAGCGCGGTGCCGGCGGTGAGGGCGATGACCAGGACGACGGTCGACCAGACCGAGTTGTCCGGGATGATCGGCTCGCTGCAGTTCGGGAAGAGCTGACCGCTGCGGGCCAGGGCGATGATGCCGGTGCTCTGCAGGACCGCGAGCGCGATCGTCAGGTAGCGGGTGTACTGGGTCAGCTTCGCCTGCCCCGACTGCCCTTCCTTCTTCAGCTGCTCGAAGCGCGGGATCACGACCACCAGCAGCTGCACGATGATGCTCGCCGTGATGTAGGGCATGATCCCGAGCGCGAACACCGACAGGCGCAGCAGCGCACCGCCGGAGAACAGGTTCACCAGCGAGTAGATGTCCCGCTGGTCGGAGGCCTGGGCTGCCTCGAGGCAGCTGTTGATCGCCTCGACCGACACCCCGGGACCGGGCACGGCGGCACCCAACCGGTAGACGGCGATGATCCCCAGGGAGAACAGCAGCTTGCGCCGGAGGTCTGGCGTCCGGAAAGCCGCGGCGAACGCCTGCAGCACGTGCCCTCCCGTGGTTCGGTGGGTCGAGATTAGCAACGCAGCCGACGACCCCCGGGACGCGGCACCTCGAGATGCGAGGCGTCCCGGGGGTCGTCGGTGCTTCAGATACGGGTGGTGCTACCGCCGGCCGCGCCGATCTTCTCGGCTGCGGAGGCGGAGAAGGCGTGGGCCCGGACGTCGACCTTGACCCCGCCGAGGTCGCCGGTGCCGAGCACCTTCACCGGCTGGCCGCGGCGGACGGCGCCGGCCTCGGCCAGCGTGTCGGGGTCGACGGCCCCGCCCTGCGGGAACAGCGCCGCGATCCGGTCGAGGTTGACGACCTGGAAGACGACCTTGTTCGGGCTCTTGAAGCCGGACAGCTTGGGCAGCCGCATGTGCAGCGGCGTCTGACCGCCCTCGAACCGGGCGTGGGTGTTGCCGCGGGCGCCGGTGCCCTTGGTGCCGCGACCGGCGGTCTTTCCCTTGGACCCCTCACCGCGGCCGACGCGCGTCTTGGCGGTGTGGGCGCCCGGAGCGGGACGCAGGTGGTGGACTTTAAGAGTCATGGTGAGTCATCCCTCAGATCTCTTCGACGGTGACCAGGTGCGGCACCGTCGCGACCATCCCGCGGATCTCGGGACGGTCCTCCTGCACGACCGAGTCGTGGATGCGCTTGAGCCCCAGCGAACGCAGCGTGTCGCGCTGGTTCCGCTTGCGGCCGATCCCCGACCGGACCTGGGTGATCTTGAGCTGTGCCATCTCAGACTCCCTGACCCGCGCGCGCACGGAGCATGGCGGCCGGGGCGACGTCCTCCAGCGGGAGACCGCGGCGGGCCGCGATCTCCTCGGGGCGGACCAGCTCCTTCAGCGCCTGCATCGTGGCGTGCACGATGTTGATCGGGTTCGACGACCCGAGGCTCTTGGAGAGCACGTCGTGGATCCCGGCGCACTCGAGCACGGCACGCACCGGACCACCGGCGATGACACCGGTACCGGGGCTGGCCGGCTTGAGCAGCACGACACCGGCCGCCGCCTCACCCTGCACCGGGTGCGGGATGGTGCTGGCGATGCGGGGCACGTTGTAGAAGTGCTTCTTGGCCTCCTCGACGCCCTTGGCGATCGCCGCGGGCACCTCCTTGGCCTTGCCGTAGCCGACGCCGACCTTGCCGTCGCCGTCACCGACGATCACGAGGGCGGTGAAGCTGAAGCGACGGCCACCCTTCACGACCTTCGAGACACGGTTGATCGCGACGACCCGCTCGAGGTAGTTGCTCTTCTCGGCGGGAGCGCCACCGGGGCCCCGCCCGCCGTCACGACGGTCGCGGCGGTCGTTCCCGCCGCCGGCGCCGCCGCCGCGTCGCTGTGGTCCTGGCATCAGACGTCCCTCTCGATCATGCTTCTCGTGCTGTTCGTGGACACGGTCATCAGAAGTCCAGCCCGGCCTCGCGGGCCCCGTCGGCCAGGGCGGCGATCCGCCCGGCGTAGCGGTTGCCGCCGCGGTCGAGCACGACGGCGGTCACGCCGGCGGCCTTCGCCCGGTCGGCGATCAGAGCGCCGACCTGGCGGGCCAGGGCGGACTTGTCGCCCTCGGCGCCACGCAGGCTGGCGTCCATCGTCGACGCGCTGGCGATCGTGCGGCCCGCGGTGTCGTCGACCAGCTGCACGTGGATGTGCCGCGAGCTGCGGTTGACCACGAGGCGCGGACGCTCCGGCGTGCCGGAGACGCGCTTGCGCAGCCGGTTGTGGCGGCGCAGCCGCGAGACGCGGCGCGCGGTGCTGATGTCGGTGCCGACGGACTTGTGGACCCGAGCGGTCTTCTCTGCGGTTGCCATCACTTACCCGTCTTCCCGACCTTGCGCTTGACGACCTCGCCCTGGTACCGCACGCCCTTGCCCTTGTACGGGTCGGGCTTGCGGATCTTGCGGATCTTGGCGGCGACCTCGCCGACCTGCTGCTTGTCGATACCCGTGACCCGCAGACGGGTCGGGGACTCCACGGCGAAGGTGATGCCCTCGGGGGCCTTCACCGGCACCGGGTGGCTGAAGCCCAGCGCGAACTCGAGGTCCGAGCCGCGGGCCTGCACGCGGTAACCCACACCGACGATCTCGAGGGTCTTCGTGTAGCCCTCGGTGACGCCGGTGATCATGTTGGCGATGAGCGTGCGCGAGAGGCCGTGCAGGGCCCGGTTCTGCCGCTCGTCGTTGGGACGGATCACGCGCAGCGTGCCGTCCTCGTCGCGCTCCACCGTGATGGGGGTCGCGACCGTGTGGCGGAGCGAGCCCTTCGGGCCCTTGACGCTGACCGTCTGGCCGTCGATGGCGACGTCCACACCGCTGGGAACGGGGATCGGGAGTCGTCCGATTCGTGACATCTTCGCTCGCTCCCTTACCAGACGTAGGCGAGGACTTCCCCACCCACGCCCTTCTTGTTCGCCTGCTTGTCGGTCAGCAGCCCGGTCGACGTCGAGATGATCGCCACGCCGAGGCCACCGAGGACCTTGGGCAGGGAGTTCGACTTCGCGTAGACCCGCAGACCGGGCTTCGACACCCGGCGGACGCCGGCGATGCTCCGCTCGCGGTTGGGGCCGTACTTCAGGTCGATCTGCAGCTGCTTGAAGGTGCTGCCGTCCTGCTCGACGTCCTTGACGGCCCAGCCGGCGATGTAGCCCTCCTGCTGGAGGATCTCGGCGATGTGCGTCTTGAGCTTCGAGGACGGCATGACCGCGGAGTCGTGGTACGCCTGGTTGGCGTTCCGCAGACGCGTGAGCATGTCCGCGATGGGGTCGGTCATCGTCATGACGAGTGGTGCCTCTCTCGCCGCGGTTCCTCATGCGCTGGGTCACGGTGACTTGGCGCGTGGGCCTCTCGGCGATCGGTGGTGCTCGGTTGTTGAGTTACTGGAACGGCCCGGCTGCAGGGACCCGCGGCGCGCGGAGCGTGTCGTGGGGGGCAGCCGGGTCCTTCACCAGCTGGACTTGCGCACGCCCGGGAGCTCCCCGGCGTGGGCCATCTCCCGCAGGCAGATCCGGCAGAGGCCGAACTTGCGGAACACCGAGTGCGGGCGACCGCACCGCTGGCAGCGGGTGTAGCCGCGGACCGCGAACTTCGGCTTGCGGTTCGCCTTCTCGATCAGAGCCTTCTTGGCCATGGTGGTGTCTCCTACCGGCTCAGCGGATGGTGGTGACGACGGGCTGGCCCGCGAAGGGGAAACCGAGCTGGCGGAGCAGCTCGCGACCCTCGTCGTCGTTCGTCGCGGTGGTGACCAGCGTGATGTCCATGCCGCGCTGCCGGTCGATCTTGTCGACGTCGATCTCGCGGAACATCGACTGCTCCGTGAGGCCGAACGTGTAGTTGCCGTGGCCGTCGAACTGCTTGGCGTTCAGGCCGCGGAAGTCACGGATACGCGGCAGGGCCAGCGACAGGAGCCGGTCCAGGAACTCCCACATCCGGTCGCCGCGGAGGGTGACCTTCGCGCCGATCGGCATGCCCTCGCGCAGCTTGAACTGCGCGATGGACTTGCGGGCCCGGACGACGGCCGGCTTCTGACCGGTGATCGCGGTCAGGTCGCGGACGGCGCCGTCCATCAGCTTGGCGTCGCGAGTGGCCTCGCCGACGCCCATGTTGACGACGATCTTCGTCAGCCGCGGGATCTGCATGACGTTGTCGTAGTTGAACTCCGACTGCAGCGCCGGCGCGATGGTCTCGCGGTAGTAGGCGAGCATGCGGGGCAGCTCGCGCTCGGTGGTCGGTGCGCTCATGGGGATCAGAGGTCCTTACCGGTGCGCCGCGAGACCCGGATGCTGCGGCCTTCTTCGTCCTTGCGGTAGCCGACCCGGGTCGGCTTGTCCTCGGAGTCGATCACCATCACGTTGCTCACGTGGATGGGAGCCTCCTGCGTGACGATCCCGCCCTGCTGGGCACCGCGCTGCGTGGAGCTGATGCGGGTGTGCTTCTTGACCCGGCCGACGCCCTCGACCAGCACGCGCTGGAGCTTCGGGTAGGCGGCGATGACGCGACCCTTCGCGCCCTTGTCCTTGCCGGACAGAACGAGGACGGTGTCGCCCTTCTTGACCTTCATGGAGGGGGTCTTCTTCTTGTCGCTCATGGTCAGAGCACCTCCGGTGCCAGCGAGATGATCCGCATGAAGCGCTTGTCGCGGAGCTCCCGGCCGACGGGGCCGAAGATGCGCGTCCCGCGCGGGTCGCCGCTGTCGCGGATGATCACCGCGGCGTTCTCGTCGAAGCGGATGTAGGAACCGTCGGGACGACGGCGCTCCTTCACGGTGCGCACGACGACGGCCTTGACCACGTCACCGCGCTTCACACCGGCGCCGGGCAGCGCATCCTTCACGGTGGCGACGATCACGTCACCGATGCCCGCGTAGCGTCGCCCCGAGCCGCCGAGCACCCGGATGCAGAGGATCTCCTTCGCACCGGTGTTGTCGGCGACACGCAGTCGCGACTCCTGCTGGATCACGTCCAACTCCCAAATACTTGTGGTGACAGCCGGGCCGGATCGGTGAACCGGCTGTCCGATTCCCCGCGTGCGGACGCACCGGCGGCGGGGCCGCCGGTGCGTCCGAAGCACGGGAACCGGGATGCGGCGCACACCCCGTGGTGAGAGTGCGGTGCGCGCCAGTCGTCCAGGGTACCTGCCCCTGACGTACCGCGTGCCGCGGCCCCGGAGGGCCGCCTCCTTACTTGGCCTTCTCGACGACCTGGACGAGCCGCCACCGCTTCGTGGCCGACGTCGGCCGGGTCTCCATGATCTGCACGCGGTCGCCGATCCCGGCGACGTTCTGCTCGTCATGGGCCTTCAGCTTGCTCGTACGGCGGATGACCTTGCCGTACAGACCGTGCTTCACGCGGTCCTCGACCTCGACGACGATGGTCTTCTCCATCTTGTCGCTGACGACGAGGCCCTCGCGGACCTTTCGGTACCCGCGGCCGGCCAGGCCGGGACCCGTCGCTTCCTGGGTCTCGCTCATGCCACACCCTCACTCGGGGCGACCGAGAGACCCAGCTCGCGCTCGCGCATGATCGTGTAGATCCGGGCGATGTCGCGGCGGACGGTCTGCAGTCGCCGGTTGTTGTCCAGCTGGCCGGTGGCCACCTGGAAACGCAGGTTGAACAGTTCTTCCTTCGCCTCGCGCAGCCGCGAGGCGAGCTCGTCGGCAGAGAGCTCGCGCAGCTGGGGAGCGGTCAGACCGGCGGCCATCACACTTCTCCTTCACGCGTGATGAAGCGGCACTTCATGGGGAGCTTGTGGATCGCGCGGCGCATGGCCTCGCGGGCCACGGGCTCGGCGACACCGGACAGCTCGAACATGATCCGTCCCGGCTTCACGTTGGCGACCCACCACTCGGGCGAGCCCTTGCCGGAACCCATGCGGGTCTCGGCGGGCTTCTTGGTGAGCGGGCGGTCGGGGTAGATCGAGATCCACACCTTGCCGCCACGCTTGATGTGGCGGGTCATGGCGATACGAGCGGACTCGATCTGCCGGTTGGTGACGTACGCCGGCTCGAGGGCCTGGATGGCGTACTCGCCGAAGTTGATCGCCGTCCCGCCCTTGGCGCGACCGCCACGGTCGGGGTGGTGCTGCTTGCGGTGCTTCACGCGCCGTGGGATGAGCATGGTGTCAGCTCCCCTGCTCTTCGGTGCTGGTGTTCTCGGTCGCCTCGGTGGCGGCGGTCTCGGCGGCCACGTTCTCCAGAGTGGAGGTGGCCTCCGGACCGGCGACCTCGGCGACGGTCGTCTCGGGAGCCACGTCGCCGGAGGTGACGGCGACGGTGCTCTCGGCGGTGTCCGCGGCAGGTCCGGTCGAGGACTCCACTGCGGCGCGGCCGGCCTCGGTGCCGCCGGCGGTGGTGCCCGACGAACCCGAGCGACGCTGCGGGCGCTGCGAGCGCTCGCGGCGCTGCTGCCGCTCGGCCAGGGCCTCCAGGGCCGCGCGCTCGGCACGCGAGCCGCTGACGTCACCCTTGTAGATCCACACCTTCACGCCGATGCGGCCGAAGGTGGTGCGGGCCTCGTAGATGCCGTAGTCGATGTTCGCGCGCAGCGTGTGCAGCGGGACCCGGCCCTCGCGGTAGAACTCCGACCGGCTCATCTCCGTGCCGCCCAGGCGGCCGGAGCACTGCACCCGGATGCCCTTGACCTGCGGGCTGCGCTGGGCGGACTGCATGGCCTTGCGCATGGCACGGCGGAAGCTCACGCGGGAGGAGAGCTGCTCGGCGACGCCCTGGGCGACCAGCTGCGCGTCCGACTCCGGGTTCTTGACCTCGAGGATGTTCAGCTGCACCTGCTTGCCGGTGAGCTTCTCGAGCTCGCCGCGGATGCGGTCGGCCTCGGCGCCGCGGCGGCCGATGACGATGCCCGGGCGGGCGGTGTGGATGTCGACGCGGACCCGGTCACGGGTGCGCTCGATCTCCACCTTGGAGATGCCGGCCCGCTCCATGCCCTTGGACATGAGCTTGCGGATCGCGACGTCTTCCTTGACGTAGTCCTTGTACAGCTTGTCCGCGTACCACCGGGACTTGTAGTCGGTGGTGATCCCGAGACGGAACCCGTGCGGGTTGACCTTCTGACCCACTAGCGGGTCCCTCCCCTCGTGTTGCTCTGACGACCGGTCTGCTGGGTGGCCGGTCCGGACTGGCCGGTGTCCCGGCGGGCCTTGCGCGACTTCTGCGCGAGGACGTCGCTGGTGGCCACCTCGCTCACCTCGACCGTGATGTGGCTGGTCCGCTTGTTGATGCGGAACGCCCGGCCCTGCGCCCGCGGACGGATCCGCTTGAGCGTGGGGCCCTCGTCGACGTATGCGGCGCTGACCACCAGGGCGGCCGGGTCCAGCTGCAGGTTGTGCTCGGCGTTGGCCACCGCGCTGGCGACGACCTTGGCGACCGGCTCGCTGGCGCTCTGCGGCGCGAAGCGGAGCAGGGCCAGGGCCTCGTCGGTCGGCAGGTAGCGGATCAGGTCCACCACCCGGCGGGCCTTCATGGGGGTCACGCGGACGAACCGGGCCGTAGCCCGGGCGACCGGCGCCTCCTGTCCCAACTGGGAAGTCATCGAAATCTCTCTCTACCTGGTCAGCCGCGCTCTCAGCCCCGACGGGACCGGCGGTCGTCCTTGACGTGCCCACGGAAGGTGCGCGTGGGCGCGAACTCGCCGAGCTTGTGCCCGACCATCGCCTCGGTCACGAAGACCGGGACGTGCTTGCGGCCGTCGTGCACGGCCAGGGTGTGGCCGAGCATGTCCGGGATGATCGTGGAACGACGCGACCAGGTGCGGATCACGTTCTTGGTGCCCTTGGCGTTCTGCGCGTCCACCTTGGCGAGCAGGTGGTCGTCGACGAACGGGCCCTTCTTCAGGCTGCGTGGCATAACGGACTCTCCATAACCGCCGGGGAACCCGGGCTCAGCGCTTCTTGTTGGTGCGCCGGCGGCGCACGATCAGGGCGTCACTGGCCTTCCGCTTGCGCGTCCGGCCCTCCGGCTTGCCCTTCGGGTTCACCGGGTGGCGACCACCGGAGGTCTTGCCCTCACCACCACCGTGCGGGTGGTCGACGGGGTTCATGGCGACCCCGCGGACGGTCGGGCGCTTGCCCTTCCACCGCATGCGGCCGGCCTTGCCCCAGTTGATGTTGGACTGCTCGGCGTTGCCCACCTCGCCGACGGTCGCCCGGCAGCGGACGTCGACGTTGCGGATCTCGCCCGACGGCATGCGCAGCTGCGCGAAACGACCCTCACGGGCGACCAGCTGGACGCTGGTCCCCGCGGAACGGGCGATCTTCGCGCCGCCACCGGGACGGAGCTCGATGGCATGAACGACGGTGCCGACGGGGATGTTCCGCAGCGGCAGGTTGTTGCCGGGCTTGATGTCGGCCGCGGGGCCGCACTCGACGGTGTCGCCCTGCTTGAGCCGGGCCGGCGCGATGATGTAGCGCTTCTCGCCGTCGGCGTAGTGCAGCAGTGCGATCCGCGAGGTGCGGTTCGGGTCGTACTCGATGTGCGCGACCTTGGCCGGCACGCCGTCCTTGTCCGCCCGGCGGAAGTCGATCAGGCGGTAGGCACGCTTGTGCCCGCCACCCTGGTGACGCGCGGTGACCTTGCCGTGGACGTTGCGCCCACCGCGGCCGTGCAGCGGCCGGACCAGCGACTTCTCCGGGTGGTCACGGGTGACCTCGGCGAAGTCGGCGACGCTGGAGCCGCGGCGGCCCGGCGTCGTCGGCTTGTACTTGCGGATAGCCATTGCTGACTCAGTCCTTCGTCTTGTGTCTCTGGTCCGGTGGACGGGCTCAGGCGCCCGGGCCGCCGAAGATCTCGATGCGGTCACCGGGGGCGAGCGACACGATGGCGCGCTTGGTGTCCTTGCGCTTGCCCAGCTTCGTGCCCCTGCTGCGCTTGCGCTTGCCCTGACGGTTGATCGTGTTCACGCCGAGGACCTTCACGTTGAAGATCTGCTCGACCGCGATCTTGATCTGCGTCTTGTTGGCCTCGGGCAGCACGACGAACGTGTACTGGTTCTCGTCGAGCAGCCCGTAGCTCTTCTCCGAGATGACCGGGGCGAGCAGGACGTCCCGGGGTCGCGGACGCTCATGCCTTCTCCTCGGTGGTGTCGGTGGTGCCGTCCTCGCTGGGTGCGGTCGCGTCAGGGCCGGCGTTGGCGGCGACGGCCTGCTCGACCGGGGCCTTGGCGGCCTCGTCGGCGGACGCCGGCGCCGCCTTCTTCGCCGGCGCGTTCTTGGCCGGCGCCTTCTCGGCGGCCGCCTCCTCGGTGCCCGCCGCGGCCTTCTTGGCCGGAGCCTTCTTCGCCGCCGCCTTCTTGGCGGCGCCTCGGCAGCGGTCTCGACGGTGCCCTCGCCCTCGGCGGGCGCGATCGACGGCACGCCACCGGGGGTCTCGCGGGTCGCGAGGTCCGGCTTGGTGGCACCGGAGCCCGTGCGGCCCTCGACGAACTCCGCGAGCGCGGTCTCGGTGAAGACCACCTCGTCGGAGACCAGCACGTCGTAGGTGTTCAGCTGCCCGGCCTCGATGAGGTGCACCTGCGGCGCGTTGCGCAGGCTGACCCAGTTCAGGACGTCGTCCCGGTCCAGGACGACCAGCACCCGCTTGGCCTGCGTGACCGCGTTCAGCGTCGCCAGGGCGGCCTTGGTCTTCGGCGCGTCGCCCTCGACGAAGGCGGAGACGACGTGCACCCGGCCCTCGCGGGCGCGGTCGGAGAGGGCGCCGCGCAGGGCGGCGGCCTTCATCTTCTTGGGCGTCTTCTGCGCGTAGTCGCGGGGCTGGGGGCCGTGGACCGTGCCACCACCGGTGAACTGCGGCGCGCGGGTCGAGCCCTGACGGGCGCGGCCGGTGCCCTTCTGCCGGTACGGCTTGGCGCCACCACCGCTGACCTTGCCGCGGGTCTTCGTGGCGTGTGTGCCCTGGCGGGCCGCGGCCAGCTGGGCCACCACGACCTGGTGCATCAGGGAGACGTTCGCGCTGGCGTCGAAGAGCGCGCCGGGAAGCGTCACGCTGCCGGAGATCTCCCCCGCCGGGGTGCGGACGTCGACCTGGCGGTCGGTGCGCGTCTGCTCCGTCTCGGTTGCCGTGCTGGTCACTTCTTGTCACTCCCCACGGGGCCACCCTTGACCGCGGAGCGGACGAGGAGCAGGCCACCCTTCGGACCGGGAACCGCGCCCTTGATCAGCAGCAGCCCGCGCTCGGTGTCGACCTTGTGCACGACCAGCGAGAGCGTGGTCGTCTTCACCGCACCCATGCGGCCGGCCATCTTCAGGCCCTTGAACACGCGACCCGGGGTGGAGGCGCCACCGATGGAACCGGGCGACCGGTGCTTGCGCTGGGTGCCGTGTGCCGCGCCGAGGCCCTTGAACCCGTGGCGCTTCATGACACCGGCGGTGCCCTTGCCCTTGCTGGTGCCGATGACGTCGACCTTGGCCACGCCGTCGAAGACGTCGGCGGTCAGCTCCTGGCCGACCGAGTAGTCGCCGGCGTCCTCGGTGCGCAGCTCCACCAGGTGCCGCCGCGGCGGAACGCCCGCCTTGGTGAAATGCCCACCCTCGGGCTTGTTCACCTTGCGCGGGTCGATCTCACCGAACCCGAGCTGGACGGCGGAGTAGCCGTCGACCTCGGGGGTGCGCACCTGGGTCACCACACACGGGCCCGCCTTGACGACGGTCACCGGCACGAGGCGGTTGTTCTCGTCGAAGACCTGGGTCATCCCCAGCTTCTCGCCGAGGAGACCGCGAAATGTGCTCGCCATGTCTGCTGACTGCCCTTACTGGATGTTGACGTCGACCGAGGCCGGCAGGTCGATGCGCATGAGCGCGTCGACCGTCTTCGGCGTCGGGTCGAGGATGTCGATGAGCCGCTTGTGCGTGCGCATCTCGAAGTGCTCGAACGAGTCCTTGTACTTGTGCGGCGAACGGATCACCGCGTACACGTTCTTCTCCGTCGGCAGAGGCACCGGGCCGACCACACGCGCTCCGGTCTTGGTGACCGTCTCCACGATGCGCCGCGCCGAGGCGTCGATCGCCTCGTGGTCGTAGGCCTTCAGCCGGATGCGGATCTTCTGTCCCGCCATCGCTGTCTTCTGCTCCTGCCGATCGGTTGTGAACGTTCGAGTGGGTCTGCTGACCCGTGGGCCCGGTGAGGGGGACCCCGCCCTGGCGGGGCGGCGGCCGGCTCGCGGCCGCCAGCCCCGGGGGTACTACTTGATGATCTTGGTGACGCGGCCGGCGCCGACGGTGCGGCCACCCTCACGGATGGCGAACCGCAGGCCCTCCTCCATGGCGATGGGCTGGATGAGCTCCACCGTCATCTCGGTGTTGTCGCCGGGCATGACCATCTCGGTGCCCGCGGGCAGCGTGACCACGCCGGTCACGTCCGTCGTCCGGAAGTAGAACTGGGGACGGTAGTTGTTGAAGAACGGCGTGTGACGGCCACCCTCGTCCTTCGAGAGGATGTAGACCGAACCCTCGAAGTTGGTGTGCGGGGTGATCGAGCCGGGCTTCACGACGACCTGGCCACGCTCCACGTCCTCGCGCTTGATGCCGCGGAGGAGCAGACCGACGTTGTCACCGGCCTGGCCCTGGTCGAGCAGCTTGCGGAACATCTCGACGCCGGTGACGGTCGTCTTCGTCGAACCCTCGCGGATGCCGACGATCTCGATCTCCTCGGAGACCTTGACGATGCCACGCTCGACGCGGCCGGTGACGACGGTGCCACGACCGGTGATGGTGAAGACGTCCTCGACGGGCATGAGGAACGGCTTGTCGATCTCGCGCTCCGGCTCCGGGATCGCGGTGTCGACGGCGTTCATCAGCTCCATGAGCTTGTCGCCCCACTCGGCGTCGCCCTCGAGGGCCTTGAGCGCCGAGACGCGGACCACGGGGACGTCGTCGCCCGGGAACTCGTACTCGGACAGCAGCTCGCGGACCTCCAGCTCGACGAGTTCGAGGATCTCCTCGTCGTCGACCATGTCGGCCTTGTTCAGCGCCACGACGATGTAGGGGACGCCGACCTGGCGGGCCAGGAGGACGTGCTCCTTGGTCTGCGGCATCGGGCCGTCGGTCGCGGCGACCACCAGGATCGCGCCGTCCATCTGGGCGGCACCGGTGATCATGTTCTTGATGTAGTCGGCGTGACCGGGGCAGTCGACGTGCGCGTAGTGACGGTTCTCCGTCTGGTACTCCACGTGCGCGATCGAGATCGTGATGCCGCGGGCCTTCTCCTCGGGCGCCTTGTCGATCTGGTCGAAGGCGGACGCCTCGTTGAGGTCCGGGTACTTGTCGTGCAGCACCTTGGTGATCGCCGCGGTCAGCGTCGTCTTGCCGTGGTCGATGTGCCCGATGGTGCCGATGTTGACGTGCGGCTTGGTCCGCTCGAACTTGGCCTTGGCCACTGGGTTCCTCTCTCCGTGTCTTTCGCGGTCGTGCGCGTGCTCGGGGTGCGGGCGGTGCCCGCCGGCCGAGGGCTGGGCCCCCGACCGGTCACTCGTTACTCGCCAGTCGCCTTGGCGATGATCTCCTTGGCGACGTTGGCCGGGACCTCGGCGTACGAGTCGAACACCATGGTGTAGCTCGCCCGTCCCTGGGTGCGGCTGCGCAGGTCGCCCACGTAGCCGAACATCTCCGAGAGCGGGACCAGGGCCCGGACGACGCGGGCGCCGGAGCGCTCCTCCATCGCCTGGATGGTGCCGCGCCGGGAGTTCAGGTCGCCGATGACGTCACCCATGTAGTCCTCGGGGGTGACGACCTCGACGGCCATCATCGGCTCGAGCAGGGCCGGGCTGGCCTTGCGTGCGGCCTCCTTGAAGACCATCGAGCCGGCGATCTTGAAGGCCATCTCCGAGGAGTCGACCTCGTGGTACTGACCGTCGATGAGAGTCGCCTTCACGCCCACCATCGGGTAGCCGGCGAGGATGCCGTACTGCATGGCGTCCTGCATGCCCTGGTCCACCGAGGGGATGTACTCGCGCGGGATGCGGCCACCGGTGACGGCGTTGACGAACTCGTAGGTCGGGCCGTCGGCCGTGACCTCCAGGGGCTCGATCGTGACCTGCACCTTGGCGAACTGGCCGGAGCCACCCGTCTGCTTCTTGTGGGTGTAGTCGACCTTCTCCGCCGCCTTGCGGATCGTCTCGCGGTAGGCGACCTGGGGCTTGCCGACGTTGGCCTCGACCTTGAACTCGCGCCGCATGCGGTCGACGAGGATCTCCAGGTGGAGCTCGCCCATGCCGGAGATGACCGTCTGGCCGGTCTCCTCGTCCAGCTTGACCTGGAAGGTCGGGTCCTCCTCGGCGAGCTTCTGGATCGCCGTGCCCAGCTTCTCCTGGTCGCTCTTCGTCTTGGGCTCGATGGCCACGGAGATGACCGGCGCCGGGAAGGTCATCGACTCGAGGATGACCGGCTTCTGCGGGTCGGTGAGGGTGTCGCCGGTGGTCGTCTGCTTCAGACCCACGACGGCGACGATCTCGCCGGCGCCCACGCCCTGGCGCTCCTCGCGCTTGTTGGCGTGCATCTGGTAGATCTTGCCGACCCGCTCCTTGCGGTCCTTGGTGCTGTTGAGCACCGGGGACCCGGCGTCCAGCTTGCCCGAGTACACGCGGACGTAGGTCAGCTTGCCGAGGTGCTGGTCGGTCTGGATCTTGAACGCCAGCGCGGAGAACGGCTCCGCCTCGTCCGCGTGCCGCAGCACCTCGGTCTCGCCGTCCAGGGCGGTGCCGACGATCGCCTCGATGTCCAGCGGGCTGGGCAGGTAGTCGGTGACGGCGTCGAGCAGGGGCTGGATGCCCTTGTTCTTGAACGCGGTGCCGGTCAGCACGGGGTTCACCTGAGCGGCGATGGTGGCCTTGCGGATGGCGGCCTTGAGGCGCTCGACGGAGATCTCCTCGCCGCCGAGGTAGGCCTCCATCAGCTCGTCGTCGAAGTCGGCGATGCCCTCGAGGAGCTTCTCGCGGTACTCGGCGGCCTGGTCGGCGAGCTCGGCGGGGATCTCCTCGACCGAGTAGTCCTCACCCATCTGGGTCTCGCCGCGCCAGGTGAGCGCGCGCATCTGGACCAGGTCCACGACGCCGATGAAGTCGGCCTCGGCACCGATGGGCAGCTGCAGCACGAGCGGGTTGGCACCGAGGCGCTCGACCATCATGTCGACGCAGCGGAAGAAGTCGGCACCGGTGCGGTCGAGCTTGTTGACGAAGCACATGCGCGGGACGCCGTACTTCTCCGCCTGCCGCCAGACCTGCTCGGTCTGGGGCTCCACGCCGGCGACACCGTCGTAGACGGCGACGGCACCGTCGAGCACGCGCAGGGACCGCTCCACCTCGACGGTGAAGTCGACGTGCCCCGGGGTGTCGATGATGTTGATGTCGTAGCCGTTCCAGGTGCACTTCGTCGCGGCCGACGTGATGGTGATGCCGCGCTCCTGCTCCTGCTCCATCCAGTCCATCGTGGCCGCGCCGTCGTGGACCTCACCGATCTTGTACGTGATGCCGGTGTAGAAGAGGATGCGCTCGGTCGTCGTGGTCTTGCCGGCGTCGATGTGCGCCATGATCCCGATGTTGCGGGTCTTGGCGAGCTGGGCCGTGGAGGCCATGTCCTACTCCTCTTTGCTGCGGTTCCGTGTGCGGGTTGCCGGGGGTCTCCCGGGAGCCCGCCGACGGCGGGCGCTGGTGCGTTACCAGCGGTAGTGCGCGAAGGCCTTGTTCGACTCGGCCATCTTGTGCGTGTCCTCGCGCCGCTTCACGGCGGCACCGAGACCGTTGCTCGCGTCGAGCAGCTCGTTCATCAGGCGCTCGGTCATCGTCTTCTCCCGGCGCGCGCGGCTGTACTGGATCAGCCAGCGCAGGCCGAGCGTGGTGCTCCGCGAGGGGCGGACCTCGACCGGGACCTGGTAGGTCGCGCCACCGACACGGCGGCTGCGGACCTCGAGGGCCGGCTTGACGTTGTCCAGCGCGCGCTTGAGCGTCACGACCGGGTCGGTGTCGCTCTTGGCGCGGCAGCCCTCGAGGGCGCCGTAGACGATCGACTCGGCGACGGAGCGCTTGCCGTCGACCAGGACCTTGTTCACCAGCTGGGTGACCAGCGGCGACTGGTAGACCGGGTCGGCGACCAGCGGACGCTTCGGGGCGGGGCCCTTGCGCGGCATCAGCTCTTCTCCTTCTTCGCGCCGTAACGGCTACGGGCCTGCTTGCGGTTGCGGACACCCTGGGTGTCCAGCGAGCCGCGGATGATCTTGTAGCGCACGCCGGGGAGGTCCTTCACACGGCCGCCGCGCACGAGCACCATCGAGTGCTCCTGCAGGTTGTGGCCGACGCCCGGGATGTAGGCCGTCACCTCGATGCCACTGGTCAGCCGGACGCGGGCGACCTTGCGCAGCGCCGAGTTCGGCTTCTTCGGCGTCGTCGTGTAGACGCGCGTGCAGACTCCGCGACGCTGGGGCGAACCCTTCAGCGCCGGAGTCTTGGTCTTCTCGACCTTGTCCTCGCGGCCCTTGCGGACCAGCTGGTTGATCGTGGGCATGGGTGGCCTGGATCTCCTACCTGCGCTGGGGTGGTGCTCTGTATGTCTGTCCGTCGTGCCGGGTGCCGGTCCTGCTGGAGGACTTCCCGCTTCCGGCCACCATTCACCGTCCGGTCCACGCGGTCGGGCGTGTCGCCCGGCCCAGGACCGGCCCATGACGGACCGGACTCGGTTTGCCCCTCGCGACTCGGCGCCGCCACCCTCCGGCTTCTGCCAGGGGGTGGACCCCGATGACCAGATGCTGGTCACCCAGGCGCACCGCGAACGGGAGCAGGCCCAGGGCACCCTGGGCACAGCAGCCCACAGTACCCGCGCCCTGGAAGCCGGTCAAAACCGGGTCCCATGTGGTCGGCCACAGTGCGGCCGTCGGCCCCCGACGGCGGCCGACACCCGAGTCAACCGGGCCGCGGGCGGTTCTCTTCCCGCCCGCGCGGTGCGCCGACGGTACCGGCAACCCTTGGGTTGCGGGGGATCTCCATCGGCGCGGCGGGAGGCGCCCCTCCCCCGCCCGATAGCGTGCGGCTGGCGCCAACGGTGGCGCCGCGATCCTTGGAGGGCACGTGCGCATCGGCATCCAGGCCAGTTACAGCGGAGGGTTCGACGAGACAGCGGCCGAGATCCGCGATCTCGAGGCCGCCGGCCTCGACATCGCCGCCGTGGCCGAGGTCTACACCTTCGATGCGGTCAGCCAACTCGGCTACCTGGCCGCGGTGACCGAGCGGGTGGAGCTGCTGAGCGCCATCTTCCCCATCTACAGCCGCACGCCGGCACTGACGGCCATGACCGCGGCCGGCCTGGACTTCGTCTCCGGCGGCCGGTTCACCCTCGGGCTGGGTGCCTCGGGGCCCCAGGTGATCGAGGGGTGGCACGGGGTCCCCTACGACGCCCCGCTGCAGCGGACCCGGGAGATCGTCGACATCTGCCGCTCGGTGTGGCGCCGGGAGCGACTGGACCACTCCGGCAAGAAGTACACGATCCCCCTGCCGCCGGAGGAGGGCACCGGCCTGGGCAAGCCGCTCAAGCTGATCAACACCCCGGTGCGCGACCGTATCCCCGTGATGCTGGCGGCGCTCGGCCCGAAGAACGTGGAGCTGGCCGCCGAGATCGCCGAGGCGTGGGAGCCGATCTTCTTCGTACCCGAGAAGGCGGCGGCGGTCTGGGGCGAGTCCCTGGCCGCCGGCCGCGCCAAGCGCGACCCCGCCCTCGGCGAGCTGCAGGTCCTCACCGGGGTGCCGGTCGCCATCGGGGACGACGTCGAGCCGCTGCTGGACTTCGTCCGCCCCGCGCTGGCCCTCTACATCGGCGGCATGGGCGCCCGCGGCAAGAACTTCTACAACGACCTCGCCGTGCGCTACGGCTACGAGGCCGAGGCGAAGACCATCCAGGACCTCTACCTGGACGGCAAGAAGGACGAGGCGGCCGCCGCGGTGCCCGACGAGCTCGTGCGGGCGTCGTCCCTCATCGGCCCGGAGTCCTACGTGGCCGAGCGGATCGCAGCCTTCGCCGAGGCGGGCGTGACGACGCTGATGCTGCAGCCGCTCGACGGCAGTCGCGAGGCCCGCCTGAGGACCGTGGAGACCATGAAGCGCCTCGCCGGGCTGAGCGGCTGCGCCGGCCTCCTCCCTCACCGCGCGGCGTCCTCCCTGACCGCCCACCACGAGGGAGGACGCGCGACGATCAGGTGACCTGATCATCGCCCGGGTGTCCCGGGACGGGGAAGGGCCCCGCGGACCTGACGGTCCACGGGGCCCTTCCTCACTGGAGGGTGCTCAGCCCCGCCAGTCGTACTCCTCGAGGCGCACGGCCTCGCCGGTGCCCTGACCGAAGACGTCGGGGCTGTAGTACTGCCCGTCGTCGTACCCGGCCATGGTGTAGACCGCGGCGCGGGCCTCCTCGGTCGGCTCGACCGTGATGTTCCGGTAGCGGCTGATGCCCGTGCCCGCCGGGATCAGCTTGCCGATGATCACGTTCTCCTTGAGCCCGAGCAGGCTGTCGCTCTTGCCCTGGATCGCGGCGTCGGTGAGCACCTTGGTCGTCTCCTGGAAGGAGGCGGCCGACAGCCACGACTCGGTCGCGAGCGAGGCCTTGGTGATGCCCATGAGCACCGGACGGGCCGAGGCCGGCTCGCCGCCCTCGGCGACGACGCGGCGGTTCTCGGTCTCGAACAGCGTCCGCTCGACGAGCGCGCCCGGCAGGAACTCCGTGGCGCCCGAGTCGATGATGGTCACCCGCTTCAGCATCTGGCGGATGATCACCTCGATGTGCTTGTCGTGGATCGACACACCCTGCGAGCGGTAGACCTCCTGGACCTCGCGGACCAGGTGCAGCTGCACCTCGCGGGGGCCCATGATCCGCAGCACCTCGTGCGGGTCGACGGCACCCTCGGTGAGCTGCTCGCCGACCTCGACGTGTGCACCGTCCTCGACCCGCAGCTGCGCGCGGCGCGACAGCTTGTCGTAGACGACCTCGTCGGAGCCGTCGTCCGGCGTGATGGTCAGCTTGCGGAACTGCTCGCTGTCCTCGATCCGGACGGAGCCCGCCAGCTCGGCGATCGGGGCCTTGCCCTTGGGGACGCGGGCCTCGAAGAGCTCCACCACACGCGGCAGACCGTGCGTGATGTCCGCGCCGGCCACACCACCGGTGTGGAAGGTGCGCATCGTCAGCTGGGTACCCGGCTCACCGATGGACTGGGCGGCGATGATGCCGACCGCCTCGCCGACGTCCACCAGCTTGCCGGAGGCCAGCGACCGGCCGTAGCAGGTGGCGCAGGTGCCCAGCAGCGACTCGCAGGTGAGCACGCAGCGGACCTTGACCTCGGACACACCGGCGTCGATCAGCGTCTGGATGAGGACGTCGCCCAGGTCGGCGTTCGCCTCGGCGATGACCGTCCCGTCCTCGGCCACCACGTCGGCGGACAGGGCGCGGGCGTAGACGCTGGTCTCCACGTGCGCGTCACGCGTGACGACCCCGTCGACAACGGTGCCGATCGGCATGATGACGCCGCGGTCGGTGCCGCAGTCCTCCTCGCGAATGATGACGTCCTGCGAGACGTCGACCAGCCGGCGGGTGAGGTAACCGGAGTCGGCGGTGCGCAGCGCCGTGTCGGCCAGACCCTTGCGGGCACCGTGCGTGGAGATGAAGTACTCCAGCACGGACAGACCCTCCCGGAAGTTGGCCTTGATCGGCCGCGGGATGATCTCGCCCTTCGGGTTGGCGACCAGACCACGCATGCCGGCGATCTGGCTGATCTGCATCATGTTGCCTCGGGCGCCCGAGTTGACCATGACCCAGACCGGGTTGGTGGTCGGGAAGTTGTCCACCATCGCCTGGCTGACCTCGGCCCGCGCGCGGGTCCAGATCTCGATCAGCTCGCCACGACGCTCGGCGTCGGTGATGACGCCGCGCTCGTACTGCTTCTCGATCTTGGCGGCCTCGGCCTCGTGCCGGTCGAGGATCTCCCGCTTCACCGGCGGGGTCACCACGTCGTCGATGGCGATCGTGACGCCCGAGCGGGTCGCCCAGCGGAAGCCGGCGGCCTTGAGGGCGTCCAGGGTCGCCGCGACCTGGACCTTGGGGTAGCGCTCGGCGAGGTCGTTGACGATCGCCCCGAGCTCCTTCTTCGGCACCTGGTAGTTGACGAAGCGGTAGTCCTCGGGCAGGGCCTCGTTGAACAGGACCCGTCCCAGGCTGGTCTCCACCACGGCCGGCTGGCCGGGGGTCCAGTCCTCCGGCTGCTCCCACGCGTCGTTGACCTTGCCGTTGTCGACGTCGAAGACCTCGTCGAGGCGGATCAGCGCGCGCTCCTGCAGGGCCAGGGCGCCCATGTCGAAGGCCATCAGGGCTTCGGCCGCCGAGGCGTAGGCCGCGGGCGTGCCACCGTCGGCCTCGTGCCGCGAGGGCACCAGGGTCGTCAGGTGGTACAGGCCGAGCACCATGTCCTGGGTCGGCGCGGTGATCGGGCGACCGTCGGCCGGCGACAAGATGTTGTTGCTCGACAGCATCAGGATCCGGGCCTCGGCCTGCGCCTCGGCCGACAGCGGCAGGTGCACCGCCATCTGGTCACCGTCGAAGTCCGCGTTGAACGCGGTGCAGACCAGCGGGTGGATCTGGATGGCCTTGCCCTCGACCAGCTGCGGCTCGAAGGCCTGGATGCCCAGGCGGTGCAGCGTGGGCGCGCGGTTGAGCAGCACCGGGTGCTCGGTGATGACCTCCTCCAGCACGTCCCACACGACCGGGCGGGCCCGCTCGACCATCCGCTTGGCGGACTTGATGTTCTGCGCGTGGTTGAGGTCGACCAGCCGCTTCATGACGAAGGGCTTGAACAGCTCCAGGGCCATCTGCTTGGGCAGGCCGCACTGGTGCAGCTTCAGCTGCGGGCCGACGACGATGACCGAACGGCCCGAGTAGTCGACGCGCTTGCCGAGCAGGTTCTGGCGGAACCGGCCCTGCTTGCCCTTGAGCAGGTCGCTCAGGGACTTCAGCGGACGGTTGCCCGGGCCGGTGACCGGCCGGCCCCGACGGCCGTTGTCGAACAGCGCGTCGACGGACTCCTGGAGCATCCGCTTCTCGTTGTTCACGATGATCTCGGGGGCGCCGAGGTCGAGCAGACGCTTCAGCCGGTTGTTCCGGTTGATGACGCGGCGGTAGAGGTCGTTCATGTCGCTGGTCGCGAAGCGGCCACCGTCGAGCTGCACCATCGGGCGCAGGTCCGGCGGGATGACCGGGACGCAGTCCAGCACCATGCCCATCGGCGAGTTGCGGGTCTGCTGGAAGGCCGCGACGACCTTCAGCCGCTTGAGCGCCCGCAGCTTGCGCTGGCCCTTGCCGCTGCGGATGGTCTCGCGCAGCGAGGCGGCCTCGGCGTCGAGGTCGAAGTCGGCGAGCAGCTTCTGCAGCGCCGCGGCGCCCATGCCGCCCTCGAAGTACTCACCGAAGCGGTCGCGCAGCTCGCGGTAGAGGCCCTCGTCGGCGATGAGCTGCTTGACCTCCAGCTTGCGGAAGGTGTCGAGCACCTCCTCGAGGCGGTCGATCTCGCGCTGGGCCCGGTCGCGCAGCTGGCGCATCTCGCGCTCGCCGCCCTCGCGCACCTTGCGGCGGACGTCGGACTTGGCGCCCTCCGCCTCCAGCTCGGCCAGGTCGGCCTCGAGCTTCTGCTGCCGCGCCTCGACGTCGGCGTCGCGCCGCCCCTCGAGGTTGGACTTCTCGGCGCTGATCTCGGCCTCGATGGTCGGGAGGTCGCGGTGGCGCGCCTCGTCGTCGACCGAGGTGATCAGGTAGGCCGCGAAGTAGATGATCTTCTCGAGGTCCTTGGGCGCCAGGTCGAGCAGGTAGCCCAGGCGCGAGGGGACACCCTTGAAGAACCAGATGTGGGTCACCGGAGCGGCGAGCTCGATGTGGCCCATGCGCTCGCGACGGACCTTGGCCCGGGTCACCTCGACGCCGCAGCGCTCGCAGATGATGCCCTTGAACCGGACCCGCTTGTACTTACCGCAGTAGCACTCCCAGTCCCGGGTGGGACCGAAGATCTTCTCGCAGAAGAGACCGTCCTTCTCCGGACGCAGGGTCCGGTAGTTGATGGTCTCGGGCTTCTTCACCTCACCGTGCGACCACTGGCGGATGTCGTCGCCGGTGGCCAGGCCGATGCGCAACTCGTCGAAGAAGTTGACGTCCAGCAAGTTGATGACCCCTTTCCGGGGCTAGTCAGAGCTTTGTTCTTTGTTTGTGAGTTCTGGCCGCGCCGGGTTTTGCGGAGCTTGCGGAGCAAAACCCGGCGCGGAATCTCAGACGTCTTCGACCGAGGACGGCTCGCGGCGGGACAGGTCGATGCCCAGCTCCTCCGCGGCCCGGAAGACCTCGTCGTCGGTGTCGCGCAGCTCGATCGCCTGCCCGTCGCCGGACAGCACCTCGACGTTGAGGCAGAGCGACTGCAGCTCCTTGAGCAACACCTTGAACGACTCCGGGATGCCCGGCTCGGGGATGTTCTCGCCCTTGACGATCGCCTCGTAGACCTTGACGCGTCCCAGGATGTCGTCGGACTTGATGGTGAGCAGCTCCTGCAGCGCGTAGGCCGCGCCGTAGGCCTGCATCGCCCAGCACTCCATCTCGCCGAACCGCTGGCCACCGAACTGCGCCTTACCACCCAGCGGCTGCTGCGTGATCATCGAGTAGGGGCCGGTCGAGCGGGCGTGGATCTTGTCGTCGACCAGGTGCAGCAGCTTCAGGATGTAGACGTACCCCACGGAGATCGGCTCGGGGAACGGCTCGCCGGAGCGGCCGTCGAACAGCCGCGCCTTGCCGGTCTCCTTGACCATCCGCTCGCCGTCCCGGTTCGGGGTCGTCGAGCCGAGCAGGCCGATGATCTCGTCCTCCTTGGCGCCGTCGAAGACCGGCGTCGCGGTCCGGGTGCCGGGGCCCGCCGACTTCGCGGCGTCGGGCAGGTTGGCCGCCCACTCCGGGTTCCCCTCGACCTGCCACCCCTGCTTGGCGACCCACCCGAGGTGGGTCTCGAGCACCTGGCCGACGTTCATGCGGCCGGGCACACCGAGCGGGTTGAGGACGATGTCGACCGGGGTGCCGTCCTCGAGGAACGGCATGTCCTCCTGCGGCAGGATCTTCGAGATGACGCCCTTGTTGCCGTGGCGGCCGGCGAGCTTGTCGCCGTCGGAGATCTTGCGCATCTGCGCGACGTAGACCCGGATCAGCTCGTTGACGCCGGCGGGCAGCTCGTCGCCGTCCTCGCGGGAGAACACGCGGACGCCGATGACCTTGCCGGACTCGCCGTGCTTGACCTTCAGCGACGTGTCGCGGACCTCGCGCGCCTTCTCGCCGAAGATCGCACGGAGCAGCCGCTCCTCCGGGGTCAGCTCGGTCTCGCCCTTGGGCGTGACCTTGCCGACGAGGATGTCGCCGGGGACGACCTCGGCACCGATGCGGATGATGCCGCGCTCGTCGAGGTCGGCGAGGACCTCCTCGGAGACGTTCGGGATGTCCCGGGTGATCTCCTCGGCACCGAGCTTGGTGTCGCGGGCGTCGACCTCGAACTCCTCGATGTGGATCGAGGACAGGACGTCGTCCTGCACGAGGCGCTGCGACAGGATGATCGCGTCCTCGTAGTTGTGGCCCTCCCACGGCATGAAGGCGACGAGCAGGTTCTTGCCCAGCGCCATCTCGCCCTGGTCGGTGCACGGGCCGTCGGCGATGACCTGGCCGACCTCGACCCGCTGGCCCTCCTCGACCACCGGGGACTGGTTGATCGACGTCCCCTGGTTCGAGCGGCGGAACTTCAGCAGCCGGTAGGTCTGCCGGGTGCCGTCGTCGGCCATGACGGTGACGTAGTCGGCGGTGGAGTCCTCGACCACACCGGCCTTCTCGGCCACGACGACGTCGCCGGCGTCGACGGCGGCACGCAGCTCCATGCCCGTGCCGACCAGCGGCGCCTCGCTGCGCAGCAGCGGGACGGCCTGACGCTGCATGTTCGCGCCCATGAGCGCGCGGTTGGCGTCGTCGTGCTCGAGGAACGGGATCATCGCGGTGGCGACCGAGGTCATCTGCCGCGGCGAGACGTCCATGTAGTCGACGTTCTCCGGCGCGAGGTAGTCCACCTCGCCGCCCTTGGTGCGGACCAGGACGCGGTCCTCGGCGAACCGACCCTGGGCGTCCAGCGGCGAGTTGGCCTGCGCGACGACGAAGCGGTCCTCCTCGTCAGCGGTGAGGTAGTCGATGGAGTCGGTGACCACACCGTTCTCGACCTTGCGGTACGGCGTCTCGATGAAGCCGAAGGCGTTGACCCGGCCGAACGCCGACAGCGAACCGATCAGGCCGATGTTCGGGCCTTCCGGCGTCTCGATCGGGCACATCCGGCCGTAGTGGCTCGGGTGCACGTCGCGGACCTCCATGCCGGCCCGCTCACGGGACAGACCACCGGGACCCAGGGCCGACAGGCGGCGCTTGTGGGTCAGACCCGCGAGCGGGTTGGTCTGGTCCATGAACTGGGACAGCTGGCTGGTGCCGAAGAACTCCTTGATGGAGGCGACGACCGGCCGGATGTTGATCAGCGTCTGCGGCGTGATCGCCTCGACGTCCTGGGTCGTCATCCGCTCGCGGACCACGCGCTCCATGCGGGAGAGACCGACCCGGATCTGGTTCTGGATCAGCTCGCCGACGGTGCGCAGGCGCCGGTTGCCGAAGTGGTCGATGTCGTCGACACCGTGCTCGGGCTCGCCGGCGTGCAACCGCACGACGTACTCGATGGTGGCGACGATGTCGTCCTCGGTCAGCGTGCTCGTGCCCTGCGGCACCGAGACGCCCAGCTTCTTGTTGACCTTGTACCGGCCGACCTTGGCCAGGTCGTAGCGCTTGGGGTTGAAGAAGAGGTTCTCCAGCAGCGCCTGCGCCGACTCGCGCGTGGGCGGCTCGCCCGGCCGCAGCTTGCGGTAGATGTCGAGCAGGGCCTCGTCCTGCCCGGCGATGTGGTCCTTCTCCAGCGTGGCGAGGACGGTCGGCGACCACTGGAAGTGCTCGCGGATGCGGTCCTCGGTCCAGCCCAGCGCCTTGAGCAGCACGGTGACCGGCTGGCGGCGCTTCCGGTCGATGCGGACGCCGACGGTGTCGCGCTTGTCGACGTCGAACTCCAGCCACGCGCCGCGGCTCGGGATGACCTTGGCGCTGAAGACGTCCTTGTCCGACGTCTTGTCCAGGGTCTTGTCGAAGTACACGCCCGGGCTGCGGACCAGCTGGGAGACGACGACGCGCTCGGTCCCGTTGATGACGAAGGTGCCCTTGTTCGTCATGATCGGGAAGTCGCCCATGAACACCGTCTGGCTCTTGATCTCACCGGTGGTGTTGTTCATGAACTCGGCGGTCACGAACAGCGGGGCCGCGTAGGTCATGTCCTTGTCCTTGCACTCCTCGAGGGACGCCTTGACGTCCTCGAAGCGCGGGTTGGAGAAGGACAGCGACATCGAGCCGCTGAAGTCCTCGATCGGGCTGATCTCCTCGAGGATCTCGGCGAGGCCGCCGACCGCGGACTCCTGCTCCTCGGGCGAGAGGGTGGCCCGCCACTCGGGGCTGCCGATCAGCCAGTCGAACGAGGCGGTCTGCAGGGCCAGCAGATCCGGGACCTCGAGCGGCTCGGAGATCTTCGCGAAGGAGACGCGGAGCGGGGCTCCGGGGATCTTCTGCTGGTCGGCCTCACCGGTGCGGGGGCCGGACTGGGGCTGCGGGGTGGTGCGGGTGCTGGGGGACTCGGTGGTGCTGGGGTTGATGCTGGTGGGGCGAGAGCCTGCCAAGATGCGTCCTTCCAAGGACCTCACGACGTGCGGGCGGGACTGTGCGGGGTCGTCGTCGGTAGGGGCGGGCTGTCCACATCGCCTGTCCGACGTCCCGAGAGGCCGGCCAGACGGGTGTCCGGGACCTCCCCGGGCACCCCTGGTGACCCGTCTCGGCGGGCAGGCAGTCAGAGGGCAGCGCAACAGGAGACCCTACCCCTGCTCGGTCGCGCTGTCCACGCCGGGGGGCCCGGTGCGACCGGTGCCACATCCCGGGGACCGCGCCGCGTCGAGCGGGGCTGCAGTGGGGCGTGCGCGGACCATGATGCCAGTCCGGTGCCCTGGTCCGGAATGCCACGCCGCACCGGATTCTCCGGGGCGGAACGCGCCGGGCGTCAGAAGAGCGTGAGCTCGCTGATCTTCCACTCGCCGTCGACGTCGACGACGGTGACCTGGACGGTCTGCTGGCAGGCCTGCGCGCCGCTGGGCGTGACCTGGCACTCCGACCCCTGAGGCGCCTCCTGGGTGCCGCTGTTCACCGACTCGACGACGTACTGCCCGAAGACGACGAGGGTGGCGGTGTCCTGCGCGTCGTTGATCCGCTGCAGCCCGACGTCGAGGACCTCGTAGCGGGTGGTCGCCGACACCTGCTCGTAGGTGTCGATGATCCCGCCCTCGGTGAGGTCCTTCTCGTACTGCTCCCGCAGGTCGCCGGTGAGGACGTCGAGCTTGCCCTGGACGCTGCCCTCGGAGTCCTTGTAGTCGTAGGCGTAGACGGCCTCGATCCCGCTGCGCGTGGCGGACAGGACCGACACGTCGACCGAACTCGGGTTCAGCCGCTGCCAGAGCAGCCAGCCGGCGCCCGCGGCGGCGACCAGGCACAGCAACGTCAGCACCAGGACCAGCGCCGGAGCCCCGCGCTGCGCAGTGGCCGTGGCGCTCCGGTCGGGGGACGTCGCCGGCCGCGACGTGCGCGGACGAGCGGTGGCGGTCGGAGCGGGCCGGGCGGGCGCCGCCGGCTCTGGCGTGCCCACGGCCTCCGCCGCAGGCGCCGGCGCCGTCGCGCGGTCGGTGCGGACGGCGTCGGTGTCCTCCCGCTCCCGGCGGCTGCCGGCGACGCGGGGACGCGGCGTCGGACGCGGCGAGGCTGCGGGGCGTGGTCGCGGCGTGGGGCGCGGCCGGTCGCCGGGCAGGTCACTCATCGGTCGGCACCCCCGTCTCGGTCCCGGTGATGCCGGACAGCAGCCAGCGCTCGCCCTCCTTCTGCAGCGTGACCTCGATGCGGTAGCGCACGATCTGCGGCTGGGGGCTCCCGGTGCTCTGCTGGGTCGACTGGATCAGCAGCATCACCGTGGCGTCCTCGCCGTCGGCGCGGATGACGCCGGCACCGACCACCTCGGTGTTCACGACGGCCTCGAGCGCCAGGATGTCCGCCCGGCGCTCCTCGAGCTGGGCCACCGACTCCTCGCGCAGGTCGCCGGTGGTCACGCGGCGGGCCTGCTCGATGTCGTCGTCCAGGGTCAGGTGGTCGAAGGACGTCAGGTCGACGACGCCCGAGCGCGCGGCCTGCAGCGCGGAGCCGTAGTCACCGGTGCGGATCTCCGACGGCTCGGGACGGGTGAACCAGAGGAACGCGGCCGCGGCGAGGAGCAGCACGAGCAGGACCGCCAGCGTCGGCACCAGCGGCAGCGAGAGCCGGCTGCGGCGGTCCCGGGTCCGGCCCTGAACGGCTCCGTCGGGGTCACGGGGTGTCCCCGCGACGGTGGACCCGTCCTCGGGCTCGGTGTCGGCCGCCGAGGCGCTGGACACGGCGCTGGCCTCCTCCTCGTCCGGCGGACGCGTCCGCGCTTCGCTCGTCACCCGCGTGATTCTCCTTGTCCTTGGTCCCGTGCGGCCGTCCGCACCGCAGAATTCAGCCCGTCGGGGTGGCTGATCGGCCGATCAGCCGGTGAGCGTGGCGATCGGCGAGGCGTGGATCAGGCTGCCGAACAGCTCGGTGAGCGCGGTGGGGTTCGGAGCGCCACCACCGGGCACCTGCTCGGTCGGCTCGGTCACGCCGCGGCCGCCGTCGCTGCCGATGTTCTGCTCGCCGCGGATGTTCGAGCCGTTCTCGTCGTAGCCGTCACCCGGGTTCGGGTCGACGCCGTCGTACACCCGGCAGGCGACCCGGTCGGTGTCGACCGCCTCGACGGCACCCTGGCTGGGCGTTCTCGTCGTCGGCACGTACCCGGTGGCGCAGGCGTGCGGCTCTCCGGCGTTGAGCACGAAGCCGAAGTGCGAGCGCAGCACGCCGTCCTCGTCCCGCCGCACCACGGTGAAGCCACCGGTCACGGCGTCGGGATAGGTGACCAGCATCTGCTGGATGCCGTCGAGGCGCGGGATCTGCACCCGGTTGAGGATGTCGAGGTTGCGCACCAGCGAACCCAGGCCCGGGCCGGCGTTCTCGACCAGCCCCTCGAGGGCCTCCCCCGCATCGGGCGCGTTGACCACGATGCTGCGCAGGTCGGGATCCATCTCGACCAGGGTGTCCGTGACCAGCCGCAGGTCCTCGGCCCACTGGCGGATCGCCGAGCGGCTGTCGCGCTGCGTGTCGAGCACCGTCTGGCCGTCGGTGATCAGCTGCAGCGTCTGGGGCAGCGACTCCTGGGCGCGCGCGAGGAGCAGGTCGCCGTTGTCGATGAGGCGCCCCAGGTCGTCCCCGGATCCCTCGAACGCCTTGCCGAGCTCCTCGATGACGATCCGCAGGTTCTCCTGGTCGATCGAGCCCACGAACTCGTCGAGGTTGAGCAGCATCTGCTCCACCGGGACCGGGATGCTGGTGCGCTCCTGCGGGATGACGTCGCCGTCCTGCAAGTAGGGCTCCCCGTCGCCGGTCGGCCGGAGGATGACGTACTGCTCCCCCACCGCGCTGCGGGTGGCGACCACGGCCTCGGTGTCGGCGGGGATCGGATCGGCGCCCGGATCGATGCGCAGCTCGACGCGGACGCCGTCGCCCACCAGCTCCATGTCCGTGACCCGGCCGACCTCCACGCCGCGGTAGGTGACCTCGGCGTTGACGAAGATGCCGCCGGAGTCCCGGAAGTCGGCCGCGACGGCGTAGCCGCCACCGAGCAGCACCCGGTCGAGCCCCACGTACTTGAAGCCGAGGTAGGCCATGCCCACCACCGCCAGGACGGCGAAGGCCAGCAGCTTGACCTTGGTGCTGCGGGTGATCACTGGGTCACCTCCGGCAACGACGGCATGCCGACCGGGTTGTCCGCCGAGCCGGCGCCGGGGACCTGCTCGACGATCTGCCCCTCGATGCCGTCGAGGACCGACGGCCCCCCGCTCGACGACGAGGTGGACCCCGACCCGCCGGACCCGCCGGACCCGCCGCCGGCCGCCTGCGCCGTGCCGCCCTCGACGCCGCACCGGCCCTGGGTGAGGGCCTCCTCGAGCGGCAACTCGATGACCGCACCCGTCTGGTCGACGACGTACCGGCAGAACAGGTGCGTCAGGTCGAGGTCGAGGGTGGCGGTCATGTTGGTGAACAGCGCGACCCCGCCGCCCTGTGCCTGGCGGTAGTTCAGCGCCGTGAGGGAACTGTCCGGGAAGGGATAGGTGAGCAGCAGTTCCAGCGAACGCCCCAGGTTGGGGCCGGCCGCCGCGAGCTGGGTGAGGATCGGCTGCAGGAGCTTGAGGTCCTCCACGGTGTTGGCGGCCGACTCGGCGATGATGCGGGTGCCGACGTCGCCGAGCCGGGCGAGGCCCTCGAGCATCGACACGAGCAGGTCGCGCTGCTGGTTGATGACGTCGAGGCCCGGACCGATCGTGTCCAGCGCGCCCTCGATCGTCGCGGTGCGGGCGGCGAGGGTGGCGGTCAGCTCGTCGGCCCGCTGCAGCGCCCGGTTGATCTCCTCCTTCTGCGCGTCGAGCCCGCCGATGAAGGTGTCGAGCTGGCGGAGGGTGTCCTTCAGCTCCTGCTCCCGGCCCTCGAGCGCGTCGCCGAGCTCCCGGTTGATCGTCTGGAGCTGCGCCAGACCGCCGCCGTTGAGCACCAGGGAGAGCGCGCCGAGCAGCTCCTCGACCTCCACGTTGCGGTTGGTGCGGTCGAGGGTGATCCGGTCGTCGTCGTCCAGCCGACCCCGCGGCTCCTCGTTGCCCGGAGGCGCCAGCTCCACGTACTTCTCGCCCAGGAGCGAGGACTGCTGGATCGCCGCGACCGCGTTGGCGGGCAGCTCGACGTCCCGGTTGACCGTGATGGTCACGACCGCGGTCCAGTCCTCCTCGTCGAGCTCGATCGCCTCGACCCGGCCGACGGGCACGTCGGCGACGCGGACCCCCGACTGGGGCACCAGGTCCAGGACGTCGAGGAACTCGATCTCGACCGTGTACGGGTCGTCGCCGGTGTCCGCACCGCCGGGCAGGCTGAACGAGTAGGCCCCGCGGAAGCCGCACCCGCCGAGCAGCAGCACGCCGGCGGCGAGCGCGCCGATCCGCTGCAGACGCCGGCTCATCGCGCACCCACCGGAACGACCTGCGGCAGGCCGGGCAGCGAGCCGCCACCGCCACCGCCGCCGCCACCGCCGAGGCCCTGCAGCGCCTGCCGCAGCTCCTCGTAGTCCGGGACGCCGTTGCCGTTGAGGTCGTCGAACTCGCCGTCGGCGTTCGCGTCCCCGGACAGCAACCGGGCGCAGATCTCGTTGACCGCGTCCCGCAGAGGCGGCAGCGGCTGCGTCGGGTCGATCGGCAGAGGCAGCGGCAGGTCGGCCTCGATGTCCACCCGGCCCACCTGGGCCAGCGCCCCGCAGACCACGATCTCGGCGTTCAGCGAGCCCAGGCCGTTGTCGCGGGTGTCCAGCGTGCCGAAGTCGGGGTTGTACGCGCGGGCGAGGTTGCCGAGCGCAGCCGGGGCGACGTCGAGCACCTCGGCCAGCTTGGCCCGCTGCTGCACCAGCACGAGCGTGATGTCGGCCAGCCGGTCGACGTTGGTGGTGAGCAGGGTGGTGTTGTCCCGGACGAAGCCGGCCACGTCACCGAGCGCGTCGGACAGCAGGGCGATGGCCTCCTTCAGGTCCTCGCGCTCGTCGGCGAGCAGCTGGCTGACCGCGGCCATGTTGTCGTTGAACCGCCCCACCTGCGCGTCGATGGTGGCCAGCGCGGTGGTGAACGTCTGCAGGTTGTCCAGCGACGAGAACAGGTCGTCGCGGTTCTCGGCGAGGGTCTCGACCGCCTGCGAGAAGCCGTTCAGGGTGCGGTTCAGCGCCTCTCCGTTGCCCTCGAGGTTCGCCGCGCCGACGTCCACGAGGTTCGACAGGGCGCCGTCCTTGTTCGCACCGTTGGGTCCCAGGGCGTCGGACAGCTCGTCGAGGGCGCCGTAGACGGCGTCGAGCTCCACAGGGATCGCGGTGCGCTCGAGCGGCACCTCGTCGCCGTCCTCCATCTTCGGGCCCCCGTCGTAGACCGGCGCGAACTGCACGTAGCGGTCGGAGACCAGCGAGGGCGCCAGCACGATGGCGTCGGCGTCGGCCGGGATGTCGTAGTCGTCGTCGATGCTCATCTGCACCAGCACCCGGTCCCCCATGGGCACGACGTCGTCGATCGTCCCGATGGGGATGCCGAGCACCCGCACGTCCGACCCGGGGTACAGCCCGACGGTCTCGGTGAACCAGGCGGTCACCCGGTACTGCCCGGCCGGCCGCAGGATCGTCCAGCCGAGTGCCGCGAGCAGCACCAGTGCAGCCGCCATCGCGACCCCGCGCTGCGCAGCGCCGCTCATCACTGTCCTCCCGGGGTACAGCCGGTCACGGGGGTCTCGACCGCGGAGCAGACGGCCGCCCCCACCAGGGTGGGCACCAGGTCGTTGACGAAGCTGTCGAACCAGCGGCCGTTGCCGAGGGTGTTGGTGAACACCCGCACGAACGGGGCCAGCTGGTTGACGGTCTCGCCCAGGGCCGCCCGGTTGCGCGACAGGATGTCGGTCACCCGGGACAGCTGCTGCAGGGCCGGCGTGAGTGCTTCGCGGTTGTCCGCGACGAGGCCGGAGAGCTGGCGGGCGAGCTCCTGGGTGCTGGTCAGGATCGAGTCGATCAGCTGGCGACGCTCCTGGACCTCCTGCAGCAGCGTGTTGCTGTCGAGGATCAGCCGGTTGAACTCACCGCTGCGGTCGGCGAGGACGTCGGTCACCTGCCGGGTCGCGGCGAGCAGTTCGCGCAGCTGCGCGTCCCGGGAGGCGATGGTGTCGGACAACCGGGCCAGCCCCTGCAGCGACGTGCGCACCTCGTCCGGGGTGTCGGCGAAGGTCTCGGAGAGGACCTCGAAGCTCGACGCGAGCTGCGCGGTGTCGATGTCCTGCACCGTCGAGGACAGGTCGGCGAACGCCTCGACGACGTCGTAGGGCGAGGCCGTCCGGTCCAGCGGGATGCGCTCGTCGGGGTCGAGGGGCGCGGAGCCGCGCGGCACCAGGGCGATGTACTTGGCGCCCAGGACGGTCTCGATCTTGATCGCCGCTTCCGAGCGGTCACCGACGAAGGCGTCCTTCACCCGGAATTCGACGGTCACCGCGCCGTCCTCCAGAGCGAGGCTCTCCACCTCCCCCACCTTGACGCCGGCCACCCGGACCGGGTCGTCGGCCTGCAGCCCGGCGGCCTCGGAGAACTGCGCCTTGTAGACGGTGCCGCCGCCGATGAGCGGGAGCGACTGCGCGTTGAAGGCGAGGAACACCAGCACCGCGATGACGGTCAGGCTGACCGCCCCGACGGTGACCGGGTTCCGGTCGCGGAAGTTCTTCGAGCGCGCCATCAGCTGCACCCCTCCGCGCCGCTGTCGAACTCGAAGGTCTCGGCGACGGGCTGGCCGTTCGGCCCGATGGGCAGCGTCACCGTGCCCCCGGCACGGCACATGAAGAAGTTGAACCAGCTGCCGTTGATCGCCGTTCGGGTGGTGAGGTCCAGCTTCACCGGAGCCGTCTGCAGGAAGCGCTCCACCAGGTCGCCGGTGTCGGCCAGATTGCCTGACAGGTCACCGAGCGCCCGGATGTCGGCGGCGAGCGGCGCCCTGGCGTCCTCGAGGAAGCCACTGGTGGAGACGGCGAGCCGGTCGATCGTCTCCAGGGAGTCGAAGATCGCGTCGCGGTCGGAGGCCAGCCCGGTGACGAACTGCTGGAGGCTGACCACCAGGTCCGAGAGCTGCTGGTCGCGGGCGGCGAGCGTGCCCATGACGGTGGTGAGGTTCTCGATCACGCTGCCGATGACGTCGTCCCGGTCGGCCAGGCTGTTGGTGAGCGAGCCGACGTGCGCGAGCAGGCTCTCCATGGTGCCGCCCTCGCCCTGGAACACCTGGATGATCTCGAACGACACCCGGTTCATGTCCGCCGGCGAGAGCGCCTGCAGCAACGGCTGGAAGCCGCCGAAGAGGACGGTGAGGTCGAGGGCGGCGTCGTCTGCGACAGCGGGATGACGGCGCCTTCCGCCAGCGTGTCCCCGCCTGACCCCTCGCCCTCGGTCAACGCGATGTACCGCTGACCGACGAGGTTGCGGTACTTGATGGTGGCCTCGACCGCCGCCGGCAGGGGCACGTCCTTGCTCACCTCGAACTCGACCTCGGCGACCGGGCGCTCGTCGCCCTCGCCCAGTCCGATGCCGACGATCTGGCCGACGCGGACGCCGGCGATCCGGATCTCGTCGCCCTCGACCAGGCCGGCGACGTCGGAGAACTGCGCCTTGTAGGTCACCTGGTCGCCGTAGCCGGCGTTGGTGATCGTTGAGACCAGCACGTACGACGCCATGATGGTCACCACGGCGAACGCGACCAGCTTCACCAGCGGGCCGACCACGCCCCGCAGCTGTCCCTTCATCGCAGCATCACGCTCTTCCCCGCAGGATCGGCGCCAGCATCGCGGCGCCCAGTTCGGAGACCTGCTCGGGCTCGGTGTTCCGGGAGTAGGCGAGGATGCTCCGGACGAAGTCGAGTTCGGCCGTCGACCCGGCCAGGACGTCGGGTATCGCCTGTCCCGCCCGGCCGGAGGCGCTGGGTGGCGGGTTGCCACCGTCGTCGGGACCGCCGCGGTAGCAGGCGGGCTCCGGTCGCTCGGCGCTCTCCGGTGAGTCGACGCCGTCGTTCGGCGGATAGGGGCAGTAGTACTCGCCGGACTGCGCCTGGGCGATCTCGGCATCGATGTTGTCCAGCCCGCGGCAGTCCGGCGGGGAGTTGTCCGCGTAGACCGGCTGGTCACCGGGCTGGTACGGGTTGCGCGGTGGGAAGGTGAACACGATGTTCAGGTTGAGCGCCGGGTCGCCGTCGGCACCGAAGGTCTCCCCGATCCGCGGCACGGACCTGGCCAGGCCCTCGAGCAGGCACGGGTAGATCGGCGAGTACTCGGCGAACAGGCCGAGGACGGGCCGGGAGGTCTCCGCCAGGGAGATCAGGTTGCGCTCGTTGCGCTCGAGGAAGCCGGCGGTCACGTTGGACGAGCTGGTGCCCACGGTGAACGTGCGCCGCAGCTGCTCCTCCTGGTCGACGACCGTCGCGTTGGTGACGGCCAGGTTGTCGAGCACCGCGAGCAGGTCGTCGGCGGCCCCCTGGTAGGTCTCGGCGAAGTCGGCGAGGCCGGAGATGTCGGCCTGCAGCTCCGGCAGGACGGTGTTGATCTCGCCGAAGTACTCGCCGGTCGCGGCCAGGTTGGCGCCGAGGTCGTCGCCCCGCCCGCGCAGGGCGTCGGCGACCGCGCCGAGGGTGAACGACAGGTCGTCGGGGTGCACGGCCTGCAGCAGCGGCAGGGTGTCGTCGATGACCCGCTGCAGCTCGATGGCGTTCTCGGTGCGGTCCTGCCCGATCACGTCGCCGTCGGCCAGCCGCTCCCGTCCGGGGTTCTCCGGCAGCACCAGCGAGACGAAACGCTCGCCGAACAGCGTCTTGGGCAGCAGCCTGGCGGTGACGTCGGCCGGGATCTGGTCCAGGTACTCCGGCTTGATCGCCAGCTCGATGGTGGCGCCGTCGGCGGCGGCCTCGACCTCGCGGACCTCCCCGACGATGACCCCTCGGACCTTCACGTCCGAGGCCTCCTGGAGCTGGTTGCCGGCCGTGTCGGTCTGCAGCGTCACCCGTGCGACCTCGGTGAAGACCTTCTGGTAGGCCGCGACCGCCAGGCCCAGCAGCAGCGCCAGGACGACGAGGAATGCCACGCCCTGGAGGCGCCGGCGGATGACCCGCCCTCTGCTCGTGCTCACTCCCCCGTCACCCCGCTATTCGCACTGTCGTCGTCGAGCCCCAGATGGCCAGGGACAGGAACAGGTCGATGATGTTGACCGCCACGATCGAGAACCGCACCGCACGCCCGACGGCCAGGCCCACGCCCGCCGGTCCGCCGCTGGCCCGGTAGCCGTAGTAGCAGTGGGTCAGGATGATCACGACGGCGAAGACCAGCACCTTCAGGAACGACCACAGGACGTCCTGCGGTGGCAGGAACAGGTTGAAGTAGTGGTCGTAGGTGCCCTCGGACTGGCCGTACATCTTGGTGGCGATGGTGCGCGTGGCGAAGTAGCTGGTCAGCAGCCCCAGCACGTAGAGCGGGATCACCGCGATGAAGCCCGCGATGATCCGGGTGGTCACCAGGAACGGCAGCGACGGCACCCCCATCACCTCGAGGGCGTCGATCTCCTCGTTGATCCGCATGGCCCCGATCTGCGCGGTGAATCCGCACCCGACCGTCGCCGACAGCGCCAGCCCGGCGACCAGGGGAGCGATCTCGCGGGTGTTGAAGTACGCGGAGAGGAACCCGGTGAACGCCGACGTGCCCAGCTGGTCCAGCGCCGCGTAGCCCTGCAGACCCACCTCGGTGCCGGTGAAGAACGACAGGAACGCGATGACGCCGACGGTGCCGCCGATGACGGCGAGGGCTCCGGTGCCGAAGGTGACCTCGCCCAGCAGCCGGAAGGTCTCCTTCTTGTAGCGGCGCAGCGTGCGGGGCGTCCAGGCGAGCGCCCGCGCGTAGAAGCCGATCTGGTCGCCCAGGTCGTCGAGGGTGTTCAGCGGCGGGCGATAGACCTTGCGGACCACCCGGCGGGTGCCGACCTTGAGCCGGTCGACCGGAGAGAGCAGCGCCATCACTGCCCCTTCGGTGGTACGAGCTGGAAGTAGATGGCCGTGATCACGAAGTTCACCGCGAACAGCAGCAGGAAGGTGATGACCACGGACTGGTTCACCGCGTCGCCCACGCCCTTGGGGCCACCACCGGCACGCAGCCCCTTGTAGGAGGCCACGATGCCGGCGATCAGACCGAAGACCAGCGCCTTGATCTCACCGGACCAGAAGTCCGCCACCTGCGCCAGGGCGCTGAACGAGGCCAGGTACGCGCCGGGCGTGCCCCCTTGGAGGACGACGTTGAAGAAGTAGCCGCCCGCGACGCCGACGACGCTCACCAGGCCGTTGAGCAGGACGGCGATCAGCATGGAGGCCAGCACCCGGGGCACGACGAGGCGCTGGATCGGGCTGATGCCCAGCACCTCCATCGCGTCGATCTCGTCGCGGATCTTGCGGGCGCCGAGGTCGGCGCAGATGGCGGTGCCGCCGGCTCCGGCGATCAGCAGCGCCGTCACGATCGGGCTCGCCTCCCGCAGGACCGCGAGCACCGAGGCCGACCCCGTGAACGACTGGGCGCCGAGCTGACGGGTCAGCGACCCGAGCTGCAGGGCGATGACGGCACCGAAGGGGATCGCGACGAGTGCGGTCGGGATGATCGTCACGCTCGCGATGAACCACGCCTGCTGGAGGAACTCGCGGAGCTGGAACGGGCGCTTGGGCAGCGCCTTCATGACGTCGAGCGCGAACGCGAAGAGGTTGCCGGACGCCGCCAGCGGGCGGGTCGGTGAGAACTTGCCGTCGAGGAGGCCGGGGGCCTTCGGCTCGTCCGTCGCCGTCACCCCTCACCCCCTGACGCGGGAGGACGGCGGTGGCGGTGGCGGCCGGTGGATGTCCCTCCGTGCCGTGGGCGTCGGCCTCCGGTGCCCAGTGCCGGCCACCGGTGCCCCGGGTCGGCTGGAACGCGCCTGAATCGACCTGGGCGAGCAGGTCCTCGGGCAGCGACTGGCGGATCGCTTCCTGGGTGTCCTCGTCGAACTCGTGCAGCATGCGGGCGACCCGCTCCTGCCGGCGACGTTCCGCCTTGCGTTCGGGCAGACCCTCCGTCGGCGTCAACTGCGGCGGGACGGCGTCCCCACCGGTGGCCCCCTTGGGCCCCACGCCGTTGTGCGCGTCACCGCCCCGTTCCTCGAGCGCCTTCATCTCGGCCTCGACCTGCGCGACGTCCTTCTCCTCGCTCATGCCGATCGGCCCCTCGCGGCGGCCGTTGAGGAACTGCCGGACGACGGGCTCCTGCGAGGTGAGCAGTTGTTCACGGGGGCCGAACATGACCAGGTTGCGGCGGAACAGCAGCCCCAGGTTGTCGGGCACCGTGCGCGCGGTGCCGATGTCGTGGGTGACGATCAGGAACGTGGCGTCGATCTGCGCGTTCAGGTCGACGATCAGCTGGTTGAGGTAGGCCACGCGGACGGGGTCGAGACCGGAGTCGGGCTCGTCGAACAGGATGATCTCGGGGTCGAGCACCAGCGCGCGGGCCAGACCGGCCCGCTTGCGCATGCCGCCGGAGATCTCGCCGGGCAGCTTCCCCTCGGCGCCCTGCAGGCCGACCATGTCCATCTTCTCGAGGACGATCGACCTGATCTCCGACTCGCTCTTCTTCGTGTGCTCGCGCAGCGGGAAGGCGATGTTGTCGAAGAGGTTCATCGAGCCGAAGAGAGCGCCGTCCTGGAACAGGACGCCGAACAGCTTCCGGATCTCGTAGAGCTTGTGCTCGCTGGTCCGGACGATGTCGGTGTCGTTGATGACGATCGAGCCCTTCTCGGGCTTGAGCAGGCCGACCAGCGACTTCAGGAACACCGACTTTCCGGTGCCCGAGGGACCGAGCAGCACCGAGATCTCGCCGGGCGGCAACGTGAGGGTGACGTCGCTCCAGATGTTCTGGCTGCCGAAGGACTTGGTCAGACCCTCGACCTCAACTGCGACGCCCACGACTGCCTGCCCTCCCGCTCCGGCCTCTTCGCCGGGTTCCCGCCCCGTCGCGATGACGAGCCCCGGCAGTGTCCGACGTCTCCGGCGCATCCGCATCCGGACGACGCCGAGCCGCTTCTACTGACGAGTAACGACCACGCGGACAACAGGTTACGTGTGTCACGTGGTTTCCGTGACCCGGATCTCCAACCAGAACCCTCGGTAGGCGGACGGATTCGCCTGGTGGAGGGACCGTCACCCGAACGAAACAAGGGCCGCCCTCCCGGAGGAGGACGGCCCCTGTTGGTGACGCGATGGAACGGCTAGGCGACGTTCCTGGAACGGCCCCGCTGCAAGGTCCCGCGCCGAGCTGGCGAGGCGCGGGGGGCAGCGGGGTCCTTCACTTGACGGTGACGGTGGCGCCGGCGCCCTCGAGGGCGGCCTTGGCCTTCTCCGCGGCGTCCTTGGCGACCTTCTCGAGGACCGGCTTCGGCGCGTTGTCGACCAGGTCCTTGGCCTCCTTGAGGCCGAGCGAGGTCAGACCGCGCACCTCCTTGATGACCTGGATCTTCTTGTCACCGGCGGCCTCGAGGATGACGTCGAACTCGTCCTGCTCCTCGGCGGCACCGGCACCGGCGTCGCCACCGCCGCCACCGGCGGCCGGGGCGGCCGCCATGGCGACCGGAGCGGCAGCCGTGACCTCGAAGGTCTCCTCGAACTGCTTCACGAAGTCGGACAGCTCGAGGAGGGTCATCTCCTTGAACGCGTCGAGCAGCTCAGCGCTGGAAAGCTTGGCCATGTCTATCTCCTTCTGGATCAGTCGTCGCCGGCCGCGTCAGCGGTCTCGGCGTCGGTCTCGGGGGTGGTGTCAGCAGCAGCGGTGTCGGCGTCCGCGGCGGGAGCCTCGGCGGCCGGGGCGTCGGCGGCCTTCTTCTCCTGGAGCGCGGCAGCCAGGCGGGCGACCTGCGACAGAGGGGCCTGGAACAGGCCGGCGGCCTTGGTCAGGTTGCCCTTCATCGCGCCGGCCAGCTTGGCCAGCAGGACCTCACGGGGCTCGACGTCGGCGAGGCGGGTGACCTCGGAGGCGTCGACCGTGCGGCCGTCGACCACGCCGCCCTTGACGACGAGCAGCGGGTTGGCGCGCGCGAAGTCACGGATGGCCTTGGCGGCCTCGACCGGGTCGCCTTCGATGAAGGCGATCGCGGTGGGACCGTTGAGCAGCGGAGCCAGGTCGCCGAAGCCGACCTCGTCCGCCGCCCGCTTCGTCAGGGTGTTCTTGACGACGGCGTAGCTGCTGCCCGCACCGAGGGATCGACGCAGCTGGGTCAGCTGCGCCACGGTGAGCCCGCGGTACTCGGTGAGCACGGCCGCACTCGAGTTCTGGAACCGCTCGGTGATCTCGCCGATCACCGCGGCCTTCGCCTGCGTGGGCATGGGCCTCCTCTCGTCGGTCGGGCGACCACCGGAGGCTGCGCGACGACGGGCGATCCAAGGCCCAGGAGACGAGAAACGCCCCGGCGCAGGCGCACGGGGCGAGCGTGGACGCATGCGCGTCCACCGTTCGTACCGTCCTCCTGCGCGGGTCGCCCGGAACTCCGGGACCTTCGATCGCACGCGGACGTGCGACGACCAGCGGTCTTGGGGGGAACGTCGGCAAGGGTACACGCGCTCGCGCCCCGGACGGCGAGGGCCCCGCAGCGACGTGCGCTGCGGGGCCCTGGGAGCCGAGTGGTGGCCCCGTCCAGAGGCTCGCCCCGAGCCTGCGAGGGGTGCGGAGGACGGGTCCTTGCTCAGGCCGTGGGCTCGTCCACCAGCATGTTGCGCGTGCGGTTCGGGTCGACGGGGATGCCGGGGCCCATGGTCGTGGAGACGGTGACCTTCTTCAGGTACCGGCCCTTGGCCGAGGACGGCTTGGCGCGCAGCACCTCGTCGAGGGCGGCCGCGTAGTTCTCGACCAGCTTGGCGTCGTCGAACGAGACCTTGCCGATGACCAGGTGCAGGTTGGCCTGCTTGTCGACGCGGAAGTTGATCTTCCCGCCCTTGATGTCGTTGACGGCCTTGGTGACGTCGGGCGTCACCGTGCCCGTCTTCGGGTTCGGCATCAGGCCACGGGGGCCGAGGATGCGGGCGATCCGGCCGACCTTGGCCATCTGGTCGGGGGTCGCGATCGCCGCGTCGAAGTCGAGGAAGCCGCCCTGGATGCGCTCGATCAGGTCGTCGGAGCCCACGACGTCGGCGCCGGCGGCCTCGGCCTCGGCGGCCTTGTCACCGGTCGCGAAGACGATGACCCGGGCGGTCTTGCCGGTGCCGTGCGGCAGGTTCACGGTGCCGCGGACCATCTGGTCGGCCTTGCGGGGGTCGACGCCCAGCCGCATGGCCACCTCGACGGTGGCGTCGTAGGAGGTCGTCGACGTCTCCTTGGCCAGCTTCGCGGCCTGGAGCGGGCTGTACAGGGTGTCGCGGTCGACCTTGTCGGCCACGGAGCGGTACTTCTTGCCGTGCTTCGCCATGGTGGATTCCTCTCCGGGGGCGCTGTCCTCGTGACCGTGCCCCGGTCGCGTGGTGAACGGGCCTGGCGGGCCCTCCCACTGTTCGGGTCGTGCAGGGGCCGTGTCAGCCCGTGACGGTGATGCCCATCGACCGGGCGGTGCCGGCGATGATCTTCTCGGCCTGGTCGAGGTCGTTGGCGTTCAGGTCGGCCATCTTGGTCTGGGCGATCTCGCGGACCTGGTCACGGGTGACCGTCGCGACCTTCGTCTTGTGCGGCTCGCCCGAGCCCTTGTCGACGCCGGCGGCCTTGAGCAGCATGCGCGCGGCCGGCGGGGTCTTGGTGACGAACGTGAACGACCGGTCCTCGAAGACCGAGATCTCGACCGGGATCACGTTGCCGCGCTGCGACTCGGTCGCGGCGTTGTAGGCCTTGCAGAACTCCATGATGTTGACGCCGTGCTGGCCGAGCGCCGGACCGACGGGCGGCGCGGGGGTCGCCGCACCGGCGTTGATCTGGAGCTTGATGACCGCGGTCAACCGCTTCCTGGGGGGCATGACTTCCTTCTATCTCTGCTGATCAGGTCCTGGGCGAGAACCGGGTCAGATTTTCTGGACCTGACTGAACGACAGCTCGACGGGGGTCTCGCGGCCGAAGATCGAGACCAGCACCTGCAGCTTCTGCTGCTCGGCGTTGATCTCGTTGATGGTGGCCGGCAGCGTCGCGAACGGACCGTCCATGACCGTCACCGACTCGCCGACCTCGAAGTCGACAACAGCAGCGGGGGCCGCGGCAGTCCCGGCGGCGGTCTCGGCACCGGTGGCGCGCGTGGCCTGCGGCGCGGTCGCCGGGACGAGGATCTTCACGACCTCGTCGATGGTCAGCGGTGAGGGGCGGGAGGTCGCGCCGACGAAGCCGGTGACACCGGGAGTGTTCCGGACGGCGCCCCACGACTCGTCGTTGAGCTCCATGCGGACGAGCAGGTAGCCGGGCAGGACCTTGCGGTTGACCTGCGCCCGCTTGCCGTTCTTGATCTCGGTGACCTCCTCGGTGGGCACCTCGATCTGGTAGATGTAGTCCTCCACGTCGAGGGACTGGATGCGCGCCTCGAGATTGGTCTTCACCTTGTTCTCGTAACCGGCGTACGAGTGGACGACGTACCAGTCGCCGGGCGCGATGCGCAGCGCCTTCTTCATCGCCTCGACGGGGTCCTCGTCCTCCGCGGCCGGCACGTCGGTGCCGGCGGCGGGCGCGGCCAGCGGATCGGCGGCCAGGCTGTCGGGGTCGCCGCTCTCGACGTCGGGTGTCACGTCGGCGGTCTCGCCGTCGGCGATGGTCGGGCCCGCGGCGAGGTCCGCGGTGTCGCTGGAGCCCTCGGCCGCGCCGGTCTCGTCGGCGCCGGTCTCGACGTCGACGGAGCCGCGGTCGTCGAAGCGCGCGTCGTCGAGGTCGGTGGCGGTGACGCCTTCGACCGTGCTGTCGGTCTCGAAGGGCTCGCGGGGGTCGGTCACTACTTCTCCTCGCTGGCGCTCGTCGGCGTCGTGACCGACGGTGCTGCGCTCATTGGTGATCTCACGAGTTCGATCACGGTGTGTGTCTCTTCCTTGTCAGGGGCGTGCATGTCGCGCGGGACGGAGGTCAGCCGAAGACGGCGATCACGCCCTGGGCGAAGAGCAGGTCCAGGCCGGCCACGAGCGCGACGACGAACGCCACGAACACGATGACCACGGTGGTGTAGGTGAGCAGCTCGCGGCGCCCGGGCCAGATGACCTTGCGCAGCTCGGCGACGACCTCCCGGAGGAACCGCGCCAGGGAGCGCTTCTGCCGGACGCCCTCGGCGCGGGCGCGTTCGGCCTCCGCTCGCGACCGGGTGCCGCTCCCCTCACGGGTCGCCGTCCGGGCGGCCCGGCGGCTCCGCGCCGGTGCGAGGTCGTCCTCGTCGTCGTCGCCGGCGGTGATCGCGCCGCCCCGGCGGTGCTTGCGATCACCCACCCCCGCGTGGCGACGACCTTGTCCTCCTCGGCCTCCGCCTCGGCGGCGATCTCGTCCTCCGCCGCCTCGAGCTCCGCCGCGTCGTCGACGCCGGGCGCCTCGCGGTCGAGCTGCTCGTCGGTCAGCTCGGCGTCGCGAGGGTCGTCCTCGCGTCCCGGCTTCTCGTCGCTCACTGCGCCTCGCTCGCCTCGTGGTGGTGGCCGCTCCCGTGAGTGGCCGTCGGTCGGTCGTCAACTGCGGTGGCAGGGGTGACAGGACTTGAACCTGCAGCCTGCGGTTTTGGAGACCGCTGCTCTGCCAATTGAGCTACACCCCTAGAACCCGAACCTCGGGATCGCACCCCGGGGCCGCCCGCCTCACCACGGCAGCACAGAGCCTCGAGAGGTTCCGGGGCACGCCGGTGGCGGGGTCAGCTGCCCCAGGCGGCCAGTGTACGGGACCGCGGGGCCGCGCAGCCAACGTCCCACCGGTCGGCGCAGCGGAGCGGGCGAGTTCGACGGTCCCCGGTGCTCCGACGGCACGAGAGGGCTGTTCGCGCCGCCGGCCGAGGCCCCCGCGTCCGCCTGCGTCGTCGGGGGCGCCCTGACTTTGACACGATGGACCCATGACCGCCGTCTCCACCCCGGAGTCCACGTCCGCCCTCTCCCCGGCTGGGTCCGCCGCCCTGCCACCCGCCGAGCGCCGGATCTCCCGTCGCATCGCCGCGATCAGCGAGTCGGCGACGCTGGCGGTCGACGCGAAGGCCAAGGCGCTCAAGGCGGCCGGCAAGCCGGTGATCGGCTTCGGGGCCGGTGAGCCGGACTTCCCGACGCCGGACTACATCGTCGAGGCGGCGGTGGCCGCGGCCACCCAGCCGGCGATGCACCGCTACACCCCGGCGGGCGGACTGCCCGCGCTCAAGGACGCCATCGTCGCCAAGACGGCGCGCGACTCCGGCCTGCAGGTGGCCCCGGCGAACGTCCTGGTGACCAACGGCGGCAAGCAAGCGGTCTACGAGGCGTTCGCGACGATGCTCGACCCCGGCGACGAGGTCCTGGTGCCCGCGCCGTACTGGACGACCTATCCCGAGGCCATCCGCCTGGCCGGCGGCGTCCCCGTGCCGGTTGTCGCCGACGAGCAGAGCGGCTACCTCGTCTCGGCCGCCCAGCTCGAGGCTGCACGGACGCCTCGCACCAAGGTGCTGCTCTTCTGCTCCCCGTCCAACCCCACCGGCGCGGTCTACCCGGCGGAGCAGGTGGCCGAGATCGGCCGGTGGGCGCTGGACGCGGGGCTGTGGGTGCTCACCGACGAGATCTACGAGCACCTCACCTACGGCGGCGCGACGGCACCGTCGATGCCGGTCGTGGTGCCGGAGCTGGCCGAGCGCTGCGTGGTGGTCAACGGTGTGGCCAAGACCTACGCCATGACGGGCTGGCGGGTCGGCTGGATCGTGGGCCCGGCGGACCTGGTCAAGGCCGCGACCAACCTGCAGTCGCACGCCACGTCCAACGTGGCCAACGTGTCGCAGGCGGCGGCGATCGCGGCGCTGAACGGGGACCTGTCCGCCGTCGCGACCATGCGCGAGGCCTTCGACCGGCGCCGGCAGACGATCGTGTCGATGCTGCGGGAGATCCCCGGGGTGGCCTGCCCCGAGCCGCAGGGCGCGTTCTACGTCTACCCCTCGGTGAAGGGTCTGCTGGGCCGGCCGATCGCCGGCCGGACGGCGCAGACCAGCGCGGAGCTGGCGGAGCTGATCCTGGAGGAGGCGGAGGTGGCCGTCGTTCCCGGCGAGGCGTTCGGGACCCCGGGCTACCTGCGCATGTCCTACGCGCTCGGCGACGAGGACCTGGTCGAGGGCGTGAGCCGGATGCAGCGGCTGCTCGGCTCGGCCGCGTAGCTCTCAGCGCAGGATGTCGTCCTTGCCCAGGGCCTGTGCCCGGTTGAGGACGGCGACGGCCGCGGGCAGGTCCGCCAGCGCGCGGCCGAGGTCCTCGGGGGTGGCGATGCTCCAGGCGGTGGCGTCGACGTAGCACCGGATGGCCTCGTCGAACGCCTCGGCCCCGGCAGCCTCGCGCGCGGCGAGGAGCGCGGCGCCGCCCTTGTCGTAGACGAGGGTGAAGTACTCGCGCGTGCCGTCGTAGTCGGTCATCGATCCGCCGACCGGGCCATCGAGGGTGATCGCGTCCTCGTCGACCAGGTCCTGCCCCCGGTCGGCGACCGACTCGGCCCAGGACGCGAAGGCCTCGTCCAGCCAGGGGTCGCGGAACTGGGAGTTGCCCACCATCCCGTAGAACCACATGTGGGCGACCTCGTGCACCAGGACCTGCCGGCTGGGCGTCGCCTGGAGGATCAGGCTCGGGTACTCGATGCCGCCGCCGTAGTCCGGCAGCAGCGGCACGGTGAGGGTCTCGTACGGGAACGGGCCGAGGAACCGCTCGAGCTCGGCGATCGCATCCGTCGTCGCCTCGAGCAGCGCCGCCGGTTCCACGTCGCTGCCGGGAAGGGTGCCCGCGCGCACGCGCACGCCCCCCGGGGTCTCGCCCTGCGCCGTCCCGAACGCTCCCGCGGCGACGGCGACGTCGCGGGCCACCGGCTCGTGCGACGTCCAGGTGCGGCGACCGCCCTGCGGCTGCGAGGGCTCCTCCTGCCGGCCGGTCATCATCACCGTGAGGTCCTCGGGAGCCGAGACCGTGATGGTCGTGTCGGCGACGGGGCTGTTGGCGGTCTCCCCGCCGAGGTCGACGAACGGGTCCTGGGCCCAGCCCACTCCGGGCTCCCAGGCGAGCAGCGGGGCGCCACTGGCCCACCAGGCCAGTCCCTCGTCGGTGCCGACCCGGTCGAACCCGCGGCTGCCCAGCGACAGCGTGAAGTCCAGCTCGACCTCGGTCGTCTCACCGGCGTCCAGTTCGTCGGCCAGCTCCACCACGTAGAGCCCGCCCGGATCGGCGGCTCCGGCGTCCTCGTACCGCCCCCCGGCGACGTCGGTGCCGCGAACGTCGTCGACCACCAGACGGTTGCCGTTCGGCGCCGAGTCGGGGCTGTTGGGGATCAGCCGGAAGACGAGCTCGCGGACGGGCAGGTCGGGCGTGAACGCGACGGCCTCCGTGCCCGTGACCGTCGAGCGGTCGTCCTCGAGGCGGAAGTCCAGCGCGATCACCGGCCGGTCGGGGTCGGGCTCGGCACGCTCGGCCGGGCAGGCGAATCGTTCGTCCTCCGGCGGCTCGGGGGCGGTGGTGGCGGGATCCGGCGGAGCGGCCACCTCGACCGACTGCGAAAACGAGGTGCAGCCCGCCAGCACGAGCACGCCGGCGAGGGCGACGGAGGGCCGCCGCGCCGCCCTCATGCCATGCGGACGGTCGCGCGGGCCAGGGAGAGCACTTTCTCACCGGCGCTGGTGACGGTCAGGTCGACGCGCAGCCTGCCGTCGTCCAGCACGGCGCCCACCCTGCCCTGCACGGTCACCTCGGCGCCCTCGTCGTCATCGGGCACGACCACCGGCCGGCCGAAGCGCACGTGGTACTCGACCAGGGCGCCCGGGTCGCCCGTCCATGCCGTCACGACGCGCGCCGCCAGCGCCATCGTGAACATGCCGTGGGCGATGACGCCCGGGAGGCCCACCGCGGTCGCCGTCCGGTCGTTCCAGTGGATCGGGTTGAAGTCGCCGGACGCGCCCGCATAGCGGACGAGGTCGGCCCGCGTGATCCGGAGGACCTGGGTGGGCAGCTCCGTGCCGACCTCGTGCGTCATGACTCCCCCGGGCGACCAGCATCGACGTGGCGGTGCAGACCGCCTCGCCGTCCTCGGTGGCGAGGTCGACCCGCGCGGTCAGCAGGTCGTTGCCGGCGACGGTGCGTGCGCCGTCGATCGTGGTCGTGGCCACCAGCCGGTCACCGGCCCGGATGGGCCGGTGGTGGACGAACTTCTGCTCGCCGTGGACGACCCGGCTGTAGTCCAGTCCCACGTCCGGGTCGTCGAGGACGACGAACGCCGCCTCGAGGCTCACCACGATGGCGAAGGTCGGCGGGGCGATGACGTCGGGATGGCCGGCGGCGCGGGCCGCCGCGACGTCGCGGTGGACCGGGTCGTCGGCACCGATCGCCGTGGCGAACTCGGCGATCTTGGCCCGGCCCACCTCGTAGACGGCGGAGGGCGGGTAGCTGCGCCCGACCAGTTCCCGGTCCAGCGCCATGCTCCCGCCCTCTCGCGTGTACGGCTGAGTTGATCCGCGCTGTCAGATCAGCGGGTCTCGCGGTGCAGCGTGTGCTTGCGCTCGCGCGGGCAGTACTTCATCAGCTCGAGCCGGTCGGGGTCGTTGCGCCGGTTCTTGCGGGTGATGTAGTTGCGGTTCTTGCACTCCTGGCAGGCCAGGGTGATCTTCGGACGGATGTCGGTCGCTGCCATGAGGAGTGCTCCTAGCCTTGTACGGCCGAGCCGGCGGACGCCGACGCGGTGCTTGCTGACGTGCGGACGGACCCCGGGGTGCGGGGTCCGTCGGGAGTAGCGGTGACCGGACTTGAACCGGTGACACAGCGATTATGAGCCGCTTGCTCTACCAGGCTGAGCTACACCGCCGGGATGACCGTGCGGCCCGGTCTCGCGACAGGACCGGCAGGTCACAGAGCCCCTTTACGGAATCGAACCGTAGACCTTCTCCTTACCATGGAGACGCTCTGCCGACTGAGCTAAAGGGGCGTGCTCGAAGAGCCGTCGAGAACTGTACCTGACCGGCGCGGTCGGCTCCGGCAGGGGGCGCGCCGCTACGTCCGCACGAACAGCCGGCGATGGGTCGCCCCGGGCGCCGCCGAGCGGACGCCGGTGCGGGCCAGCAGCCAGCTCTCCAGCCGGTCGTCGGGCAGCGGACGGCTGACCAGGAATCCCTGGAGCTTGTCGCATCCCATCTGGGCGAGCAGGTTGCGGGTCAGCTCGTCCTCGACGCCCTCGGCGACCACCCGGAGACCCAGGTTGTGGGCCAGTTCGATGATCGACCGCGCGATGAACGACTCCCCCTGGCTGGTCGACATGCCCAGGACGAAGGACTTGTCGATCTTCACCTCGTCGATGGGGAGCTGGCGCAACTGGGAGAGCGACGAGTAGCCGGTGCCGAAGTCGTCCATGGACAGCCGCAAGCCCAGGCCGTGCAGATCGGCCAGGACGGTGCTGTCGCGGACCGAGTCGTCGACGACGCTGCCCTCGGTGAGCTCGAGGGTCAGCAGCTCGCCCGGCACGCGGTGCCGCTGCAGCGCGCGCCGCACCCGGGCGACGAGGTCGTGCTCGGTGAGGCAGTGCACCGAGAGGTTCACCGCGACCGACAGCGCGATGTCCTGGTCCAGCCACCGCCGGCAGCGAGCCAGAGCGAGGTCGAGCACGTGGTCGGTCAGGTGCCCGATGCGGCCGATCTGCTCGGCGAGGTGGATGAAGTCGTCCGGGGGGATCGAGCCGTAGCGCGGGTGCGCCCAGCGGACGAGCGTCTCCACCGAGACGATGTCGGAGGTCTGGGCGTCGATGATGGGCTGGTAGACGACGCTGATCTGGCCCTCGCGCATCGCCGTCTCGAGCTCGGTGCCCAGCTGCAGGCGGCGCAGGCTCTGCTGGTCGAGCACCGGGTGGTAGCTGGCCACCCCACCGGAGTCCGCCGCGGCCAGCAGGGCGACGTCGGCCCGCTGCATGAGCGTGCCCGCGTCCGTGCCGTGCACCGGAGCGGCGGCCACGCCGATGGTCAGGGTCACCTCGAGGTCCAGGCCGGCCACCCGTGAGCGGGTGGAGGCCGCCTCGCGCAACCGCCGGGCCGCCCGCTCGGTCGCCTGCAGCGACAGTCCCGGCAGGAGGACGGCGAACTGCTCGCCCTCCATGCGGGCCAGCAGGGCGTGCGGCGGCGCGTGCTCGCGCAGCAGGCCCGCGGTGACGAGGAGCAGTTCGTCGCTGGCCGCGTGGCCGAGGGTGTCGGTGACCTCGGTGTAGTTGCCCAGGGAGGCCAGGATCAGCCCCGCGCGGGCGGTCATCGGCTCGGCCGAGAGCAGTTGCTCGATCTCCGCCGCCAGGCGCTGGCGGTTGGGCAGGCCGGTGAGCCGGTCGTGGTCGGCGTCGTAGCGGATCTGCGTCAGCAGCTGCTGGTGCCGGATCGCTGCGTTGACGTGGGTGAGCATGGAGTCCAGTGCCGCCCGGTCGCTGTCGGCGAAGTCCATCACCTCGCTGGAGCGGTCGCAGACCTCCAGGTATCCGGGCTCACCGGCTGCCGTCATGACCGGCGCGCCGAGCAGGTCGGAGACGCCCCGCCGCGCCAGGCCGGCGGCCTCTTCGGGGTCGGCCTTGGCGAGCGAGACCAGCAGCGGGCCGTCGGTGGAGCTGACGGCCCGGCGGCGGAAGACGTCGTCCGGGTCGCCGGGGCCGTCGTACCAGACCGCGCCGTTCTCGGCGGAGACGATCAAACGCGGTTCCTCGTCGAGGTACGGCGGGAGCCACAGCGCGACGCGCTCGGCGTTCAGCAGCTCCCGGACTGCCTGCACGATCTGCTGGGTGCCCGCCTCGTCCGGGGAGACCTGCTCCACCCGGCGCGCGAAGGCGTAGACGCGCTCGACGCTGCTGCCCTCGCGGGCCACCTTGCCGAAGCGCCGGAAGAGCAGTCCGACGACCGAGAGCACGGGCAGGATGAGCAGCCAGGCCCACGGGCTCAGCGTCGTCAGGAGCAGCGCGATGATGCCGACCGAGACGATGACCGGCGAGACGACGGCGATCGGCACGAGCTGCTCGCGCCACAGCGAGGGACCGGGATACCCCGCCGTCCCGATGATCGCGACGCTGATCATCAGTGCCACGACGAGGTTGGCGATCAGGACGGCGAGGACGAGGCCCAGCCAGCCCAGCGGCTGGGTGATCTCGGCGTCCGGCATGGCCTGGAGGACGGCGACCGCGACGGAGCCGTGGAGCAGCGCCATGGCGAGGTTGAAGACCGCCTTCGCCGGCTGGAAGTGGCCGCGCAGGCCGGTCTGCAGGGCCAGCGCGACGATCCACGCGATGGTGGCCCAGAACCCGCCCACCTCGACCAGCGCGATGGTCAGCGCGAGTTCGGCCAGCGACCACGAGTAGGTCTGCCGCCGGAACTCGACATGCATCTCGATGGACTCGCTGACCAGGAACAGGACACCGACGGCGAGCACCGCCAGCGGGCGGAACGGCTCGATGGCGGCCGGCAGGACGGATGCAGCCAAGGTCAGCGCCAGGACGGTGCCACCGACGGCGATGGTCCAAGCCCGGCGCGTCGCGGCGGAGGAGCCGCGCGGCGCAGGGGAAATCTCGGGCTCGGCCAACGTGACCCGGTTTCTCTCAGGTGGGGAAGGGCGCGCCGAGGCTAACAGCGGCGAGGCCCGGGACCGAGGAGCCGGAACCCGAAACGGGGCAGGTGCCCTCAGGCCGCCTGCCCCGCTGCGGAGGAATCTTCAGATCAGTGGATCAGTTCCACTTCGCCGTGCGGTTCCACTTCGCCGTCCGGTTCCACTTGGCGGTGCGGTTCCACTTGGCGGTACGGGTCTGCGAGCTCATGACGCCTCCACGAATGTGTGCATGACTGACTGCGGGCTTGCGGCAGCCACTTACGCGCGGGGGCAGAGCGTCGTTCGGTACGGACCGCGCTGGGAACATTGCTTCCCGTCACCCGGATGGACAAGCATCGAAGATCACGACGGGGTGACGATCCCTCGCGTCGTCACTCTGTGTAGCTGCGATTGGACGAGTCGTCACCGATCGGGTGAGAGCTGGCTCTCAATCGCCGCCGCGGAGCAGCTTCAGCGCCCTCACGACCCGCTCCTGCGCCAGCCCCCTGAGGCCATCGGCGAACACTGCCGCGAGGTCGGATTCCTCGGACACGGGTGCGGCGACGTCGCCCAGCGCCCGCCCGGTCCGGGCGAACGCAGCTCGCGCCTGCTCGTCCAGCGCCGCCAGGTCGACCGAGCGATCCGGTGAGGTCGCCGCCGAGGCGACGTCCACGGCATCATCCGCATCGAAACGCAGCCCTCGATCGACCCCCGCGTCGAACCTGCCGTCCATGCCGAGGGCGATCGCTGCGCTCCCTTCTGCCACTCCTCCGACGAGGCCCCAGGGCCCCGGCAGGAATCCCAGCAGACCGAAGGTCTTGTCCCACCGCTCGGCCTCGGCCTCCGCCTCCTCCTTGATCTCGTACGCGTCGAGCGCGTGGTCGAGTCGCTGGCCGTACTCCCGGGCCGCCATGTACGCGGCGGGGATCGCGACCGCCGGTGCGGGCGAGAAGGAACTGGCATCTCCTGGTTCGACCGGGCGGTCGCGGGACCAGTCCAGGATGGCCTCCTGCATCGCCGCCGCCCCGCCGCTCCCGACACTCAGGTAGCCGAGGGCACGCAGCGGCGCTCCGCCGTTGCGCAGCAGTCCGTCGACTCCCACCGACAGCGCCTCGACCGCGACCGGGACGTGCGCCGCCACCGCGTGCGCGAGGGACGAGGAGACGGCGTCGACGGTGTCTCGCCGAACCGTGCGCGCCGACAGGTCGCCCGGCGTCAGACCTGAGCCGATCACCTCCAGCGCCACCCGGACGGCACGGGCGCCCGTGGACGAATCGTCGAGCCGGAGCTGGTGCACCAACTCGCCGAAGGCGTCGCCTCCGTCCCTCCACCACCGGGACAACGCCTCGGTCCACACAGCGGCCTCCTCGAGCAGGCCCGCCACCACATGGGGAGCACCACTCCGGGCGAGGACACCCATCCCCACAGCGACGGGGTCGGCCAGCTCTGAGCTCCATCTGTACGTGACCCGCTCACCGACTCGTCGCCCCTCGGCTTTGTCCAGCAGCAGGAACTGCCGCGTCCACAGGGCGACGGTGGCGGGACGCAACCCGCGCGCTCCGGGAACGGCCCCCGCGGCGAGCACGGCGGTCATGCCGGCCACCGTCAGGTCCACCGAGACGCCCTGTGCGCCCGCGTACGGAGCGTCCACGACCGCCCACGACGGTCCACCGGAGGAAGCCACGCCGAGCACGGACGCCAGCAGCGCCGCCACCGGCGACGTCGCCGGGTCCGCGGCACGACCCAGGGCGGTCAGCAGATCCCGCACGCCGTCCACCCCGAGACGAGCGAGCACGGCGTCCGCGAACGCCGGCGTCCCCGAGAGAGGAAGGGCGGCGCGAGCTGCGTGCGCCATGCGGTCCTGGATGCCCTCGAGCTCCGGGTCGCCGTCGAAGTCGCCGAGCTGCGCCGCGAGCGCAGCGCCTCGCGCCGCGAGTTCCTCCTCGCCCCAACCGGGGAGGAGCGTGGCCAGGTGGGCCAGCGCGCGGACGTCGTCGCCGGGCCGGCCGTGGCCGCCCACGACCGCTCCGGCCTCCCGCAGCGCCGACGCCACGACGGCAGCCTCGGCCTCCACCTCGGTCAGCAGGGCCGCGTGCGGCGCCGACGCGAGTCCTCCCCTGCCCGGAACTCCTCGACGACGGCGGCCGCGGCCGGCCCGCCGAACCTGAACTCCGCCTGAGGATCCGGTAGCTCGGACACCAGCCTCCAGGCCCGGCGGTAGTCCTCGTCCTGCTCCTCCCGCAACGCGTCGACCCGCCGCCGGGCCTCGCCCAGCCGGTCGGCGTACGCGCTCAGCCGCGCGGTCGCGAGCAAAACCGCTCCGGCCATCTGGTGCGACAGCCCGGCCACCGATCCGATCTGGGCCGCCGCGGCCGTGGCATCGGCGCCGAGCCAGCCGGGCGCGGCGGCGCTCGGGCCGGTCAGGTCCCCGGCCAGCACGGTCAGCAGGTGCGCCACCCGGGCGACGGCCTGGACGAGCTCGTCCAGAGCGGCGGGATCGCCCCGCGGGTGGTCGAGGGGGATCGTCTCGGGGAGGGCGGTCATCGGGCGTCGGCCCGCCCGGCCGCCGGGACGACGGCCGCGTCCAGCCGGAGCCAGGAGTCGGCGACGGCGGCCACGGTGTCCCCCAGCCACTGCAGCTCCCCCGCGAGTGCCCGCCCCGCCGTCCGGTGGCTCTCCAGGAAGTTGTCGACCGCCGCGCTGAGGTGCTCCCCGACGTCGCCCGGGGAGCCCAGCCGCGGGCCGATCTCCTCGGCGACCCGAGCGGCTGCGCGCAGCGCGTTGGCGAGGCCGTAGACCTCGATCGGGGGCAGCTCGACGACCATGTCGGCAGTGTCACCGGTGAGATCGCCGGGTGCGGGCGTCGTCCACAGGCCCCGTGGCGCGACTCCGGGCCACACGATCGGGTGTCCACAGTGTCCACAGACCCTGTCCACAGGCGGTGGACGACGACCGCCGTCCGTACGCTGCGCCGGTGCGGACGTTCGAGACCGACCGGGAGCGCGGATCCACGCTGCCCTTCGTCCTGGTCTGCTGGACGGTCGCGGCGCTCATGGTCCTCGGGGCCATCGCAGCCTCCGACGCCTTCCTCGAGCAGCAGGAGGTGCAGGCGGTGTGCGACGGCGCCGCCCTGGCCGCGGCCAACCGCACCGACGAGGCCGTCGTCTACTCCGAAGGCGTCGGCACCGAGCTGCCGCTCACCATGGCCGCCGCGCAGGCGGCCGTCGCCGACCAGCTCGCCGACGGAGGTGCGCGGCTCGACTCGTGGTCGGCCCGGACGGACGGCGCCGAGGTCACGGTGCGGTGCACCCGGTTCGTCGAGATCGCCTTCGGCTGGTTGTTCCTGGGCGGCCAGCCGCTGGAGCGCACCGCGACGGCGAGCGCACGGGCACCCACCGTCCCCTGAGCGACAGCGGCCCCCGACCAGGTGGTCGAGGGCCGCTGCACCAGGCGTGGCGGGTGAAGGATTCGAACCTTCGTAGGCTAAGCCGACGGATTTACAGTCCGCTCCCATTGGCCACTCGGGCAACCCGCCGTGCGGTGGTACCGGAGAAGACTACAAGACGAGCGACGGCGTCCTCGGACACCCGGAGGCGACGTCCACGCAGCGGAAGGGAACAGCCATGGCCGACTCGTCCTTCGACGTCGTGAGCAAGGTGGACCGCCAGGAGGTGGACAACGCGCTGAACCAGGCGGGCAAGGAGCTCTCGCAGCGCTTCGACTTCCGCGGCACGAACGCATCCATCGCCTGGGCAGGCGAGGACGGCGTCACGCTGCAGGCCGACACCGAGGAGCGGGTCTCCGCCGCGCTCGAGGTGTTCAAGGAGAAGCTGATCCGGCGCAACATCTCGCTCAAGGTGCTCGACGTCGGCGAGCCGCAGGCGTCGGGGAAGACGTACAAGATCTCTGCACGGATCAAGCAGGGCATCGAGTCCGACGTCGCCAAGAAGATCGCCAAGCTGATCCGCGACGAGGGCCCGAAGGGTGTGCAGGCGCAGATCCAGGGCGACCAGCTGCGGGTCAGCGGCAAGAAGCGCGACGACCTGCAGGCTGTCCAGCAGCTGCTCAAGGGCGCCGACCTCGACGTGGCTCTGCAGTTCGACAACTACCGCTGATCAGCGACGGTCGCGCAGTTCAGCGGCGTGCCATAGGAGTCGAGTTCCATACGGTCCGCACGTCGCGGACCTGGTGGGTGTGTGATGCCGATGGCGAGTGCGCTCCCATCGGCGCGGCAGGTGCTCAGGAAGTCTCACCCGTCCTCCGTGCGTCGGCGAGCAGCGCCCGTGCCGTCCGCGAGACCGCCTCGCCGGCCTGCTCGGCGGTCAGACCCAGCTCCCGCGTCAGCGTGTACCAGGTGTGGGATCCGAACAGCAGGCGCACGATCGCGGACACCTGACGCCGGGTCGACGGATCCACCGTCGGCAACCCGTCGGCGATCACCCGCTCGACCGCGCGCGTGCGCTCGCGGTGACCCTCGGACAGCAGTCTGTTGGCCTGGGCGGTCAGCACCATGGCCTCGGCCGGCCTGCCGACATCCTCCATCGCCGTGAACAAGGTGCGACCGGTGTCCAGCAGCTCGTCGAGCGACACGTCCGCCGACGCCGGCAGGGTGCGTTCCATCCTGGCGGTGAGCTCGGATTCCACCCACTCGGTCAACGCATCGAGCAACGACTGCCAATCGGGGAAGTGGCGGTAGACGGTGCGCTGCGACACCTGCGCGCGCTCGGCGATCGCCGCGATGGTGGTGTCCGCCATCCCGTTGGCGACGAGCTCGTCAGCGGCCGCCGCCAGCACCAGCTGACGCGTCTCGTGCGCCTGGCGTTCGCGGAGCGGGCTGCGGTAGCTGCGGGGTCCACTCACTGCTCGACAGTAGCGCATGATTGATGTCATAGTAACTGCCACCAAAAACCGGGTGGTCAGGAGCAGACGATGACCGGTGCACCCAGGACTGCCGATCCGACCGTGGTCGACCTCATGGACCCGGCGGCCCGCGACGCCACGGTGGTGGGTCACAAGGCGGCCACCCTCGCGATGCTGACGGCCGTCGGATTCCCCGTGCCCGCCTTCTTCGTCATCACCGCCGACTCCTGGGGCGAGCTGACCGGGACCGCGGAGCCGGCAGCCGACGAGCTCGCGGGTGCACCGCTGCCTCCCGGCCTGCGGGAGCAGATCGCCGCGGCGCTCGCGCGCCTCGGTGGCGGACCGGTCGCGGTCAGGTCGTCGGCGACGGCCGAGGACCTCCCGGACGCGTCCTTCGCCGGCCAGTACGCATCGTTCCTCGACGTCGAGGGCCTCGATGCGGTGTGTGACGCGGTCCGCCGCTGCGTCGCCGCTGCACGCAGCGACCGGGTCACGACCTACCGGGCCGCGGCCGGCGCCGCCGAAGGCGGCATGGCGGTGCTGGTCCAGCGCATGGTCCGGGCCGAGGCGGCCGGTGTCGCCTTCACCGCCAACCCGGTCACCGGCGACCGCGACCAGACGCTGGTCAGCGCCGTGCGGGGGCTGGGGGAGCGGCTGGTGTCGGGGGGCACCACCCCAGACGAGTGGGTGGTGCGCGGCGGCACCGCCGAGTGCGTCGCCGCCCCGGAGAACGCGCTCGACGCGGCGAGCGCGCTGCAGGTGGCCGAGATGGCGGAACGACTCGAGGACCGGCTGGGAACCCCCCAGGACGTCGAGTGGGCGATCGCCGACGGGAACGTGCACGTGCTGCAGTCCCGGCCGATCACCGCCCTGCCGACCGCTCCGGCGCTGCAGGTCCCGACCGAGGGCACCTGGACCAAGGACGCCGCGCACTACCACGAGCCGATGACCCCGCTCGGCGCGTCGGTCTACCTGCCCCTGCTCGACGCCACCATCTCCGAGATGTTCGGCGACTTCGGTCTCCTGCTCGACACCCTGACGAGCCGGTCGCTGGGCGGGGAGATCTACACCCGGGTGCTGCCGGTGGGGGGCAAGGAGGGCCCGGCACCACCGTGGTGGGTGATGGGGATCCTGACCCGGGTGGTGCCGCCCCTGCGCCGGCGGACAGCGACCGCCCGCCGGGTGCTGCGCACCGGGTTGCTCGACGAGCTGCCCGCCCGCTGGGAGCGGCAGTGGCGCGACGAGTTCCGGAGCGACACCGAGCGGCTGCGGACCACGGACCTGGCGGCCTTGTCCGACGCCGAGCTCGAGGCCACGTTCGGCGCCGCCGTCGCGCTGCTGCGCCGGGGCCTGCACATCCACTTCCGGTTGTTGCCGCCCTACGTCGTCGCGCTGCACGAGCTGGCCACCACCTGCGGACAACTCCTGGGCTGGGACACGTTGCAGACCCTGCAGCTGCTGACGGGCCTGTCCGAGACGTCCGCCGAGCCGGCCCGGGCGCTGGCCGCACTGGCCACGCAGGTGCGCGGCCGCCCGGAGGCGAAGGCGGTGCTGGCGGACCCCGGATCCGACGTCGAGAAGCGGTTGGCAGAGCTCGACCCGGCGCTCGGCGCCGCATTCCGCGGCCACCTCGACCGCTTCGGCCATCGCACGCTCGGCGACGACCCCGGTTCGGCCACGCTGGCCGAACGGCCCTGGCTGCTGGCGGGGCTGCTGCGCGAAGCCGCGGCCGGTGAACGACCGGGCGAGGACCCTCACGCGCTGCGGGACCGGGCGGAGGCCGAGGCGCGCCGGCTGCTGGCGCCTCGGTCCGAGGAGGACCGTCGGCGGTTCGATCGCGCGCTGACGGCCGCGCGGCGGGTCTACGGCGTCCGGGAGGACAACGTGTTCTGGACCGGAAATCTCCCGTGCGGGCTGATCCGCCGCGTGGCGCTGGAGATCGGCGAGCGGCTGGTCCGGGACGACCGCATCGCACGACCGGCGGATGTGGCGTACCTCGCCGACGACGAGCTGCGGCGGGCGCTGCGCGCCGACGAGGACGTGCGGGAGCTCGTCGCACGGCGGCGTGCCGAGCGGGCCTGGGTCACCGCCCACCCCGGTCCGGCCTTCCACGGTCCCCCGCCGCAGCAGCCGCCCGACGTGCGGGGGCTACCGGACGAGGCGCGGCGGATCAACGCCGCGTTCATGTGGTACATGGCCAACGAGTTCACCCCCAGCGTCGGCGAGGCGCAGGCCGGGCTGGCCGGCGCACCCGGCTCACCGGGCACCCACACGGGACCGGTCCGGGTCATTCGTTCCGAGGACGAGTTCGGCAACCTGCGGCCCGGCGACGTCCTCGTGGCCCGCGTCACCACTCCGGTGTGGTCGGTGCTGTTCGGCATCGCCGGAGCGGTGGTCACCGACGGGGGTGGCGCGCTGTCGCACACCGCGATCGTCGCGCGCGAGCACGGCATCCCCGCGGTGCTCGCGACGTCGACGGCGACCACCGAGCTGACCGATGGCCACATCGTCACCGTCGACGGCACCGCCGGCGTCGTACGCCTGGACACCTGAGCCGATGCCTCGCCAGGACATCCTCACCCCGCTCGGCTCTGGACCGTGCCGGAAGGCGATGCCCTTCTGGTGACTGCTCCTCACCACCGGCCCCGGTCCCGTTCGACGACGACGAGGAGCTGCCAGTTCCGTCGATCGCAACGAGAGCCGCGTACACCCGGGGTCGGTTCGACCACTACCGCTGACGGGGGTCCTCACCCGAGCTCCCGGGCCATCTGCTCCAGCCGGGCGACCCGCTGCTCCATGGGCGGGTGGGTGCTGAACCAGGAGGCCAGTCCCTGCCCGCGGAACGGGTTGGCGATCATCAGGTGGCTCTGGGTCACCAGCCGGTCATCCTGGGGCAGCGGCAGGACGGAGGTCCCGCGCGCGATCTTGCGCAGGGCGGAGGCGAGGGCCAGCGGATCCCGGGAGAGGGCGGCGCCGGTGGCGTCGGCCTGGTACTCGCGGCTGCGGCTGACCGACATCTGGATCAGCCCGGCGGCCAGGGGGCCGAGGAAGATCAGCAGCAGTCCACCGAGCGCGTTCCCGCCACCCCGGTCGTCACCGGCACGCCCGCCGAACAGCGAGGCGAACATCGCCATGTGCGCCAGGTAGGTGATCACCGTGGCCATGGCCCCGGCGACGGAGCTGATCAGGATGTCGCGGTTGTAGACGTGCGAGAGCTCGTGGGCCAGCACGCCCCGCAGCTCGCGCCGGTCGAGCAGTTCGAGGATGCCCTGGGTCACGCAGACCGCCGCGTTGCGCGGGTTCCGCCCGGTGGCGAACGCGTTGGGCTGGTTGGTGGGGCTCACGTAGAGCCGGGGCATGGGCTGCCGCGCCTCGGTCGCCAGTTCGCGCACCATGGCGTAGAGCTGCGGCGCCTGCGTCTCGGTGACCGGGAACGCGCGCATGGCCCGCAGCGCCAGCTTGTCGGAGTTGAAGTACGCGTACCCGTTGACCCCGAGTGCGACGACCAGGGCGATGAGCAGACCGCCGCGTCCCCCGAGGAGCGCACCGGCGGCCAGGATGAGCCCACCCATCAGCCCCAGGAGCACAGCGGTCTTGAATCCGTTGTTCCATCGCTGCACGTCCGCTCCAACGCGACGCCCCCGGCCCCCGGTTCCCGGCGGCCCTGCGACCTGTCCCTCGTCGGAATGAGGAACGGGATCGCCCGGTTGTTGAGGTTCGGCAGGATTCGTGTCCGGGTCCACACCCCGGCTGCGGACACACGCACGTAACCTCGGCCGGTGGAGGTGCACCACTCATGACTGCGATCGATCGGCCCGAGGCGGCCATCAGCTCGGCTCCGGGCGGTCTCGTGAAGAGCGTCGTCGAGCTGGACCGGGTGGTGATCCGGCTGGCCGGCGACTCCGGCGACGGCATGCAGCTGACCGGCAACCGGTTCACCAGCGAGACGGCGTCCTTCGGCAACGACCTGTCGACGCTGCCCAACTTCCCCGCCGAGATCCGCGCGCCGACGGGGACCCTGCCCGGCGTCAGCTCGTTCCAGCTGCACTTCGCCGACCACGACATCATGACGCCCGGCGACGCCCCCGACGTCCTCGTCGCGATGAACCCGGCGGCACTCAAGGCCAACCTCGCCGATCTGCCCGGTGGCGGGTTGCTGATCGTGGACTCCGACGAGTTCACCCCGCGCAACCTGGCGAAGGTCGGCTACGCGACCAACCCGCTGGAGGACGGTTCGCTGGAGGGCTGGCAGACCGTCGCCGTCCCGCTCACCTCGATGACACTGGACGCCCTCGCCGACTCCGGTCTGGGCAAGAAGGAGGCGGAGCGGAGCAAGAACATGTTCACGCTCGGCCTGCTGTCGTGGATGTACCACCGGCCGACCGAGGGCACGATCCGCTTCCTCGAGCGCACCTTCCGCCGCAAGCCGGAGATCGCCGCGGCCAACATCGCCGCGTTCCGGGCCGGCTACAACTACGGCGAGACGACCGAGGCGTTCGCGGTCTCCTACGAGATCAAGCCCGCGCCGATGGCACCGGGCCGCTACCGCAACATCTCCGGCAACCAGGCGCTGGCGCTCGGCCTCGTGGCCGCCGGCCGGCGCTCGAAGCTGCCGGTGTTCCTGGGCGCCTACCCGATCACCCCGGCCTCGGACATCCTGCACGAGCTGTCCAAGCACAAGGGCTTCGACGTGCGCACCTTCCAGGCCGAGGACGAGATCGCCGGCATCGCCTCGGCGATCGGCGCCTCCTTCGGCGGCGCGCTCGGCGTGACGACGACGTCGGGACCCGGTGTCTCGCTGAAGTCGGAGGCGATGGGCCTGGCGGTGATGACGGAGCTGCCGCTGGTCGTGGTCGACGTGCAGCGCGGTGGCCCGTCGACCGGGCTGCCCACCAAGACCGAGCAGTCGGACCTGCTGCAGGCGATGTTCGGCCGCAACGGCGAGGCGCCGATCCCGGTGATCGCGCCCCGTTCCCCGGGCGACTGCTTCGACGCCGCCCTCGAGGCGTGCCGGATCGCGCTGGCCTACCGGACGCCGGTCATCCTGCTGTCCGACGGCTACCTGGCCAACGGCGCCGAGCCGTGGGCGATCCCGGCGGTCGACGACCTCCCCGACCTGAGCACGGCGGTGGCCTTCGCGACCGAGCCCAACGGGGAGGACGGCGAGTTCCTCCCGTACCTGCGCGACCCGGAGACCCTCGCCCGGCCGTGGGCGATCCCGGGCACCGCGGGGATGCAGCACCGCATCGGCGGACTGGAGAAGGCCGACCGGACCGGCAACATCTCCTACGACCCGGCCAACCACGACTTCATGACCCGCACCCGGCAGGCCAAGGTCGACGGCATCGCCGCGGACCTGCCACCGACCGAGGTCGACGACCCGGACGGCGACGCGCGGGTGGCCGTGATCGGCTGGGGCTCGACCTACGGCCCGATCGGCGCCGCCTGCCGGCGGATCCGCCGGTCCGGTCGCTCCGTCGCGCAGATCCACCTGCGCCACCTCAACCCGATGCCGGCCGACCTGGGCGACATCCTGGCCCGCTACGACCGCGTGATCTGCCCGGAGATGAACCTCGGCCAGCTCGCGCTGCTGCTGCGCGCCAAGTACCTCGTCGACGTCGAGAGCCACACCCAGGTGCGCGGGCTGCCCTTCCGCGCCGCCGAGCTCGCCGCCGTCGTCCAAGACGTCATCGACACCACCGGAGGCACCCAGTGACCACCGTCGAGCTCGGCATGCCCGCCGAAGGGCCGATCGCCGACGCCGTCCAGCACTCGGTCGAGGCCCACGGCCCGAAGCAGACCGAGCTGAAGGCCAAGGACTTCAAGACCGACCAGGAGGTGCGCTGGTGCCCGGGGTGCGGTGACTACGTCATCCTCAACGCGGTCCAGTCCTTCCTGCCCTCGCTGGGCATCGCCCGCGAGGACATGGTGATCGTCTCGGGGATCGGCTGCTCCTCCCGCTTCCCGTACTACATGAACACCTACGGGATGCACTCCATCCACGGCCGCGCCCCGGCGATCGCCACCGGCCTGGCCGCCTCCCGCCCCGACCTGTCGGTGTGGGTGGTCACCGGCGACGGCGACGCGCTGTCCATCGGCGGCAACCACCTCATCCACGCGCTGCGCCGCAACGTGAACATGACGATCCTGCTGTTCAACAACCGGATCTACGGGCTGACCAAGGGCCAGTACTCGCCCACCAGCGAGGTCGGCAAGGTCACCAAGTCCACCCCCATGGGCTCCCTGGACCACCCGTTCAACCCGGTCTCCCTCGCCCTCGGCGCCGACGCCACCTTCGTCGGCCGCGCGATGGACTCCGACCGCAAGGGGCTCACCGACGTGCTGCGGCAGGCCGCCGAGCACCAGGGCACCTCGCTGGTGGAGATCTACCAGAACTGCAACATCTTCAACGACGGCGCCTTCGAGCTGCTCAAGGACCCCGCCACCGGCACCCAGTGGTCGATCCCGCTGGTCCACGGCCAGCCGCTGGTCTTCGGCCCCGACGGCGCCTCCTGCGTCGTGCGCGACGAGTTCGGCGGCCTGCGGATCGCCGAGACCAACCAGGTCGACGCGGCCGAGATCGTGGTCCACGACGCGCACCGGGAGAACCCCGCGTATGCGTTCGCGCTGTCCCGGCTGTCCTCCCAGGACCTGCGCTACACCCCGATGGGCGTCTTCCGCTCGGTGCAGAAGGCGACCTACGACTCGATGATGGCCGAGCAGGTCGACCTCGCCCGCACCCAGCAGCCCGCCGACCTCCACGCCCTCCTGTCGGGCACCGACACCTGGACCGTCGAGGCCTGAGCGAGCCAGCGGCTCAGCGCCGCGGGGTGACCCGCAGCAGCCGGTCCTCGTCGCCGCCGTTGTCGGTCGTCACGTAGAGGGCGCCGTCGGTCCCCTGCAGGACGCTCCGGATGCGCCCGTACGCCCCCTCCAGCTCGGGCAGCCGGAACTCCTCCTGCAGGGCACCGGCGTCGTCGAGCCGCAGCGCCAGCACGCCCTGGTCCTTGAGGACCCCCACGAGCAGCAGGCCGTCGTAGGCCCCCCACTGCTCGCCGTCGAGGAAGGTAGCCCCGCTCACGGCGATCGTGGAGTCGCCCGACGACCACACCGCCGGGATCGCCCCCGCGATCGCCGGGTCGGTCATCGGCACGCTCTCGTCGTAGCCCCCGCCGCCGTCGGGATCCCAGCCGTAGTTGCCGCGCGGCCGCAGCAGGTTCACCTCGTCGTCCCGGTCCGGGCCGTGCTCGGCCGAGAACACCTGCCCACTGCCCGGCCGCACGGCCAGCCCCTGCACGTTCCGGTGCCCGAGGGTCCAGACGGCCACCTCACCGGTCGCGGGATCGGCGAGCAGCACCTTGCCGGCCCACGACCGCGGGTCCTGGGGATGGGTGCCGACCGCGTTGTCCCCCGTGCCGATCAGGAGGTTGCCCTGGGTGTCGAAACGGAGCCGGCAGCCACCGTGCCGGCCGGACCGCTCGTTCACCGGGATCCCGCCGATGAGCGGGTCGGCCACCCGTTCGGCGGAGTTCCAGTCGCGAGCCGCCGTCCACGCCACGACGGCGATGGACGCGCCGTCACCATCCCGCACGCCCTGGCAGGTGTAGAACCGCCGGTTGCCGTCGAACCCGGGATCCATGACCAGCCCCATGAGGCCGGTCTCGCCGACGGCGAACAGGTCCCCGAAGTCGGCCCGCACCTCCTGCACCGAGCCGTCGGGCAGAACGGCGGTCAGTCCGCCGGGCCGCTCGTCGACCAGCAGCGTCCCGTCGGGTGCCTGGGCGACGTCCCACGGGTGGTCGAGGCCTTCCGCAACCACCGTGACGTCGAGGGCGGGAGCGGTCTCCGGAGCCGCCGGCGAGGTCGGCGGTGGCCGCGTCCCACCTGTCGCGGAGGCCGACGGCGCGGCCGGCTGCGGGTCGTTCGTGCACCCGCCCAGCAGCACCAACACGGCCGCCATGCAGCAGAAGGACCTCGCCCCTCTCACCCCTCGCACGCTCGGGGCGAGCCTGCGAGCGGTGGGGGGCATGGGGGTCCTTCTCTTCAGCTGGTGCGGGTGACCACGTAGTCGCACAGCGCCGACAGCGCGTTCCGCACGTCACCCGGCGGAACCGCGGTCAGGTGCGCGCGCGCACGATCGGCGTACGAGGTGAGGACGTCGCTGGCCCGGGCCAACGCGCGCGAGGAGCGCAGCAGGGCCAGCCCCTCTGCGTGCTCGGCGTCGTCGGTCACCGGCCGGGACACCAGCTCCCGCAGGCGGGCGTCGGCGGGGTCGTCCCCGGCGAGCGCGAAGAGCGCCGGCAGCGTGGCGATGCCCTCCCGCAGGTCCGTTCCCGGCGCCTTCCCCGAGGCGCCGTCCTGGCTGACGATGTCGAGGAGGTCGTCGGAGAGCTGGAAGGCGACGCCGACCTCCTCGCCGAACGCGGTCAGCGCCCGCACCAGGGCCTCGTCCGCGCCGGCGAAGCTCGCCCCGAAGCGGGCCGAGGTGGCGACCAGCGACCCGGTCTTGTCCGCCAGCACCTCGAGGTAGTGGTCGACCGGGTCGTCGCCGGGCTGCGCGCCGACGGTCTCGCGGATCTGCCCGGTGACCAGCCGCTCGAAGGTCTGCGCCTGGATGCGGACGGCCTCGGGGCCGAGGTCGGCGAGGATCTCGGAGGCGCGGGCGAACAGGAGGTCGCCGGTGAGGATCGCGATGCTGTTGGACCACCGGCTGTTCGCGCTGGGAGCACCGCGCCGCACGACCGCCTCGTCCATGACGTCGTCGTGGTAGAGCGTGGCGAGATGGGTCAGCTCGCAGACCACGGCGGCCTCGACCACGCCCGGCGCGCGGGGATCACCGAGCTGCGCGGCGAGCAGCGTCAGCACCGGCCGGAAGCGCTTGCCCCCGGCGGCCATAAGGTGACCGGCGGCCTCCCGGATGAAGGCGTGCTCGCTGCCGACCGCGCTGCTCAGCGCCTTCTCGACGCGGGCGAGGCCGTCGGCCAGCTCGGCCCCGAGCGCGCCCTCGGGCAGCCACGACCCGATGGAGGACGCCGGGGTCGAGATCCGGTGCCATTCCGCGGGCGTTGCCGAGGGCCCCGCCTGGGTGGGAGTGCCGTCGGCTTCGGCACGGGCTCCGGTCATCAACCGACGAATCTAGCCGCCGACTCCGCGAGGTCGAGCACCGCCCCGGGCACGATGCCCAGCGCCAGGGTGGCCGTGGCCGTCACCGCGAGCACCAGGGTCGTGGGCAGACCGGGCACCCCGACGGTCGGCCCGTCAGGTGCCGGCGGCGAGAAGTACATGAGCACGATGACCCGGAGGTAGAAGAACGCGGCCACCGCGCTGGCCAGCAGCGCCACGAGGACCAGCGGCCAGGCACCGTCCTCGATGGCTGCGCGGAAGACGGCGAACTTGCCGGTGAACCCGGCGGTCAGCGGGATCCCCGCGAGCGCGAGCAGGAACAGGGTCATGACCGCCGCCACGAGTGGCGAGCGCGACGCCAGGCCCGCCCACTGCGACAGGTGCGTCGCCTCGCCGTCGCCGTCCCGGATGAGGGTGAGCAGCGCGAACGCACCGATCGTGGTCAGCCCGTAGGTGAGCAGGTAGAACAGCGTGGCCGGCAGGCCGTAGCCCTCCCCCGCCGCACCGAGACCGATGACGCCGGTGAGGAGGAAGCCGGCGTGCGCGATCGAGGAGTAGGCCAGCATCCGCTTGAGGTCGGTCTGGGTCAGGCCCAGGATCGCCCCGATGACCATCGAGGCGATGGCCACGCCGTAGATGAGCGGCCGCCACGTCCACTCGGCCGTGCCGAAACCCACGTACAGCAGACGCAGGATCGCGCCGAACGCGGCCACCTTGGTGCAGGCCGCCATGAATGCGGTGACCGGTGTCGGAGCGCCCTGGTAGACGTCCGGCGTCCAGGTGTGGAACGGCGCGACGCTGGCCTTGAACAGCAGTCCGACGATCAGCAGCGCCAGGCCCAGGACGAGCAGGACGTCGCTGCCGCCGGTGACCGCCGCCTCGCGGATGTCGCGCAGCCGCACGCTGCCGGTGGCGCCGTAGACCAGGGCCAGCCCGTAGAGGAAGAACGCCGAGGCGAACGCCCCGAGGAGGAAGTACTTGACCGCCGCCTCCTGCGAGAGCAGCCGCCGCCGTCGCGCCATGCCGCTGATCAGGTAGAGCGGCAGGCTGAGCACCTCCAGTGCCACGAACATGACGAGCAGGTCGTTGGCGGTGACGAACAGCATCATGCCGCCGATGGCGAAGGTGGCCAGCGGGTAGACCTCGGTCTGCACCCGAGTCGACGTCATGAGCTCCCGGTCACGCGGGCTGCCCGCGGGGACGGCGGCCGACGTGACGAACGCCGACCGGGCCGGGTCGAGCGCGCGCTCGGCGAACAGGAGGATCGACAGTGCGCCGAGGCCGGCGATGGTCGCCTGCAGGAACAGACCGGCGCCGTCGACGGCGAGCGCCCCGACCGCGGTGACCTCGTGCCGGCCGGCCAATAGCAGCGTGGCGACGAAGCCGCCGACGGTGCCCACGAGGGCAACCGCCACCTGCACCGGATGCCGTGACTCGCGCGGCCAGAAGGCCTCGACGAGCACGCCCACGCAGGCGGCACCCAGCACGAACAGCAGCGGGGCCAGCGCCGCGAAGGAGATGTCTGGGGTGTCGATCATCAGTCGGTCCCTCCGGAACCCGGTTCGACGGCAGCGCCGGCGCCGATGTCGCTCATGGTGGCGGCGACGGCGGGCTCGATCAGGTCCAGCAGGGGTTGCGGATAGACCCCGAACACGATGATCAGGGCGATCAGCGGAGTGACCACCGCCAGCTCGCGACGGTCGAGGTCGAGCACCCGGAGTGCGGGCCGCGCCGGCGCGGTCGCGAGCGCGGTGGCCCCGCCGCCCGCCGGGAGGGGGTGCTCCGGCGCCTCCTGCAGCAGGACGCCGCGGGGCGGGCCGTGCATGGTCCGCTGGTACATCAGCAGGATGTAGAGCGCGGCCAGGATGATGCCGATCGTCGCCAGGATCGTGAACACCGGCTGCGACGGGAACGACCCGATCAGCACCAGGAACTCGCTGACGAAGCTGTTGGTCCCGGGCAGGGCCAGCGAGGCCAGACCGGCCACGAGGAACGCACCGGCCAGCAGCGGGGCCTTCGCGGCGACGCCGCCGTAGTCGCCGATGAGCCGCGACCCGCCGCGGGCGATGAGCATGCCGACGATCAGGAACAGCAGGCCGGTCGCGATGCCGTGGTTGACCATGTACAGCACCGCCCCGGTCGCGGCCTCCGTGGTGAACGCGAAGATGCCCAGGGCGATGAACCCGAAGTGCGAGATCGAGGTGTAGGAGACCAGCCGCTTCATGTCGCTCTGCCCCATGGCCAGCAGCGCGGCGTAGAGGATGCCGACGACGGCGAGGACCAGCACGAACGGCGCGAAGAACCGCGACGCGTCGGGGAAGAGCGGCAGGCAGTAGCGCAGGAAGCCGAACGTGCCCACCTTGTCGAGGACGCCGACCAGCAGCACCGCCCCGCCGATCGGCGCCTCCGAACCGGAATCGGGCAGCCACGTGTGGAACGGCACCAGCGGGGCCTTGATCGCGAACGCGACGAAGAAGCCGAGGAAGAGCAGCTTCTGCACGCCGGGGTCGATCTCGATCTCGCGCAGCGCGTCGAACGCGAACGTGCCCTCGCCCAGTTCGCTGTTGCTCACCACGTACAGGCCGATGACGGCGGCGAGCATGACCAGCCCGCCGACCAGGCTGTACAGGAAGAACTTCACCGCGGCGTACTGCCGGCGCGGACCGCCGAAGCTCCCGATCAGGAAGTACATCGGGACGAGCATCGCCTCGAAGAAGACGTAGAAGAGGAAGACGTCGGTGGCGACGAAGACGCCGACCATCATCGCCTCGAGCAGCAGCAGCCAGGCGAAGAACGCCTTGGTCGAGCGGCCCGGGTACTCGTCGCGCCATGCGGCGCCGATCACGACGGGGACCAGCACGCCGATGAGCAGCAGCATCACCAGCGCGATGCCGTCGACGCCCAGGGCGAACTCGGTGCCGAAGTCGGGGATCCACGAGAACGAGGTGGTCAGCTGGAACCGGTCGCCGCCGGTGTCGAAGGCGACGGTCGCCAGGACGGCGAGCAGCAGCACGACCAGGCTCAGGCCCAGCGCCACCTGCCGGGCGACGAGGTCGCGCCCCTTCGGCAGGGCGGCGACCACCGCCGCGCCGACCGCGGGCACCGCGATCATCACCAGCAGGAACGGGAAGTCACTCACGTCGCGGCCTTTCCGGAAGAGGTCCGAGTCATCCCGCCGCCACCGCCAGCAGCGCGCCCGCGACGATGACCGCGCCGCCGAGCATCCCGAGGGCGTAGGTGCGCACGAAGCCGGTCTGCGCGCGGCCCAGCCGGGACGACGAACCGCCGAGCGAGGCGGCCAGGCCGTTGACCGCGCCGTCGACGCCGCGGTTGTCGACGAAGACCAGCGCCCGGGTCAGCCACTGGCCGGGGCGCATGAACAGCGACTCGTTGATCGTGTCGGCGTAGAGCGCGTTGCGGGCGGCCCGCGTGACCGGGGAGACCCGCGCCGGGGCGACGACCGGCACCTCCCGGCGGCCGACGAACAGCCAGGCGGCGAGCACGCCGACCAGCGACACCGCGGTGACGATCAGCAGGACGGTCAGCGGAGCGACGACGTGCTCGGCCTCCTCGGGCTCGCCGAACACCGGCGCCATCCAGTCCGACAGCGGGAACAGCGAGACGAGGGCGAAGCCGGACGCGACGGAGCCGACGGCGAGCACGATCATCGGCAGCGTCATCACCGACGGCGACTCGTGCGGGTGCACGCCCTCCTCCCACCGCGGCCGGCCGAAGAAGGTCATGAGCATCAGCCGGGTCATGTAGAAGGCGGTCAGCCCGGCACCGAGCACGGCGACCCCGGCGAGGATCCAGCCCCACACGTCGTCCCGGTCCAGGGCCGCCTCGATGATCGCGTCCTTGGTGAAGGCACCGGCGAACGGGAAGATGCCGATGAGCGCCAGGTAGCCCAGCCCGAAGGTGGCGAAGGTGATCGGCAGCTTCTTCCAGAGCCCGCCGAACCGGCGCATGTCGACCGAGTCGTCCATGGCGTGCATGACCGAGCCGGCGCCGAGGAACAGCCCTGCCTTGAAGAAGCCGTGCGCGTACAGGTGCGCGAGGCCCGCGACGTAGCCGGCCGGGCCGAGGCCCACGGCCAGGAACATGTAGCCGATCTGGCTGACCGTCGAGTAGGCCAGCACCTTCTTGATGTCGTCGTACGCGCAGCCGGCGATCGCGCCGATGAGCAGGGTCACCGCCCCGACCGCGAGCACGACGGTGCGCGCCGTGGGCGTCTCGTCGTAGATCGGGGCGCAGCGGGCGATGAGGTACACGCCGGCGGTGACCATGGTCGCGGCGTGGATGAGCGCGGAGACCGGGGTCGGGCCCTCCATGGCGTCGGGCAGCCACGCCTGCAGGGGGAACTGGCCGGACTTGCCGCAGGCGCCCAGCAGGAGCAGCAGCCCGAGGGCGGTGACCGTGCCGCCGGCCAGGGTGCCGACCGCGCCGAACACGCCCTCGTACGACGTCGTCCCCAGCTGGCTGAACATCAGGAAGATCGCCAGGGCCAGGCCGACGTCGCCGACCCGGTTCATGATGAACGCCTTCTTGGCCGCCGTGGCCGCGGCCGGACGGGTGTACCAGAAGGCGATGAGCAGGTAGGACGCCAGACCGACGCCCTCCCAGCCCACGTAGAGCGCCACGAAGCTGTTGCCGAGGACGAGCAGCAGCATCGCCGCGACGAACAGGTTCAGGTACGCGAAGAACCGTCGCCGCGCGGGGTCGTGCGCCATGTAGCCGATCGAGTAGACGTGGATCAGGGAGCCCACGCCGGTGATGAGCAGCACGAACGCCGCGGACAGCGGGTCGTAGAGCAGGCCGGCCGAGACGTCGAGGGAGCCCGCGGAGATGAAGGTGAACAGGTCGACGCCGACGGTGCGCTCCTCCAGCCCCGCGAGCTCGAACGTGTAGACCAGCGCGAGCACGAAGGCGGCCACGACGGTCGCCGTCCCGAGCAGGTGACCCCATCGGTCGGTGCGCCGGCCGCCGAGCAGCAGGATCGCCGCGCCGGCCAGCGGCAGGACGATCAGCAGCCAGGACGACGCCAGCAGGCCCTCGGCGGGCAGAACCTCAGCCATTCCCCGGTCCCCGTCAGTACTTCAGCAGGTTGGCGTCGTCGATCGAGGCGGACCGGCGGGTCCGGTAGATCGACATGATGATCGCGAGCCCGACGACCACCTCGGCGGCCGCGACGACCATCACGAAGAGCGCGATGATCTGGCCGTCGACGGTGCCGGTCGACCGGGCGAAGGTGATCAGCGTCAGGTTCACCGCGTTGAGCATCAGCTCGACGCACATGAAGACGACGATGGCGTTGCGCCGCACGAGGACGCCGACGGCGCCGATCGTGAACAGGATGGCGGCGAGGACCAGGTAGTAGCTGAGGGTCATCGGTCGCTCCTCCCGTCGTCCAGCGGCGCGGGGTCGAGCGTGCCGAGCGCGGCGTCGGGCGAGCCGAACTGCTCCCGGCCCGTGGGCCGCGGCATCTGGTCGGGCTGCTGCGGTGCGATCCCGGTGGGCAGGCTCTCGGGAGCAGGGCTGCCGTCGGGCAGGATCGCCGGGACGGCGACCGAGTGGCCCCGGGAGTAGACGCCGGGGCCGGACAGGGTGCCCGCGCGGTCGCCGAGGAAGCGGGCGCGGGACAGCTCCTTCTGGCCTCGCCGGGTGCCGGGCGTCCGCTCGATCTGGGTGTAGATCAGCGCCCCCACGGCGGCCACGACCAGCAGCAGGCCGGTGACCTCGAAGGCGAGCAGGTAGCGGGTGTAGAGCAGTTCGGCGATCGCGTCGACGTTGCCCGCCGACGCCCCGCCCGGCCCGCCCTGCACCGCCTCGAGGCCGACGACCGGGAGGTCCTGGGTGGCCCGCGCGATGCCGGCGCCCACGAGCGCGGCGAAACCGACGCCGAGCACCGTGGCCGCGACCCGCTGACCCCGCAGGGTCTCGACGACCGAGTCAGAGGAGTCGCGCCCGACGAGCATCAGCACGAACAGGAACAGGATCATGATCGCGCCGGTGTAGACGATGATCTGCACCGCGCCGAGGAACGGCGCCTCCTGGACGACGTAGAAGACGCCGAGCGCGAGCATCGTGTTGACCAGCCACAGCGCCGAGTGCACGGCGTTGCGGCTGAAGACCATGCCCAGCGCGCCGGCGAGCGCGACGGGTCCGAGCACCCAGAAGACAACGGTCTCCGCGCCGCTGAGCCGCACCGAGGTGTCGACGGCGGCCTGCAGGTCGGTCATGCCCGGTCACCGGCGCGCAGGTAGTAGTCCTTCTCGTCGTCCCCGAGCCGCATCGGGTGCGGGGGCTGCTCCATGCCGGGCAGCAGCGGGGCCATCAGCTGTTCCTTGGTGTAGATCAGGTCCTGGCGGTTGTCGTCGGCCAACTCGAAGTCGTTGCTCATGGTCAAGGACCGGGTCGGGCAGGCCTCGATGCACAGGCCGCAGAAGATGCAGCGCAGGTAGTTGATCTGGTAGACGCGGCCGTACCGCTCACCGGGCGAGAAGCGGGCGTCCTCGGTGTTGTCGCCGCCCTCGACGTAGATGGCGTCGGCCGGGCACGCCCAGGCGCACAGCTCGCACCCCACGCACTTCTCCAGGCCGTCCGGGTGCCGGTTGAGCACGTGCCGGCCGTGGTAGCGGGGCTTGGTCACCTTGGGCTCGAACGGGTACTGCTCGGTCGTCACCTTGCGGAAGATCTGGGCGAAGGTGACCCCGAAGCCCTGCGTCGGCGCGGGCAGCAGGCTGTCGCGGACCGCCGGGCGGTTGCGACCGCCTCCGGTCGACCGCTCGACCTCCCCACCCGACCGACGCGCGGGGGTGTTCTCAGGCATCTCGCTCCTCCTCGGCGGTGGCCGTGCCCCGCCGTCCCGTGCTCACGACTGCGGATCCGTCGGTGGTCACCGACGAACGCCGCAGCCGGGGCGACGGCGGCACCTTCAGGTCCATCGGCGGGATCGGGAAGCCGCCCTCGGCGCGGACCGGGCCGCCGGTCGGCCGGTGCCTCGGCCCGGTCGGGGGCAGCACCTCCGGCTCGGGGTCCACGGCGTGCACCGCGCCGGCCGAGGCCTCCTCGGCCATCAGCCGCGTGTCCCGGTTGGCCGACCGGCTGGCGACGAGCAGGCCGGCCAGGACGAGCAGCGCGGCCGGGACGCCGACGTACAGGGCGACCTCGCCGGTGGACAGGTCCAGCTCGCGGGACACCGTCCGCATGGTGGCGACGATGAGGATCCAGACCAGCGCGACCGGGACGAGCACCTTCCAGCCGAACCGCATGAACTGGTCGTAGCGCAGCCGGGGCAACGTGCCGCGCAGCCAGATGAAGACGAACAGCGCGGCGACGACCTTGAGGAAGAACCAGAGCAGCGGCCACCAGCCGGAGTTGGCGCCGTCCCAGATCGAGAGGGGCCAGGGGGCCCGCCAGCCGCCCAGGAACAGCGTCGCCGCGAGCGCGGAGACGGTGACCATGTTGATGTACTCGGCGAGGAAGAAGAGCGCGAACTTCAGCGACGAGTACTCGGTGTGGAAGCCACCGACCAGCTCGCTCTCGGCCTCGGGCAGGTCGAAGGGTGCGCGGTTGGTCTCGCCGACGACCGCGATCGCGTAGATCACGAACGAGACGGGCAGCAGGACCCCGTACCAGCTCGGGCCGGTGAACTCGAGGCCGAAGAAGTCGAGCCGGTTCCCGTCGGCCTGGGCGGCGACGATCTCCGACGTGGACATGGTGCCGGCGTAGAGGAAGACCGCCACGATCGACAGGCCCATGGCGATCTCGTAGCTGATCATCTGGGCGGCGCTGCGCATGCTGCCCAGCAGCGGGTACGTCGAGCCGGAGGCCCAGCCGCCGAGCACGATGCCGTAGATGCCCATCGCCGAGCAGGCCAGGATGATCAGCACCCCGATGGGTGCGTCGGTGAGCTGCAGCGGGGTGCGCTCGCCGAAGATGCTGACCGTCGGCCCGAGCGGGATGACCGAGAAGGCCAGGAAGGCCGGGACGGTCGCGATGACCGGCGCGAGGAAGTAGACCGGCTTGTCGGCCAGCGCCGGCATGATGTCTTCCTTGAACGCCAGCTTGAGCCCGTCGGCGAGGCTCTGCAGGTAGCCCCGCCAGCCGACCCGGTTCGGGCCGATCCGCTGCTGCATCCGCGCGACGACCTTGCGCTCGAACACGATCGCGAACAGCGTCAGGAGCACGAGGATCACGAAGATCCCCACGATCTTGATCAGGACGATCCACCAGACGTCGTTCCCGAAGTCCTCCAGCGTCGGCTGGTCGGGTGACACGAGCAGGTTCACAGCCCACTCCCCGTGCTCAGCCGGACCACGCCACCGGGGCCGGTGCCCAGGCCCGTGCGCACCTCGCTGCCCGGAGACCTCATCGGCAGCCAGACCACGTGGTCGGGCATCGGCGTGACCTGCACCGGCAGCGAGACCGAGCCGGTGGCGCCGCTGACGGTGAGGCGGTCGCCGTCGGCCAGACCGAGCCGGGCGGCGGCGTCCGGCCCGATCCGGGCCAGCGGCAGCCGGGCGGTGCCGGCCAGCTCGGGCTCGTCGCGCTGCAGGGTGCCCACGTCGAGCAGCTGCCGCCAGGACGCCAGGACGGCGAGTTCGCCGGGGCCGTCGGTGGCCGGCGCGGCCGGCGGCGGGACGTCGAGCCCGACACCTTCACCGGGACGGCGGACCGCACCGAGGGCGGCCAGTTCGGCGCGCGCGGCCTGCGGGGTGGGCAGGCGCAGGTCGGCCGTGCCACCGGACATCTCGGCCATGGCATCCGAGATCCCCTGCAGGACGCGGCCGTCGGGCAGCTGACCCGTGCCGTGCAGCGTCGCGTCGAAGGACCGGACCCGACCCTCCCAGTCGAGGTAGCTGCCCGCCTTCTCCGGCGCCGCGGCGACCGGCAGGACCACGTCGGCCCATTCGGTGACGACGGTCGGGAACATCTCCAGGCTGACCACGAACCCGGCGCCGGCCAGGGCCGCCTCGGCGAGGGCGGGGTCGGGCAGGTCGGCGGGGTCCACGCCTCCGACCAGCAGGCCGGACAGCTCGCCGTCGCGGACGGCGGTGAGGATGCCGGTCAGGTCCCGCCCGGGTGCCGCGGGCACCTGCGCGCCCCACAGCGCGGACACCTCGGCACGGGCGGTCGCGTCGCCGACGCCGCGGCCGCCGGGCAGCAGCGTGGGCAGCGCACCGGCCTCGACCGCACCCCGTTCGCCGGCCCGGCGGGGGACCCAGGCGACACGGGCGCCGGTCGCGCGAGCGAGCGCCATGACGGCGGAGAAGGCGCCCGGCGCCTCGGCCAGCCGCTCGCCCGCCAGCACGACCGCGCCCGGCTTCCGGAGCGCCTCGACCGCGGGGCCGCCCCAGGTGCCCTCAGCGAGTGCGTGCAGCGACTGGGCCTCGGCACCGGGCAGCGTGGTCAGGACGGTCGCCTGCAGCTTCTCGGTCGCACGGGTGGCGAAGGGCGCGAGGTCGAAGACCGGGAGTCCCTGCGTGCGCACCGCCCGCCGCAGCCGCAGGAAGAGGATCGGGGACTCCTCCTCCGGCTCGAGGCCGGCGAGGAGCACCGCCGGAGCGGTGCCGAGGTCGTCGTAGGTGACCGCCCCGTCGGCGGGCGAGGTGCCGGCCACGGCCGCACCCAGGAACGCCAGCTCCTCCGCCGAGTGCGCCCGCGCGCGGGCGTCGACGTCGTTGGTGAGCAGCGCCAGGCGGGCGAACTTGGCGTAGGCGTAGGCGTCCTCGACGGTGAGGCGGCCACCGGGGAGCACGCCGACGCCGCCGTCCTCCCGCGCGCGGAGCAGGCCGGCCGCGGCGGCGGCCCAGGCCTCCGGCCAGGACGCGGGCTGCAGGGTGCCGTCCGAGCCGCGGACCAGCGGCGTGGTCAGTCGCTCGTTCGCGGTGACGTAGCGGAACGCGTAGCGGCCCTTGTCGCAGGTCCACTCCTCGTTGACCGCCGGGTCGTCACCCGCCTGCCGGCGGGTGACCTTGCCGCGCCGGTAGTCGGTGCGCATCGCGCAGCCCGAGGCGCAGTGCTCGCAGACGCTGGGCTCGCTGCGCAGGTCGAACGGGCGGGCGCGGAACCGGTACTGCGCGCTGGTCAGCGCACCCACGGGGCAGATCTGGGTCGTGTTGCCGGAGAAGTAGGACTCGAACGGCTCGTCCTCGTAGATGGCGACCTGCTCCAGCGCCCCGCGCTCGAACAGCTCGATGAAGGGGTCGCCGGCGACCTGCTGGGAGAAGCGGGTGCACCGGGCGCAGAGCACGCAGCGCTCGCGGTCGAGCAGGACCTGGCTGCTGATGGGCAGCGGCTGGGGTAGGTGCGCTTCTCGTCGACGAAGCGGGTCTCGGTGCGGCCGTGGCCCATCGCCTGGTTCTGCAGCGGGCACTCACCGCCCTTGTCGCAGGTGGGGCAGTCGAGCGGGTGGTTGATCAGCAGCAGCTCCATCGTGCCCTGCTGCGCCTTGTCCGCGACGTCGCTGGTCAGCTGGGTCCGCACGGCCATGCCCTCGGTGACCGGCATCGTGCAGGAGGCGACCGGCTTGCGCTGCCCCTCGACCTCGACCAGGCACTGCCGGCAGGCGCCGACCGGCTCGAGCAGCGGGTGGTCGCAGAACCGCGGGATGAAGACGCCGATCTGCTCGGCCGCCCGGATGATCAGCGTCCCCTTGGGCACGGCCACGTCGAAGCCGTCGATCGTGCAGTGGACGGCGTCGGGCGGTGTGTGCGGACCCGGCGTGCCCGGCGGGACCGCCGGCGCCGGTGTCGGATTGGTCAGAGTCATGAGGCCACCCCCACGGGCTCGATCCGGAGGCTGCGACCGAGCCGGGCCTGTTCCTCGGGCGGCAGCAGGGCGACGTAGTCGTCCTTGAAGTACTTCAGCGAGCTGGTGATGCAGCTCGTCGCGCCGTCACCCAGGGCGCAGAACGACCGGCCGAGGATGTTGTCGCAGGTGTCGATCAGGACGTCGAGGTCCTGGGCGGTGCCGCGGCCGTGGGCGATCCGTTCGAGGATCTGCACCAGCCAGTACGTGCCCTCGCGGCAGGGGGTGCACTTGCCGCAGCTCTCGTGCGCGTAGAACTCGGTGAACCGCAGCGTCGCCTCGACGATCGAGTCGGTCTCGTCGAACACCATCAGCGCCGTCGTGCCGAGCATCGAGCCGGCCGCGGCCACCGAGTCGAAGTCCAGCGGGACGTCGAGGTGCAGGTGCGTGAAGTAGGGCGTGGACGAGCCGCCCGGCGTCCAGAACTTCAGCTCGTGGCCGGGGCGGATGCCGCCGGCCATCTCCAGCAGTTCGCGCATCGTCGTCCCCATGGGGGCCTCGTACTGGCCCGGCCGGACGACGCGCCCCGACAGGGAGTAGATCTTCGGGCCCGGCGACTTCTCGGGGCCGAACTCCTTGAACCAGTCGGCGCCGCCGCGGACGATGAACGGCACGCTGGCCAGCGTCTCGACGTTGTTGATGACCGTCGGGGCGCCGTAGAGGCCGGCGACCGCGGGGAACGGCGGCTTGAGCCGCGGCTGCCCGCGGTAGCCCTCGAGCGAGTCGAGCAGCGCCGTCTCCTCGCCGCAGATGTAGGCCCCCGCGCCGGCGTGGACGACGAGCTCGAGGTCGTAGCCCGAGCCGAGGATGTCGCTGCCGAGGTAACCGGCCGCGTAGGCCTCCTCGACGGCGGTCACCAGGCGGCGGTGCGCGTGCACGGCCTCGCCGCGGACGTAGATGACCGCGAAGTGCGAGCGGATCGCGTACGCCGAGATGATGACGCCCTCCACCAGCGAGTGGGGGTCGGCCATCATCAGCGGCAGGTCCTTGCAGGTGCCCGGCTCGCCCTCGTCGGCGTTCACCACGAGGTACTTGGGCATGGCCGCCGGGCCCGTCGGCGTCTCCCCCGGCTTGGGCTGCGGGATGAAGCTCCACTTCATGCCGGTCGGGAAGCCGGCGCCGCCGCGACCGCGGAGGCCGGAGTCCTTGACGAGGGTGACCAGCTCGTCCGGCGCCATGCGCAGCGCACTGCGCAGCGCCGAGTAGCCCTCCAGCGACTCGTAGGTGGACAGCCGCCACGAGTGGTCGGCTCCCCAGCGCGTGGTGAGCACGGGAGTGAGAGGCATGCGGATCAGGCCTTCCCCGGACCTTGGCCGGTGGTGCCCGGCTCGGTCCCTGCAGGTGTGTCGGTGCCTTCGCGGCCGTCGGGCAGGCGCCGGCCGGCCGGCTCGGGGGCGTCCGGGTGCGATCCCGCGGCGCCGGCGCGTTCGGCGGGGTTGTCGGCGGCGGCGACCCGCGCGTCGGCCGCCTCGCGGCCCGGCGTCTCGCCGGTCGTGCCCGTCGGCGCGACGGTGGCGGCCGGTTCTTCCGCGTCCGCCGGCGGGGTCGAGGGACGGCGCATCGCCGGGGCGGTCTCCCCACGCTCCTGGGCCAGGCGCAGGCCGACCAGCGTCGGGCCGTAGTTCCCGGAGTGGTCCACTGCTTCCCGGGCCGCGTACGGATCCTCGTGCTGGGAGAACCCGGCCAGCTGCCGGGAGATGCCACGGAAGTCGGTGAGCGGCGCGCCGCGGGTGGGCAGCGGCTTCTCCCCGCGGCGCAGCGCGGCCACCAGCTCGCGGGCGCTGTCGACGTCCTGCTGGTCGTAGAACTCGTAGTCGACGGTCACCACGGGGGCGTAGTCGCACGCGGCGAGGCACTCGGCGTGCTCGAGGGTGACCGATCCGTCCCGCGCCGTCTCGTCGTGGTGGACGCCCAGGTCGGCCGACAGCGCGTCGAAGATCCGCTGCCCACCGAGGACGGCGCACAGCGTGTTGGTGCAGACGCTGACAAGGTGGCGACCGGTCGGGCGGCGCTTGTACATCGTGTAGAACGTCGCGACCGCCCCGACCTCGGCCTTGGTCAGCCGCAGCTCCTCGGCGCAGAAGGCGACGCCCTCGGGCGAGACGTACCCCTGGTAGCTCTGCACCAGGTGCAGCATCGGCAGCAGCGCCGAGCGGGCGACCGGGTAGCGGGCGATGATCTCGCGCGCCTCCAGCCGGGTCTGCTCCGTCAGCGGCGGCAGGTCCAGCGGCGCCGGCTGCACCGGGCTGTCGTCCAGACCGGTCGTCGCCGCGGCCTCGGGCGAGCCGGGAAGTGCGCTCATCGGTCGACTCCACCCATCACCGGGTCGATGGAAGCGATGGCCGCGATGACGTCGGCGATCATGCCGCCCTCGCTCATCGCCGCCGTGGCCTGCAGGTTGACGAATCCGGGGTCGCGCACGTGGACCCGCCACGGGCGGGTGCTGCCGTCGCTGACCACGTGGTAGCCGAGCTCGCCGCGGGGCGACTCGATCGGCACGTACACCTGGCCGGCCGGCACCCGGAAGCCCTCGGTGACCAGCTTGAAGTGGTGGATCAGGGCCTCCATCGACTGGCCCATGATGTGCTCGACGTGCTCCAGGGAGTTGCCCATGCCGTCGGGGCCGAGCGAGAGCTGGGCCGGCCAGGCGATCTTGCGGTCGTCGACCATGACCGGGCCGGGCTCGAGCCGGTCGCAGGCCTGCTCGATGAGCTTCAGCGACTCGTTCACCTCGGCCATGCGGACCAGGTACCGGCCCCACGCATCGGCGGTGTCGGCGGTCGGCACCTCGAAGTCGTAGGTCTCGTAGCCGAGGTAGGGCTCGACCTTTCGCATGTCCCACGGCAGTCCCGCCGCCCGCAGGATCGGGCCGGTCACGCCCAGGGCGATGCACCCCGTGACGTCGAGGTAGCCGACGTCCTTGAGCCGCCGCTGCCAGATCGGCTGGCCGGTGAGCAGCCGGTGGAAGTCGGCCACCCGCTTGGGCATGATCGTCAGGAACTCGCGGATGTGCTCGACCGCGCCCTCGGGGAGGTCCTGCGCCAGCCCGCCGGGGCGGATGTAGGCGTGGTTCATCCGCAGGCCGGTGATCTCCTCCAGCAGGTCGAGCACCATCTCCCGCTCGCGGAAGCCGTTGGTCATGCCGGTGAGGGCGCCCATCTCCATGCCGAAGGTCGCCAGCGCGACCAGATGCGAGGAGATCCGGTTGAGCTCCATGACCAGGAGCCGGATGGTCTGCGCACGCTGCGGCACCTCGACGCCGAGCAGCTTCTCCACGGCCATGCAGTACGCGGCCTCGTTGTAGAGCGGGGCCAGGTAGTCCATCCGGGTCACGAACGTCGTGCCCTGCGTCCAGTTGCGGTATTCGATGTTCTTCTCGATGCCGGTGTGCAGGTAGCCGATGACCACGCGGGCCTTGGTGACCGTCTCGCCCTCCAGGTCGAGGACCAGGCGGAGGACGCCGTGCGTCGAGGGGTGCTGCGGCCCCATGTTGACGACGAGGCGCTCCTCGCCGTGCGGATCGGCGAACGTCAGGTCCCAGTCGCCGCCGGTGACGGTGTAGACGCGGCCCTCGGTCGTCTCGCGGGAGCCGGCGTACGGATCGGTCGTGGTCATCGGTACGCCCTCCGGGTGTCGGGCGGCGGGATGGTCGCGTCGTGGTACTCGACGGGGACGCCGCCGAGCGGGTAGTCCTTGCGCTGCGGGTGCCCGTCCCAGTCGTCGGGCATGAGGATGCGGGTGAGCGCCGGGTGGCCGTCGAAGACGACGCCGAACATGTCCCAGGTCTCGCGCTCGTGCCAGTCCGCCGTGGGGTAGACCGCGACCACCGAAGGCACGTGCGGGTCCTCCGCGGTGACCGCGACCTCCAGCCGGATGCGCCGGCGGTAGGTCATCGAGGTCAGGTGGTAGACGACGTGCAGGCGCGGTCGGCCGGGCGTGATCGCCGGGCCGCCACTGTCGAGGTAGTCGACGCCCGAGAGGCTGCTGAGCAGCTCGAAGCGCAGCGCGTCGTCGTCGCGCAGCGCCCGGACCAGCGTCAGCAGGTGCTCGCGGGCGACGAAGTAGGTGATCTCGCCGCGGTCCACGAGCACCCGCTGCACGGCGGCGGTGTAGGTGGCCTCGCCGACGGCCTCGATCAGCGCGTCGGTCACCTCGTCGAAGTAGCCGCCGTAGGGCCGGTCGGTGGAGTGCAGCGCCACCGCACCACCCGGCTCGACCCGCACCAGCCCGCCGAAGCCGGAGGTGTCACCGCTGCCGCTGACGCCGAACGCGCCCTTGCGGAAGCCCCCCGAGGACGCGGTGGCGTCGTCGTACCCGGCCTCCTCACGACCCGGGACGACGTTGGAGCCGCCGTCGTTGCTCATCGCTGGACCCCCGGCTCTGTCGCGCTGCTCATCGCTGGGACTCCCGGCTCTGTCGCGCTGCTCATCGCCAGGCCTTCCCGAGGCCGGTCGGCCGCTCCTCCGGCAGCAGCACCGCGTTGCCGCCGCGCTGCTCGATGGCGAACTGGCCGGCGCGCCCCTCGGCCGCCGCCTGCTCGTAGGCACGGCGGGCCTTCTTGTCGACGCGCACCGTCGACGGCATCTCCACGTGGAGGTCCTTCGCGGTGCCGTCCTCCTCGGCCCGCGCGAGGGCGCGCGCACGCTTCGGTCCGAGGGGCTCGTGCTGGATCTTGTGGTGCAGCTTGAGGATCGCGTCCATCAGCATCTCCGGTCGCGGCGGGCAACCGGGGAGGTACATGTCCACGGGCACGATGTGGTCGACGCCCTGGACGATCGCGTAGTTGTTGAACATGCCTCCGGAGCTGGCGCAGACGCCCATCGCCAGCACCCAGCGCGGCTCGGGCATCTGGTCGTAGATCTGCCGCAGGACCGGCGCCATCTTCTGGCTGACCCGCCCCGCGACGATCATCAGGTCGGCCTGGCGCGGCGAGGCGCGGAAGACCTCCATGCCGAAGCGGGCCAGGTCGTAGCGCCCGGCGCCCGACGCCATCATCTCGATGGCGCAGCAGGCCAGGCCGAACGTCGCCGGCCACAGGGAGGACTTGCGCGTCCAGTTGACCAGCTTCTCGACGCTGGTCAGCAGCACCCCGCTGGGCAGCTTCTCCTCGAGTCCCATCGTGGCTCCCTAGTCCCACTCCAGCCCGCCGCGCCGCCACTCGTAGGCGAAGGCGAGGAAGACCGTGCCGATGAAGACGACCATCGCGACCAGACCCCAGAGCCCGAGCGCGTCGTTGGCGACGGCCCAGGGGTAGAGGAAGACGATCTCGATGTCGAAGACGATGAAGAGCATCGCCGTCAGGTAGTACTTGACCGGGAAGCGCCCGCCGGTCAACGGCTGGTCGGTCGGCTCGATCCCGCACTCGTAGGCGTCGAGCTTGGCCCGGTTGTAGCGCCGCGGACCCACGAAGGGCGCCAGCGTCACCGAGAACAACGCGAAGCCGGCAGCCAGCGCGAAGAGCCCGACGATCGGGACGTAGTTCGACAGCATCAGCGGCACCCTACGGTGAGGACGATCACGGTCCGGGCAGGCGTCCGGGGTTCACGCTCCGTGTCGGCACGTGTCCTCGGTGTGATGTCGACCACGGTCACACCGCCGGTACGAGCCGGGTCAGGACGGCGATGGCCCGGTCGACGGCGTCGCCGCGCATCCCGTCGCCGAGATTGCCCATCAGCCGCAGGGCCGCGTTCACCAGCACGGGGCGCTTGAGACCGTGCGCCGTCGCGAAGCGGACGACGTCCGGCCGGCTCAGCAGGGCGAGGAAACCGACACCCAGGCGGTGGTGCCGGCCGTACTCGGCGCGCAGCCGGTCGGGATACCGATGCAGCACCGCCTCGCGCAGCGGACCTTCCGGCTGCGCCAGGGCGTCGGCTGCGGTCTCGGCAGCCATGCGGCCGGTCTCCATCGCGTAGCTGATGCCCTCGCCGTTGAACGGGTTGACCGTGCCCGCGGCGTCGCCGGTGAGCAGCAGGCCGCGGGTGTAGGCGGGCCGGCGGTGCAGCGCCATGGGCAGACCGGCCCCCCGCAGCGGGGTGACGGCGTGCTCCTCGTCCAGCTGCGCCTCGGCCGGGAAGGTGGCGAGCCAGCGGCGCAGCGTCTCCCGGTGGTCGGCGTCGCCGGCACGCCGGGTGTCGAGCAGGCCGAAGCCGACGTTCGCCGTCCCGTCGCCCATCCCGAACACCCACCCGTACCCGGGCATCGAGGCCGCGGTCGGCCCGTCGGCCGACAGGTCGAAGGAGATGTCGAGGTAGTGGTCGGCCGCCCGGGGCGTACGGACGTACCGGCGGACGGCGACGCCGAGCGGCCGGTGCTCGTCGCGGACCAGCCCCAGCGACTTGGCCAGCCGGCCCGACAACCCCTCGGCGGAGACCACCAACGGCGCCCTCCACTCGCCCGGGGTCCGGTCGGCCCCGGCCTCGGTCCGCACGCCGGCCACCCGGCCCGCGTCGTCGAACAGCGGGTCGGTGACCGTCACCCCGGTGTGCAGCCGGGCGCCGGCCGCCACCGCGTGGTCGGCGAGCAGCGCGTCCAGCTCGCTGCGCGGTCGCACGACGCTGTAGTCCGGCCAGCTGTCCAGCCGCGGCCAGTCCACCTCCACGACCTGGCCGCCGCCGGTGACGCGCAGCCCCTTGTGGCGGACCCAGCCGCTGGGGTCGATGCCCACGTCGAGCAGGGCCTTGACGCCGCGCGGGGTCAGCCCGTCGCCGCAGACCTTCTCGCGGGGAAGGCCGCCTTCTCGAGGACGACGACATCGACCCCGGCCTGCGCCAGCCACCACGCCGCGGACGAGCCGGCGGGCCCGGCGCCGACCACGACGACGTCGGCCTGCTGCCGCTCTCCCGCCGGTGCCGACACGTCGGCGCCCCCTTCCCGGACGTCGAAGCAGAGCTTGTGAATAAGTTCACAAAGTCTCTCGGTCCGAGTCTAGGCCTGCGTGTGAGCGAGGGAACAGCAGGGCCTCAGGAGAGGGCCGCGCGGACCTCCGCGTCGGAGGTCTCGGCGAAGTCCGCGTAACCCTGGCCGACCGCCCGGAAGGAGCGGGGAGCGCTGAGGCAGACCACCTCGTCGACGTCGTCCCGGAGGGCGGCGAGCGCCGAGGGCGATCCGACCGGGACGGCCGCCACCAGCCGTGCCGGCCGCTGCCGGCGCAGGGCGACGACCGCCGCGCGCATGGTGGCGCCCGTCGCCAGCCCGTCGTCCACCACCACGACCACCCGGCCCTGCACGTCCGCGGCCGCGCGTTCCCCGCGGTAGCTCGCCTCGCGACGGCGCAGCTCGGCCAGCTCGCGTGCCCGCACCCGTTCGAACGTCTCGTCGTCGACGGCGGCGGACCGCAGGACCGCGTCGACGCGGACGGTCTCCACCGCGCCCCCGACGGCGGCTATCGCACCCATGGCGAGTTCCGGCTGCCACGGCAGGCCCAGCTTGCGCACGACCAGGACGTCGAGCGCCGCACCGAGGGCCCCGGCCACCTCTGCGGCGACCACCACGCCACCCCGCGGGAGCCCGAGGACGACGACGCCCGAGCCGCCGGCCAGCGAGGTCGCGAGCCGCTCCCCCAGGGCCCGGCCGGCGGCCTGGCGGTCGGCGAACCGCTGCGCGGACACGTCGGAGACGGAGGTCCTAGAGCGGCTCGGGGCCCGGCGCCGGCGGCGGAGCCGTGGGGTCCGCGGGGCCGGGCGTCGGGTACGGGGCGGGGACCGGTGGCGGCGTCGGGTCGGTGGGCGAGGGAACCGGCGACGGGGGCCCGGGCGGCGGTGGCGGGGTCGTCATGGCCCCACGCTAATCCTTCAGCCGCGCCTCGAGAGCCGCTCTGACCTCGGACCATTCGTCGCGCAGCACGCTGAACACGACCGTGTCGCGGAACGTGCCGTCCTCCCGCCGCATGTCCCGCCGGAGGACGCCCTCGCGCCGGGCACCGAGCTTCGCGATCGCCGCCTGGGACCGGGTGTTCAGTGCGTCGGTCTGGATCTTCACCCGGCCGTAGCCGCAGTCGTCGAAGCACTGCGCGAGCAGCAGGAGCTTCGCCTCCGGGTTCACCCGCGTGCCCCACCACTGCGAGCCGTACAGGGTCGAGCCGAGGTGGATCGACTCGTTGACCAGGTGCGCCTCCAGCAGCGAGGACGTGCCGACCAGCGTCCCGTCGGCCACCCGACGGATCGCGTAGGCGGTCCGCCCGCCACCGACGCCGTCGGCCTGCCCCTGGCCGCGCAGGAACCGCTCCCGGGCGAGCTGCACGCCGTCCTCGAGCGACGTCGGCCGCCGGTGCACCACGTAGCCGCTCGCGTAGACGGCGGGGTCGGCCAGCAGTGGGAAGAGCTCCGGCAGGTCGGCCTCGGTGAGGAGGTCCAGCCGCACGAACCGTCCGACCAGCGGCTCACCGGTCGGCAGGACGGTCACGGGCGGCGGGCGCGGTGCAGCGCCACGACGCCGCCGGTGAGGTTCTGCCAGGCCACGTCGGTCCAGCCGGCGTCCTGCACGCGGGCGGCCAGCGCCGGCTGGTCGGGCCAGGCCCGGATCGACTCGGCGAGGTAGACGTACGCCTCGGGATTGCTGCTCACCGCGCGGGCGATCCGGGGCAGCGCCTTCATCAGGTACTCGGTGTAGACGGTGCGGAACGGGGTCCAGGTCGGCGAGGAGAACTCGCAGATCACCAGCGTGCCGCCGGGCCTGGTCACCCGCCGGAACTCCCGCAGCGCGGCGTCGGGGTCGGCCACGTTGCGCAGCCCGAACGAGATGACCACGCCGTCCACGCTCTCGTCGGCCAGCGGCAGGGCCATCGCGTCCCCGGCCACCTTGGGCACCGGCCGGGCGGCACCCGCGCGCAGCATGCCCAGGGAGAAGTCGCAGGCGACGGCGGTCACGCCGCCGGCCGCCAGCTCCACGGTCGAGACCGCCGTCCCGGCGGCGACGTCGAGGACGACGTCTCCCGCGCGTGCGCCCAGCGCCTCGCGGGTCGCCCGGCGCCAGGCGGCGTCGCGGCCCCCGGAGAGGACCGTGTTGGTCAGGTCGTAGCGGCGGGCGACCCGGTCGAACATGGCCGCCACGTCGGCCGGCCGCTTGTCCAGCCCCGCCCGCACGCCGCTGCTGTGTCCGTCCTCTCGCCGGTCTCCCACGGCGAGGACGCTACAAGGCTGCCTACGCTGGGCAGGTGACCGTGGGCGCCCTGACCTCGCTGGACGCGGCCGCCGCGTCCCCGAGGCGCACGGTGACGACGATCGAAACGAGCGCCCCCGGCGCCCTCCTCCGCCATCTCCCGTCCCGGGGCGGGCTGTCCTGGGTGCGCCGCGGCGAGGGACTCGTCGGGTGGGGCGAGGCCGCCCGGCTGGAGGTGTCGGGGCCCCGAGGCCTCGCGGAAGCGGCCGCCTGGTGGGCGGAGTGGACGGCCGGGCTCGACGTGGACGACGAGCTCGACGTCCCCGGTTCGGGGCCGGTCCTGTTCGCGAGCATCGCGTTCGACCCCGAGGTGGGCACGTCGGTCTTCGTCGTCCCCGAGGTCGTCGTCGGCCGGCGCGACGGCCGCCGCTGGGTCACCACCGTGGGCGACGTCGAGCCGGACCTCCTGCCGCCGCCCCGCCCGCCGGACGACGCACCGGGCGCGCGACTGCGCTACGCCGACGGCGCGCTGGACCCCGCCAGCTGGTGTGCGTCGGTGGCGACCGCGGTCGAGCGGATCGGCGCCGGCGAACTGGCCAAGGTGGTGCTCGCCCGCGACCTGCTCGTGTCCTCCGACGTCCCGCTGGATCCGCGCCGGCTGCTGCACCGTCTGGCCGACCGTTTCCCCGACTGCTGGACGTTCGCCGTCGACGGGCTGCTCGGCGCAACTCCCGAACTGCTGCTGCGGCGCACCGGCCGCGAGCTGTCGGCGCGGGTGCTGGCCGGCACGGCGCCCCGCGGGGCCGGCGACCACGACGAGCGCCTGGCCGCCGCCCTGATCGGCTCCGCGAAGGACCGCGCCGAGCACGCCCTGGCCGTCGACTCGCTCGTGCGGGCGCTCGAGCCGTTCTGCAGCACCCTGACGGCGCCGGCCGAGCCGGAGCTGCTGACCCTCGCCAACGTCCGCCACCTGGCCTCCGACGTCACCGGGACCCAGCACACTCGCGGGCTGCGCGGCCGGGCCGGGCTGCTCGACCTGATCGGGGCCGTGCACCCGACGGCAGCCGTGTGCGGCACCCCCGCGAAGGACGCCGCCGCGGCGATCGCCGAGCTCGAGGGCATGGACCGGGGCCGCTACGCGGGCCCGGTGGGCTGGCTGGACGCTCGGGGCGACGGGGAGTTCGGGCTGGCCCTGCGCTGTGCGGAGCTGCTCGGCGAGCACAGCGCGCGGCTCTTCGCCGGGTGCGGCATCGTCGCCGGCTCCGATCCGGCGTCCGAGCTGGCGGAGACCCAGGCGAAGTTCGCCGCCTTCCAGGCCGCCCTCGAGGGCTGAATCCCTCCGGAACGCCGGAACGGCGGTGTCCCCCCGAGGGACACCGCCGTTTCGGCGTGGTAGGGGTGCGCTCAGAAGCGACCGCCGCCCGTGGGCTGCTCGATGCAGGTCTTCTGGCTGGCCTTCTCGATCAGCTTGCGGGCCTGCGCCTCCAGCTCCGCGGCCGCGGCGTCGGCCCTCTCGGCCTGCTTGACGATGCCCTTGGCCTGGCCGGGGATCTTGGCCGCCTTGGCGTAGAGCGCGTCGGCCTCCGCGCGCAGCTTCGCCGCGGCGCTGTCGAGGACGGCAGCCTGCGCGGTGGCCTCCGCGAGCTTCCGGGCGTACTCCGCCAGGTCCTCGGCGGTGCAGATCGTGGGCGCCGAGACCGGGTTGCCGTCCTTGTCGTACACGACGTCGGCGGCGTGGGCGGCGGGGGCGATGGCCACGGTGCCGAACGCAGCCACGCCGGCCATGGCGATCGTCACCGCGAGGCGGCGGAAGGTGCTGATGTTCGAGCTCATGTCGTCGTCTCTCCTTGACTATCCGGGACCGGGACGATCCCGGTGACAGGAACGACGATGCAGGTCGTTCCGCAAGCCACACGGGAGGGATCCGCAAGAGAACCGCAAGAACAGCAAGACGCCGGACGGCGGTGCCCCAAGAGGGACACCGCCGTCCGGCGCGTGGTGCTGGGATCAGAAGCGACCGCCGGGCGCGGTGACCTCGATGCAGTTCTTCTGGCCGGCCTTCGCCAGGAGCTTGACGCCCTCGGCGTCCAGCAGGGCCGCGGCCCGGTCGGCGGCGTCGGCGAGCCCGATGATGAGCTTCGCGGACATGCCCTTGGCCTTGGCGGCCTGCGCGCGCAGGACCACCGCGGACTGGCGGAGAACGGTGGCCGCCTTGGTCAGCGAGGCGACCTTCTTGGTGGCGTCGGCGACGTTCTTGGTCACGTTCTCGAGGTCCTGCGCCGTGCAGACCGTGGGGGCCTTGATCGGCTTGCCGTCCTTGTCGTAGACGACCGGCGGCGGGACCGGGGTCGGAGCGACGACGACCTCGTCATCGTCGTCGTCGTCATCGTCGTCGTCCTCGTTCACGGGAGCGGACGGGACGGCCGGAGCCGACTGGGTCACGGGACCGGACGGTGCCGGGGCGACCGGTGCGGGGAGCGCGTCGGGGCCGGGCTCCGTGAGCGGAGCGGGCTCGGGAGCGGACTCGGTGACGGGAGCGGACTCGGTGACGACCGCGTCGTCGGCCAGGGCGGCCGGGGCGAGGGCAACGGTGCCGATCGCGGCGACGCCGGCCATGGCGATCGTCACCGCGAGGCGGCGGAAGGGGCTGGTGTTCGAGCTCATGTCGTCGTCTCTCCTTGACTCTCCGGGACCGGGCGGCTCCCGGGGACGACGACGACGATGCGGGCCCTTCCGCAGGCCACCCGCCAGGGAACCGCACGAGAAGCGCAAGACGTGGAGCCGGGAAGCCGCCGGTCAGGCGGGAAGTGCGCTCCGCGCGGCGGCCCGCAGCTCCCGCGCGAGGCCCGCCTCGGCCCGCTGGTCGGTGCGGACGACGACCACGCGCGGCCCGCCCAGGGCCAGGACGCCCGGCAGCTCGCCGGCCGAACCCACCGCTCCGGCCGCCCACCCCATCGACCGGGCCACGGTCACGAGGTCCCGGCCGTGCGGCGTGCCGAACACCCGCCGGTAGTCGCGCGCGTGCCGGTCCTGCCCCGGCTCGAGCTGCGCGAAGATCCCGCCCCCGTCGTTGTCCGGGACCACCACGGTGAGGTCCGGCAGCGGCTCCCCCTCCCCAGCAGCAGCCCGGTGAGGTCGTGCAGGAAGGTGAGGTCGCCCATCAGCGCGAAGGCCGGTCCCGCGTGCGCCAGCGCCGCCCCGACGGCGGTGGAGATCGTGCCGTCGATGCCGGCCACACCGCGGTTGGCGAGCACGGTCAGGTCTGCCCGCGGCACGGCGAGCCGGTCGACGTCGCGCACGGGCGTCGAGGACCCCAGCACGAGCAGGACCCCCGCCGGCAGGGCCGCGACGACGTCCCGCGCGAGCCGTGCCGCCGACAGGCCAGGGGCACCGTCGAGGACGGCGTCCACCGCGCCTCCCACCCGCTCGGCGGCGGCTGCCCACTCCGTCGCCCAGGCACCGTCGAGGGTGCCCGCCTCACCGGGCCCGGCGGCGACGTCGAGGCCCACCGTGGCGCTCGACCGGGTCGCATCCGCCCAGCGGGGGTGGTCGTCGTCGTGATCACCTCGATCCGGTCATCGGCGAGCAGGCGCGACACCGGCCGGGACAGCGTCGGCCGGCCGACGACGACGACCTGGTCCGGACGGTGCTCCTCCAGCCACTCCGGCGCGTCGAGCAGCAGGGCACCGGCTCGGAGGCCGGACCACCCACCGCTGGACGGTTCGGCGACGACCGGCCAGCCGTTGCCGGCGGCGACGTCGGCGGCGACCCGCCCCCAGGACGGAGGACCGTCTCCGATGACGACGAGCGTCCGCCGGCGCCAGGGCGGGGAGCCGGCGGTGGCGGGCGACCACGCCTGGGCCGCCGTCCACGGCGCGCCGTCGGGCCGCCCCGTCCAGAAGACGTCCAGCTGCCCGGTGTCCTCGTCATCGGGCAGCAGCGGCTCGCGGAACGCCAGGTTGAGGTGCACCGGCCCGGGGTCTGCAGACGTATCGCCGCGCGCGGTGATCAGCGCCCTGGCCACCAGCGAGCGCCAGTACCGGTTCTGCGCCGCGTCCCGTGCCGCCTCGGGCACGCCGACGTCGGCGGCCCACCGGACGGCACCGCCGTAGAGGCCGGCCTGCTCGATGGTCTGGTTGGCGCCGGTGGCCCGCAGCTCGGGCGGCCGGTCGGCGGTCAGCGCGAGCAGCGGCACCCCGCTCGCGTCGGCCTCGAGCACCGCCGCGTGCAGGTGCGCCGCCGCCGTCCCCGACGTGGTCAGCACCGGGACCGGTCGCCCCGACGCCTTGGCCAGTCCGAGGGCGAGGAACGCCGCCGTCCGCTCGTCGATCCGGACGTGCAGCCGCAGCCGGCCGTTCCGCTCGGCGCCGGCGAGGGCGAGCGCGACCGGAGCGGACCGCGAGCCCGGCGCGAGCACGGCGTCGGTGACGCCGCCGCGCAGCAGCTCGTCCACCAGCACCCGGGCGAACGCGGTCGAGGGGTTCATGCGCGCACCGCGTCGAGCCGGGTGCGCCACCGGGCGGCGGTGGCGGTGTCGGCCGCGACGGCGTCCAGCCGGTCGGGCTCGACCCGGCGCACGGGCAGCTCGCCACCCACCGGCAGCAGCGGCTCGGTCGTGACGTCGTCGGTGAACAGCGCGACCGTGGCCAGACCGCAGGCGAACGGCAGTTCCGGCAGCGCAGCGGCCAGCGCGACCCCCGCCGCGATGCCGACCGAGCTCTCCAGCGCCGAGGAGACGACGCACGGCAGGCCGTGCGCCTCGGCCACCTCGAGCGCCGCCCGCACCCCACCGAGCGGCTGCACCTTGAGGACGACGACGTCGCAGGCCTCCCGCAGGTCGACCCGCCGCGGATCGGCCGAGCGCCGCACCACCTCGTCCGCGGCGATCCGGACGTCGGTCCGGCGGCGCAGGGCGGCCAGCTCCCCGAGCGTGGCGCACGGCTGCTCGACGTACTCCAGGCCCACCGCGTCCAGGTCGCGGATGCGGGCGACCGCGGTGTCGACGTCCCAGGCCGCGTTGGCGTCGACCCGGATCGCCCCGTCGGCGCCCAGGGCGTCGCGGACTGCCTCGAGGCGCGCGCGGTCGTCGGCCGGCGACTGACCCGGCTCGGCGACCTTCACCTTGGCCGTGCGGCAGCCCGAGGCCGCGACGATCGCGTGCGCCCGGTCCGCGTCCACGGCCGGCACCGTCACGTTCACCGGCACCGCCGCGCGCGCGGGCTCGGGCCATCCCTCGGTCGCCGCCTCCACCGCCGCCGCCCACCAGCGCCGGCTCTCCGCCACGTCGTAGTCCCAGAACGGCGAGAACTCACCCCACCCCGCCGGCCCCTGGACCAGTACGCCGTCCCGGACGTCGACGCCGCGGAACCGGGTGCGCAGCGGCACCCGGTACACGGCGGTGATCACGTCGATCAGCGTACGGGGGCAGGGTCGTAGGCTTGCCCGTCGTGACCAGGCGCCTCACCGTCCTCCCGGCGCGGGAGGTGACCGAGGGCGCGGTCCGGGCCGCGCTGGCCGGCACGGCGCCCCTCGCGGTCCTCCCGTCGGGACCGCCGGCGGTGGTCGGGGCCGCGCGCGAGGTGCTGCGTCCGCAGGTGCCGCTGGAGTCCGGGGCCGACGTCGTCGTGGTGACCTCCGGATCGACCGGAGGCGGTCGCGGTGTGCTGCTGCCCGCCGCTGCCCTGCAGGCGTCGGCCGCGGCGACCCTGGACCGGCTCGGCGGCCCGGGCAGCTGGTTGCTGGCCCTGCCGGTGTCGGCGATCGCCGGGCTGCAGGTGATCTGCCGCAGCGTCCTCGCCGGGCGGCCCGCGACCGTGCTGGGGGACGGCGAGCCGCTGGCGGCCGCGGTCGGCCGGTTGCCCGCCGGCCGCCGGTACACCGCGCTGGTCCCCACGCAGCTGCGCCGCCACCTCGACGCGGAGCCGGCCGCCCTGCGGGCGTTCGACGCCGTCCTGGTCGGGGGCGCCGCGACCGACCCGGTGCTGCTCGCCCGCGCCCGCGAGGCGGGCGTGGCGGTGGTGACGACCTACGGCATGACCGAGACGGCCGGGGGCTGCGTCTACGACGGCCTGCCGCTGGACGGCGTGCGGGTGCGGGTGGCCGACGGCCCCGAGCCCGGCGGGATCGAGCTGGCCGGGCCGGTGCTCGCCCTCGGCTACCGGCTGGACCCCGCTGCCACCGAGGCGGCGTTCCGGGGCGGCTGGTTCGCCACCCGCGACGCCGGCACGCTCGACGGCGACGGCCGGCTGACCGTGCACGGACGCCTCGACGACGTGGTCGTCAGCGGCGGCGTGAACGTCGCGCCGCAGGCGGTGGAGGCGGCGTTGCGGGAGCACCCGGAGGTCGCCGACGTCGTGGTGTTCGGCCGGCCGGACGAGGAGTGGGGTCAGCGGGTCGTGGCCGCCGTCGTGCCGCGGGCCGGCGTCGAGCCCGCGCTGCCCGCGCTCCGGGCCTGGGTCGCCGAGCGGCTCGGCGCGGCGGCCGCACCCCGGGAGCTGCACGTCGTCCCCGCCGTTCCGCTGCTGCACAGCGGCAAGCCGGACCGGCGCGCGGTGGCCCGGGAGGTGCTGCGCTGATGGCGACCCCGGGGCAGTGGGTGGCCGGCGCCCGGCCCCGCACGCTGCCCGCCGCGCTGGCGCCGGTCCTCGTCGGCACCGGCGCCGCCGTGGCGCTCGACGGCTTCCGGCTCGTCCCGGCGTTGCTGGCGCTGGTGGTCGCGCTGGCCCTGCAGGTGGCGGTCAACTACGCCAACGACTACTCCGACGGCCGCCGCGGTACCGACGCCGACCGGGTGGGCCCGATGCGGCTGGTCGGCTCCGGCGCGGCACCGCCCGGTCAGGTGCTGCTGGCGGCGGTCCTGTCCTTCGCCGTTGCCGCGGTGGCCGGCCTCGTGCTCGCGGCCCTGTCCAGCTGGTGGTTGATCGCGGTGGGCGCGGTCTGCATCGCGGCCGCGTGGACCTACACCGGCGGTCCGCTGCCCTACGGCTACCGCGCCCTCGGCGAGGTGTTCGTGTTCGTCTTCTTCGGCCTGGTGGCGGTCGCCGGGACGACGTTCGTCCAGACCGGCACGCTGCCCGGGCTGGCGTTCGCCGTCGCCGTCCCGGTCGGGCTGCTCATCGTGGCCATCCTGGTGGTCAACAACCTCCGCGACCTCGCCGGCGACGCCGACGTGGGCAAGCGGACGCTGGCGGTCCTGCTCGGCGACCGCGCGACCCGTGTGCTGTTCGTCGCCCTCTTCGCCGTCGCGTTCGCCGTCGTCGCCGGCGTCGGCGTCGCCCGCCCCTGGAGCCTGCTCGGCCTCCTCGCCGCCCCGCTGGCGGTGCCACCGGCCCGCGCGGTGCTCTCCGGAGGACGCGGCCCCGCGCTCGTCGCCGCGCTGCAGGGCACCGGCCTGGTGACCCTGGCGACCGGCGTCCTGCTCGGCGCCGGGCTGGCGCTCAGCGGCTGAGCCGGCTGTCCGGGGCTATCCGGACTGCTCCGTGCCGCTCAGCCGGGCCCGGAGCTCCTCCTTGGCGTTCCTGCGCGCGACGCTCCGCGCCGCCATCGCCTCGGTCAGCCGGTCGCGCGAGGGACGCAGCAGGACGTAGGACACGGGCATGGAGAGCAGTACGCCGAAGAGCAGCCCGGGCGTGCCGGCCAGGCCGATCTGCCAGAGCAGGAGCACGAGGGCGGCGGCGATCGCGAACCGTCCGATCGTGTAGATCACCAGCCACGGCGCGATCCTGGGCGGCCTCGCCGGGCCCCCGGTCGGTGATGCCGGGGTCGCTCCGCCGGCCGACTTCTCCTCAGCCATGACGGCCCTCCCACTTCGTCGACAGCACCACTGTGGTGCGGGTGCGCGCGACACCCCTGATCCGGTTCAACGCGCTGATGGTGGCCTCCAGTGCCGGGATGTCGGTCACGCGGACCTTCAGCACGTATCCCTCGCTGCCCGCCACCCGCCAGCAGTCCTCGACCGCCGACAGGGCGCGCAGGCCCTCCTCGATGCCCGTGTCGTCCACGGCGTCGCTCTCGATGACGCTGACCAGGGCCGTCACGTCGAGCCCGATCGAGGACGGGTCCACGATCGCCCGGTAGCCGGTGATGACCCCGGCTGCCTCCAGTTTGCCCACGCGCTCGTGCACGGCGGGGGACGAGAGCCCGACCTGGCGGGCCAGCTCCGCGTAACTGGCCCGCCCGTTGGCGCGCAGCAGGTCGATGAGCTGCCGGTCCACGGCGTCGATGGCTCCGTCCCCTCCCGCTCGGCCCCCGACCGGCATGCCCGGTGCGCGTGACCCGGCACGAAGTATCCGCACCGACGTACGCTGGACGTCGACGAGGGGGTGGAACCGTGGTCCTACTGGTGGTGCTCGTGGTCGCGGTGGTGGTCGTCGTGCTCGTCATGCGGGCGGCGGCCGGACCGGGTAGCTCTGGTGGCAGCGTCCGCGCGCCCCGACAGGTCCGCCGGCCGCGCCCGCAACGACCGACCCGCCCGGTCGCCCCCGACGACGACCCGGAGTTCCTGCGCGAGCTCGACCGCCGCACCCGACGGGACGACGGCTCCCCCGCGTAGTCCTCTGTTCCAGTTCGCCTCTCCGGCCCTGTCCGGAGGCTCGCCGCGAGCGTGCGAGTGGTGACGGGGACCGGGTCCTCTCTCAGGCGACCCGGCTCGCCCCGAACAGCCGGCGCCAGCCGCGGCGCACGACGGTCGCCGGTGGCCCGGGCTCCTCCGTGCCGGCGTCTCCAGCGTCCGCGTCGGCGTCCGCGGGCCAGCCGAGTCCGCCTCCGCCGGGCGCCGGTGGCGCGGGCCAGCCGACCTCGCTGCCCCCTCCGGGGCTGCCCTGGCTCCGCCCGTCGTGGGAGTGCGCGCCCTCGCCGGATCGGGAGGCCAGCGCGGCGACCACGAGCGGGTGCGCGGACGCGCCGTCCGGCGCCGCGTGCTTACCCACGGTGAGATCCGGAGGGTGCGACGGTGCGGTGGGTCATGCCCGGGATCGAAGCACGCAGGTACGACATCCGTCGACCGGATGGCGCGCGAGCGCCCCCGGCAGCCGGTCACGCAGAGTGACCGATCAGCCCACTCCCGCGTAACTGTGCAGGCCCGTCGAGACCATGTTGACGAACGTCAGGTTGAAGATCATCACGCCGAGACCGACGACGTTGACCCAGGCGGCGGGCTTCCCCCGCCAGCCGGCCGTCGTCCGGGCGTGCAGGTAGGCCGCGTAGACGACCCACGCGATGAAGGCCCACGTCTCCTTGGGATCCCAGCCCCAGAAGCGGCCCCACGCGGCCTCGGCCCAGATCGCGCCGGCGATCACGGCGAAGGTCCAGATCGGGAACCCGAACACCGCGCTGCGGTGCGCGACCCGGTCGATGGCGGTCGCGCCGGGCAGCCGCGAGATCAGTCCGGCCGATGCCTCACCCGTGGCGACGCGCTCGTCGTGCCGCACCCGCACCAGGTACAGGGCGCTGGCGACGCCGCTGACGAAGAAGATGCCGAACCCGATGACGGCGGTGCTGACGTGGATCGCCAGCCAGTACGACCGCAGCGCCGCGACCAGCGGGCCGGCCTCGGCGTAGAGGAAGAGCCCGATCAGGACGAGCGAGAGCACGACCGGGGCGAGCACGAACAGCCCCAGGTGGCGGAGCGTGGGGGCGCGCAGCGCGAAGACCACGTAGACGAGCACGGCGACCAGCACGACGGCGGTCGAGAACTCGTACATGTTGCCGAGGGGCAGGCGCTCGGTCGCCAGTCCGCGGGCGACGAGGACGCCGGCGTGGGTCAGCGCACCCAGCACGGTCAGGCCCATGGCCAGCGCGCCCCAGCGGCGGCCGCGGCTGTCCTCGACCGGTGGCGCGGGCTCGACCGGTGCGCCGGCGCCCACCAGCTCCCGCGCCGGGCGTCGCCCGAAGGCGAGCTGGGCGCAGAACGCCACGACCGCGACCGAGTACAGCGCCACGGTGATCGAGAACAAGTTGTCCGACAGCGCGGCGAGCGAGTCAGGAGTCACGCGGGGAGTCCTCCGGTTCGGGTCCTCGGGCACGCTCGGTGAGCGCTTCGTCCAGCTGTCCGGCCAGGTCGTCGGTCAGGGCGGCGAACCGGGGCGCGTTCTCGCCGCTGCCCCTGGTGAGCGAGGCGAGTGTCAGCACGGTACCGCCGCCGCCCGGCGCGGCCTCCGCCCGGGCGAACACCCGCTCCCGGCGCAGCAGGAGCATGCCGAGCAGGCCGGCGAGCAGGGCGATGGAGCTGGCCAGCACCCAGCCCTGCCCCGGGTCGTGCGAGTACTGCAGCGCCGCGAACTCGCGGAAGCCGGTGAACGTCACCGTCGTCCCGTCGGGAAGGGTGAGCGACTCGCCGAGCGCCAGGTTGCCCGCGCCGACCTCGACCAGCCGCCCCCGGTCGATCTGGGTGGCGTCCAGCGAGTAGACCGACTGCGGGATGCCGGAGTCGAGGCCGAGGTAGCCCTCGTAGGCCACCACCGCGACCCGGGGCTCCAACGGACGGGGATCGACCGAGGTGAGGATCCCGCCCTGCACCAACCCGGTGGGGGCGAAGAACCCCTCGAGGGCCAGCTGGTCGTCGCCGCCGCCGAGGTCGGGGATCTTGAGCGCGCCCTGGCTGGCCATGGTCGCCTGGTCCGCGGGCAGGAAGGGCACGGAGACGTCGGTGAGCGCCGTGCCGTCCGGCCGGGTGACGCTGAACGTGGGGCTGAACCCGTGCCCCGTCAGGTAGACGCGGTCGCCGTCCACCCGGAGCGGCTCGTTGATCCCGATGGTGGTGGGCCGGCCGTCCTGACCGGGGGCGCCGAAGCGGATGTCGGCCGTGAACGACGCCGCGGTCAGGTTCTCCTCGTACTCGGCCCGGAAGTCCTCGAGGTCGACGCAGAGCGGGCTGAGATCGCCGCTGTCGACCAACGGCCCGGCCGAGTAGGTGTCGTACTGCTGGAACGAGTTGCAGAAACCCTGACCCTCGGTGACCAGGATGCTGCCCTCGTACCCCCAGAGCTTGCCGCCGGCCAGTCCCAGCAGCAGGGCCACCAGCGACAGGTGGAAGAGCAGGTTGCCGGTCTCCTTGAGGTAGCCCTTCTCCGCCGACAGGTCGCCGCCGGTCCCGGCGGAATGGGCACTGCCCTGCCGGCGGACGACGCGGAACCGGCGGACCCGCAGCTCCTCCTCCACCGCGTCCAGCGCCCGTGCCGCGGGCAGCGGCGTGGTGAGCCGGTCCGAGTCCGGGAGGCGCAGCAGGTTGCGGGGAGCCGGCGGAGGCGCCGCCCGCAGGCTGCGGGCGTGCTCGAGGGCGCGCGGCAGGACGCAGCCGATCAGCGAGACGAACAGCAGCAGGTAGACCGCCGCGAACCAGGGCGAGCTGAAGACGTCGAACAGGTACAGCCGGTCCAGCACCGGGGCCAGCGTCGGGTGGTCGGCGAAGTACTGGCGCACGTTGTTCTGCGACAGCGACCGCTGGGGCAGCAACGAGCCAGGCACGGCGGCGAGCGCGAGCAGGAACAGCAGCACGATCGCGGTGCGCATCGCCGTGAGCCGCCGCCACCAGTGCAGCAGCCGCCCCGTGAACCGGCGGCCGAAGGACGGGCGCGCGGGCGGGGGCGGCGCGGCCGGCGGGCGCGGCGGGGCGGTCACCGTCACAGCTCCTCCTCGCTGGCGCTCGTCGGTGCCGTGCCAGTCGCTCTGCCGATGTGTGACCTCGCACGCTCGGTCACAGCGAGGTCTCCGCGAAGCCGCTGGCCGCGAGCCAGGAGCGCAGCCACTGCATGAGCTCGGTCCAGGCCCCGGTGAGCAGCATGAGGCCCACCAGCACCAGGACCGCGCCGCCGACGCGGGTCACCGTGCGGGCGTGCCGGCGGAGGAACGTGGTGGCGCTCATCGCCCACCGGGCTCCCAGCGCCACGAGGACGAACGGGACGCCGAGCCCGAGGCAGTAGGCGACGCCCAGCAGCGCCCCGCGGGTCGCCGTCGCCTCCGAGAAAGCCAGCGAGTAGACCGCCGACAGCGTCGGCCCGAGGCACGGCGTCCAGCCCAGGCCGAAGACGACGCCCAGCAGAGGCGCGCCGGCGAGCCCGGCGGCAGGCCGGGCGTCGATCCGCTTGGTGCGCTGGAGGAAGGGCAGCCAGCCGAGGAAACCCAGTCCGACGAGGACCGTGACGACGCCGAAGATCCGGTTGAGCAGGTCCTGGTGCTCCAGCATCAGCCGGCCCAGCCCGCCGAAGGCCGCGCCGAACGCGACGAAGACCGCGGTGAAGCCCAGCACGAACAGCAGGGCACCGAGCACCATGCGGGCACGGGGGACGACGTCGGTCCGGACCGCGGTCGCCGTGCTCCCCGGCCCCTGGGCGGGCGTGGCGGCGGTGGTGGCCGCGGCGCCGGTGCCGACCAGCCCCGTGACGTAGGACAGGTAGCCGGGCACCAGCGGCAGGACGCACGGTGAGGCGAAGCTGATGAACCCGACCAGCGCGGCGACCCCGGCGGCCACGAGCAGGGGGCCGTCGGCGACCAGACCCGCGAAGGTCTCACCCACTGCTCAGCCCTCCTCGAGCACGAGGTCGATCACGCCGCGCAGGTCCTCCTGCGAGACCGTTCCGGTGTACACCGCGGCGACGCGTCCCTGCGGGTCCAGGACGATCGTGGACGGGATCGCCGTCGCCGGGTAGTCCCGGAACGCCAGCGCCACCTCTCCCCGCGGGTCGTAGAGGGAGGGGAACTCGATGCCGAAGCGGTCCACGAACGCCAGGGCGAACTGCTCGCTGCTCTCCTTGACGTTGAGCCCCAGGAACTGCACGCCGTCCTGGCGGACGTCGGCGTAGACCTCCTGGAACTCGGGCGTCTCCACCCTGCAGGGCCCGCACCAGCTGCCCCAGAAGTTGAGGACGGCGACGTCGCCGCCGAGCTCGGAGGACTCGAAGTCGCTGCCGTCGAGCAGCGTGCCGGCGAACTGGGGTGCGGCGGCCCGCTCGTCCACGGGGATGACCTCGCCGGACGGGGTCGCCTCGACGAACCGGAACTCGCCTCCGTTGTTCACCGCGACCTGGTCCGACCCGGTCGAGCACGCGGTCAGCGCGGCGAGCGTGCCCAGCGCGAGGAGGGTCCGCCTCATGCCCCGGGCACCGCGTCGGGATCCGTGGCACCCGCCGGCTCTGCGTACGACAGGCTCGCGAACCGGTCCCCGTCGTAGGTCAGGGACGTCACGCTGGCCAGGCCGCACTGCCGACGGCGCGGGTCGTGGGCGTACCGGCGGCCCTCGACGTGCAGGCGCACGGTCCAGATCGGCAGCTGGTGGCTGACCAGCACCGCCTCGTGGCCGCGGGCGGCGTCCCGCGCGGCCTCGACGGCGGCGAGCATGCGTGCGGCGATCTCGACGTAGGGCTCCCCCCACGACGGCCGGAACGGGTTGCGCAGCTTCCACCAGTGCCGGGGCACCCGCAGGGCGCCGTCGCCGACACCCACCCGCAGACCCTCGAAGGCGTTGCCGGCCTCGATCAGCCGCTCGTCGATCTGCACCGGCAGGGCCAGCGACTCGGCAATGGGCGCGGCCGTCTGCTGCGCCCGCTCCAGGGGGCTGGAGACGAGGTGGGTGACGTCCTTGCCGGAGAACCACTTCGCCGCCGTGGCGGCCATGCCCTCGCCGGCCGCGGACAGCCGGTAGCCGGGCAGCCGGCCGTAGAGGACCTTCGCGGGGTTGTGCACCTCCCCGTGCCGCAGCAGGTGGACCACCGTCCGCTCGCTCACGGCGCGACCTCCGCGGCCGCCCGGGCAGCGGCGGGCAGGGCGGCCAGGACATGGTCGAGGGCGTCACCGGTCAGGGCCGCGTGGACGAACCACGCCTCGAAAGCCGACGGCGGCAGGTACACGCCACGGGCGAGCAGCGCGTGGAAGAAGGCGGTGTACCGGGCGACGTCCTGGGTCCTCGCGTCGTCGTAGTCGCGCACCTGCCGCTCGTCCGGCACGAAGAAGATCGAGAACATGCTGCCGGCCTGCTGGACGCGGTGCGGCACGCCCGCGGCGAACAGGGCCGCACTCGCCGCGCCCCGCAGCACGGCGGCGACCTCGTCGCAGTGCGCGTAGACCTCGTCGGTGCAGTTGCGCAGCGTGGCGAGCCCCGCGGCGACCGCCACCGGGTTCCCCGACAACGTGCCCGCCTGGTAGACCGGCCCGAGCGGGGCCAGCTGGTCCATCAGGTCCGCGCGCCCACCGAACGCGGCGGCGGGCAGGCCACCACCCATGACCTTGCCGAAGGTGAACAGGTCGGCGTCCACCGGGTCGAGGCCGTACCAGCCGGAGCGGGAGACCCGGAAGCCGGTCATGACCTCGTCGAGCACTAGCAGCGCGCCGTGGGCGGCGGTGATCCGCCGCAGGTGGCCGTTGAACCCGTCCAGCGGTGGGACGACGCCCATGTTGCCGGCCGCCGCCTCGCTGATCACGCACGCGATCTGGCTGCCGCGCTCGGCGAAGACCGCCTCCACGGCCGCGACGTCGTTGTAGGGGAGCACGACCGTGTCCGCGGCTGCGCCGGTCGTGACCCCCGGGGTGTCGGGGAGCCCGAGAGTTGCCACCCCCGAGCCGGCCGAGGCCAGCAGCGCGTCGACGTGGCCGTGGTAGTTGCCGGCGAACTTGACCACGAGCGGCCGCCCGGTGGCGCCGCGGGCGAGCCGGACCGCCGACAGCACCGCCTCGGTGCCGGAGTTGACCAGGCGGACCCGCTCGACCGGAGCCACCCGGGCGCGGATCTCCTCGGCCAGCTCGAGCTCGCCCTCGGTGGGCGCGCCGAACGAGGTGCCGCGGCGCGCGGCGGCGATGACGGCCTCGACGACGGCCGGATGCGCGTGCCCGAGGATCAGCGGTCCCCACGAGGCGACCAGGTCGACGTAACGGCGTCCGTCGGCGTCGGTGAGGTACGCGCCGGATCCCTCGGCCATGAACCGCGGGGTGCCGCCGACCGCCCGGAACGCGCGGACCGGGCTGTTCACCCCACCCGGGATGATCCGCTGGCCGCGGTCGAAGAGGTCGGCCGAGACCGGGGCCTCGTAGGTGTAGGCGGTGCTGTCCAGCGAGGTCACGCCCCCAGTGTCCCTTCTGCTCCCGGAGCGGTGTCGGGGGTCTGGCCGAGGCGCACCATCAGCGCCTCGTAGAGCGCGGCCGGGTTGCGCGTCGGCACGAGGACCGTGCGGCCGTCGTCCAGCTTCAACGGCAGGCCGGTCCGCCCCTTCGGCAGCGACCAGCCGCCACCGAGGACCGGCGCGCCGGCGTCGACGCCGGAGTCGACTGCCCGCAGGTGGCCGATGTCGACGTCCGACAGCCGCACGCGCTCCCGGCCGACCGACAGCGCGTCGGAGTCCACCCGCACGGTCCAGATCCGGCGCGCCGACAGCGTGGCCAGCCCCACGACGCCGAGGACCCCGGCGACGGCCAGCACCCACAGGACCGGCGGCAGGTCGCCTCCTGGCAGGACCAGGTCGAGGACGACGAAGCCGACGAGGGCACCGGCGACCCAGGAGAAGGTCCGCCACGAGCCGCCCGGCTCGACGTAGGAGGTCAACGCAGCAGGCGTGCCGCTTCGACGGCCCAGTACGTCAGCACCGTGCCGGCACCGGCCCGCCGGATGGCGGTCAACGTCTCGAGGATCGCCCGCTCGCGGTCGACCCAGCCGTTGGCGGCGGCCGCCTCGACCATCGCGTACTCCCCGCTCACCTGGTAGGCCGCCACGGGCACCTGCACCGCGTCGGCGACGCGGGCCACGATGTCGAGGTAGGGCAGGGCCGGCTTCACCATGACGGCGTCGGCGCCCTCCGCGAGGTCCTGCGCCACCTCGCGCAACGCCTCGTCGGCGTTGGGCGGGTCCATCTGGTAGGTCGACCGGTCGCCGAACTGCGGCGCTCCCTCGGCCGCCTCGCGGAACGGCCCGTAGAAGCCCGAGGCGTACTTGGCCGCATAGGCCAGGACCGGCGTCTCGGTGTACGCCGCGCCGTCGAGGGCCCGGCGGATCGCCGCGACCTGGCCGTCCATCATCCCGCTGGGGGCGATGACGTGGGCGCCGGCCTGGGCCTGCGCGACGGCCACGGCGGCGTACCGGTCGAGGGTGGGGTCGTTGTCGACAACTCCGGCGGGGGTGATCACGCCGCAGTGGCCGTGGTCGGTGTACTCGCAGAGGCAGAGGTCGGCCATGAGCACGAGCTCGTCGCCGAGGTCCGCCCGCAGCTGCTGCAGCGCGACGTTGACGATCCCGTCGGCCGCGTCGGCCTGCGAGCCCACCGGGTCCTTGTCGCCCGGTATGCCGAACAGCATCAGCCCGCCGACGCCGGCCTCGGCGGCCTCCTGCGCGGCCTTGCGCAGCGAGTCGAGCGTGTGCTGGACCACGCCGGGCATCGACGAGATCGCGACCGGGTCGGCGATGCCCTGCTTGACGAACACCGGCAGCACGAAGTCCGCCGGGGACAGCCGGGTCTGGGCGGTCAGGCGACGCAGCGCGGGCGTCGACCGCAGTCGGCGCCCCCGAGCGAACGGGTACGGCGAGGAGCCGGCGCTCACGTGGCGGCGCCTTCCTCCTCGGCCCGGCGCGCCGCCGCGAACTCGGCCAGGGCGTCGACCAGCGGCCCGACGGCGGCAGTCTCGGGCTGCACGTCGACGCGCAGGCCGAACTCCTGGGCGCTGGCTGCGGTGGCCGGGCCGATCACCGCGACGACGGTCTTCGCGTGCGGCTTGCCCGCGATGCCGACCAGGTTGCGCACCGTGCTCGACGAGGTGAAGCACACCGCGTCGAAGCCGCCGCCCTTGATCGCCTCGCGCACCGACGCGGCCGGCGGAGCGGCCCGGACGGTCCGGTAGGCGGTGACGTCGTCGATCTCCCAGCCGCGCTCGACCAGACCGGCCGCCAGCGTCTCGGTCGCGATGTCGGCGCGCGGGAGCAGCACCCGGTTGATCGGGTCGAACACGTCGTCGTAGGGCGGGAAGTCGGCCAGCAGGCCCTGGCTCGACTGCTCGCCGGTCGGCACCAGCTCCGGCTGGATGCCGAAGGCACGCACCGCGTCCGCGGTGGACTCGCCCACGCAGGCCACCTTGACGCCGGCGAACGCCCGCGCGTCGAGGCCCAGCTCGGCGAACTTCTCGCGCACCGCCTTCACCGCGTTGACCGAGGTGAACACGATCCAGCCATAGCGGCCGGTGACCAGTCCCTTGATCGCGCGGTCCATCTGGGCGGGGCTGCGGGGCGGCTCGACGGCGATGGTCGGCACCTCGACCGGCACGGCGCCATACCCACGCAGCCGATCGCTCATCTCGCCGGCCTGGTCCTTGGTGCGCGGCACCAGCACCCGCCACCCGAACAGTGGCCGGCTCTCCCACCACGACAGCCGGGCGCGCTTGTCGACGGCCGCGCCGACGGTCGCGACCACCGGGCCGGTGAACGGGTCCAGCCCGGCGGTCTTCTCCGCCACGGTGACGAGCTTGGCGACGACGCTCTTCTGCGCCGTCCCGGAGCCCCCGGTGGTGACCACGACGGGCGTGCTGCCGGGCAGCCCCCCTCGATCAGGCGCAGCGCCGCCTCGGGCAGCTCCTCGGCGCTGCCCTGCAGCGCCAGGGTGCCGCCGGCCGACACGGCACCGGTGAGCGCGGTCAGGTCCACCCCGCTGCGCAGGTCGGCGGTGACCGCGGTGCTGCCCAGCGCCACGCCTGCATAGGCGGGCACCGCCGTGGCGGTGGCCACGCCGGGGACGACGTCGAAGGGCACGGAGGTGCGCCCGACGGCGAGCGCCTCCTTCACCGCCCCGTCGGAGGTGTACGGGTCGCCGGCGACCAGCCGCACGACGACAGCGCCGGTCTTGGCGGCGGCGACGGCGGCCTTGGCCACCTCGGCCGGCTCCCCGATCGCCGTCTCGAGCTCGAGCGCCGGGTGGGCGTCGCGGACGGCCGCCTGGACGGCGGGCGAGACGTCGGGGTCGACGAGGACGAGTGCTGCCTGCGCCAGGGCGTCGGTGGCCCGGGCGGTGAGCATGCCGGGGTCGCCCGGCCCTGCGCCGACGAAGACGACTCGGCCGGCGGCGGTCGCGCGGTTGCGCGTCATCGCGTGCTCCTGATCCTGGCCCGATCGGTTCGGGCTTGTGTTGGGGTCTGGGGTGTGGGGGCGGTCACGGCGCGACCGCCATCAGTGCGGCCGCGCCGCGGTCGAGCAACTCGGCCGCGAGGCCGCGGCCCAGGGCCGCGGCCGCGGCCAGCGGCCCGGTCGCCGAGCCGCGGACGGCGTCGGTGCCGTCGATCGCGGTCACCGACGCCCGGAGGAACAGTTCGGGCCCGTGCTCGCCCTCGGCGACCTCGGCGTAGGCGGCGACCGGTGCGCTGCAGCCGGCCTCGAGCGTGGCGAGAGTGGTGCGCTCCGCGACGACGCAGGCCCGGACGAGCGGGTCCTCGAGTCGGCCGACGAGCTCCCGGGTGCGGGAATCGCTGGTCCGGCACTCGACGGCGAGTGCGCCCTGCGCCGGAGCCGGCAGTACCTGCAACGGGTCGAGCGTCTCGGTGATGACGTCGAGCCGGCCCAGGCGGGACAGCCCGGCGCGGGCCAGGACGACGGCGTCGAGATCGGCAGCCGGGCCGAGGACGCGACCGAGGCGCGTGTCCACGTTGCCGCGGATCGGCACGATCTCCAGCCCCAGGCCGAGGGCGCGCAGCTGGGCGACCCGCCGCGGCGCACCGGTGCCGACCTTCGACCCGGCCGGCAGCTCACCGAGGGTGAGCCCGTCCCGGGCCACGAGGGCGTCGCGCGGGTCCTCCCGACCCGGGACGGCGGCCAGGCTCAGCCCGGGCGCCGGCGCGGTCGGCAGATCCTTGTAGCTGTGCACCGCGAGGTCGACCTCACCGGCGAGCAGTGCCTCGCGCAGGGCCGCCACGAACACGCCCGTGCCCCCGAGCTGGGTGATCGCCGCGGCGGAGCGGTCCCCCTCGGTGACGATGGGCACCAGCTCCACCGGGGCGCCGGTCGCGCTCGTCAGCGCGTCGGCGACCGCCTGCGACTGGGTTCGCGCGAGCAGGCTGGCGCGGGTGCCGAGCCGGAGGACCGACGTGACGGTGCCGAGGTCCGCGGTCACGAGTTATCCCCCGTGTGCAGCTCGGGATCGACGGCGACCGCGTCGGCCAGGGCGCCGGTGTCGACGCGGGCGTCGATGCCGAGGCCGAACAGGGCACGCAGGGCCCGGGCGTAGTCGGTCTCGCCGGACGTCGCGGCGAGCTCCTTCACCCGGACCGTCGGCTCGTGCAGCAGCTTGTCCACGACCCGACCGACGGTGCGGGCGATCTCGGCCCGGGCGCGCGCGTCGAGGTCGGGCAGCCGCCCGGCCAGCCGCAGCAGTTCGGCGTCGACCACCTCGGCGGCCTGGCTGCGCAGCGCCGAGACGGTCGGCGCCACCTCGGCGGCCTGGCGCTCGGCACGCAGCAGCGCGGTCTCGGTCTCGACCAGCGCGTGCGCGGCGGCGACGTCGTCGGCCGCCACGGGCGCGGCGGTCGGCCCGCCGCGCTCGCTCTGCAGCAGGGCCAGGTCGACCACGTGCACGCCGGGGAGAGCGGCCACGCGGGGATCGACGTCCCGGGGGAGCGCGAGGTCGACGACCACCAGCGGGCGGGCGCCGCGACCCCGCATCGCGGCCGCCACGACCTCGGTGCCCACCACCAGGCCGGTGGCGCCGGTGCAGGCGACCAGCACGTCGGCGGCGGCGAGCTCGGCGCCCAGGTCGGCGAGGGGCGCGGCCCGGCCGGCGACGGTGTCGGCCAACCGCGCGGCGTGCTCTTCGGTGCGGCTGCTGACCACGACGCCGGCGCCCCGGCGGGCCAGCGTGGTGGCCGCCAGGGCACCCATCGAGCCGGCGCCGACGACGAGGACCGGGCGGCCGGCCAGGCCGCCGATGCGCTGCTCGGCGTGGTCGAGGGCGACCGACACCAGCGAGGCGCCGGCGCGGTCGATGCCGGTCTCGGTGTGCACGCGCTTGCCCACGCGCAGAGCGCGCTGGGCGACCGGGTGCAGCGCCCGGCCGACCGTGCCCTCCTGACGGGCGAGGGCGTAGGCGGCGCGCAGCTGGCCGAGCACCTGGGTCTCGCCGACGACCATCGAGTCGAGCCCCGCCGCAACGGTGAACAGGTGGGCGACGGCCTGGTCCTCGTAGTGCACGGTGACGAACGGCGAGAGCTCCTCGACGGTCGCCCCGGCCTGGCGGGCGAGCACGCGGCTCACGTCGGCGACGCCGCCGTGGAACTTCTCGACCTCGGCGAAGACCTCGATCCGGTTGCACGTGGCGAGTACCAGCGCCTCGCTGACGTGGTCGCTGCGCACGAGCTCGTGCAGCGCCTTGACCCTGTCGTCGGGCCCCATGGCGAACTGCTCGAGCAGCGCCACCGGCGCGGTCTGGTGGGACACGCCCACGGCGAGCAGACTCATGCCGGCTCACCCACCAGCCGCTGCTGGCCCATGAACGCCAGCACCTGCAGCTCCACCGAGAGGTCGACCTTGCGGACGTCGATCCCGGCGGGCGCGACGAGCGTCACCGGCGCGAAGTTCAGGATGCTCCTCACCCCGGCCGCGGCCAGGCGGTCGCAGACTGCCTGCGCGACGTCGGCCGGTGTCGTGATGACGCCGATGGAGGCCTGCGTCGCCGCGACGACGTCCTCGAGCTCGGCGATCGGCCGCACGGTCTGGCCGCCGATGCGCCGGCCGATGCGGTCGGGCGAGGCGTCGAAGAGCCCGACGAACTCGAAGCCGCGGGAGCCGAAGCCGGCGTAGTCGGCCAGGGCGGAACCCAGGTTGCCGATCCCGACCAGCACGCACGCGCGGGACCGCTCGACACCGAGGACGGCGGAGATCCGGTCGCGCAGGGTGCGGACCTCGTAGCCCACGCCGCGGACGCCGCAGGGCCCCAGGTGGGACAGGTCCTTGCGCAGTCCGGCGGGGTTGACCCCGGCCGCAGCCGCCAGCTCACCGGATGAGACCGTGCTCCGACCACCCTCGGTCAGCGCGGTCAGCACCCGGAGGTAGACCGCCAGACGTGCGACGGTGGCCTCCGGGATGGTCCGGGGCCGCGGCTGGATCACGGGCTCTCCACAGCGATCGCGCCCGGGAGCGGTCAGGGCGCGGGACAGAATGACGCGGGCGACGACCACCCGCGTCCGCCACGGTAGCCGCTTGTGAACGCAGGAACAAAGTCGCCGATCCGACGGCTGCGCGCTGACCGGCCCGAACGGGTGGCGCTGTGGTGGAGGACACCCTGGCGGGCGGTGTCAGGGGTGCCGCTCGAGGTCCCGGCGCAGTCGATCGACGTCCACGGTGAAGTAGGAGTGCTCCCGCCCGTCGAGCAGGACGACCGGCACGCGGTCGCCGTACTCGGCCTGCAGCTCGGGATCGGCGTCCACGTCCACCGCCACCGGTTCCAGCCCGGCATCCGCCGCCACGCGCGCGAGGGTCTCGGCCGCGACCTCGCAGAGGTGACACCCGGCCCGGGTGAGCAGCTGCAGCCTCGGCTGGTCGTCAGTCACCGGCGGCGATCTCCTCGGCGGCCAGCTCTCCCCCGGTGAGGCCCAGCTCGCGGAGGCGGGCGCGGCTGACCTTGCCGGTGAGCGAGTGCGGCAGCGACGGGAGGAAGTGCACCGACGTCGGCACCTTGTACCGGGCCAGCGACTCGGCCGCGTGCGCCTGCAGGTCGGCGAACGTGAGCCGTTCCCCCGGCCGGACGACGACGACCGCGCGGACCGCCGAGCCGGTCCTCGGGTCCGGGACGCCGATGACCGCGCTCTCCGCGACCGCCGGATGGGTGTCGAGCACCCGCTCGACCTCGGCCGGGTAGACGTTGAAACCGCTCACCAGGATCAGGTCCGCGCGGCGGTCGACGAGGTGCAGGTCGCCATCGGCGTCGTGATAGGCCAGGTCACCGGTGCCGAGCCAGCCGTCGGGCCCCGGTCCGTCGGCGCCGTCGGGCCAGTAACCGGAGAAGAGGTTCGGTCCGCGTACCCAGATCTCGCCCGGCCCCTCCAGGTGCTCGTCGGGGCCGGCGTTCCTCCCTTCCCCGTCCTCGCCGGTGGCGGTGTCGCGCAGCTCCAGTTCGAGCCCGGGCAGCGGCCCACCGATGCAGTTGGGCTTGGCCCGTCCGGTGGCCAGCGTGCTCGCCACCACCGGGGACGCCTCGGTGAGGCCATAGCCCTCCCACACCGTCACCGCTGCCCGCTCGCGCATCGCCGTCCAGACGTCCTCCGGCAGGGGCGCGGCTCCGGAGGAGGCCATGCGCACGGCGGCGAAGCCCCGGCGCAGGTCGGCGTCGCTGCCGACCCCGTCGGCCATGGCCAGCCACGCCTGGTACATCGGCGGGGCGCCCGGGACGGCGGTCACGTGCTCCTCGGCCATGACGGCGAGTGCGGCGGCCGGGTCGAACGCCTCCTGCAGCACGGCGCAGGCACCGGTGGCCGCGACCAGGCCGAAGCCGGCGTTGAGCCCGTAGACGTGGAACAGCGGCAGGACGAGGAGGACCCGGTCGTCCGCACGCACCGGGGGCGGGACCATCGCGAGGCACTGCTGCTGATTGGCGCGCAGCGCCGCCGCCGTCAGGATCGCGCCGCGGGGGCGGCCCGTCGTCCCGCTGGTGTAGGCCAGGAAGGCGGGTGCGGAGGGGTCCTCGTCCACCTTGGGCACGGGGCCCTCCGCCTGTGGTGGCCCGGCACACACCGGCACGCCGGCCAGCGGGGCCCGGTCGGTCGCCGCCACGAGCAGGGCGGCGCGGGAGTCGGTCAGCACGTACTCGAGTTCGGGATCGGTGTACGCGGTGTTCACCGGGACGACGACCAGCCCGGCGCGCAGCGCGCCGAGCGTGGCCCGCAACCAGGGCAGGCCGTTGGGCAGCTGGACGGCGACCCGGTCACCGGGCGTCAGCCCGTGCCCCGCGAAGCCGCCGCAGCGCGGTCGACCTCGGCGTCCAGTTCGGTCCACGTCAGCCGCTGGTCGCCGGCCACGACGGCGGGCGCCTCGGGTCTGCGCCGGGCGGCGGCGCGCACGAGCGCGGCCAGCGACATACCTCCCTGGGACACGTCTCCTCCGGTGGCGCTGCTGTGGGGCCGGCGAGCACACGGACAGGTGTTCTCGGACCGGCTCGCGTGGACGGGCTGGGGCGATGTTGTCACCATGGGGTGAGACCCGCAGCACGCGCGTGCCCGTTCCCCGCCGGGCGCGCCGGGGGAAGACGTCCAGGTCCGCGGGCTGACGAGGAGGTCGGAGCCGCGCATGGCGCACCCCCTGGACGCGGAGCCGCAGGCCGCCGACGCCCTGCCGCGGCCGACGCCCGGGCCGAGCGTGCGACCGACGCCCTTCCCTCGGGCGAGCGCCCCGGGGATCCCTCCGCAGGGCATTCCCGCGCAAGCCGTGGCACCGACCACCGAGTCGGCCGACGAGCCGAACGTCGCCGTTCCGCCCGACCCCGAGGGCGTCGACGTCTGGGCGATGGTGCGCCGGGCCCAGGAGGGGGACGCCGAGGCGTTCGGCGAGCTGTACGACCACTACGTGACGATGGTCCACCGGTACGTCTACCACCGGGTCGGGGACCGGGCGACGGCCGAGGACGTCACGAGCGAGACCTTCGTGCGGGCGCTGCGCCGGATCGATTCGCTGTCGTTCCAGGGGCGGGACGTGGGCGCGTGGCTGGTCACCATCGCCCGCAACATCGTGCTGGACCACGTGAAGAGCAGTCGCTACCGGCTGGAGGTCGCCACCGCCGACATGCGGGACGCCGATCGGGTCACCGACGGACCCGAGGACGCCGTGGTCGCGCACCTGACGAATCAGGAGCTGCTGGCGTGCGTGCAGCAGCTCGGCAGCGAGCAGCAGGAGTGCATCGTCCTGCGCTTCATCCACGGCCTGTCGGTCTCGGAGACCGCCGAGATCATGGGCAAGAAGGACGGCGCGATCAAGGCGCTCCAGCACCGGGCCGTGCGACGGCTGGCGGGCATGCTCCCGGACGGTCTGCGATGACGAGAAATCAGAAAGTCGGGGCCGTAACCGAATACCGTCGTCCCTCGTTGGACCGGATGCTGCGGGGGACGCCGATCGTCGGCATCTCCGCCTCGACGACCGGAGGACCCAGGTGAGCGTGCGAGACCGCTCCGACCACGCCCGCGAGGACGTGGTCGTCGCGCGGCTGAAGCAGCTCGCCCCGGTGCTCGACGGGGAGCCCGATCCCGCGTTCCGCGCCGCGACGCGGGCCCGTCTCGTGGCCATGGCCGCCGTCCGGAGCCCGGCTCCCGAGCCGGTGACCGGACTGAAGCGGCTGCTCGGCTTTCGTGCCGAGGACAAGGTCCCCGTCCGGTGGCGGGCGCGACTGACCGCAGGACTGGCCGGAGCCGCGATGGCGGTCACCGCGATGGCCACGCTCGTGGCCGTCTCCACCGACGCGCAACCCGGCGACGTCCTCTACGGGCTCAAGCGCGGCACCGAGCAGACCCAGCTGGCTCTGGCGGGCGACGCGCGCGGCCAGACCCTGCTCGACTTCGCCAGCACGCGGCTCGACGAGATCGAGCGGATGGTGGACGACGGCCCGTCGGCGCTGCCCCCGGCCTCGTGGGGTGCCGGCAGCGAGACCGTCCTGGCTGCCGACGCCGACCCCGCGCTGGTGATCGAGACGCTGCGGACCATGGACGACCAGACGCGGCAGGGCGCCGAATGGCTCGCCGATCGCGCGGTGACCACCGAGGACCCCGGCCCGCTCGAGGACCTCGGGATGTGGGCCGCGCAGCAGTCGGCGGACCTGACCGAACTCCAGCCTCGCCTGCCGGCCGACGCCCGCACCGCCGGCGCCGGCTCGCTCGAGCTGCTCGGCCAGATCACGACGCGCGTGACCGGGTTGCGGGACGCGCTGGAGTGCCAGTTCGGGCCCGCCGTCGACGGCGCGGACGCGATCGGGCCGGTTCCGGTCCTCTGCGCGGCGCCCGAGGCACCGGCGCCCGGCGGAAGCGGTTCCGGTGCCGGCGGCACCACCGGCACCGGCTCGGTCCCCGGCCCCTCCGCGCCCGGCTCGACGACGGCGCCGCCTGCGACCTCGGGCGGGGTGCCGGTTCCCAGTGGCGTGCCCGGCACGGGACCGACGACCGGGGGGTCCGGCGGCTCGGGCGGCGGGCTCGAGGTCCCCTCGGCGCCCGTCCCGTCGCCGTCGCTCCCCTCGTTGCCGCCGCTGAACATCCCGCGGGAGCTGCCCGGCACGGGCTCGTCCGAGCCGCTGATCGACATCCCGATCCAGGACAGCCTGGTCGACGTGTGCGGCGGCCCGGTCCGGCTCGGCGACTGCTGACCCCCGGACCCCCGCGCGTCCGGTCCCGCTAGGGTCGGTGTGCCGCCGGTCGGCGGCCTGGTCGCAGGGAGGTCCGTCGTGCCGCGAGTGCCCTTCCGCGGGCGCCGCTCCCCGGCGCTGACCGACGAGGAGACCCGCGCCCACGTCGCCGGCGCCGCTTCGGCTGCCGCGGCGGAGGTCGCCGCCCCGACCGCGGTCGAGCCCGACCTCACCGGCGCCGCGTTCTTCGACGTCGACAACACGATGATGATGGGCGCCTCCCTCTTCTGGTTCGCCCGAGGTCTGGCCGCCCGCAAGTACTTCTCCACCCGCGACATGCTCGGGTTCGTCTGGCAGCAGGCGAAGTTCCGCATCGGCGGCAACGAGGGCAATCCGGATGACATGCACACCATCCGCGAGAACGCGCTCGCGTTCGTCGCGGGCCGGCCGGTGTCGGAGATCGTCGAGGCCAGCGAGGAGATCTACGACGAGCTGATGGCCGACCGAATCTGGGCCGGCACCCGCGCGCTGGCGCAGCAGCACCTCGACGCCGGTCAGCGCGTCTGGCTCGTGACCGCGACCCCGGTCGAGCTGGCGAGCATCATCGCGCACCGGCTGGGGCTCACCGGCGCGCTCGGCACGGTCGCCGAGGTCCGCGACGGCAGGTACACCGGCCGGCTGGTCGGCGAGCTCATGCACGGCCCGGCGAAGGCCGAGGCGGTGCTCGCCCTGGCCGAGCGCGAGGGGCTGGACCTGTCCCGCTGCACCGCCTACAGCGACTCGGCCAACGACCTGCCGATGCTCTCGCTGACGGGGCACGCCGTCGCGGTGAACCCCGACACGGAGCTCAGGGCGGTGGCCCGGGCCCGCGGCTGGACGATCAAGGACTTCCGCACCGGCCGCAAGGCGGCGAAGATCGGCGTCCCGACCGTGGGCGTCGCCGCCCTGTCCGGCGGCCTGGTCGGCGGCGCGATCGCCCTGCGCAGGCGCAACAAGTTCCCGTGGTGAGCGCCTGACCGGGCAGTGCTCCTGAACGGGTCATTCCGGGTAGAGGAATGACCGGCTGAGGTCCACCGGTCCCGCCGGCGGCCCCCGTGCAGGGTCCCGCCGCGAGCGGGCGAGCGGTGGGGGGCAAGGGGGCCTTACCCGAAGACCGACTTCCGCTGCAGCAGCAACTGGTAGAGCTGCTGCTGGATGGTCTCCCTGACCTGGTCGGTCAGGTTGAACACGAGCATCGGGTCCTCGGCCGCGGCCGGGCCATAGGACGCCGTCTCGATGGGCTCGCCGAACGCGATCAGCCACTTCGACGGCAGCGGGACCAGCCCGAGGGGACCGAGGAGCGGAAACGTCGGTGTGATCGGCAGGTAGGGCAGCCCGAGCAGGCGGGCGGCCGTCTTGGCGTTGCCGATCATCGGGTAGATCTCCTCGGCGCCGACGATGGCACACGGGATGATCGGCACGCCGGTGCGCAGCGCCGCGGTGACGAAGCCGCCGCGGCCGAACCGCTGCAGGGTGTACCGGTCGCGGAACGGCTTGCCGATGCCCTTGAAGCCCTCGGGGAAGACGCCCACCAGCTCGCCGGTGGTGAGCAACCGCTCGGCGTCCTCGTTGCAGGCCAGCGTCGTGCCCATCTTGCGCGACATCGACCCGATGAACGGCAGGTCGAACACGAGGTCGGCGCCGAGCAGCCGCAGCCGGCGCCGGGCGGGATGGTCGTCGTGCAACGCGACGGTGGCCATGAGGGCGTCGGCCGGGATCGTGCCGGAGTGGTTGGCCACGACCAGGGCGCCGCCCTCGGACGGCACGTTCTCCAGGCCCTGGCTCTCGACGCGGAACCACTTCTCGTAGAGCGGCCGCAGGATCGGCAGCAGCAGGTGGTCGGTCAGGTCGGGGTCGAAGCCGAACTCGTCGGTCTCGTACTCACCGGTCAGCCTCCGGCGCAGGAACTCCAGCCCGCCGGCGAGCTGCTCCTCCCAGCCAGGCGGCGCGGTCGGCGGGACGTACGGGTCGTCGTCGTCGGGACGCAGGGGGATCACGCGGGCCTCAGGCATCGCGCACCGCCCGCAGCCCCGGGGAGGGCGGGGCCGGGCGCAGCCGGTCCCCGACCGCGGACGCGGTGTCGCCGGCACGCTCGAGCACCGACCGGATACGGGACGCCGCCGCGTCGACCAGCTGCGGCGAGACCACCGGCGGCACCGTGCGGGCGTAGTCGGCCAACGCGGCCTCCGTCGTGTAGCGGGGGTGTAACCGAACTCCTGGCGCAGCACCGTCGTGTCGACGACCCGGCCGAAGTTCAGGAAGCGCATCTGCTCGGGCGAGTAGTCCACGAAACCGAATCGGCGGGAGAGCCGGCCGACCGAACCGAGGGCGGGCGTCGGGAGAGGGACCTCGACCCGACCCAGCCGGCGGATCGCCTGGGAGAGCAGGAGCGTGCCCTCACCCCCCACGTTCACCGTGCCGGTGAACTCGCCGGTGGTCGCGCGGGTCAGCACCGCGAGGGCGTCGTCCTCGTGGAGCAGCTGCACGCGGGCGTCGTACCCCAGGGCGGTGGGGACGACGGGCATGCGGAAGAACCCTGTCAGCAGCGAGTCGATCCGCGGCCCGATGAAGTTGGTGAACCGCAGGACGGCGACGTCGACCTCGGGACGCCGCCGCGCGAAGGCACGCACGTATCCCTCGATGTCGAGGCTGTCCTTGGCGAAGCCACCCGCCGGCACGGCCCGTGCCTGCATGGCCTCGGTGAAGACCGCGGGGTCGCGGGAGGAGGCGCCGTACACGGCACTCGTCGACTTCAGCACGAACCGGCGTACCGACGGAGCGCGCTGGCAGGCGGCCAGCAGCTGCATCGTGCCGATGACGTTCAGTTCCTTCATCGGCCCGCGGCCGCCGGACCCGGCGGGGGTGGAGCTGATGTTCATGTGGACGACGGTGTCCACCGACGCCGCGGCGATGACCTTGCCGATGAGCGGGTTGCGGATGTCGGCCCGCACGAACTCCGTGCGGCCGAGCCGGCGGAGCATCTCCGGGGACGGCGGGACGGTGTCCACGCCGATCACCCGGCCGATGGACGGGTCGCCCGCGAGCTCGGCCGCCAGCGCACCACCCAGCCACCGACTCACGCCGGTGACGAGGACGACCGCGGGCGGCACGAACGTCAGGTCACTTCTTGTTGCGACGCTGAACGCGCGTCTTCTTCAGCAGCTTGCGGTGCTTCTTCTTCGCCATCCGCTTGCGCCGCTTCTTGATGACCGAACCCACGTGGTGCTCCAGACGTCGTCTCGTTTGATCAGCTCGACCGTGACGTACCGGGCCCTGCCACCAACGGCTGCCCCGGTGTCATCCGGCGACCGAGCGTACCGGCCGCCCCGCGGCGACGCTGCCGCGGGCGGCCCGAAGACATCGACCGGACGGAGGCTCAGGCGATGTCGGTGTACGCGTCGCGCAGGTAGTCCTGCACGGCGCGCTCCGGGACGCGGAAGGACCGGCCGACGCGCACGGCGGAGAGCTCGCCGGCGTGGACGAGGCGGTACACGGTCATCTTCGAGACGCGCATCATCGCGGCGACCTCGGCCACGGTCAGGAAGGTGACAGCGGCGCGGGGGGCCGGGACGGCGGGACGCCCGACGGGCATGGCGGCCGGGTGCGGGGCAGCGACCGGGCGGGCCATGGTGGCGGCCATGGGGCGGCCGATCGGCCGGGGGCCGGGCACGCCCGGACGGGTCATGGCGGGGGCGGCTGCGCGCTGGGGCATGGTCATGTCTTCGTCTCCGGACCTAGCTCGTGTCGTGGCGCCGGCTTCCCCACCGGCAACTGAACACGCACGTGCTGCAACAGAGCGTAAGGGGACTCGCGTGACAAAAGGGATGGTTGAATCGAACAGGCGGACCGGTCCGTCCTAGGCAGAACTACACCTATGCAACACGTGAGAACTGTTGTGCGGCGAGTTTCGCGACCCCGTCACGGACCGATGACGCACAGTGCTGGCGTCTGGTCGACATGTGGGTTACCTTGCCGGGCTGCGACGCCGGAGACGTTCAGGTCTTGTCGCGGCCGAGTTCGACCGAGCGGGCGTGCGCGGCCTCGATCGCGGCGATGAGCGCGGCTCGCACGCCGTGCCTCTCGAGTTCCCGCACCGCGGCGATCGTCGTCCCGCCCGGGCTCGTGACCGCCTCGCGCAGCTGCACCGGGTGCTCGCCCGAGTCGCGCATCATCACCGCCGAGCCGAGCGCGGTCTGGACGATGAGGTCGGCCGCCAGTGCCCGCGGGAGGCCGAGCAGGATGCCCGCGTCGACCATGGCCTCGACCAGGTAGAAGAAGTAGGCCGGCCCGCTCCCGGACAGCGCGGTGACGGCATCCTGCTGATCCTCCGGGACCCGGCGCACCCTGCCGACCGCCGCGAGCAGCGCCTCGGCCTCGTCCAGGTCGGCCTCCGCCGCGTGCGCCCCGGCCGACAGCACGCTCATGCCCTCGTCGACGAGGGCGGGGGTGTTCGGCATGACGCGGACGACCGGCACGCCGTCGGGCAGAGCCGCCTCGATCCGCTGGGTCGGCACGCCGGCCGCGACCGAGATGACCAGGTGACCGGTGTCGACGTGCTCGGCCAGCGCGCGCAGCAGGACGTCGATGTCCTGGGGCTTGACCGCCAGCAGCAGCACCCGAGCCCGGGCGGCGGCGTCGGCCAGGCCGACCGCGGCGACCCCGTACCGCTCGGCGAGCTGCGCGGCACGCTCGGGACTGCGCTCGCAGACGAGGATCCCGTCCGGTCCCCCCCGCCGGATCAGGCCCGACAACAGCGCCTCGCCGATCTTGCCGCCGCCGATGATGGCCAGGCCGCGGCGTCCGGTGGCGGTCATGCCCGCCCCCGTCCGGACCGGACGGCGACCCGCACGGCACATCCGGCGGCGACCAGCCGCTGTCGCTCCTCGGTTCGGACTCCGTACGGCACGACGTGCTCCCAGCTGTCGGGCGGGCGGCCGTTCCAGGCCGCCCGCTCACCTGCGATGGCGATCAGTCGCGGATCCGTGGCCGCGATCGCCGGATGGCCGTCGCCGGCCATCAGGACGTTGAGACAGCGCACGAAGCGCAGGTCGCTCCCCCGCCGACCGGGGACGAGGCCCCCTCGCACCAGCCGCACCCGACGGGAGGCCAGAGCGGCACAGCGCACCTCCGCACCCGGCTCGTCGGCGACCACGACGGCCCGGATCCGCGGGTTGGCGGCCGCCAGTTCGTCGGCGGCCTCCGGCGAACCGGCGAGCGCCACGTCGACGCCGGCCGGGCGCTCGGTGACGTACCGGTCGACGGAGAGATCGAACTCGCACGACGCCGCCACCCCCGCGGCGACCAGGCCGTCGACCAGCGTGCCGACGTCGTCGGTCGCTCCCGGTCGGATGGCCACGCGACAGCCGTCGGCGACGAGCGTGCGCGCCAGACCGACGGGATCGTCGGTCCGTCGGCGGGTCCGGATCAGCACGTCGAAACCGTAGTGCTCGGGTGTGTCACGCGTCCGGCGCCCGGGTAGCCGCGCCCCCATGGCAGGAGAACTGGACGGGATGAAGGTGGCCGTGCTGGCCACGGACGGTGTCGAGCAGGTCGAGCTGGACCGGCCGTGGCAGGCGCTCGAGGAGGCCGGAGCCGAGCCGGAGCTGGTCTCGTTCGAGGCCGGCACGATCACCGCCTACGACCACATCGACAAGGGCGACACGAAGAAGGTCGACGCCGTCCTCAGCGCAGCGGACCCTGACGACTACGCGGCGCTCGTCCTGCCGGGCGGCGTGATCAACGGGGACTTCGTGCGGGCCGACGCCGACGCGGTGACCTTCGTCCGTTCCTTCTTCGAGGCCGGCAAGCCGGTCGCGGCGATCTGCCACGCGCCCTGGGTGCTGATCGAAGCCGACGCGGTGAAGGGCGGCGCATGACGTCGTGGCCCTCGCTGCAGACGGACCTGCGCAACGCCGGCGCGACGTGGGTGGACGAGGAGGTCGTCGTCGACGGCAACCTGACCACCAGCCGCAACCCCGACGACCTGGACGCCTTCTGCGCGGCGATCGTCGAGGAGTTCGCCGGCGCCGGGGAGGACGCCGGGGAGGACGCCGCCCAGAGCTAGGAGGCGGCCAGCAACCCCGCGGCGGGGGCGATCGTCAGCAGCGTCCCGGCGAAGACGAGGACGGCCAGCAACCGCAGGCCGACGGGCTCCCGTCCCTGTCGTTGCCGCCAGACGCCCACACCGGCCACCAGGCCGGTCACCGCCAGGGGCGCCAGGAGGACCGCGAGGTGCGGAACGGTGTCCCAGAGCACGGTGGCCGCGAAGTAGACGCCGACGCCCGCCGCCAGGGCGATGACCAGCTCGCCGGCGAAGCGGAGCCAGGCGAGTGCGCTCTCCTGCGGCGTCGCGTCGTCGTCGTCGAGGTCCTCGATGTGCTCGGGGCGCACGACCGGGATGGGCCCGGTCGACGGATGGGACTCGATCGGCCGGGAGGCGACCCGGCCGGACGACTGCCGCGGGAGGGAAGGCACCGGGCCGGATGCCATGCCCGTCGAGGTCGCCCCCGAAGGGACGCCCGGCTTGCGGTCGGGGCGCAGGCCGGGGATGGCCGCGGTCGACGGATCGGCGGGACGGCGGGGTTGCCGGCGCTCGGGCAGATCGCGGCGCTCGCCGGCCTCCCGGCGCTCGGGCACCGCCGCGCGGCGGTCCACCGCGGGGGCCCGCCGCTCGGACTGGCGCCGCTCGGCCACGGGCGGGTCGCCGCCCTGGTCGCTGCGTCGCCGTCCGTACCGGCCGGCCATGCCGTCGGCGGCCGCGGCCTCGGCGCGCCGCTGCCGGATGCCCGTTTCCTCGGGGTCGTCCCAGGAACGGCGGCGTGCGGCCCGGTTGGCGGACTCGATGCCGGCCTCGCGGAGGATCTCGGCGAGCGAGCGTCCTCCCGTGTCCGGGTTCCAGTCCGGTTCGGCCATCACGCCCCTCCCAACGAGTCCAGCCTGCGCAGGATGACACCCTCCCGCAGCGCCCACGGACAGATCCGCACGCACCGTACGTCGAGCGCACGCATCGTCGCGGCAGCCACGACCGCGCCCGCGGGAACCTGGTGCGCCCGGTCGACCGACACGCCCTGCAACTCGCCGAGCGCGCCGGACTCGATGCGGGACACGAAACCGACCAGCTGTTCCAGCGACTCCAGCTGCAGTTGCCGAGCCGTCCAGATGCCGGCGGAGTAGGGCGCGGCACCGGTGAGGCGGGCCAGGGTGCGGAAGGTCTTGCTGGTCGCGGCGACCAGGTCGGGCGCACCCACCTTGCGCAGCCGCTTCGCGGCCGGGGCGAGCAGCTCGTCCGCGTGGGCACGCAGCTTGCTCAGCCCCGCGAGGTCCGGCCGGCCGCCGTCCCGGGCCTCCGGGAGGAAACGGCGGGTCATGCGTCCCGCGCCGAGCGGCAGGGAGAGGGCGACGTCGGGGTCCTCGTCGATGCCGGCGGCCAGCTCCAGCGAGCCACCACCGATGTCGAGGACCAGCAGCTGTCCCGCGCTCCACCCGAACCACCGGCGGACGGCGAGGAACGTGAGCCGGGCCTCGTCCTCGCCGCTGAGCACCTGCAGCTCCACGCCGGTGCGATCACGCACGCGGTCCAGGACCTCGAGGCCGTTCGTCGCCTCGCGGATGGCCGAGGTGACCATCGCCAGCAGTTCCTCGCAGCCCTGCTTCTCGGCCTGGTCGCAGGCTTCCTGGACCGCCTTGAGCAGAGCCTTCTCCCCTGCCTTCGACAGCTGGTTGTCCTCACCGACGTGCTCGGCGAGCCGCAGCAGCCACCGGTCGTCGTGCATCGGGGTGGGGTGCGCGCCGCGGTGGGCGTCCACCACGAGCAGGTGGACGGTGTTCGAGCCGACGTCCAGCACCCCGAGCCGCATGGGGGCAGTCTGCCCGGCGCCCCGCCGTAGGCTGGCGGCGTGTCCGAGGATCCACCTCCCGAGGTGCCGCTGGACTTCGCGCGCGAGTGGGTCGAGTTCGCCGATCCCGCCGATTCCGACCACATCATCCGCGGGGACCTCACCTGGCTGAGCTCGGCCTGGACGTGCATCTTCGGCCGCGGCTGCGCGGGCGTGGTCGAGGGCCGGGCGGACGACGGCTGCTGCAACCACGGCGCCTTCTTCTCCGACGAGGAGGACATGGCCCGCGTGACCACCGCCGTCGAGCAGCTCACCGACGACGACTGGCAGCTGGCGCACGTGGGCCGGGGCGACTGGACCGAGGAGGACAGCGCCTACGACGACACCGGCGAGGGCTCGCTGCGGACCCGCATCGTCGACGGCGCCTGCATCTTCCACAACCGCCCCGGCTTCCCGGGCGGGATGGGCTGCGCGCTGCACCGCATGGCGCTCCGGACCGGCGTCCACCCGCTGACCACCAAGCCGGCGGTCTGCTGGCAGGTACCGGTCCGTCTCGAGCAGCAGCACGTCGAGCGGCCGGACGGCACGAAGGTGCTGCGGACCGACATCGGCGAGTTCGACCGGCGCGCCTGGGGCGCCGGCGGGCACGGCCTGCACTGGTGGTGCACCGGCTCCCCGGTGGCGCACGTCAGCCCCGAGCCGCTGGTGGTGACCTACGAGGCCGAGCTGGTCGAGCTGATCGGCCGGCCGGCCTACGACGAGCTACGCCGGATGACCGAACTCCGCCTCGACCAGGGTCTGGTCGCCCCGCACCCCGCTTCCCCGAAGCCGGTGCCCGTCGAGCTGCACCGGCGCCGGCCCGGCTGATCCGGCGCCGGCCCGGAACGTCTGCCGGTAGGCGCGGGGTGAGACGCCGCGACGGCGCGCGAACTGCTCGCGGAGACCGGCCGCCGTCCCGAAGCCGACGAGCCGCGCGATCTCCTCGACCGGGGCGTCGGACTCCTCGAGCAACGCCTCTGCCGCGGCCAGCCGCTGCCCGAGCAGCCAGGCGTGCGGAGTGGTGCCGGTCGTCGCCTTGAACCGCCGGGCGAAGCTGCGCGGGCTCATCAGCGCGCGGCGGGCGAGCAGGTCGACGCTGATGTCCTCGGCCAGGTGCGCGCTCGCCCACTCCAGGACGGCGCCCAGCAGGTCGTCCTCGCAGGCCGCCACGGGCGCGTCGATGAACTGCGCCTGCCCACCGTCGCGGTGCGGCGGCACGACCATCTCGCGGGCGAGCGCGTTGGCCGCGCCGGCACCCCACTCGCGGCGCACGAGGTGCAGCAGCGTGTCCACGCCGGCCGCCGTCCCGGCGCCGGTGATGACCTGGCCGTTGTCGACGTACAGGACCGACGGGTCGACGGTGATCTGCGGATAGCGGGCGGCGAGCTCGCCGGCGTACTTCCAGTGCGTCGTGACCCGCTTGCCGTCGAGCAGCCCCGCCGCGGCGAGGACGAACGCGCCGGTGCAGTGGCTGATGATCGTCGCGCCCCGGGCGTGCGCCTCGCGGAAGGCGTCCAGCAGCGCCGGAGACGGCACGCGGTCGAACAGCTCCCACGCGGTGATCGAGACGATGTCGGACTGGGCCACCCGATCCAGCCCGTGCTCGACCGTGATGGGGATGCCGGTGTCCGTGCGCAGGAGCCCGGGGGTCTCGGTCACCAGGCCGAAGTCGAACCTGGGCAGGCCCATGTGCCGGCGGTCGTAGCCGAACACCTCGGCGCACACCCCGAGCCCGAAGCTGCCCACGAGCCCGTCGGCCACGACCACGCTGACGACGAGCGGACGGTCCGTTCCTGCCATGCGGACATCATGGCAGAAAAACTGCGATAGCGGTCACTTCTGCCACTCGTATCCGCGCCGCCACGGGGCCACTCTTCTTCCCATGTTCCTGATCACGTGCCCCGTCACCCGGACCGACGAGCTGGTCTCCGACCGGCGCATCCGATCGGTCGACAACCACGCCACCCACATCGCGATGCACGTCGAGTGCCCCTCCTGCGGCTCCGTCCACGTGTACCGGACCGGCCGCCGGTGGGAGGCCGCCCGCCGCTCGGTCGCCGGGGAGGCGAAGGAGCTCGTGTCGGCCTAAAGTCGAACACATGAGCGAATCAGACCCCACTCTGGAGAAGGACCCGTCCGACTGGGTGACCGGCGAGGAACCGGCCACCGGCGCCCAGAAGAGCTACCTCGAGACGCTGGCGCGCGGCACCGACCAGCAGGTCCCCGACGACCTGACCAAGGCCGAGGCGTCGGAGAAGATCGACGAGCTGAAGTCGAGCTGAGAAGAAGGACCCCCTGTCCCCACCGCTTCGCGGCGGGACCCCGCAGGGGGCCTACGCCTCGAGCTTGTAGCCCAGACCCCGCACCGTGAGCAGGTACTTCGGGTTCGCGGGGTCGGGCTCGAGCTTGGCGCGCAGCCGCTTGACGTGGACGTCGAGGGTCTTGGTGTCGCCCACGTAGTCCGACCCCCAGACCCGGTCGATCAACTGTCCGCGGGTGAGCACCCGGCCGGCGTTGCGGAGCAGGTACTCGAGCAGGTCGAACTCCTTCAGCGGCAGCGCCACCGACGCGCCGTCCACGGCGACGACGTGCCGCTCGACGTCCATACGGACGGGCCCGGCCTCCAGGACGCCGTCCTCGGAAGGCGCCTCGGCGACGTCGGTGCGGCGGCGCAGCACGGCCCGGATGCGGGCCACCAGTTCCCGCGCCGAGTACGGCTTGGTCACGTAGTCGTCGGCGCCGAGTTCCAGGCCGACGACCTTGTCGATCTCGGCGTCCTTGGCCGTGAGCATGATGATCGGCACGTTGCTGCGGCTGCGCAGCGCCCGGCAGACCTCGGTACCGGGCAGGCCCGGCAACATGAGGTCCAGCAGGACGATGTCGGCGCCGCCCCGGTCGAACTCCGCCAGGGCGTCGTTGCCGGTCGGTGCGACGACGGCCTCGAAGCCCTCCCGACGCAGCATGTAGGACAGCGCGTCGGAGAAGGACTCCTCGTCCTCCACCACCAGCACACGGGTCATGAGTGTTCCTTCTCCATCTGCTCGGGAGCGCGGACCGGGGCGGGAACGCCCGCCACCAGCGGGATGCGCAGGGTGAACGTGGAGCCGAGGCCTTCCTCGCTCCACACGCTGACCGAACCGCCGTGGTTGGTGGCCACGTGCTTGACGATCGCCAGGCCCAGCCCGGTCCCGCCGGTGCTGCTGGCCCGCGACTGGTCGACCCGGTAGAAGCGCTCGAAGACACGGTTGCGGTCCTTGCGGGGAATGCCCATGCCGCTGTCGGTCACGGCGATCTCGGCGAACCCCGACCGGGCGCGGGCGGCGACGGCGATGCGCCCCTCCCCGACGCTGTAGGCGACCGCGTTGGCCAGCAGGTTGGTGACCGCGGTGGCCAGCTGGCTCTCGACGCCACGCACCACCAGCCCGGACTCGCCGCCGACGGCGATGTCCAGGCCCTTCGCGCGGGCTGCCGTGCGGGTCCGGTCCACGGCTTCGGCGACGACGCCGTCCACCTCGACGGGCACCAGCTCGGGCAGCGGCTCGCCGCCCTGCAACCGGGACAGGTCGATGACCTCGCGGACCAGCCGGCCCAGCCGGTCGGCCTCGTGCGCGATCCGGCCGGCGAAGCGCTGGACCGCCTCCGGGTCGTCGGCCGCCTGCTCGATGGCCTCGGCCAGCAGGGCCAGGGCGCCGACGGGTGTCTTGAGCTCGTGGCCGACGTTGGCGACGAAGTCGCGGCGGACCGCCTCGACGCGGTGCGCCTCGGTGATGTCCTCGAGCACGAGGGCCACCGGCCCGGGCGGTGGGGCGGTACCGCTGTGCAGGCGCACGCCGTGCACGCCCACGAGGCGGGGGCCCGACCCGACGAGGTCGCCCGGCAGGCGCACGTCGGCACGGCGGCTGCCTCCGGACCGGACCTCCTGCGCCAGATGGACCAGGTCGGGGACGAGCAGACGGTCCCCGCGGACGATGCCGAGGGCGCGCGCGGCCGGATTGGCCAGCAGCACCGACTCGTCGACGTCGACCAGGACGACGGCCGGGTCCATGAGGTCCACGAGTCGCCGCGCGAGGGCCGCCTCGGGCAGCCCGGCGACCGCGCGGTCGGGCTCGACGCCGTCGGCGCGCCGGAAGCGGAGGATGACCGTGGCGGCCACGACCCCGCCCAGGACGAGGCCGACCACCAGGGCGACCAGCGGACTCACGTACCCGATGCTAGGTCGGCGAACGCCTGGAACGGCTCGAACCGGTGGGGTTCACCCGCTCGTACGGGTCAGTGTTCATCTCCGTGTCCGCGCCCGTTCACCGGGGAAGTGAGATCGGGTGGCCCGGCGGTCCTACCCTCGGGGTCGACGCTCAACGGGAGGACGGGACATGCGCGAGAGCTACTTCGAGGAACTCGAGGACATCCGCAACTGCTTGGTCGAGCTGGCGAACACGGTGGGCTCGCAGATGAGCACCGCCACCACCGCCCTGCTGGACGCGGACGTCGCGCTCGCCGACCTCGTGATCGCGGGCGACGAGCAGATCGACGCCACCCGGGAGAGCATCGACCAGCGCTGCTTCACCCTGCTGGCGCGCCAGCAGCCGGTCGCCACCGACCTGCGGACGATCGTCGTCGCGACGCGCATCGCCAGCGACCTCGAGCGCATGGGGGACCTCGCCGAGCACATCGCGAAGGTCGCCCGGATGCGCTTCCCGGACCACGCCGTCCCGCAGGAGGTCCGCCCCGCGTTCCTCGAGGCCGGGCACGTCGCCGAGATGCTCGTCGCCAAGGCCGGGACGGTGATCGCGACGCGCAACGTCGACGCCGCCCGCGAGCTGGAGTCCGACGACGACGCGATGGACCGCCTGCACCGCGGACTGTTCCGGCAGCTCCTGTCCGACGACTGGCCCTACGGCGTCGAGACGGCGATCGACATCACCCTGCTCGGCCGCTACTACGAGCGGTTCGCCGACCACGCGGTCAGCGTCGCGCGCCGGGTCGTGTACCTGGTGACCGGCGAACGGGGGACGACGGTCAGCGCGAGCTGAGGCCCTTCTGGCAGGTCCCGCTCCCAGCCTGCGAGGGGTGGGGCAGAGGGGTCCGCTATTTCTTGCCCTGGTTCTTGACCGCCTCGATGGCGGCGGCGGCCGCGTCCGGGTCGAGGTACTCGCCACCGGGCCGGACCGGCTTCAGGTCGTCGTCCAGGTCGTAGCGCAGCGGCACTCCCGTCGGGATGTTCAGCCCGACCACCTCGTCGTCCCCCATGCCGTCGAGGTGCTTCACCAGCGCGCGCAGGCTGTTGCCGTGCGCGGCCACGAGCACCGTGGCGCCGGTGCGCAGGTCGGGCACGATCGCGTCGTACCAGTACGGGAGCATGCGGACGACGACGTCGGCCAGGCACTCGGTCGCCGGGCGGACCTCCGACGGCAGCATCGCGTAGCGCGGGTCGCCGTCCTGCGAGTACTGGTCGCTCGGGTCGATCGGCGGGGGTGGCGTGTCGTACGACCGGCGCCAGATCATGAACTGCTCCTCGCCGTACTCGGCGAGAGTCGCGGCCTTGTCCTTGCCCTGGAGCGCGCCGTAGTGCCGCTCGTTGAGCCGCCACGAGCGCTTGACCGGGATCCACTGGCGGTCGGCGGCGGCGAGCGACAGCTCGGCGGTGGCGATGGCGCGCTTGAGCACCGATGTGTGCGCGATGTCCGGCAGCAGGTCGTGCTCGGCCAGCAGCTCGCCGCCACGCGCGGCCTCGACCCGGCCCTTCTCCGACAACGGGACGTCGACCCAGCCGGTGAACAGGTTCGCCTTGTTCCACTCGCTCTCGCCGTGGCGGAGCAGGATGAGGGTGCCCGGAGGAGTCGTCACGCGATCATCCTGCCGGACCGGGCTCAGGACGCCAGCCGGGGCCACAGCAGCCACAGTTCGTAGAGCGCCGGCGGCGCCAGCCCGAGCAGCAGCCAGGGACTGCGCACCGGCAGCGCCGCGCCCCAGCGCAGGACGGCGACGACCGCCATGCTGCAGAGGACCGCGACGGTCAGCCAGACGACGATCACGGCGACGTCGACGGTGAGCACCTGGGCGAAGCCGAGCTGGACGGCGCAGACGACCAGCGGGTAGGCCAGCGCCGAGGCGGCGACCACGCCGATGAGCGCGCGTCCGCGGCGTTCGGCCTCGGGCCCGCTGTCCGCCATCACGGCCACGCTAGCCGCGGCCGACGTCCACCGCTCAGACGAGCGCGGCCGCGGCGTCGGGCGCCTCCGCCTGCACGTGCTGGACCGCCGCGGCGATGATCCCGGCCGCCTGCTGCAGCTGCGCCCCGGTGTGCGTCGCCATGACCGACAGCCGCAGCACGCCCTTGCCGCGGGGGACGGCGGGGTAGGCGACCGCGTTGCAGTACACGCCGGCGTCGAAGGCCAGGCGCCACGCGGCCGCGGTCGCCTCCGCCTCCCCGGTGCCGACGGCGATGACCGCACCCGTGCCCGCCATCGGCGGCGTGCCGGCCCGGGCGAGCGCCGTGCGCAGCAGGGCGCCGTTCTCGCGCAGCCTGGTCATCCGGTCCGGCTCGGTGCGCAGGACGTGCAGCGCGGCCAGCGCGGCGCCGACCGCGGCGGGGTCGTTCGCGGCGCTGAACACGTAGGGCACCGCCGACGCGCGGATCCCGTCGGCGGCCGCACGGCTGGTCATCACCGCCCCGCCGATGCTGGCCAGCGACTTGCTGAAGGCGACGGTCACGGCGTCCACCCGGTCGAGGACGCCGGCCTGCTCGACCGCACCCCGCCCCCGGGCACCGAGGACCCCGAGACCGTGCGCCTCGTCGACCACGAGGCGGGCGCCGAACCGGTCGCAGAGCAGCGCCATCTCGGCGAGCGGCGCGGTCTCGCCGGTCATCGAGTAGACGCCGTCCACCACGACGACCGCGCCGGCGCGCGGTTCGAGGCCGTCGAGGCGCTGGCGCAGCGAGGTCAGGTCGTTGTGCCGGAACCGTACGACGGTGCCGCGGCTCGCGGCGGCGCCGGCGTGCACGCTGGCGTGGGCGTGCGCGTCGACGAGCAGTACGTCACCGGGACTGCCCACCGTGGACAGCAGGGCGATGTTCGCGTTGATCCCCGACGACGTGAGCACCGCCGCCTCGGTGCCGTAGTGGTCGGCGAGCTGCTCCTCGAGCTCGAGGTGCATGCGGGTCGTGCCGTTGAGCACGCGGCTGCCGGAGGTGCTGGTGCCGTAGCGCCGGACGGCGGCCGTCGCGGCCGCGATCACCCGCGGGTCGTCGGCCAGACCGAGGTAGTTGTTGGAGCCGAGGTTGATCCGGTGCCGGCCGTCGTCGTAGCGCGTGACCGCCTGCGGCGCGCCGGCCGTCGGCACGGCGTGCGTGGCCGCCCCGGCGCGGGCGTGCGCGCGGAGGAGCGCGGCCAGCGGATTCTCCAGCAGCGGCGCGAAGGGGTCCCGGCGGCCGGGTGTCGATGCGGATCGGTCGTCGGGCACGGGAAACCCTGCGATGCGCCCGTTGCCGTCGTCAACCGTGAGTTGCACCTCGGGGTCGGTCCGTGAGGGAACGCGCCCGCGCGGGCCGGCGTCCGGGCAACCAGACGAAGACGACGGCGGCCGCCACCAGTGAGGCGATCGCGGTGCCCACAGCGGTGACGTGCATGGCCGCGACGAAGGCCTCCCGGGCCGGCCCGACGATGTCGCCGGCCGCCCGGGCGAGCTCGGGGTCACCGGCCGCCTCGGCCCGGCGGACCGCCTCGAGGGTTCCGACGATCGACTGCCCGGCCTCGGCGCGGTCGCCGGGCGGCAGGACGTCGACCGCGCGGCCCAGGTGCGCCGAGTAGGACGCGGAGAGCAGCGAGCCCAGGATGGCCACACCCAGCGCCCCGCCGATCTGCCGCACCGAGTTGTTCACCGCGGCCCCCGCCCCGGCCTTGTCACGGGGGACGACCGACATGATGGACTCGGTGGCCGGCGCCATCACCGAGCCCATGCCCACGCCCTGGACGGCCAGGATGGCGATGATCAAGCCGACCGGGGCCCGCTCGTCGAGCAGCTGGAAGCCGACGAACGAGAGCGTGATCAGCAGGAAACCGGTGCCGCAGACCAGCTTCGGTCCGAAGCGCAGCGCGAGCATCGAGCTGCGCGGGCTCATGATCGCCATCCCGACCGCCACCGGGATGAGCGCCGCTCCGCTCTGCAGCGGGTCGTAGTCGAGCACTCCCTGCAGGTAGTAGACGAGGTAGAAGGTCGCGCCCTGCAGGGCGAAGAAGTTCAGCCCCAGGGCGCCCGCCGCCGCGGAGAACCCCGGGCTGCGGAACAGCGAGACGTCCAGCGCCGGATGCGCCGACCGCCGCTGCAGCCAGACGAACAGTGCGAGGAGCAGCAGGCCGCCGAGCAGGGGGACGAGCACGCCGGGCGTCGTCCATCCGCCGCCCTCCCCACCGCGGATGATCCCGTAGACCAGGCCGGCCAGCGCCACGATGGACAGCAGCACCCCGAGGACGTCGACCCGGCCGGGCGCCGGGTCCTTCGACTCGGGGACGACGGCCAGGATGCCGACGATCCCGAGAACGGCGACCGGGACGCCGATCAGGAAGACCGCGCCCCACCAGAAGTGCTGGAGGACGGCACCGCCGGCGAGGGGACCGCCGGCGACGGCGATCCCCGCGGTGCCGGCCCAGACGCCGATGGCGCGGGCCCGTTCGCGGGGCGGGAACACGTTGGTGATGACCGCGAGGGTGGTCGGCTGGACCGCGGCACCGCCGATCCCCATGACCGCGCGCCAGGCGATGAGCTCGAGCGGGCTGGTGGAGAACGCCGCACAGGTCGATCCCACGGCGAACACGGTCAGGCCGACGAGCAGCACCCGCCGACGGCCGATGCGGTCCCCGATCACGCCCCAGGTGAACAGCAGCCCGGCGAAGACGAGGATGTAGGCGTCGATGGCCCACTGGAGCTCGCCGTGCGTCGCGCCGAGATCGCGCTGGAGGGTGGGGAGCGCGACGCTGAGGATCGTGTTGCCCATGATCACCACGAGCAGGCAGACGGTCATGGTGGCGAGGACCCACCAGCGGGGTCGATGACCGGCGGCGACGGGTTCCGCCGGCACGACGGACGCGGAGGTCTCGGTCACGCCTCGGTCGTGATCAGGCGTGGCGGGTCGGGTCCGCGAACGCGGCGAAGGCCTCGAGGTTGCGCAGCGACTCCCCGCGCTTGACCCGCCACTCCCACTCGCGGCGGATCGAGGTGCCGAAACCGATCTCGAGCATGGCGTTGAAGTGGTCGTCGGCGTAGCTGAGGACCGCGCCGAGGATGCGGTCGATCTCGTCCACGGTGACCGCGGCGTGCGGCAGGCGGCCGGTCAGGTACACGTCACCGACCCTGTCGATCGAGTACGCGACGCCGTACATGCGGGCGTTGTGCTGCAGCAGGAACGTCCACAGCTGCTCCCGGTTCTCGTCGGGCTGGCGGCAGACGAACGCCTCCACCCGGAGCGCGTGCTCGCCCACGATCAGACCGCAGACCGTCTTGAGCTTCTTGGTGCCCGGCAGATCGACCAGCCATCTACCCGGCTCGGGATGCTCGTGGGTGAGCTCGCCGTCGCGCAGGGCGGCGTCGATGACCGCGTCCAGCCGGGCGACTACCCCCTCGGTCATCGCTCCTCGCTCATCGGGCGACCTGCACTCCCGGCACCACCCACAGCGGGCCGAGCGCACGGCGCCGGACCGGGCGCGGGGCGCCGGCCATCTCCTCCATGGCCGAGGAGTAGGCCGCGACGAGCGCGTCCGCCGTGCGGTCCCAGGAGAAGAGCCCCGCGTGGCGACGGGCGCCGGCGCGCAGCAACTGGCGCCGTCCGAGCACGGCTCGGACGGCCGCGGCGTAGTCCCGCGGGTCGTGGCCGTCGACGAGCACGCCCGAGACGCCGTCGCGGACGGCGGTGCGCAGGCCGCCGACGGCGGCGGCGACGACCGGGGTGCCGCACGCCTGCGACTCGAGGGCGACGAGGCCGAAGGACTCGTTGTGGCTGGGGACGACGGTGACGTCGGCGGCCCGGTAGTGGTCGGCCAGCCGCTCGGCGGGGGCCGGCGGGAAGAAGGTGACGACGTCGGCGATGCCGAGATCGCCGGCGAGCTTCTGGAGCTGCTCGGGCGCCTCGAGGCCGGACCCGCTGGGCGCGCCGACCACGTGCACGCGCAGCGTCCGGCGCAGCGAGGGGTCCGCGGTGAGCATCTCGGCCGCGGCGTGCAGGAGGACGTCGGGAGCCTTCAGCGGCTGGATGCGGCCGACGAACAACAGCACCAGGGCGTCGTCGGGGACGTCGATCGCCCGCCGCGCGGAGGCGCGGTCGCCGGGGCAGAAGCGGTCGAGGTCGACACCGGGCGGGACGACGAGGGTGCGGTGCGGGTCGGCGCCGTAGAGGCGCACGAGCTGACGGGCCTCCTCGTCGGTGTTGGCGATCAGCCGGTCGGCCTCGGCGACCACCTGTTCCTCGCCGATGACGCGGGCTCGCGGCTCGGGGCGGTCGCCGTCGGCGAGCGCCTCGTTCTTCACCTTGGCCAGCGTGTGCGCGGTGTGGATCAGCGGCACGCTCCAGCGGTCCCGGGCCAGCCACCCGACCTGACCGGACAGCCAGTAGTGCGAGTGGACGACGTCGTAGTAGCCCGGCTCGTGCTGGGCCTCCGCGCGCAGGACGGCGGCGGTGAAGGCGCAGAGCTGCCCGGGCAGCTCGTCCTTGTCCAGCCCCTCGAACGGCCCCGCGCTGACGTGACGGACCGTCACCCCCGGGGACATCTCGACCACCGGCGGCAGGTCGCTGGAGGTGGCACGCGTGAAGATGTCGACGGCGATGCCGCGGGCGGCCAGGCGACGGGACGCCTCGACGATGTAGACGTTCATGCCGCCGGCGTCGCCGGCGCCGGGCTGGTCGAGCGGGCTGGTGTGCACCGAGAGGGTCGCCACCCGCCGGGGCGCGCCGGGGCGGGAGAAACGGCGAGCGGGCACGGCCATTCCTCCCGCTCTTCGATCTCCGGTTCGGCGGGACCCGTGGCCCCCTGACGTCGTCCAATCCTGCAACAACGTCAGGATGGGCTTCATGCCCGGTCCCGACGCATCCCACTCCCCCGCCGTCCGCACGCTGCCCGGCGCCGGCCGCACCGCCGTCGTGACGGGTGCCTCGAGCGGCATCGGGGCGGCCACCGCCTCGCGGCTGGCCGCCGAAGGCTTCCAGGTGGTCCTGGGGGCGCGGCGGATGGACCGGCTCACCCCGCTCGCCGACTCGATCGGTGCGCGGGCACTGCCGCTGGACCTGACGGACCCGTCGTCGGTCGCCTCCTTCGCCGCCGCTCTGGACCGGGTGGACGTGCTGGTCAACAACGCCGGGGGCGCGTTCGACGCGCTGCCCGTGGCCGAGGCGGACCTGGACTCGTGGGCGCGGACGTACGAGGTGAACGTGCTCGGCACCGTGCGACTGACCAAAGCGCTGCTGCCGGCACTGCGTTCGTCCGGTGCGGGCGACGTCGTGTTCGTCAGCTCGACCGCGGGGCTGATCAGCTACGAGGGCGGGGCGTCGTACACGGCGGCGAAGCACGGCGTGCACACGCTGGCCGAGACGCTGCGGCTCGAGCTGAACGGCGAGCCCGTCCGAGTGGTCGAGATCGCGCCGGGGATGGTGCGAACAGAGGAGTTCTCGCTCAACCGGCTGGGTTCCGCGGACGCGGCCGACGAGGTCTACCGCGGTGTGCGCGAGCCCCTGGTCGCCGAGGACGTCGCCGACTGCATCGCGTGGGCGATCACCCGGCCGCACCACGTGAACGTCGACCTGCTCGTGGTGCGCCCGCTGGCCCAGGCCGCGCAGCACAAGGTCGCCCGGGACCCCTCCTAGGGCCGGACGGCCGTCGGCTCGCGTTCGAGGGTGACGCCGAACTCCCCCTGCACGGTGGCGACGATGCGGCCGGCGAAGTCGAGCAGTTCGGCCGCCGTCGCCCCGGGTGCCGTGGTCAGGGCGAGGCTGTGGCGCGACGACGTCCCGACGTTGCCCTGCCGCGTCCCACGGCCGAAGCCGGCGTGCTGCACCAGCCATGCCGCGCTCAGCTTGACCTGCCCGTCGCCCGCCGGCCAGCTCGGGCAGCCGGCGACGGCCCGCTCGGACGGGACGATCGGATTCGTGAAGAACGAGCCCGCGCTGCGGCTGTCGGGGTCGTCGGCGTCGAGAACCATGCCCTTGCCGCGACGCAGCGCGATCACCGCCTCGCGGACGTCGGCCAGTGGAGCCGACTCCCCCAGCTCGACGCCGAGGGTGCGGGCCAGTTCGGCATAGCCGACAGGACGCGAGAGCGGGCTCTCGTCCAGCACGAAGGTGACGTCGAGGACGACGAAGCGCGACGGGTTCCGTTTGAGCCGGCTGTCGCGGTAGGCGAATCCGCATTCCTGCGGTGAGAGGGTGCGCTCGCTCTTCTCGGCGCGGTCGTAGACGCGCACCGCGGTGATCGTCTGGGCTACCTCCTGGCCGTAGGCACCGACGTTCTGCACCGGGGTCGCACCCGTCGAACCCGGGATCCCCGACAGCGCCTCCACGCCGGCGAGGTCGTGGGCGACGGTGTACGCGACGAGCTCGTCCCAGTCGTGGCCGGCCGCCACGACCAGCTGAGAACCGTCGCGGTCGATGCCCCGGCTCCGGACGGCCACCACGTCCCCCGGCCAGCCGTCGTCCGGGGCGACGATGTTGGACCCCCCGCCGAGGACCAGCAGCGGGCGCCCGGCCTCGTCCGCCTCGCGCACCGCTGCGACGAGCTCCTCGGCGTCGGTCACCTCGACCAGGCGCTCGACGGGACCGCCGACGCGGAGGGTGGTGAGCTCCGCCAGCCGGACGTCGCGTCGAACCTGCACGCCCCCACGCTAACCGCGACTACCCTCGGGACCGGTGAGCGAGGCTCGGAGCGACCACAAGGACCGGGCATCGCTGTCCCCGCTCCCGCGCCGCAGGGCGCCGCGACTGGCGGCCGGCCGGGCTCGCGCCCTCGGCCTGCCCACCCGGGGGACGACGAACGCCAACCGCCTGCGCCGCGTCGACCGGTGGATCCTCGCCACGCAGGTGCCGCGGCTGCGCGACTGCCCGCGCCCGCTCGTCATCGACCTGGGATACGGCTCCTCGGCCGTGACGACCCTCGAGCTGGTCGAGCGGCTGGGCCCCGAGGTGGCGGGGCTCGAGGTCGTGGGTCTGGAGATCGATCCGGCCCGGGTGACCGCCGTCGAGGCGGATCGCGATCCGCCCCGCGTCGACTTCCGGGTGGGCGGCTTCGAGCTGGCCGGTCTGCAGCCGGTGCTGGTGCGCGCGTTCAACGTCCTGCGGCAGTACGACGAGCGGTCGGCGGCCCAGGCGTGGGACACGATGCGGGCCGCTCTGGGGCCCGGTGGGGTCATCGTCGAGGGGACCTGCGACGAGTGGGGACGGCGGTCGGTCTGGGTCGCCCTCGACGCCGACGGCCCGCTCACCCTGACGTTCTCCGTGCGGGTGGCCGACATCGCCACGCCCTCCGATCTCGCCGAGCGACTGCCGAAAGGCCTGATCCACCACAACGTGCCCGGACAGCCGATCCACGACTTCCTGCGCGCCTTCGACGCCGCCTGGGCGGCCGCGGCCGGACTGTCGACCTTCGGGCCGCGCCAGCGGTGGGTTGCGGCCGTCGAGGCACTCGCGGAGGAAGGGTGGCCGCTGGTCGGGTCTTCTCGGCGGTGGCGGCACGGGGAGGTGACGGTTCGCTGGTCGGCCGTCGCGCCGGTCTGAGGCGTTCGTCGAGTTCGTTCATGCGGCGAGCATGAGCTCACGGACCGACACCCGCGACGAGCCTGTCCACAGGCGACCAGCTCGTCCACAGGAGCCGTTTCGGCTGGTCAGAAGGCCGGGCCCAGCGCTATCATCGAACGCATGTTCGATGAGCTTCTCCTCGACCGGAGCGACCGGGGGTCGCGCCTGGAGGCGGGGATGCGGGCCTGGCGGAGGGCGGAGCGCCCCCCGCTGATCGATGTGGGCCATCCGCCTGCCGGCGAGGTGTGGACCGTCGAGCGCGCCGGCCACCGGCCCGACGGCGATGACCCGCGGGGCCTGCGACAGCTGCTGGAGACCGGCGCCGGTCACCTGGATGTCGCGGCGGCCGCGTTCGGGGAGCAGGGCCGGCTGGCCGCGGTGCAGGCGCGGGCGCTGGCCGCGTTCGCCGCGTGCCGGCCGGCGGCGGCGATGGACCGCCCCGACGACGAGGCCGGCGCCGCCGCGGCGGCCTCGCGGGCGGCCCGCCCGGCGGTGCTGACCGAGGTCAGCGAGTGGGCCGTGGACGAGGTGATGGCCCGGCTGACCCTGTCCGCCCAGGCCGCGGCCAGGCTGCTGGAGCAGTCGGTCATCCTGGTCGAGCTGCTGCCGGCCACCCTGGACGCGTGCCAGGCCGGAGTCATCTCCTGGACGCACGCGGTGATGCTCACCGAGGTCCTCCCGGTGCTGACCGACCCGGCCGTGCGCGCCGCGGTCGAGGCCCGGCTGCTGGCCCGGGCGGCGGACAAGACCGTGCCCCAGCTGCGCGCCGCCGCCCGCCGGGCGGTGCTCAAGGCTGACCCCAACGCGGCCCTGCGGCGCGCGGCCCGGGCCATCGGCGACCGGCAGGTCCAGACCCATCCGGGCCGGGACGGCGTCGGGTCGCTGACCGCCACCGGCCTGTCCACCCCGGTGCTGGCGGCCTGCTACCGGGCATTGCAGGCCTACGCCGCGGCGAGCAGAACCCCCGACGACCCGCGCACCCAGGACCAGCGGATGACCGACTGCCTGGTCGACCTGATCCTGCGCCCGGACGCGAACCATCCACCGGTGCAGATCGCCCTCACCCTGATCGCCGGGGTGAACACGATGAGCGGCGGCGACGACCCCGGCGAACTCGACGGCCACCCGATCCCCGCGGCCATGGTCCGCGCGCTGGCCGCCGCCCTCGGCCTGCTCCCCCGCACCCCACCCCCGCCGGCCGAGCCCGCCACCACCGAGCCCGCCACCACCGAGCCCGCCACCACCGAGCCCGCCACCACCGAGCCCGCCACCACCGAGCCCGCCACCACCGAGCCCGCCACCACCGAGGCCGCCACCACCGAGCCCGCCACCACCGAGCCCACCGCCACCGAGGCCACCGCCGAGCCGGCGGCGCGGGCGGCGCTGGCCGAACTGCTGGACCTGCGCGCCGTCACCGGCACCGCGCTGGCCCACCTGCCGGCTCTCGCCGTCGTCGACGAACTCACCGGTCAACTGCTGGCCCTGACCACCGCCGCCGGACTCCGCACCGGCCAAGCCCTCGACCCACCCGGCCCGACCCCCGGCTACGCCCCGGCCACGGCCCTGCAGAAGTTCGTCCGCGCCCGCGACCGGCGCTGCCGGTTCCCCGGCTGCCGCACCCCCGCCATCCGCTGCGATCTGGACCACAACCAGCCCTGGCCTCTCGGGCCCACCAGCGCCGACAACCTCTGCTGCCTGTGCCGCCACCACCACCGACTCAGCCACCAGGCACCCGGCTGGCGCATGCAACGACGCCCCGACGGCGGCCTGCAATGGACCACCCCCGGCGGGCACACCATCACCACCCACCCCCAGCCCTACGGCACCGACGACCTCCCACCCCCTCCACCCGCACAACCACCCCGACCAGGACTCACCCTCCGCGAACGCGTCCTCGGCCGACCACCCACACCCGCCCACCACACCGACGACCCCGCACCGTTCTGAGCGCCGTCCGGGTCCGGCTGCTCGTCGTGCACCATGACGGCGTGACCACGCCCGTCGACGAAGCGCTGCGCCAGCGCTGCGTCGAAGCCGTGGTCGAGGAGGGTGAGCGAGTCGGCATCCTGGCTCAGCAGCTGGAGGCAGGGCTCACCGCCGCGACCGATCGCCTCGACACGACCGTGCCCTGGGTGCCCGGTTGGACCGCCCGCGACCTGGTCGGCCACCTCGGCACCGTCCATCGCTGGGCCACGGCGATCCTGCGCGCGGGACGCACCGATCCCCCACTGCGAGAGGCGATGCAGACCCCGCCCCCGAACGACCTGATCGACTGGTACGGCACCGGACTGGCCGAGCTCGTCACGGCGCTGCGCACCACGCCCCCGGACGCGCCCGCCTGGCACATGAGCCCCACAGCGGAGAAGACCGCCCGGTCATGGGCCCGGCGCCAGGCGCACGAGCTCGCCGTCCACCGCATGGACCTCGAAGCCGCCGCCGGCACCGGCCATGCGCCCCTGGATCCGGCGCTCGCCGAGGACGGCGTCGACGAACTGCTCACCGTCGTCGTCCCACGATGGGCGCACACGGCACCCCTCAGCACCGCCGACGCCGTGGTGACGGTCACCGCCACGGACACCGGTCGCCGGTGGACGGTGCGCGTGGACCGCGGACACGTCACCGTGACGGCGCACCCGCCGAGCGGAGCCGACGCACATCTCGCCGGCGACACGACCCAGCTGCTGCTCCGCCTCTGGGGTCGGCCGGCCGCGGTCACCGTCGAGGGCGACCCCGCCTCTGAAGCGCTCCTCCGCGGCCGATGAGGGCGCCCCCCGGGCCGGTCGAGGTCCACGGTGGCACCGCCGAGCTCCTCGCCGACGCCGATCGTGACGGCTCGTGGATGCTGCTCGTCGACGGCACTCCGCAGTCCCACGTCGACCTCGACGACCCGACACACCTGGAGTTCGAGTACGTACGCCGCATGGGCCACGTGCTCGACCTCATCGGGCCGGACACGGCTGCGCCGCTGGACGTCGTCCATCTCGGCGGTGGCGCGCTGACGCTCCCCCGCTATGTCGCGGCCACCCGGCCTGGGTCCCGTCAGCGGGTCGTCGAGTTCGACCAGCCGCTCACCGACCTGGTTCGCGAGTACCTGCCGCTCCCCCGCCGGGCGCAGATCCGCGTCCGCGCCGCCGACGCGCGCGCCGGACTCGCCGCTCACCGCGACAGGTCTGCCGACGTCGTCATCTGTGACGTCTTCGCCGGCGCCCGGACGCCGGCCCACCTCACCAGCGAGGAGTTCGCCCTGGACGTGCGCAGGGTGCTGCGTCCCGGCGGCACCTACATCGCGAACGTCGCCGACGGCCCGCCTCTCGCCTTCGCGCGCGGACAGGTCGCGACGCTCGAGCAGGTCTTCGGGCACGTCTGCCTCATCGCCGAACCGGGCACGTTCCGCGGACGGCGCTTCGGCAACCTGGTCGCCGTGGCCTCGGGTGCCGAGCTGCCGATCGACGGGCTGATCCGTGCCTGCGCGCGCGACCCGATGTCTTCCCGCGTCGTCCACGGGGCAGACCTCCGCCGGTTCGTCGGCAGGGCGAAGCCGATCAGGGACTCCGACGCCGTCCCGTCCCCCGAGCCGCCCGCCGGCGTCTTCAGTCGTTGAGCCGCAGCGCATCGGTGAAGGCTGCGAGCGCCCGGTCGCTGGACAGCACGAACAGCACTTCGCGCACGTGCTCGACGCGAGCGGCCCGCACGCCGGCCACCGCCTGGCGCGCACCGTCCTCGAGGGGCCAGCCGTAGACGCCGGTCGAGATCGCGGGGAAGGCCACGGTGCGCGCCCCCAGCTCATCGGCCACCCGCAGCGACTGCGTGTAGCACGACCGCAGCACCGCCGACCTGTCCGTCGACGCCGACCAGATGGGCCCGGCCGTGTGCACCACCCAGCGCGCGGGCAGTCGGCCCGCCGTCGTCGCGACCGCCTGGCCCCGCGGCAGCCGGTGGTCGGCCAGGCGGGCCGCGATCGAGCGGCACTCGGCGAGGATCTCCGGTCCGCCCGCGCGGTGGATCGCCCCGTCGACACCGCCCCCGCCGAGCAGACCAGGGTTGGCCGCGTTCACGATCACGTCGACGTCGACGGTCGTGATGTCCCCGCGCACGGCCCGCAGCTCCATGCGTTCGACCGTAGGGTCAGCAGGCATGAGCTCGCCTACTCCGTACGCCCTCCGCCGCGACTCGCGGAACCGCGTGATCGCCGGCGTCTGCGCCGGCATCGCTCGCCGCTACGGCCTGTCGCCGAACGGCCTGCGCCTTGCGTTCGTGGTCTCCTGCGTGCTCCCCGGCCCGCAGTTCATCGCCTACCTGCTGCTGTGGGTGCTCATCCCGTCGGACTGACGGTCACCAGCTGTTGCCGCGGGGCAGTCCGCGCACCGCCGGCCGGACGTCGACCAGGTAGACGATCGCGGCGATCACGGCGGGCAGGCCGAGGATGCTCATCGGCGTGAAGTAGAAGATGACGGCGGCCGAGACGCCGGTGATCGCCGCCCACCCGGGCTTGGTCAGCTTCCCGGTGGCCACGAAGGCGGGGGCCGGGCGCACCAGCGAGTCGACGAAGGCCCACAGAGTCAGCGCCAGCGCACCCCAGTAGAGGGCGGTGTAGACCCACAAGTCGAACCAGCGCATGACCGGGAGCGTACCCGGCACGCCCCGCGGAACTCCGCCCATCGACCGATCGACGTCCCCCGGAAGAACGTGCCGGTGGACGCGACAGGGCCCCGGAGCGCGGGATCGCAGCTCCGGGGCCCTGGTCGGTGGTCCGACGTCGGCTCGCGACGTCAGCTCTTCTTGGCGGGCACCGCGGTCGGGTTCGCCGGCTTGGCGGCACGGGCGCGGGTCACCCGGGCGGAGGTCGCCTTGGCCGGCGCCTTGCGGGCAGCCGTGGTGCTCTTGCGTGCGGCCGGTGCAGCCTTCTTGGCGGCCTTCGGGGCCTCGACGGCCTCCTCGGCGGCTCCCTTGGTCTTCTCGGCGGCGGCCTCGACCTTGTCCTCGGCCTTGGTGGCGACCTTGGTGGCCTTGGCAGCGGTCTTCTGCGCCACCGAGGTGACCTCGTTGGACGCCTCGACGACGGCCTCGGCCGTCTCCTCGAGCACGTCCTCGAGGGTGTCCTCGACCGTGTCCACGGCGCGCTCGGCGCGACGGACGACTCGGCGGAAGGCCGGCTGACGGCGCAGGTCCTCGACGACCTCGGCGCCGCGCTCGGCGAGGGTCTCGACGGTGGCGGCCGCCTGGGTGCGGGCGGTCTCGACCAGGCCCGCGACGGTGGTCTTCAGCGTCTCGGGCCGAACGGCGGTTGCGAGCTGCTGGGCCGTGGTGCGGGCGTTGCCGGCGGCCTCGGTGGCCCGGGTGCGGGCCTCCTTGACGGCCAGGTCGGCCTGGACCTGGGCCTCGCCCGGCAGGGCCACGACCTGGGCGCCGGCCTTGGAGACGAACGAGCCGAACACGGTCTTGGCGCGCTCGACGGCCAGGTCGCCGGCGCCGATGACGGCGAGGACGGCAGGCTTGGCGTGGGTGACGGCGAACTCGCCGTACTGCTTCACGGTCTGGGTGGGGGTCATGCCGACTCCTTGGAGGTGGGGGTCTGTGGCTGGGAAGAGGTCTGGGCTGCGGCGGCCCGGTGCTCGCGGACGTAGGTCTCGTAGAGCTCGAGCAGGACCGCCTTGTGGCGCTCGGACAGGGCGTCGTCCGACCGGATCGCCGCCACGGTGTCCGGGTTCCCGGAGCGCCGGTCGAGGATGCCCGCCTGCTCGTAGAGCGATTCGGCGGAGATCTTCAGGCCCCGGGCGATCGACGCGAGGATCTCCGCTGACGGCTTGCGAAGCCCCCGCTCCACCTGGGACAGGTACGGGTTGCTGACACCGGCGGTGCGGGCCAGCTCGCGCAACGACACCCGAGCGGCGTTGCGCTGCTCACGGATGAAGTCGCCCACCTGCGAGGGGGCGACCGACTCCGCCACGCTGCCGGCGACCCGGTCCACCTTCTCGCGGACCGTCGTCACCTGCTCACGGACGAACTCTCCGGGCGTCTGCACGGATACGACGGTAGTCGGCGGTGCTAGCAGTTGCAAGCGCAGTAGCTAGCACACCGCCGTGAGGCCCGTCACACGGGAAGGTGCAGTTCAGCGCCGCATGACGTCGGAAGCGCGGACCTCGCCCACCACTCCGTCGCCTCCGGAGAGAGGGATCTGCAACCAGGGTGCGAGCACGTCCTCGGGCACGCCGAGCAGCCGCAGGCCGGCGCAGAGGGAAGGCGTCCGGCCCCGGTCGCCGCCGTCGTCGAGTTTCAGCGCGACCGCACCCCGGCCCGGCAGGGCGGCGACGTGGACGCCGTCGGCACCACCCTTCACCAGCAGGTCCGGCACCGCCGTCATGAGGTCGGTGTCCTCCCGTCCGGTGCCGGCGACGAACCACGGGTGGGCGCGCATCGCGTCGGCGACCGCCCGCTCGCGGCTGCCCTCCGGCGCCTGCACGAGACCCAGCACGCTGCGTGCCAGACCGAGGGGCGACAGCGCGTGCTGGGGCGCGCCGCAGCCGTCCACGACGACCGCGGTGACCGGCTCCCCGGCGGCCTCGGCCAGCCGTGCCTCGACCGCCTGCTGCAACGGGTGCGCCGGGTCCAGGTACCCCTCCACCGACCACCCGGCAGCCACGCAGGCCGCCAGCATCGCGGCGTGCTTGCCCGAGCAGTTCATGGCCAGCCGCTCCGGGCTCCGGCCGGCGACGATCCACGCCGACTCCGTGCCGACGTGCTGGGGCAGGGCGGGCGGGCAGCCCAGGTCGTCCGCCCCCAGCCCGACGGCCGCGAGCATCGAGGCTGCCAGCTCGCGGTGACCGTCCTCGCCGCTGTGCGAGCCGGCGCCGATGGCCAGTTCCTCCCCCGATCGCGGCGTCCAGCCCGCCGCGAGCAACGCGGTCGCCTGCACCGGCTTGTTCGACGACCGGGGCAGCGTGGGCCGGTCGACGGCACCGGCCGCCAGCAGCACCTCGCCGTCCGCGTCGAGCACCACCAAAGACCCGCGGTGCACCGACTCCAGGAATCCCGACCGCCAGACCTCCACGAGGATCGGGTTGTCGGGCCAGCGGCCCCCGTGCAGGGTCCCACCGCGAGCCTGCGAGCGATGGGGGGCAAGAGGGTCCTTCATCTGCCCTCGTCGGCCAGCAGCGCGGCCACGTCGGCCTCGCCGTCGCGGTAGCGGCGGCCCAGCTCCGCCGCCAGGCCGTCCATCACCTGCTGCACGCCGCGCCGCCGCTCGGACAGCCCCAGCTCCGCGTCCGCGAGCGCCTTGGCCGCCTTCTGCAGCTTCGCGTCGCTGAGCTCGGTGATGGCCGACAGGTCGACGCCCCCGGTCAGCGAGTTGACCCAGGACTCGTACTCCTCGGGGGCGTGCGGCTGCACGGTCTGGTGCCGGCCCAGGCCGTGCGCCGGGCCGCGACCCTTCTCCGAGAGGATCTCGGGCAGCAGGTCGACCAGCGAGCGGCCGTCGTCCTCGGCGCGGCGCTGCAGCTCCCGCCGCACGATGTCCAGCCGCCCCTGCAGCAGCCGCCGGGTGTAGGAGAGGTTGACCTCCTGCTGCTCTGCCTCGCGGCGCAGCCGGCGCACCTCCCCCATGGGCTGCCGCGTCGCGTTCTCCAGGAACGCGGGCTCGAGGAGCGCGTCGACGGCGGCACCCCCGGCAGGAGCGGGCTTCGGGCTCATGGCTTCTCCTCGATCCCCAGGAAGCGTCGGGCGTCGTCGGCGGTCATCGGCGGGCGCTGCGCGATGCGGGCCAGGCCGGCGGCCCGGGCGACGAGCTGGGTGTTGTCGCGCACCGGCTCGCCCGGAGCGTAGGTGAGCGTGTCCTCCATGCCCACCCGCAGGTGACCGCCGGCGGACAGTGCCGCCAGCATCACCGGCAGCGACGTCCGGCCCACCCCCGTCGCGGCGAAGGTCGCACCGGACGGGAGGTGCGGCAGGCAGGCCGCGAGCGCCTGCGTCGTCCCGGGCATGCCGCCGGGCACGCCCATCACGAAGTCGACGTGCACGTGCCCGCCGTGCGGTGGGCCGTGCTTGTCCAGCAGCCGCTGCAGGGTGGCCAGGTGGCCGAGGTCGAAGACCTCGTACTCGGGCACGATCGCGCGCTGCTGCATCTGGGTGTGCAGCTCGACGATCAGGTCCCACGGGTTGCTGAAGACGTCGCGGCCGAAGTTGACCGTGCCGAGCGTCAGCGACGCCGCATCGGGGGCGGCGTCGAGGACCGCGAGCCGCGCGTCGAACGGATCGGTGACCGCGCCGCCGCTGGAGAGCTGGACGACGAGGTCGCTGGAGTCGCGCACCGCCGCGACGACCTCGCGCACCCGCCCGAGGTCCAGCGTCGGCCGCGTGTCCTCGTCGCGGACGTGCAGGTGGATCACCGCGGCGCCGACGGCCTGGCAGTCCCGCGCGGTCGCCGCCACCTCGTCGACGGTCACCGGCAGCGCGGGCACGTCCGCCTTCGCCGATTCGGCCCCGGTCGGCGCGACCGTGAGCAGGGTGTGCGGGATCACCGGCCGATCGTCGCAGACCGCACTGCCTGCACCCTGGCGCGGGCGGCTTCCCTCGTGTCGTCCGCGGTCTCGACGAGGTCGTCGGGGTCCACGGCCGCGACGGCGTCGCCGACCGCGAGCGGGGTGTCCGGTCCGACCGAGCGCTTCACCAGCGCCAGCGCGATCACGCCCAGCTCGTGGTGGCGCACGACGGTGCCCACCCGGCCGACCTCGCGGGTGCCGGTGATCACCGGCGTCCCCGGCTCGGCGAGCACCTCGCTGACGCCGTCGAGGTGGAGCAGGACCAGCCGCCGCGGCGGCCGGCCGAGGTTGTGCACCCGGGCGACGGTCTCCTGCCCCCGGTAGCACCCCTTGTCCAGGTGGACGGCGGTGCGCAGCCACGGCAGCTCGTTGGGGATCGTCCGGTGGTCGCTGTCGAGGCCCAGCCGCGGACGGCGCGCCTCCACGCGCAGCGCCTCGTACGCGTCGATGCCGGCCAGGGCGACGGCCAGCCGGTCGGCCCAGCCGGCCAGGTCGCCCCGGGGGACCACCAGGTCGAAGGCGGTGGCGCCGCCGTCGCCGAGCGGAGGCATGCGGCGGACGAGGCCGCCGTCGTCCAGGGCCGCGACGCCCTCGGGCACCGGCACACCCGCGGCGGCGAGGGCCTCCGGGGCCTTCGGCCCGACGAGGCTCAGCACGGCCCAGTCAGGCGTCACCAGCCCCGGCTCGACCCGGAGCATGAACCGCATCCGATCGAGGAAGGCCAGCAGGTCGGCGCCCGTGCCCGGCTCGACGTCGGCCCACGTCGTGCCGCCGAGCTCCGCGAGGACCAGGTGGTGCTCGACGTGCCCGTGCGGCGAGAGGACCAACGCCTCGGTGCCGGCACCCTCGGCGAGCCGGTCGAGGTGCTGGCTGGTGATGCTGTGCAGCCACGAGAGCCGGTCCGGGCCGGGGACGACGAGGACGTCGCGGTCGCTGCGGTCGATCAGCCCGGCGCCCTCGGCGAGCAGTCGCTGCTCGCGCAGCGGGTCGCCGTAGTGGGCGGCGACGGTGCCGCCCTCGACCTGCACGGCGCCCGGGCGCGACAGGAGGGGTGAGGTCATCAGGGATGCTCCGATCCGGCTCGTTCGCGGCACGCGCGGCACGTCCCGGAGAGGGCCACGTGACCGACGTCGACGGTGAAACCCAGTTCGGCCGCCAGACGTTCCGCCGCGCCGTCGAGGAGGTCCGGCGCGACCGAGGAGACCTCGCCGCAGGACTGGCAGACGACGTGCAGGTGGGGGTGCTCGGCGGAGTGGTAGACCGGCGCGCCCTTGCCGAGGTGGGTGTGCCAGACGAGGCCGAGCCGCTCCAGCAGCTCGAGGTTGCGGTAGACGGTCGAGGTGTCCGGCGCCGCGCCGCCCGGACCGGCCTCCTCGCGCAGCCGCGCGCCGATCGCCTCCGGCGTCGCGTGCTCGAGCGCGCTCACCGCCTCGAGCACGCGCTGCCGCTGGGCGGTCAGCCGCAGGCCGCGGGCCCGCAGCCGTTCCGCCAGGCGCTCGTCTCCCACGCTGCGAGCCTATTCCTGCGGTACGGCAGGCTGGCCGGGTGAGCGATCTGCGTGCGGTGGCGGTCTGGCGGGACGGCAGCGCGGTGCGCGTGCCCGCGCTCGAGCCGGTCGTGTCGGCCTTCGACCAGGGGCTCGGCCGCGGCGACGGCGTCTTCGAGTCGGTGGACGTCGTCGCCGGCCGGACCCCGTGGCTCGAGGCCCACCTCGCCCGGCTCGCCCGCTCGGCGGCGCTGCTCGACCTGGCCGACCCGGGGAAGCCGTCTGGCGGGCCCTGCTCGACAGCCTGCTCGCCGACTGGCCGGTCGAGGAGGAGGGCGCCTGCCGGATGTACCTCACCCGCGGCTCGGGCCAGGACAGGCCACCGACCGCGCTCGCCGTCCTCGCCCCGGTGCCGGCCGAGACGATCCGGCAACGGGCCGAGGGCATCTCGGTGGTCAGCCTGGGTCTCGGCGTCCCCGCCGACTTCCGCGCAGCGGCGCCGTGGCTGCTGGGCGGGGCGAAGACGCTGTCCTACGCGGTCAACATGGCGGCGCTCCGCCACGCGCACCGCCTCGGCGCCGACGACGTCGTCTTCACCTCGCTGGAGGGGCGGCTGCTCGAGGCACCGACCGCGACCGTGGTGTGGGCGAGCGGGGGCACGCTCCACACGCCGCCGCTCGAGACCGGCATCCTCGCCGGCACGACCATGGCCCGGCTGTTCGCTCGCGCCGCGGACGACGGCTGGCCGACGTCGGTGACGCCCGGCACCGTCGACGAGTTGCACGCCGCCGACGCCGTGTGGCTGCTGTCGGGGGTGCGCGGGGCCGCGACCGTGCACACACTGGACGGTGTCCGGCGCGGTGACGGAGGCCTCTCGGCGAGAGTGCAGGATCTGCTCTGCCGGTAGGGTCTTCCCCGGTGCGCCGGGAAGTCTGGTCGGCAACTTCCTCGACCGACCCCCTGTACCGGAGCCGCCTCCATGACAAGCACCTCCACCCGCCTCCTCGGCCGCGGCTCGTGGCGCGAGACGCAGCGGATCGCCTCCGTCCTGCGCAAGGAGACCGTCGGCGGTGCCCTGCTCCTCGTCGCCGCCTTCATCGCGCTGGTGTGGGCGAACTCCCCCTGGGCCGGGGCCTACGAGACGCTGCGCGACACGCGGGTGGGGCCGGCGTCCCTGCACCTGGACCTGACGCTCGGCACCTGGGCCGCCGACGGCCTGCTCGCGATCTTCTTCTTCGTCGCCGGGCTGGAGCTCAAGCGCGAGTTCGTCGCCGGTGACCTCCGCGATCCCGCCCGCGCCGCGCTGCCGATCGCGGCCGCGGTCGGCGGCATGGCGGTGCCGGCCCTGTTCTTCGTGCTGTTCAACCTCGGCGGCCCCGAAGGCGCACTGCGCGGGTGGGCGATCCCCTCGGCGACCGACATCGCCTTCGCCCTCGCCGTCCTCGCGGTCATCAGCACGCACCTGCCCAGCGCCCTGCGCACCTTCCTGCTGACCCTGGCGGTGGTCGACGACCTCCTCGCCATCGTCGTGATCGCCGTCTTCTACACCGCGCAGCTCAACGTCGTGGCGCTGCTGCTGTCGCTGGCACCGCTGGCCCTCTTCGGCTTCCTGGTCCAGAAGCGCATCCGGTCCTGGTGGCTGCTGCTGCCCCTGGCCCTCCTCTGCTGGGTGCTCATGCACGAGTCCGGGGTGCACGCCACGGTGGCCGGGGTCCTGCTGGCCTTCACCGTGCCGGTGGTCCGCAGCGACGCCGCAGGCGGCCCCGACGCCGGCCCCGGGCTCGCCGAGCACTTCGAGCACCTCATCCGGCCGATCTCGGCCGGCGTGGCGGTCCCGATCTTCGCGTTCTTCTCCGCCGGGGTCACCATCGGCGGCCTGTCCGGGCTGGGCGCCTCCCTCGGCGACAGCATCGCGATCGGCATCATGGTCGGCCTCGTCGCCGGCAAGGCGATCGGCATCACGGCCGCCACCTGGCTGGTGGCACGGTTCACGCGCGCCCAGCTCGACGAGAACCTCGGCTGGCCCGACGTCGTCGGCCTGGCGCTGCTGGGTGGGATGGGCTTCACCGTCTCCCTGCTCATCACCGAGCTGGCCTACGGGGCGGAGAGCGAGAGCTACGACCACGCCAAGGTCGGCATCCTCTTCGGCACGCTGGCGGCAGCCGCGCTGGCGACGGTCATCCTCCGACTGCGCAACCGGCGGTACAAGGTCATGTACGAGGAGGAGCGCAGCGACGTCGACCGGGACGGCATCCCCGACGCCTGGGACACGGTGGACGACCGCGCCGAGCACGATCCCGACTGGGAGGGCGCTCCGCCGCCGGGCCGGACCGCACGGCCGTTCGCCGACGGCTGACAATTGTGCTTGCTGGCCGTCTCCGCGCCGACGTACCGTCGTCGTACACGAGAGAGGAGGTGGTCCGTAACTTTGCTGAGCTACAGGACTCGTGAGGTGGCTGTCCGCTAGCCGCCGTCCAGATGGGCCGCCCGTTCAGACGCTGCGCCACGGCGACAGGATCTGAGCGACGGCATGATCGCCCGTCCGTCGTACGGCGGCGAGCGAGAACCGGACAGTCACCCGACCTCCGGGCCGCCGACACTTGTCCAGTCGGCCCGCGTGCAGCCCCCCGCTCCGGGGAGCGCCGCGGAGCAGCCCGGAGGTTGTCCGTTCTCCGGGTACTTTGCCTTTCATGGAACTGGGCGGTCTCGCGATCGAGGGCGACGTCTCCGCGGGCGTCTGGGTGTCCTCCGGCCGTCGTCGCGGCGAGCCCGGCACCGTCTCCGCTCTCGTGCCCCCCGTCTTCGAGGCCTACGCGCGCGTCTTCCATCCCGCCGTGCGCTACGTCGGGGACGCCGACGTCGAGGTGTCCTGGGCCGAGGTCGCGGCGCACAACGGCACGGTCGCGCACCCCCACATGCAGTGGCAGTGCGTCACCGGCAGCTGGGAGTACCTGGGGTCCGACAGCCAGCCGCCGGTGTGGGACGACGCCCCGAGCGAGGGGCACCTGCCGGTGGCCGTCGCCGCGCGGCTGGCTGCCGTCCTCGCCCGGCACACCGGCACGCCGCAGGACTGCGTGTTCGGCCGGTGGGCCGGGTTCGGCTTCGACGCCGCGGCCCTCGAGGGCGTTCCCCAGCTGCTCCTCCGGGGCGGGCAGGACGTCGTCCTCGTACGGGGCGCCGTGGGCGACGCCGTCCGCAACCTCGCCCCGGAGCCGCACGAGCAGAGCGCGAACCTCTGGTGGCCGGCCGACCGCGCGTGGCTGGTGGTCACCGACATCGACCTGCGGACGACGTACGTCGGCGGGACTGCGGGCTGCATCGCCGACGTGCTGACCGCGGACGGCCTGGAGGCGGCTCCCGCGGCGCCGCACGACCGCGTGAACGCCGACCCGATCAACCCGTCGCCGGCGGCCGTCTGAGCGGCGGCCCGCCCGTTCTCAGAGCTGCGAGAGCTCGGCCTCGAGGTCGTCGAGGCCGAGCGAACCCTGTGACAGGGCGGCCATGTGCCACGCCTTGAGGTCGAAGGCGTCGCCTCGGGCGGCCCGGGCCGCCGCGCGCCCGGCCAGCCAGGCCCGCTCGCCGAGCTTGTAGCTGATCGCCTGCCCCGGGATGCCCAGGTAGCGGATCAGCTCGCTGTCGAGGAAGGCCACGTCGGCTCCCGAGTGCTCCCCGAGAAAGGCGCGCGCGAGCTCCGGCGTCCACGGCCGGCCCCGGTGGTCGGCCAGCACGCCGTCGGCGTCGCCGGGGATCGGCAGCTGCAGGTGCATGCCGATGTCGACGACCACGCGCATCGAGCGGAGCTGCTGGGCGTCGAGGAAGCCCAGGCGCTCGCCGGGGTCGGTGAGGTAACCGAGCTCGTCCATCAGGCGCTCCGCGTAGAGCGCCCAGCCCTCGACGTTCGCCCCGACCGAGCCGAGCGACGCCTGGTAGGTCGACAGGTCCTTGGCGACGTACGCCCACTGCGCCAGCTGCAGGTGGTGGCCGGGGACGCCCTCGTGGTACCAGATCGACACCAGGTCCCAGAGCGGGAACCGGGTGCGACCCAGCGTCGGCAGCCACGTCCGTCCGGGACGGGAGAAGTCCTGAGCCGGGCGCGTGTAGTACGGCGCGGCGGCACTGCCGGGCGGCGCGATCATGGCCTCGACGCGGCGGACCGGCTCGGCGAGGTCGAAGTGCGTGCCGTCGAGGGCGGCGATCGCCTCGTCCATCATCGCCTGCAGCCGCTCGCGGACGGCGTCCACGCCCTCGACCGCCGGCCCGTTGACGCCGAGCCAGCGCATGGCCTCCATGGGAGTCGCGCCGCCCAGCACCTTGTCCGCCTCGATCCGCTGCTCGGCGAGGATCCGCTGGTGCTCCGACCAGCCCCAGGCGTACGCGTCCTCGAGTCCGGTCCCGGCCCCCAGGTCGGAGCCGGTCCACCGGCGCACCGCCCGGGCGTAGCGCTCGCGACCGACCGCGTCGGGCGTCCCCTCGGTGTGGGAGGCGTAGACGTCGCGCAGGTAGTCCCGCATCTCCGCGACGGCCTCGTCGGCCGCGCGGGCGGCCGACACGAGCTCGGGCAGCAGCGCCTCCGGCCCGGTGCCCACGAAGCCGGCGAAGTACGGCCCGGCCAGCCACTCGTCCAACTGCGCGACGACGGTCTCCGCCTGTCGCGGGGCGACGACCAGCCCGCGGCGGCAGCCCTCCTCGAGGGTCGCGCGGTAGCCGCGGAGGGCCTCGGGCACGCGCGCCATGCGCCGGGCGATGACGGACCAGTCCGCCTCCGTCACGGCCGGCATCAGCGAGAAGATCTGGCGGATCGAGTGCACCGGGCTGAACAGGTTGTTCAGCGTCAGGTAGCCCTCCCCCGCCTCGGCGGCGGCGAGCTCGGCGCCGATGCGCTCCCGCAGCAGGCGGGCGCAGCGTCGCTCGATCGGGTCGTCGTCCAGGGCCGGATCGGCGGCCAGCACCCGGTCGAGCTCGGTCAGCGTCTCGCGCTCGAGCGCCTCCTCGGCCGCCAGGCCGGCCGGGCTGAGGTCGGGCAACCGGTCGTCGTCGGGGCGGGTGCCCAGCTGCGTGGCGACCATGGGGTTCAGGTCGCTCAGGGCCTCGACGTAGCGGTCGGCGACCTGACGGGGGTGGTCATCGCAGCCTCTCCAGTCGGGCGGACATCGTGGGGCGGAGCGGGTCGTCGGCGCCGGCGCGGTCGATGGCGTACATCAGCGCCCCCTCGACGAGCCCGTAGAGCCGCACGGCGCGGGTCACGTCGGCGGCATCGGGGGTGCGGGCCACGACATCCGAGGTCAGCTCCCAGCTGGTCGTCGTCCGGGCGCGGCCGACGTAGATCTCGACCAGCCCCTCGGGACTGGCCGTCAGCAGTTCGACGTCGTCGTCGCCGCGGGGCCGCCAGAACCCGGTCTCCCGGACGTCGGGACCGACGATCCTCCCCTCGTCGGTGAGCCGCCAGGTGCGCGACTCGTAGGCCAGGAAACCGCGGCCGTCATGGCTGAAGCGCATCCACTGGCCGAACCGGACGTCCTGTGCGGACCCGGCCGCGGTGCCCGTCATGACGCCCTCGCCGTGCCACTCGCCCAGCAGCGGAAGGAGCGAGAGCAGCTGGTCGGACACCTCCGGTCCGCTGCGGACGTCGACGGTGTCGGGCACCGGCAGCTCCGTGGGCCCGGTCATCGCCGCGCCCTCGGCGGACGGCGCGCGAGCCGGACGGCGCTCCACGCACAGGCGAGCGCCGCGGCGGCCGCGCTCCCGACGAGGACCCAGGCGGACAGCATGAGCCCCACGGTAATGACGCTCGCCCCGAGGGAAGCGAGCGGGCGGGCATCATGGTCGCGATCCTGATGTCGAGCGAGTCCGAGGGTCGAGGAGGCCGACCGGCATGGCGCCCTGGGAACGTCGGCACCTGGCCCTGTCGGGCCGCGTCCTCGCACCGGTCTACGGATGCGTGCTCGCCGCGTTCTGCGCGGGGTTCGTCGTCCTCTCCGCCTGGGGAGCCGGTGCCGGGTGGTCAGGACTCCGGGGTTCGGTTCCCGGCCTGATCGTCACCTCGCTGACCGGGATGGGGGCGGTGGCCTGCGCGGGCATGGCGCTCGACCGCCGCATGCCCGTGGGCTGGTGCTTGCTCGGCCTCGCGCCGGCGGTCGCCGCTGCCGTCTGGATCGTCGCCGCCTGACGCCCGTCCCTGCGGGCCTCAGGCCGGGACGGGGGCACTGCGGACGGTTGCCTCCACGACCTCGTCCCACGGGGTGGCGGTGAGGCCGAACGTCTGCGCCGTAGCTGTCGCGTCGATGACGAACTCCTGGTCGAACTGGTGCCGCACGGCGACGACCTCGCGCATCATCGGCACGACGAGTCCGACGGCGCGAAGCAGCCCCCAGGGGATGCCGCTGACCTTGGCGGGCGGCGCCCCGAGGGCGGCGGCGAGGTCGCCCAGCGCCTCGCGCTGGGTCCGCGGCGCGGCGCTCGGGACGTGCCAGGCGCGGCCCCATGCGCGCTCGTCGGTGCCGAGCACCGCGAGGGTGGCCGCGACGTCGGGCAGGTAGGCCCAGCTCCGCCGCACGTCGGGGTCGCCGACCACCCAGGCGTGCCGTCCCCTGCGCAGCGCCGGCAGCTGGCGGGCCAGGTGCGAGTGGTCCGCCGGAACCTGCGGTCCGACGAAGTCGGCGGCGCGGGCCTCGGTGACCCGGACCCGGCCCGCCTCGTGCGCGGTGAGCGCCTCCTGCCACATCCGCGTCCGCACCCGGCCCTTCAGGTCGGTGGCGGCGAGCGGGGAGCCGGTGGTCATCGGACCCGTCGGGCGGCCGTAGCCGTAGAGGTTGGACATGGTCACGAGCACGGCGCCGGTCCGCTCCGCCGCGGTCAGCAGCGCCGCCGCGACCGGCGGCCAGTCGGTCGCCCAGCGGTGATACGCGGGGTTGACCGCGTTGTAGACGGCTGCCGCCCCGCGTGCGGCGGCCGTGAGCGCCTCGGCGTCCGTGGCGTCCACCGTCCGGTGCTCGACGTCCGCCGTCGAGGAGCCGCCGCTGCGGGACAGCACCCGCACCTGGTGACCACGTCGCAGCAGCTCCTCGGCGGTGGTCGTGCCGACCGGGCCCTTGCCCACGATCACGTGCAGTGCCATGACAGTTCCTCCCATCATTGCGAGAGCGGTGCTCTCGCTTGGGAGCGACGCTCGCAGCTCTGCGGAGTGCTGTCAAGAGCAGTGCTCACGATTGCGAACAATGGTCTCGGAGTGACATCCTGGTTCGGTGCCGAACGTCCGCGAGCGGGTCCGCGCCGAGCTGACCGCCGAGATCACCGATGCCGCCCGCCGGCAGCTCGCCGAGGTCGGCGCGCCCGCCCTGTCGCTGCGGGCCGTCGCCCGGGAGGTCGGCATGGCGTCGTCCGCGATCTACCGGTACTTCCCCAGCCGCGACGACCTGCTGACCCGGCTGATCATCGACGGCTACGACGCCCTCGGCGCCGCCGCAGAGGCGGCCGACGACCCGGCAACGGCGCCCGCGGAGCGGTGGCTCGCGGTCTGCCGGGCGGTGCGGGCCTGGGCGCTGGCCCACCCGCACGAGTACGCGCTGCTCTACGGCTCCCCCGTGCCGGGCTACTCCGCTCCGGAGGACACGGTGCCCGCGGCGTCCCGCGTCGGCATCGTGCTCGGGAACATCCTGGGCGAGGCGGCGCGGGCCGGCCTGCTCCCCGACGGCTCCGGCGAGCGGGATCCCGACCTGGTCAGCGACGACGCCGTCGCCGTCCTGGGTGGGGAGCACCCGGCGCTCGACGAGGCGGTCCGCGTCCGGGCGCTGCTCGCCTGGAGCTCGCTGTACGGGACGATCAGCTTCGAGCTCTTCGGCCACTTCGTCGGATCGGTCGAGGACGGCGACCGCTACTTCGACCGGGCGATGGCCGATCTCGCCGGGCTCATCGGCCTCTGACGCCCGGGAGCGGCGTCCTCCCTCACGACAACGGGTCCTCCCCCACCTCCGGCGGTGAGGGAGGACCCGTCTCGATCAGGGACCCTGATCATCGATCGGTCAGTCGATGACGATGGTCGTCTCGTTCAGGCCCACCTCGGCGTCGAGCGCGCGCTCGCCCTTGCCGACCGGCGCCAGGCTGCGGACCTTCCACTGCCCCGGGGCGGCGAAGAACCGGAACTCGCCCTCGGGGCTGGTCACCACCTCGGCGGTGAACTCGTCGGTGTCGTTCAGGAGCCGGACGTAGGCACCGGCCACCGGGGCGCCGTCGTGCCAGACCTGCCCCTGGATGACCGTCTGGGTCGTCAGGTCGATGCCCGCGAGGGAACCGCCCTGCTTCGGTGCTCCGCACATGTCAGGTCAGCTCACTTCTCGATCGGGACGCCGACGAGCGAGCCGTACTCGACCCAGCTGCCGTCGTAGTTCTTGACGTCGGGCTTGCCGAGCAGCTCGCGCAGCACGAACCAGGTGTGGCTGGAGCGCTCACCGATCCGGCAGTAGGCGATGGTCGCCTTGCTGTCGTCGTAGCCCTGCTCCTCGTAGAGTTTGGCCAGCTCCTCGTCGCTCTTGAACGTGCCGTCCTCGTTGGCCGCCTTGCTCCACGGGATGTTCTTCGCGGTCGGCACGTGCCCGCCGCGCTGCGCCTGCTCCTGCGGCAGGTGCGCAGGAGCGAGGATCTTTCCCGAGAACTCGTCGGGCGAGCGGACGTCGATGATGTTCTTCGACCCGATCGAGGAGACGACCTCGTCGCGGAAGGCTCGGATCGACAGGTCCGGGTCCTGGGCCTGGTACTGCGTGGCCGGGCGCTCCACCGGGTCCTTCGACAGCGGGCGGCCGTCGAGCTCCCACTTCTTGCGGCCACCGTCGATCAGCTTGACGTCCCGGTGGCCGTAGAGCTTGAAGTACCAGTACGCGTAGGCGGCGAACCAGTTGTTGTTGCCGCCGTAGAGGATCACGGTGTCGTCGTTGCTGATGCCGCGCTCCGACAGCAGCTTCTCGAAGCCGGACTTGTCGACGAAGTCGCGGCGCAGCGGGTCCTGCAGGTCCTTCTTCCAGTCCAGCTTGACGGCACCCTCGAGGTGGCCGCCGTCGTAGGCGCTGGTGTCCTCGTCCACCTCGACGAAGACGAGACCGGGCGTGCCCAGGTTCTCCTGCGCCCAGTCGGCGGTGACGAGCACGTCGTTGCGGCTCATGGATTCCTCCGGATAGTTCGGTGTGCGGATGGTCAGGTGCGGGCCGGCAGGACCCGCCGGACGGTCAGGTAGAGCTCGCAGCCCAGGCAGAAGCCCGTGACCGCGTTGAGCAGAGCCGCGACCAGCGCGAGGCCGGTGGCGACGGCGCCGACGACGGGCGCGCCGGCCAGGTAGCCGGCCGCACCCACGACGGCGAAGAGCAGTCCCACGAACTGGGCGAAACGCGGCGGCGCCTCCGGCTCCCGCTCGCGCACCGGACCGAGCCGGGGCGCGACGAGGACGCGGAAGAGCACCCCGTAGGGCGCGACCCGGAGGCCGGCGAACGCACCGACGGCGAAGGCGGCCGCCTGCGCGGCGACCAGCCATCCGCTGCCGGTGAGCAGCGCGACGGCGAGGACGACGGAGGTGAGAGCCGCGGCGAAGCGCGGGGCACGCACGTCGACCTGACGGGCAGGTGCAGTCATGGGAGCAGCAGACCTTCGGACGGCGGACAGGGCGCGTCTGGACGGTCGGGAACCGTCCTCAGAAGGACGGACAGAGGCAGCTGCCGACGCGGCACAGGTCCACTGTGCGGCGAGAGGTCAGCAGGGTGCCCACGGCGCGAGAGTAGCCGATCACGCGGTCGCCCCCGTATGGGCGTCCACGAGAGCGGTCAGCTCCTCGGCCTGCGGTGCGCCGCTGCTGCGCCCGAGGACCCGTCCGTCCCGGTCCAGGTAGAACAGCGTCGGGGTGCGGCGGACATCCAGCTCGCGCACCTCGTCGAGGTGGCTCTCGGCGTCGACGTGCACCACCGCGAGCGACGGCCGGGTCGCCTGCAGCTGCTGCAGGCGGGCCTTCGTCGCGCGGCACGGTGCGCAGAACGCGGTGGAGAACTGGACCACGGTGAGGGCGGCCGCGCCCGGCTGCACGCCGAGCCGCTGGAACACCGTCGTCGTCACCGATCCCTCCCCGATCGCGCGGACGGCTCCGCTGCGCGTGCGCAGCCACCAGGCCGCCACGACGCTGACCACCAGCGCCGCGACGAGGACGCCCGCTCCGATCCCGCTCATCCCCGGCACCAACCCTCCGGCGCGGGCGCGCTATTCCGGCGCACGGAGCACGGTGTCGGTCGCCTCGACCTCGATGACCACGCCGTCCTCGGCCGGCCGGACACCGGTGAGCTCCAGGCCGAAGGGCAGCGCGGGCACGGGGTGACGCAGGTCGAGCAGGTCGACCGCCCGATCCAGCACGAAACCCGGCACCTCCACGCCCGCCCCGGAGGCCTCCCGCACGTCGGCGACCAGGGCCCCGCCGTCCAGTCTCACCTGCCCCACCGCGGAGAGCCGCACCTCCTGGCCGAGAACCTCGACCGTTCGGGTGATGCGCAGGCCGTCCCCGTCCCGGGTCAGCTCGGTGTCCCGGCCGAGCTGCTCGGAGAGCAGGGCGTACGAGAGCGTCGCCGTCCCGTCGATGCGGTCGACCGGAACCTCCTGCACCGATCCCGAGACGACGCTCGACAGCGGCACCTGCACGCCCCGCAGGACGACGTCGGCGCGGGTGCCCTCGGGCTGCCGCAGCTCCTCGGCGCTCAACGAGATGCGCACGTCCTCGTACCGCCCCGCGACCGCCTGGGTCAGGAACGGGAAGCCGCGGGCGTCCACCTCCGGGGCCGCCGCCAGGCCGGCCTGCTCGACGAGCTGGTCGGCGACGTATCCCTCGGCCCAGCGCTCGACCACCCGGTCGGCGACGAACGCCACCCCCAGCAGCAGGAGGAGGACGACGAGGAGCGCCTTCACAGCACGGTCAGCAGCGCGAGCGCGACCGGACCGCACGCGGCCAGCGGGAGGGCCGCCTGGATGACCGAGAGGGCCCAGGGCGACTCCGCCGCGCTCCGCCGTTCCGCGGCCACGTAGCTGGCGACGAGAGCCGAGAAGCCGGCGACCGCGCCCAGGATCGCACCGAAGACCAGGGCGCTCTGCGGACCGGACAGGTCGCCCAGGTCGCGACCGAGCCAGGTCACGGCCGCCGCGGCCGGCACGGCCAGCAGCAGCCCCAGCACGCCGCGCGGCACGCCCGGGGCGACCCGCGGGCGCGGGAGGACCAGGTCCACGAGGTGACCGACGACGAGGGCGACGCCCACGGCGAGCAGTGCCACCGTGGCCCGCCCTGCGCCGGATGCCCGTCCCAGCAGGAGGAGCGCGGCCAGGGCGACGACGGGGCAGAGGAGCAGCACGACGCCGGACAGCGAGGCGACCAGGTGGTGCCGTGGCCGCCGGAGCATCTGCTGGAGGACCGCGGCCACGAAGCCGACACCGAGGACGACGAGCAGTCCGCCGAGCGTCGGGTCCTCCGGCAGCCCGAGGATCAGGTCGGCGGCGACGGCGGCCGCCGCGCCGACGGCCAGGGACCCGGCGAAGCCCTCGACACCGGTCACCAGCACCCACGACAGCACCAGGCCCAGCTGCAGCACCAGGACGGCGGCGAGCCGGCCGATGTCCCCGAAGAGCTCGGGCAGGCCGACGAGCAGCGCCACCGCCACGCCGGCGAGCCCGGCGGCCGGCAGATGGTGCGCCCGCGCCGTCGGCACCGCCTCCTGCGCCTCCACCGGTGAGCTCACCCCTGGATCGTGACACGCACCGGCCCCACCTTCCGCGCGACGAGCGGAACGGCACCGCGGTGATCGGTTATCCTGCGGACTCATCTCGACAGCGCCGTCGACGAGTGTTCGAGGAGATGACATGCGACTCGTGCTCATGACGGCCGCCCGGCAGGCCACCACCGAGGTGCTGCCCGCGCTCGGGCTGCTGGCCCACCAGGTGCGCGTGGTGGCGCCCGAGCTGTCCAGCCTGCTCGACGGCGACTCGGGCGACGTCGTGCTCGTCGACGCCCGCCACGACCTCATCCAGGCCCGCACGCTCTGCGGCCTGCTCTCCTCCACCGGCGTGGCCGCCTCGCTGGTCGCCGTCCTTTCCGAGGGCGGCCTGGTCGCGCTGTCGGCGGACTGGGGTGTCGACGACGTGCTGCTCGACACCGCCGGCCCGGCCGAGGTCGACGCCCGGCTGAGGTGGGCGACCGCCCGACGCCTGGCCGCCGCGGCACCCACGGACAGCGGGGAGCGGGGCGTCACGCAGGCCGGCGAGCTGGTCATCGACGAGCACAGCTACTCAGCCAAGCTGCGCGGCCGGCCGCTCGACCTCACGTACAAGGAGTTCGAGCTGCTGAAGTACCTGGCGCAGCACCCCGGCCGGGTCTTCTCCCGGGCGCAGCTGCTCCAGGAGATCTGGGGCTACGACTACTTCGGCGGCACGCGGACCGTCGACGTCCACGTGCGGCGGCTGCGGGCCAAGCTCGGCACCGAGCACGAGGCGTTGATCGGCACGGTGCGCAACGTCGGCTACAAGCTCGACCAGCAGGTTGCCGACGCCACCGCCAAGGCGGCCCGGGCCACCACCTCGGAGGAGCGGGCCGACGCCGAACTGGTCTGATGACCGGGTGAGCGAGCAGATCGACGTCCCCGAGGTGCTGTCGCTGCTCGACGCGGCCGCGGCCGCCGACGGTGTGCGCCCCCTGTCGGAGGACGCCGAGCTGCGGCTGCGCAACCGCTCCCCCGGCGGTCACGACGTCGTCGTCCGGGACGGGTCCGCGCTGGCCGGCTACGCCCGGCTGGAGGACGGCGTGGCCGAGCTGGTCGTGCACCCGGATCTCCGCCGCCGGGGGTTCGGCAGCACCCTCCTCGGCCGCGTCCTGGAGCTGGCCGGTCCCGCTCCCCTGAGCATCTGGGCGCACGGCGACCTGCCCGGCTCGGCGGCGCTGCTGGGATCACGCGGCTTCACCCGCGCCCGCGTGCTGCTGCAGATGCGCATGCCGCTCGACGACGTCGACCCCGCCCCGCCACCCGGGTTGCCCGACGACGTGCACGTCGAGCCGTTCCGGCCGGGCCGGGACGAGGAGGCCTGGCTCCGGGTCAACGCCCGCGCGTTCGCCTGGCACCCGGAGCAGGGCCGGATGTCGCGGGCGGACCTGGAGCTGCGCGAGGCGGAGCCGTGGTTCGACCCCGCCGGCTTCCTCATGGCCTGGCGCGGGGATCCCGACGCAGGCGGCGAGCTGCTCGGCTCGCACTGGACGAAGGTCCACCCGCCCGGGGACGCCGGGCCGGAGGCCGTGGGCGAGGTCTACGTGCTCGGGATCGACCCCGATGCGCAGGGCATGCGCCTGGGCCGCGCGCTGACCGACCTCGGGCTGGCCCACCTGCGCGGCCGGGGGCTGCGCGAGGTGCTCCTCTACGTCGAGGAGGACAACGCGGCGGCCGTGCGGCTCTACGAGGGCCGGGGGTTCACCCGGTACGCCGTCGACGTCGCCTGGACGCGCCCGGCCGCTGAGACCACTGCCCCCTGACCCTCACCCCATGGCGAAGCGGTTCAATCGGGACCGATGCCGGGGTCCGGCCCCTCCTGGGGGATCAGGCTGTCATGCTTGCGGTCGCTGACGGAACCGGGGTCGCCTCCCTCGGCCGCGTTGCGAGCGAGCTGCTCCCGCGGACCCTCCTCACTGCCCTCGTCCGCGGGACGGTCGTCGCGCTCGCCCATCGGTGCCCTCCGATCAGCCGAACCGGCCCGAGATGTAGTCCTCGGTCCGCTTGTCGGCGGGGTTGGAGAAGATCTTCGTGGTCAGGTCGAACTCCACCAGCTGGCCCGTCCGGTCGCCGGTGCCCTCCGCCGCCTGCGCGGTGAAGAAGGCCGTCCGGTCGGCCACGCGGGCGGCCTGCTGCATGTTGTGGGTCACGATGATGATCGTGTAGTCCCTGCGCAGGTCCTCCATCAGGTCCTCGATGCGCGCGGTGGCGATCGGGTCCAGCGCGGAGCACGGCTCGTCCATCAGGATCACCTCGGGCCGCACCGCGATCGTGCGGGCGATGCACAGGCGCTGCTGCTGACCGCCGGACAACCCGTAGGCGGACTGCTTGAGCTTGTCCTTGACCTCGTCCCACAGCGCCGCCCCGCGCAGCGCCTGCTCGACCAGGTCGTCCATCGACTCGACCTTCATGCCCGTCACCCGCGGACCGTAGGCGACGTTGTCGTAGATCGACTTCGGGAAGGGGTTGGGCTTCTGGAAGACCATGCCGATCCGGCGCCGGACCTCGATCGGATCCACGTCCGAGCCGTACATGTCCTGCCCGTGGTAGGCCACGCGCCCCGTCACCCGCGCGCCGGGGATGAGGTCGTTCATCCGGTTCAGGCACCGGAGCACGGTCGACTTCCCACATCCGGACGGGCCGATCATCGCAGTGATCTCGTTGCGCCCGTACACGAGCGACACGTCGTTCACCGCACGGAAGGCGCCGTAGTAGATGTCGACGTTCTCGCACTCGATGACCGGGGTCGGGGTCTCCGGCAGGAAACGTCCCGTACCGCCCTGCGCCTCGACATGGGGCCGGGGCGGCTCGTTCGTGGGCGCGCCGCCGTCGGAGGAGGTGGTGTCCGCGGCCGGCGCGGGCGCGGTCGAGGTCTGCGTGCTGGTCATGATGCGTCCAGTCCGTGGGAGGGGTGCGGGCAGGCGAGCCGGTCCGAGGTCACCAGCGCCTCTGGTAGCGGTTGCGGATCACGATGGCCAGGGCGTTCATCAGGAGCAGCATGCCGAGCAGGACGATGATCGCCGCCGCAGCGACCTGCTGGAAGGCGACCTGTGGCTGACCGGCCCAGTTGAAGATCTGGATGGGCATCGTCGTGAACCCCGAGAACAGTCCGTCGGGGTCGTAGCGGATGAACACGAGTCCGCCGAGCAGCAGCAGCGGGGCGGCCTCGCCGAGCGCCCGTGACAGCGCCAGGATCGTCCCGGTCGCGATACCGGGGATTCCCGACGGAAGGGTCTGCCGCCACACCGTCTGCAGCGGCGTCGCGCCCAGCGCCAGCGAACCCTGGCGGATCTCGGCTGGAACCGCGCGCAGCGCTTCACGGGTCGTGATGATGACGACCGGCAGGATCAGCAGGGCCAGGGCGATGGCCCCGGCGAGGACGACGCCCCGTCGCAGTCCGATGGTGAGCGCCAGGCCCGCGGTGAGCATGCCGTAGACGATGGCCGGCACGGCCGCGAGGTTCTGCAGGTTCACCTCGATCAGCCGGTTGTACCAGCGCGCCGGATTGGCGAACTCCTCGAGGTAGATGGCCGCCGCGATGCCCAGCGGGATGGCCAGGACGGCCGTTGCACCGATCACCCAGAAGGATCCGATGATCGCCGCCCGAGCACCCGCGGTCTCCGGGGAGACCTGCGACGAGTAGTTGGTGAACAGGGCGCCGTCCAGCCGCGGCAGTGCATCGATGAACGAGGTGACCAGCAAGACCACCAGCGTCAGCACCGCGAAGGCCAGGGCCACCCAGAGGGCGACCAGGAAGCCGATCGACGCGGGGCTCCGATCGCCGTTCCGCTCCGTCCTGAGCGGGCGGGCGGCCTGGGCGAGCTGACCGATGGTGGCCATCAGTACGCCTCCCGGAACTTACGGACCAGCCGGATGCTGATCATGTTGACCACGAACGTGATGAGGAAGAGCAGCAGACCCACCGCGAAGAGCGTGTTGTAGGTCAGCGTTCCGGGCGTGCTCTCGCCCGTCGCGGTCTGGGCGATGAAGCCGGTCATCGTCTGCCCCACCTCGGTGGGCCCGCTCACCATCCGGGCCTGGGTGCCCGCGGCCAAGGCGACGATCATCGTCTCGCCGACGGCGCGCGACAACGCCAGCACGATGGAGGCCGCGATCCCCGAGACGGCAGCCGGGAACACGACGCGCAGCGTCGTGCGCATCTTGTTGGCGCCGAGGGCGAGCGATCCCTGGCGCAGCGAATCCGGGACGGCGGACATCGCGTCCTCGGACAGGGACGCCACCGTCGGGATGATCATGATGCCCAGGACGAGGCCGGCCGAGAGCACGCTGAAGGTGCCGACGTCCAGACCGAGGAGGTCGTTGAGGATGACCGGGGCGACGAAGGCGAGGGCGAAGAACCCGTACACCACCGACGGGATGCCGGCGAGCACCTCGAGGACCGGCTGAGCACCTTGCGGACGCGCGGGCGGGCGTACTCGGCCAGGTAGATCGCCGCCCCGAGACCGAAGGGGACAGCGATCAGGAGGGCGATGGCCGTCGTCCAGGCGGTGCCCGTCACCAGTGGCAGGACGCCGTAGGACTCCTGGCCGGTGAACCGCGGCGACCACCGCGTGCCGAAGAGGAACTCTCCGACGCTGACCTCGCGGAAGAAGGACAACGCCGGTATGAGCAGGGACACGACGATGCCGACGGTCACCAGGACGGAGAGCAGGGCCGCCGCGATCAGCACGATCATGACGGCCCGCTCGCCGTAGCGAGGTGACTGGCGGCGGAGGGACGTCGGGTCGAACCCGTCGCCCCGCTTGCTCCGGGGGTCCCCGCCGCGGGGGACCCCCGTCTGCCGTGATGGTCACGACGCTCCTCTGTCGTTCATCGCCCACATGTGTTCATCGCCCGGGGTGCGGACGGTCGAGCGGCTCCGGTCAGCCGATCGACGCGGCCGCGGACTCCAGCTCGTCCCGCTGCTCGTCGTTCAGCGGGATGTACTGGGCCGCCTCGGCGATCCGGTCGTCGTTCGTCGCGTAGAAGTCGACGAACGCCTTGACCTCGGGCTTGTCCGCCGCCGAGCGGTTGGAGACGTAGATGAACAGCGGACGAGCCAGGGGGTGTAGGACCCGTCCTGCGCGGTCTCGGCGCTGGGCGCGACACACCCCTCCCCGCTGTCGATCTCGACGGCCTTGAGCGCCTCGGCGTTCTCCTCGTAGTACGTGTAGCCGAAGTAGCCGATCGCGTTCGCCGAGCCGGACACACCCTGGACGAGCACGTTGTCGTCCTCGGAGGCGTTGTAGTCGGTACGGCTCACGCCCTCCTCACCGTTGATCTCGTCGGTGAAGTAGTCGAAGGTCCCGGAGTCGGTACCGGGGCCGTAGAGCTCGATCCGCTCGGCCGGGAACTCGGGGTTCACCTGGTCCCACGTGGTGACGGTGCCCTCAGCGTCCGGCCCCCACAGGGTGGCCAGCTCCTCGGTGGTCAGGCAGCTGATGAAGTCGTTGTCGGCGGAGACGACGACGGTCAGGGCGTCGGTGGCGACCTGGAGCTCGGTGAAGTCGATGCCGTTCTCCTCGCAGAGCGCGGCCTCCTCGTCCTTGATCGGGCGCGAGGCGTTCGAGATGTCGGTCTCGCCCTGGCAGAAGACCTTGAAGCCGCCGCCGGTGCCCGAGGTGCCGACCGAGACGTTGACACCGGGCTCCTCCTCGGCGAAGAACTCACCCGCGGCCGCCGTCAGCGGCTGGACCGTGGAGGAGCCGTCGACGAGCACCTCCCCGGACAGAGCCGAGTCGCCGCTGCCGGCGTCCGCTTCGTTGGAACCGCCGCAGGCACTGAGACCAAGGGCGAGGGAGAGCACGGCGGCCGCCGGTACGGAACCGCGGCGCAGGGTGCTGGTCGTCAACGGATGAGCCTCTCTGTCTCTGCCCGGGAGACCGGGCAGCGGTACGGACGGCCCGAAAGCTAGGGAGCAGCGGTGAACCGATGCACCGCGCCAGGTGAACGGACGACGAACGTTGCCGACACGCCCGTCGACCTCGGCGGTCCGCCGGCGGCCCGTGAAAGGTCCCCGGACCCTCCACGGGGAGGCGGCGGTCGTCGTCCCCACCGAGGATGTTCAGCGGCCGTTCACGTTGGCGCCGCTCCTGCAACACCCTCGGCCGCTTTGCTGCCAGCACCATGAACAGCCTGCGGTCGACGGTGACGGCGTTCCCGAAGGGCCAGTCGGCCTCGGGCGCCGCGAGGTCACGGGCACGCGCAATGCTGCTGGTGGTCGACCCCGACCCCGGGGCGGCCGCCCTGCTCGAGGACACCGGTCATCGGCTCGATGTGCGGATCTGCACGTCGGCCGCCGAAGCGCTCCTGATCGCCGGGGCGACGAGCCCCGACGTCGTCCTCCTGCGTGCGGACACGGCGGACGTGCCAGCGCCCACCGTGGTGGAACTGCTCGACCGCTGCTGCGACATCCCGGTGATCGTGGCGGTGGACGCCGAGCACTCGGAGCTCGCGGGCGCTGCCCTCGACGCCGGCGCGGTCGCTTGTGTTCCCCGGCCCTACCGGGCCCCCCGGCTCGTCTCCCTCGTGTCCGCCCTCCTGCCCGCCACCCGCGAGGACGAGACCGTCCGCTGCGGGCAGCTCGAACTCTCGCCCGACGCCGGCACGGTTCGGCTCCGCGGCGCGCTGGTGGCCCTGCCCCCGCAGGAGTTCCGGCTGCTCCATTTCCTCATGGCGCACGAGGGGCGCGTGGTGAGCCAGCTGGAGCTCTGGGAGGCCGTGTGGAGTCGCACCGCGCCGTCGGCGTCCAACACCGTCTCCGTGCACGTGCGCAGGCTCCGCCGCCGGCTCGGGGACGACCTCCATCGACCGCGGCTGATCACCACGGTGGGGCGTTCCGGCTACCTGCTGCAGGGGCCTGCCGACTGACGTGACCCCGGCCACCCGGACGGCCTGGCACGGCGCGGGGAACCCGCGCCGATCGCGTCGTTCATCTTCCGTTCACCGGCTGGGGGGTGGCCGTCAATCTTCCGTCCCTACCGTCACGGGTCGTTCACCGGGACATTCATGACCGGTTCATCGCGGAAGGGTGGTTGGGTGCGGTCCGTCCGTGTGCGCTCCTGCTCGCTGCCCCTCCTCGTGCTCGCCGCGAGCGTCCCGCTCACGGGCTGCGCGGCCGTGAACGAACGCAACCTTGCGCCCGGGGCGGGTGAGCAGTACAGCGGATCCCTCGTGGGTGCCGGCTCCAGCGCCCAGCAGGCCGCCATGCAGGGCTGGACCGCCGGCTTCGCCGGGGTCCAGCCCGAGGTGAGCGTCGACTACGACCCCATCGGCTCCGGCGGGGGCCGCGAGCAGTTCCTCGCCGGGGGAACCGACTTCGCCGGCTCCGACGCCTACCTCGACGACGAGGAACTCGGCAAGGCCGAGCAGCGCTGCGGTTCGGACGGCGTCTTCGAGCTGCCCAACTACATCGCACCGATCGCCGTGGTCTACAACGTCGCGGGGATCGACGAGCTCGATCTGTCGCCGACGACCATGGCCGGCATCTTCGACCAGCGGATCACCCGATGGGACGACCCGGCGATCGTCGAGGACAACCCCGGCGTCCAGCTGCCCGACCTCGGCATCACGCCGGTCAACCGCAGCGACGAGTCGGGCACGACCGAGAACTTCGTCGACTACCTCCACCAGGCGGCGGGCGAGGTGTGGCCGCACGAGGTCGACGGCTCGTGGCCGGTGCCAGGCGGCGAGGCGGCACAAGGGAACTCCGGAGTGGTCGGCGCGGTGCGCGCCGGCAACGGCACCATCGGATACGCCGATCTCAGCCAGGTGGGCGATCTCGGTGTCGCGCGCATCCGGGTGGGAGACGAGTACGTGGCGCCCAGTGCCGAGGCCGCCGCGGCCGTCGTCGAGAACTCCCAGCCGCTCGAGGGGCGCGGACCACACGACTACGCGATCGAGGTCAACCGGGACACAGCCGGGTCGGGGGAGTACCCGATCGTGCTGATCAGCTACCACATCGGGTGCGTCACGTACGACGATCCGAACACCGCCGAACTCGTCCGCGCGTTCCTCGGCTACGTGGTGAGCGAGGAGGGGCAGGAGGCCGCCGCCCTGGTGGCAGGCTCCGCCCCGATCTCCGATCGGCTCCGCGACCAGGCGTTGACGGCGATCGACGCCGTCGCGGCCGGCTGACGAGGAAGCGACACCCGACGATGGGACATCTGCCATACCTCCGGATGGAGCACCCGTGACCGGGACCCGGCATGCGCCGGACACGCGTCCGAAGCAGGTGATGCGCCGCGGCGACCGGGTCTTCTCCGGAACCGCTCGCGGGGCCGGGATCCTCATCATGGTGATCCTGGCCGGGGTGGCGGCCTTCCTCGTCGTCGAGGCGACCCCGGCGCTGCGGGCACCGGCGGAGGACATCCCCGGCGGTGAGGGCCTGGTCGCCTACATCGCGCCGCTCCTGTTCGGCACACTGCTGGCCGCGGTCATCGCACTGATCGTCGCCACACCGCTCGCCGTGGCGATCGCCCTCTTCCTCACCCAGTACGCCCCGCGTCGGGTCGCCCAGGGGCTCGGGTACCTCGTGGACCTGCTCGCCGCCATCCCGAGCATCGTCTACGGCTTCTGGGGCATCTACTGGCTGGCCCCCCGGCTCGTTCCGTTCTTCCGCTGGCTCGAGGAGAACCTCGGCTTCATCCCCCTGTTCGCCGGCCCCACCTCCGCGACCGGCCGGACGATGTTCACCGCCGGCCTGGTGCTGGCCATCATGATCCTGCCGATCGTCAGCGCCATCACCCGGGAGGTGTTCCGCCAGGTACCGACGCTGCACCGCGAAGCCGCGCTCGCCCTCGGTGCGACGCGCTGGGAGATGATCCGACTGGCCGTCCTCCCCTACGGCCGATCCGGGATCATCGGCGGCTCGATGCTGGGTCTGGGACGTGCCCTCGGTGAGACCCTGGCCATCGCGCTGGTGCTGTCGGTGTCCGGCGGCATCACCTTCAACCTGATCAGCAGCGGCAACCCGTCGACGATCGCGGCCAACGTCGCGCTGCAGTTCCCCGAGTCCAGCGGCATCGACGTCAACACCCTGATCGCCAGCGGCCTGGTGCTGTTCGTCATCACCTTCGCGGTGAACATGGCCGCCCGGTACGTCGTCAACCGCCGCGCCGACTTCTCCGGAGCCAACTGATGACCGGAACCGTCACCCCGGTGCGTCCGCCGGCCGGCAGTACGCCCTCCGGACGCGGGACCGTGCAACGCACCCGGCGGCTCCCGCGCTGGGTGCCACCGGGCGCCTTCGCCGTGGCCTTCGCCGTCATGCTGCTGATGGACCTGGCGACGGACTCGAACGTCGCGGTGCTCGCCCTCGGCACCGTGGTCCTGGGGACGGCGCTCCTCTACGGCCTGTCGCGGGCGCTGGAGGGCGCGCGGACAGCCAAGGACCGGCTGGTCACCTGCCTCGTCCTCAGCGCGTTCGGGCTGGCCATGGTGCCCCTGGTCAGCTTGGTCTACGAGGTGGTCCGCCGCGGTGCCCAGCGCTTCGACGGTCAGTTCTTCACCTGGTCGCTGCTGGGAGTCGTCGGAGAGGGCGGCGGCGCGTACCACGCGATCATGGGCACGCTGGTCATCACCGGCTGGACCACGCTGATCGCCGTGCCGATCGGTCTGATGACCGCCATCTACCTCGTCGAGTACGGCACCGGCCGGCTCAAGCGGACCATCACCTTCCTGGTCGACGTCATGACCGGCATCCCGTCGATCGTCGCCGGACTGTTCGCCTACGCGTTGTTCGTCATCTTCTTCGGCCCAGGGATCCGCCTGGGCATCGCCGGCGCCGTCGCGCTGTCGGTGCTGATGATCCCGGTGGTCGTCCGCTCCGCGGAGGAGATCCTCAAACTCGTCCCGAACGAACTGCGGGAGGCGGCGTACGCCTTGGGCGTGCCCAAGTGGCGGACGATCATCAAGGTGGTCGTCCCGACCGCCATGGCGGGACTGGCCACGGGGGTGACCCTGGCCATCGCACGCGTGATCGGGGAGACGGCCCCGTTGCTCATCACGGTGGGCATCGCCAACGCGACCAACTTCGATCCGTTCGACGGGCGCATGGCGACCCTGCCCGTGTACGCCTACTACCAGCTCACCCAGCCCGGCGTCCCGCCGGAATTCGCCATCGACCGGGCCTGGACGGCGGCGCTCATCCTCATCATGATCGTGATGGGCCTGAACGTCGTCGCCCGCCTGATCAGCCGCTTCTTCGCCCCCACGACCGGTCGCTGACCGGGCAGGAGGAAACCGTGGCCAAGCGCATCGACGTCTCGGACCTGAACATCTACTACGGCAGCTTCCTCGCCGTGCAGGACGTCACCGTCTCCATCGAGCCCCGCAGCGTCACGGCGCTGATCGGACCGTCGGGATGCGGGAAGTCGACCTTCCTGCGCTCGATCAACCGGATGCACGAGGTGCTCCCGGGTGCGCGGGTCGAGGGCAAGGTCGTCATGGACGGACAGGACCTGTACGGACCCGGCGTGGACCCCGTGGACGTCCGCCGGCAGATCGGCATGGTCTTCCAGCGTCCGAACCCGTTCCCGACGATGTCGATCTACGACAACGTCGCAGCGGGTATCCGGCTGAACAACAAGAAGATCAGGAAGTCCGACCTCGACGACCTGGTCGAGCGCTCGCTGCGCGGAGCCAACCTGTGGAACGAGGTGAAGGACCGACTGGGGCGCCCGGGCTCAGGGCTCTCGGGGGCCAGCAGCAGCGACTGTGCATCGCCCGGGCGATCGCCGTCGAGCCGGACGTGCTGCTCATGGACGAGCCCGCCTCGGCGCTGGACCCGATCTCGACGCTGGCGATCGAGGACCTGATGACCGAGCTCAAGGAGCGGTTCACCATCGTCATCGTGACCCACAACATGCAGCAGGCGGCGCGGGTGAGCGAGCAGACGGGCTTCTTCAACATCGGTGGCGCCGGCCAACCCGGTCGGCTGATCGAGTTCAACCCGACCGAGAAGATCTTCAGCAACCCGGACGAGAAGGCCACCGAGGACTACATCTCCGGCCGCTTCGGCTGAGAAAGGACCCCGTCCTCCTCACACCTCGCTCCGCTCGGCGCGAGCCTCTGGACGGGGCCTTCAGCAGGCGATCGGAGCGGGCTCCGCTGCCGTGGCGGGGGCCGGAGCCGTCGTGTCGGCCGGCGGCTGCGCCGCCGGCGGCGGGATCGTCACGGCCACGACGCTCTCGAACCCGGGACCGACGACCAGCTGCACGGTGTCGCCGATCGCGTCGCTGGGCTGCAGCGCCGAGCCGGGCACGGCGGCGGCCACCGTGCGTGCCTGCTCCACGACCCCCGGCCCGTGCCGCACGACGGTCTGGTTCACGGTCCCGGCCTCGTTGCCCACGGCTCCCACGACGAACCCCTGGGCGCGCAGCTGGTCGGCGACGGTGGCGGCCAGGCCCGTCGTCCCCGTGCCGTTGAGGACGTCGACCGTGACCGTCGCGGGCTCGGCGGTGAGCACCGGTCCGGCTGGTTCGGCCGGAGGCGGCGCGGGCGCCTCCGCTGTGCCGGGCGCCTGACCGTCAGCGCCAGGGGCGCCGTCAGTGGTCAGCTCGGCGGGCACGGGGTTCCCTTCGATGACCGCGTCGAAGAGCGTGCGCGTGAGGTCGTGGTCGAGGACGACGTAGGCCTCCTCGGAGCCGGCCGGCACGTGGCCGACCTGGGCCACCGGCAGCGTCGCCCGCTGCACCGCGTCGCCGGTCAGCTCGCCGAGCGAACCGGCCAGCACGCGCAGGTCGCCCAGCGTGGTCTGCTCGTCGACGGTGAGGGCGTCGGCTGCCCGGTTGAGGAACCGCGCCAGCGCGACCGGGTCGGCCAGCGTGGACGTCGACATCGCGGCTCGCAACGTCGAGGTCAGCAGCCGCTGCGCGCGTTCGGCCACCAGTGCGCCGGTGACGTCGGACCCGGTGTCCCCCGGCGCCAGGAAGCTGCCGGCCGCCGCTCCGTCGACCTCCGTCAGGCCCGGCTCCAGCGGGCCGGCCGCTGCCGCGGTCGCCGCCGACGGGAGCACGCAGACCGGCACCCCGCCCAGGGCGTCGACCATGCCGGGCAGCCGGCCCAGGTCGACATCGAGGTAGTGGTCGACGCGCAGACCCGAGAGCTGCTGCACGGCGCGGACCATGCAGGACGGTCCGCCCTCGAGCAGCGAGGCGGCGAAGGCTTCCGTGGTGGGGTTGCGCAGGTCCCCCTCCGGCGTCCGGCACGCGGGGGTGTCGATCATCGCGGTGGGCGGGAAACTGACCAGCACCGCCGACCTGCCGTCGGCCGCGACGGTGGCGAGCAGCGTGGCGACGGAGGCGGCGCCCGTCTGGTCCGGAACGCCGCTGCCCACGACGAGGTAGGTCTGCGCACCCTCCTGGAGCGCCGGGGCGAGCACCTCAGGGCCGTCGACGGCCAGCGCGTCCACGCGGTCGATCTTCTGGTCGACGTAGAAGTACAGCCCCAGGTGGTAGAGCAGGACCACGCCCACCACCGCCGCGAGCGCGGCTATCACCCGGGTGATCCGACGGCGCCGCGGGCTGGCCGGCGGGCGATCGGCGGGACGCGGACGGCTCCCCCGCGGCTTCGCGGCCGTCGGCGGCGGCACCGTGCCGGGCAGCGGCGGGATCGGCCCACTGCGTCGGGAGGGACGGCTGGCGGGTTCCCAGGCGGCCGGCGAGCGGGCCGGCTCGCGGGCGGGCTCCGGCCGGGCAACCGAGCGACCGACCGCGCCCGGCACGGGGGAAGGCCCGCCTGCGGGGCCGGGCGGCCGGCGACGCCGGGTACCGGTGGCAGGCCGGGTTGCCGGACGGCCGGCGGAGCGCCGCCGGCAGGGCGGTGGGGATGCCGTTCCAGGGGGCGCTCGACGCGGTTCTCCGGCTCCTCGACCCGTCGCGCGGCCCGGCGCCGGCCCACCGAGCTGCCCTGGCGGGCCAGCAACTGCTCGACGGTGACGGGGTCGGCCGCGGAGGGCTCCCCCGCGCGGGACCGGCGGCTGCGCCCGGGTAGGCCAGGGGTCAGGCCACGGCCACCTGCGCCGTCCCCCGTCGACTGTTCCCCCACCGGTGCCGACACCTTCTCGTAGTCGTCCGTGCCCTGTCCGTGTTCACCACGACGATACGGGGGCCGCGCCGGTCCTCACGCCGGACGCGCGGCACACCGCCCCCCTCGCCCGGGCGCAGGGTGCAACCGAATAGTGGGCCACCGTCCTGGTGCGTAGCCTGAGCCCGGTGAGACTGCCGTCACTGCCTGGCCCGTCGGACGTGTTGTCGGCCGTGGGGGGAGTCCGGGACGGCGTCAGCGACGCCCTCGCCCTCGTCCCACGGGTGGGGGCCGCGGTCGGCCGGATGGAGGAGCTGCTCGACCAGGTGTCGCGTCTGCTGACCCGCGTCGACGCGATCGTCGACCGTGCGGACGACGCCATCACCCGTCTGGACAGCACGCGGACGCGCGCGGACGAGGCGATCGCCGCCGTCGGCGACACGCAGGCCCGGGCGGACCAGGCGATCGAGGGCGTCGGCCGCACCCAGGCGAGGGCGGACGACGCGATCGAGGCGGTGACCCGTACGCGCGAGAAGGCCGACGCGGCCATCACCGGCGTCGAGCGGACCGCCGCCCGCGCCGACGGCACCGTCGTCCATGCGGAGGAACTGGTCGGCCGGGTGGAGCCGCTGCTCGTCGAGTACCAGCCCGCCCTCACGTCCCTGGCCCCGGCCGTGCGGCGGTTCGCCGCGAGCTTCGACCCCGCCGAGGTGGAGGCGCTGATCACGCTCATCGACCGGCTGCCGAAACTCGTCGCCCACCTCGACGAGGACATCCTCCCGGTGCTGGAGACGCTCGGCACCGTCGGTACCGACGTCCACGACCTGGTCGACACGGTGCAGGACATGCGGCAGATCGTGAAGGGTTTCCCCGGCTCCCGGCTGTTCCGCCGGCGGGGGGCGGAGGAGATCGCCGAGGAGGAGGCACGGGGGAACGACGGCGGGTGAGCCGTCGCGTCCGCCTGGTCCTCGATCAGGTCTCGGTCGGGTACCCCAGGGCGCGGGTCACGTCGCCGATCCGCTCGAAGACCTCTCCCTCGGGCAGCTTCTCCAGCTCCGCGACCACGACGTCGGGGGCCCGGTGGTCACGGGCGGCCTCGACGAGCTGGTCGCGGGTTCCGGGGAAGGGCTCGCGGGTCAGCCAGCGGGCCAGCTCGGCGCGGGCGACGACGGCGTCCTCGGTCATCCCGACCGGGACGCCCCCGACGAGCGTCCCGGCCGGATCGGCGTCGATGTGCGGGTCGCCCTCGGCGACCGGCTCGACCTCGCGCCACTCCGCGGCGCGCGTCGCGCGCTCCGCCTTGAGCATCCCCTGGATCTCGTGCTCGAGCTCCTCGTCCATCCGGGGGCCGTGCTTGGTGCTGCGGGCGGACGTGCCGGCGAACTGGTCTCCGGACTCGGTCACTGTGCCTCCTGCTGTTCGGACCCGGACGACGCCGGGCCGTGGTCAGTCCTTCGTCAGCGCGCCGGGCTTGTGGACCGCCGTGCGGCCGCTCTTGTCCGACGTCACCTCGTACTGCGGCTCGTCCGGGCTGGCGCGGACCGTCCGGCCCGACGCCTCGGTGTCGGAGGTGATCTTCCGTTCGACGGTGCCCTCGGTGGTGGTCCCGTGGGTCTTCCAGGAGACGTGATCACCCGTGCTGGGGCCGTCCTGATGCCGGTCGTCAGCCATGCCTCCCCCCTGCCCGTCCGGGGCCGCGCACACACATGGCGTTGCGGATCACCCGTTCGGGACCAGACCTCACTCCTGCGGGCAGTGGCAGACCGGCTTTCGTCACGTAGCGTTCACGGGGACGGGGGTGGATCCCACATCCGCGCTGCTAGACGGCGCGTGATGACTACCCACGGTGAGATCCGCACCCGTCCACGATCGCCGGCCCGGTCGACTCCATTCCCCCGGAGACGGCCGGGCCGGCCCCTGTCCGGGGTCCACCTACCCTGGGCCGACGTGACCACCCCCGATGCCGGCACCTCCGAGGGCCCCAGCCCGGTGGACGTCCTGACCGTCGTCTCCGTTCGCGACGTCACCCCCTCGGTGCGCCGGGTGGTGCTCTCCGGCAGCGCGGCCGCGGTGGCCGGAGCCGGCCCGACCGTCAACCTGCTGGTCCCGCGCGTGGGCGACCGGGCCCCGCACTGGCCCGGGGTGGCCCGCGACGGGCGGATCGTGTGGCCACTGGGCAGCCACGGCGTCAGCCTGCGCAGCTACACCGCCCGCCGCCAGGACCCGGCGGCGGGCGAGGTGGAGATCGACTTCGTGCTGCACGGCGACGGACCCGCCGCGGCCTGGGCGACGGCCGCCGAACCCGGCGCGCTGCTCGGCGTGGCGGGCGCGGCCTCGCTGGGTGACCGTGCCGCGGCCCACCTGCTGCTCGTCGGTGACGAGACGGCCCTGCCCGCGATCAGCCGGATCCTGTCGGCGGCAGCCCCGGCGACCGTCGGGACGGCGCTGCTCGAGGTTGCGGGCCCGGAGGAGGAGCAGCCGCTGACCGCACCCGCGGGGGTGGACGTGCGGTGGCTGCACCGGGGAGACGCGCTCCCGGGCGAGCACTCGCTGCTGGCCGACGCCGTCGCCGCCCTGGAGCGCCCGGCGACCGACGACCTGTTCGCGTGGGTCGCCGGTGAGTCGGCCGCGGTCCGCGCCATCCGGGCCGACCTGCGGGGACGGTGGGGGCTCGGCCGCGCGCAGCACCACGCGATCGGCTACTGGCGGCGCGGTCGGGCCATGTCACCAGCCGGCTGAGCCGGCCCACCGGCCGGTCGGCCGCGGCCGCCCAGGAAGTTCACAGGTAGCGTCCAGAGCGACCGCAGGCGGAGGCGTCACCGTCGAGGGCATGACGACGGCACCCGCTCGCCCGACCGGAGGACCCGTGGCCGGCACCTCGCAGTCCCATGGTGGGCACACCAGCACGACGCCGGAGGCCCGGCTGCTCGTCGTGGACGACGAGCCCAACATCCGGGAGCTGCTCTCGGCCAGCCTGCGCTACGCGGGATTCGAGGTCGCGACCGCGGCCGACGGCCAGCAGGCGCTCGCGCTCGCCGACTCCTTCCGGCCCGACCTGCTCGTGCTCGACGTGATGATGCCGGGACTGGACGGCTTCGGCGTCGTCCGCCGACTGCGCCAGGCCGGCCGGCACACACCGGTGCTCTTCCTCACGGCCAAGGACGCCGCCGAGGACAAGGTCTCGGGCCTCACGCTCGGCGGCGACGACTACGTCACCAAGCCGTTCAGCCTCGACGAGGTCATCGCTCGGATCCGCGCGGTGCTGCGGCGGACCGCCGGCGCGCAGCCGGCCGCGGCGGAGGCCCCCCGCCTCACCTTCGCCGACATCGAACTGGACGAGGAGAGCCACGAGGTCATCAAGGCCGGCGAGGTGATCAGCCTCTCCCCGACCGAGTTCAAGCTGCTGCGCTACCTCATGGCCAACGCCGGGCGGGTGCTGTCCAAGGCGCAGATCCTCGACCACGTCTGGAACTACGACTTCAACGGCGAGGCCAACGTCGTGGAGTCCTACATCTCCTACCTGCGTCGAAAGATCGACACCACCGAGCCCCGCCTGCTGCAGACCATCCGGGGGGTCGGCTACACGCTGCGGTTGCCGCGGGGGTCGTGACGCAGGCGCCGGCCAGCCCCGACCGCGGGCCGCGCGTCCCGCTCCGGATCACCCTGGTCGCGCTCCTGGTCGCGCTGGTCGCGGTCGCGCTCGCGGCGACCGGGGTGACGGCGACCTCGCTGCTCAAGCAGTACCTGCAGCAGCAGAGCGACGACGAGCTGCGCGACAGCGTCATGGGCTTCGCGCGCACCCCGGGACTGCTGCAGGCGTGCATCGCCGAGCCGGAGTACGCCCAGCCGAGCCCCACCTACGTGGCCTGCCTCGCCCCGGACGACGACGAGCCCATCGTCCTCGCCGCACCCCGCGGCCCGGGCGACGAGATGCCCGAGGTCGACGACGCCGCGATCGAGAAGCTGCGCAGCGGCACCGGTCCCTTCGACGTCGACTCCTCGGGCAGGGACGACTGGCGGATGACCTCGGCGGAGCTACCGGGCGGATACATGCTGGTGGTCGCCGCCGAGCAGCGCGGCGACGCGAACGCCATCGGCCGGCTGGTCCGGATCGAGGTCGTCGTGGGCCTGATCGTGCTCACGGTGCTCGGCGCCGCCGGTTACCTGCTGGTCCGCAACAGCCTCCGGCCCCTGGTCGAGGTCGAGCGGACGGCCCGCGCCATCGCGGAGGGCGACCTGTCCCGGCGCGTGCCCGTCGGGGATGAGCGCACCGAGGTCGGCCGGCTCTCCCTCGCCCTCAACGGCATGCTGTCGCGGATCGAGAGCGCCTTCCGTGCGCAGCAGGCCTCCGAGGAGGAGGCGCGCGGCTCGGAGGACCGCATGCGCCGGTTCGTGGCCGACGCCAGCCACGAGCTGCGCACGCCGCTCACCTCGATCCGGGGTTTCGCCGAGCTCTACCGGCAGGGGGCCGTGCGCAGCGACGACGACGTGCGCCGGCTGATGGAGCGCATCGAGGCCGAGGGGTCGCGGATGGGCCTGCTCGTCGAGGACCTGCTCCTGCTGGCCCGCATGGACCAGCAGCGACCACTGACCTTCGCCCCGGTCGACCTCGCCGGCATCGCCGGCGACGCGGTGCACGACGCCACGGCGGTGCAGCCGGACCGGCCGATCGCGCTGCGGCTCGACGACTCGCTGACCGATGTGCCCGTGGTGGTCGGCGACGAGTCCGCTCTGCGCCAGGTGGTCGGCAACCTGGTCACCAACGCCCTGACCCACACACCGCCCGGCACCCGGATCACCGTCACGGTCGCCGGGGACGACGCGGACCCCGACGTCCTGCTGCTGCGCGTCGCCGACGAGGGGCCGGGCATGGAGGTGGCCGACGCGGAGCGGGCGTTCGAGCGCTTCTACCGGGCCGATGCCTCCCGGACGCGCGCCGCCGGGGGCACCGGGCTCGGGCTGGCCATCGTGGCCTCCCTGGTCGCCGCGCACGGCGGTTCCGTCCACCTCGACACCGCCCCCGGCGAGGGGGCGGCGGTGACCGTCCGGCTCCCCCGCTCCGGGCCGCAGCACCGGGCGCCCACCGGGGGCGACGCGGAACCGGCCCCACGGCCCTGACAGCATTCGCGGTCGTGATGAACGACAGCGACGTGGCCCTCCCGGACGCCGAACCGCTGGCCGCCGTGGTCGACCTCGGGACGGCGCTGCGCGAGCTGATCGAGGTCTCGGTCACGACGACCGTCCACCCGGCCGAGGTGCGGACGGCCGCCGACCTGGTCCGCCAGGTGACCGAGCGGCTGGCCGTGGCGCGCCGACCGGCGTCCCAGCTGTCGGCCCTCGACGACCCGTCCACCGGCCGGCGGGTGTTCAACCCCGTGAGCGGCCCGGGCAACGGGATGGCCCCGCCGCTGCGGCTGCGGCGGGCCGAGGACGGCCTGGTGGGCGAGGCGACGCTCGGCGTGGCCTACGAGGGCCCGCCCAGCTACGTGCACGGCGGGATGAGCGCCCTGCTCATGGACCAGGTGCTGGGGGACACGGCGGCCGCCGCCGGCGTCTGGGGCATGACCGTGCACCTGGAACTGGACTACCGCGGCCCCCTGCCCGTCGGGGAGAAGCTGGCCTTCCGGGGCCGCGTGGCCGAGACCACCGGCCGCAAGTCGCTCATCGTGGGGACCATCGCGCTGGCGGCCGCCCCCGACGAGCCGCTGGTCGAGGCGCGCGGACTGTTCGTCCTGCCCCGCCAGGAGAAGTTGACGACCATCTTCGGCGGCATCACCGACGCCTCCGGCGAACACCGGCCGCCCAGCCGGGCCACCGACGCGACGGCCGTCGAGGACGAGTGACCGCGGGGGACGTGGAGGTCGCCGCCCGCGCTGCACGAGCGGCAGCGGGGGCGCTCGTCGCCCTGCGCGGGTGCGGCCTCGGCGGACGCCCGCTCGGCGACGCGGGTGACGCGGCGGCGCAGGAGGCGATCGTCGCCGTCCTCACCGCGGAGCGGCCGGACGACGTGGTCTTCAGCGAGGAGGCCGTCGACGACCGCCGCCGTCTCGCCGCATCGCGGGTCTGGATCGTCGACCCGCTCGACGGCACGCGGGAGTACGGCGAGGAGGACCGGCACGACTGGGCGGTGCACGTCGCCCTGTGGTCGAGCGGCGAGCTGACGGCGGCCGCCGTGGCCCTGCCGGGGCTCGGCGAGCTGCTGCTCACCGACCCCGCTCCGCGACTGCCGGCGCGAGCGGACGGACCGGTCCGCATCGCGGTGAGCCGGAGCCGGCCCCCGCCGTCGCCGATGCGGTCGCCGCGACGCTCGGCGCCGAGCTCGTGCCGATGGGGTCGGCCGGCTACAAGACCGTCGCGGTGGCCCGCGGCGAGGTCGACGCCTACGTGCACGCCGGTGGCATGTACCAGTGGGACTCCGCCGCGCCGGTGGCCGTCGCCCGGTCCGCCGGGTTGACGGCCTGCCGTCTCGACGGCTCGCCACTGGTCTACAACGCCCCGGAACCATCCCTGCCAGACCTCGTCGTCTGCCGTCCGGAGCTCGCCGAACGGGTGCTGGCTGCGGTGCGCTCTTCGTCATAGCGGACACTGGTCGGGAATCCGCATCGATCCGATGCGGTTGGTCGTCAACGCTGACGTGCGCCACCCAGCCGTGCCCAGCCAGCTCTGCCGCCGACAACCGGAGTCCACCCCGTGACGACGCTGCACCACCGGCCTGACTACCGACTCAGCCAGCTGGAGACGCTGGAGGCCGAATCGATCCACGTCATCCGCGAGGTGGTCGCCGAGCTCGAGCGCCCCGTGCTGCTGTTCTCCGGCGGCAAGGACTCCATCGTGATGCTGGAGCTGGCCCGCAAGGCGTTCGCGCCGGCCCGCATCCCCTTCCCGGTGATGCACGTCGACACCGGGCTGAACTTCCCCGACGTCCTGGAGTTCCGCGACAAGCGCGTGGCCGAGCTCGGCGTGCAGCTGATCGTGGCCTCGGTGCCCGACGCGATCGCCAAGGGCCTGGTCAAGGAGGAGCCCAACGGCTCGCGCAACCGGATCCAGACGCCGGTGTTGCTCGACGCGGTCGAGGAGCACGGCTTCACCGCGCTGTTCGGCGGCGCGCGCCGGGACGAGGACAAGGCGCGGGCCAAGGAGCGGGTCTTCTCCTTCCGCGACGAGTTCGGGCAGTGGGACCCCAAGAACCAGCGCCCGGAGATCTGGGACCTCTACAACGGCCGGATCCACCTGGGCGAGTCGATCCGCGTGTTCCCGTTGTCCAACTGGACCGAGCTCGACATCTGGCAGTACATCCTCCGCGAGAACATCGCGATCCCCCCGCTCTACCTCGCGCAGGAGCGGGAGGTCGTCGAGCGGCAGGGGATGCTCTACGCGGTCAACGAGTTCATCCGCCCGAAGGAAGGCGAGCAGGTCCGCAAGGAGACGGTCCGCTACCGCACCGTCGGTGACGCCAATCTGACCGCCGCCGTGCTCTCGGAGGCCGCCACGGTCGAGGACGTCATCGCCGAGATCGCGGTGACCCGGATGACCGAGCGCGGCGCCACCCGCGGCGACGACAAGGTCAGCGACGCCGCCATGGAGGACCGCAAGAAGGAGGGGTACTTCTGATGAGCGACCCTGTGGACCTGCACACCCCCGAGGCAGAGCACGCGCACGACGTCGCGCTCGCCCGCAAGGACATCCTCCGCATCGCGACCGCGGGCTCCGTCGACGACGGCAAGAGCACGCTGATCGGCCGGCTGCTCTACGACAGCAAGGCCATCTTCGAGGACCAGTACGAGGCGGTCGAGCGGGCCAGCAAGGGCGACTACGTCGACCTCGCGCTGCTCACCGACGGGCTGCGCGCCGAGCGCGAGCAGGGCATCACGATCGACGTCGCCTACCGGTACTTCTCCACCCCGCGGCGCACCTTCATCCTGGCCGACACCCCCGGGCACGTGCAGTACACGCGCAACATGGTCACCGGCGCCTCCACCGCCGACCTCGCGATCGTGCTCGTCGACGCCCGCAAGGGCATGCTCGAGCAGAGCCGCCGGCACGCCTTCCTCGCCTCGCTGCTGCGGGTGCCGCACGTGGTGGTCGCGGTCAACAAGATGGATCTCGTCGACTGGTCAGAGGAGGTCTACGAGAACATCCGCGACGAGTTCAGCGCGTTCGCCACCAAGCTGAACGTCCCCGATCTCACCGTCGTCCCGATCTCGGCGCTGCACGGCGACAACGTCGTCACCCACTCGCCGAACACCCCGTGGTACGAGGGCACCACCCTGCTGCACCACCTCGAGCACGTGCACGTGGCCAGCGACCGCAACCTGGTCGACGCGCGTTTCCCGGTGCAGTACGTGATCCGGCCGCAGTCGGACGCGTTCCACGACTACCGCGGGTACGCCGGCACCGTGGCCAGCGGGGTGCTGCGGCGCGGCGACGAGGTCCAGGTGCTGCCCAGTGGCCTGACCAGCACGATCGCCGGGATCGACGGCCCCCGCGGGCCGGTCGAGGAGGCCTTCCCGCCGATGGCGGTCACCATCCGGCTCGAGGACGACGTCGACGTCTCCCGCGGCGACCTCATCTGCCGGCCGGCGAACGCACCGACCGTCACCCAGGACGTCGACGCCCTCGTCTGCTGGATGGCCGACGAACCGCTCCGGCCGCGGCAGCGGCTGGCGATCAAGCACACCACCCGGACGGTCCGCGGGATGGTGAAGGACCTGGCCTACCGGCTCGACGTCAACACCCTCCACCGCGACCAGGACGCCGAGGAGCTCGGGCTCAACGACATCGGCCGGGTGCGCCTGCGCGTCACCCAGCCGCTGTTCGTCGACGACTACACGCGCAACCGGGTCACCGGCCGGTTCATCCTCATCGACGAGTCCACGAACGCGACCGTCGGCGCCGGGATGCTCACCCCCGCAGGGTAAGGACCTCCTCCTCCCCGCCCCTCGCTCGCTCGGGGCGGTGCCCTGGAGGAGGCCGAAAGCCAGAGGTGCTCTCAGCGCAGCCTGACCGGCAGCCGCTCGAACCCCCGGAGCGTCCTCAGGTCGCGTCGTTCGGGTCGCCCGCTCACCCGCAGCTCCGGAAACCGCTCGCTGAGCCTGCGCAGCCCGATCACGCCCTCGAGACGGGCCAGGCCCGCGCCCAGGCAGTAGTGGATGCCGGCCGAGAACGCCAGGTGGTCGCGGGCGTTCGGCCGGGTCACGTCGAACCTCGCCGGGTCGGGGAACACCTCGGGGTCACGGTTGGCCGCACCGAGCAGGACGACCATGCGCGAGCCGGCCCGCACCGGCTGCCCCGCGATGACGACGTCCGCACCGGCCGTCCGCCCGGTCAGCTGGACAGGGCTGTCGTGCCGGAGCACCTCCTCGACCGCGCCGTCCCAGCCCGGCGGGTCGGCGATCAGCGACTCCCACTGGTCGCGGTGCGCGTCGAGCAGGACGACGGCGTTGCCGAGCAGGTTCACCGTCGTCTCGAAGCCGGCCCCGAGCAGCAGCAGGACCGTCGCGTGCAGCTCCCGCTCGGTGAGCGCCTCCTCCTCGGGGAGGCCGACCAGCCGGCTGACCAGGTCATCGCCGGGGTGGCGGCGCAGACGGGCGAAGTGCTCGGCCAGGAACGCGTTCATGGCGCGCAGCGCCCGCTCGGCGCTCACGTACCGCCGGAAGGACAGCCCGGGGTCGAGCGTGGCCGCGGCGGCGGCACCCCACCGCAGGAAGTCCTCCCGCCGTTCACGCGGGACCCCGAGCAGGTCGGCGATGACGAGCACGGGCAGCTGGGCGGCGTAGGCGTCGACGAGGTCGACCACACCGGTGGAGCGCTCGAGGCGGTCGAGCAGGTGGTCGGCGGTCTGCTGGACGGCCGGCTCGAAGGCCGTGATCGCCCTCGGGGTGAAGGCCTTGCTCACCAGACGCCGGAAGCGGGTGTGGTCCGGCGGGTCCACCACCAGCATGGACGGCGGCTCCGCGACGCCGGTGGCCTCCGGCTGGTCGCCGAAGCGGAAGGCCCACTGCATCCACCGCGGCGCCCGGTCCAGCGGGAGGGCGGACCCGAACGACTCCGACCGCAGCACCTCGGAGGCGACGGCGTGGGACGTCGTCACCGGACCGAGGCTGCCGGGGACAACCGCTCCGCGGGCCCGCAGCTCCTCGTAGAGCGGCCACGGCTCCTCCCGCACCGCCGGATCCCTGAGCAACCGCCCGAGGGGATCGCCCCGCCGGGCCCCGCCGCTGAGGTAGGCGGCCGGGAGCCCGTGCCGCACGGCCCAGCGGACGGCCGTCCTCGCCGGGCGCAGGGCCGCCGCCCGGACGACGGGACGGGGCGCGGTCGCGACTGTGTCCGTGGTCACCGCCGCAGTCTGTCAGCGACCCACCGCGCGTCCGAGGGGTGCAGTCGGCTCAGGCCTCGTCGGTCGGTGCGGGAGCCTCGCCGGGGTCGCCGTTCCAGTCCTTGCCCGCGGCGTCGGCGTTCTCCGACGCGCTGTCGGTCTGACCGGCGACGGTCTCGACCATCTCCTCGTCGGACAGGCCCTCGCCCGCGGACTGGGTGTTCGGCTCGCTCATCGCGCACTCCCTCTCGGTGGCCGGCTCTTCTCCCCCAGCCCCTCCCCGATCGCCGTCGCCGGCAAACCAGCCGGACCCGCTCACCCGAGGGGCGGCGCGAGCTCGAACCAGACCCGTTTGCCCCCCCGGTGGTCCTCCACTCCCCAGCGGTCGGCGATGGCCCGCACCATCTGCAGTCCCCGGCCACGCGGCCGGTGCTCCGTGAGCTCCTGGACCACGGGGCGCACCGCCGAGCCGTCGACCACGGCGATCCGCAGCCACGCGTCGGCCATCGCCAGCTCGAGCGAGAGATTGGCCTCACCCTGCACGTGGTCGACGACGTTGGCGACGAGCTCGGTCACCAGCAGAGCGGCGTCCTCGTGGTCGTGCGGCGCGTCCCAGGCCCGCAGCAGCTCCCGCACGACGTGCCGGGCGACCGGGATGCTCGGTGGGATCGGCGGTAGGTCGATGCTCGCGTTGCGAGTGCACACGACGGGGTCCGTTCTGCCGGGGGAGCGGGGACGGGCGCGTCCACACCGGCGTGGCCGACCGAGCCGAGCGCTTCGCGTCTTCGGTGCTGACAACCAACCATGGACGGGACAGGGATGCAAGGGGGTTGCATGCAATGTCCATTGCGTGTCGCAACCATTGCATGCAATGGCTGTTCAGTCGTGTAGCGTGCAACGAGAATCGCCGCCGCACTGAGGAGCAGGCATGGCCCCGGACCCGGCGGACGCACCAGCAGGTGACGCCGCCGAGCGCGCCCTCACCGATCTGGTGACGGAGCTCGACCGATGCCTCGACGAGCTCGCCTCCGCCCGGCAGCGGGCTGAGAAGCTGCTCACCGCACGGCGGGCCGGACATCCCTGGCTGGAGGTCGTCACCAGCGAGTCACGGCCGCTGATCGTCGAGCGCATCTCGACCGTGCTGGCGGGCCTGGCGTCCGCGGGCCACGCGTGGCGCCGCGAGCAGGCCGTCGCCCTCCAGGGCGAGCAGGTGAGCATCAACCGCATCGCTGCGCTCTTCGGTGTGACCCGCCAGCGGATCTCGGCCCTCCTCAAAGAACGGACCCCGTCCCACTCCCCCCTCGCACGCTCGGGCGAGCCTCCGGACGGGGCCTAGGAGCCTGCTGAAGAAGGGGGCTCGCCTGGCGCCGGAATCGGCGGGACGCTGAGGGTTATGCAGGGCACTTCCCCGGCCCAGCATGGGGTGATGGACGCCGAGTCGTCGCTTGATCGCCTGATGCCTGCGGGCAGCGTGTACGCGTTCCTGGCCGAACACCGTCGTGAGCTCTTTGCCGACGAGCTGTTCGCCGACCTCTTCCCGTCCCAGTTGGGCCGGCCCAGCGTGCCGGCCGACGTGGTGGCCGCGGTGCTGGTGCTGCAGGCCTTGGAGGGCCGCTCGGATCGGGAAGCGGCCGAGGCACTGACCTTCGATCTGCGGTGGAAGGCCGCCTGCGGCTGGCCGGTCGGGGCGCCGGGGTTCCATCCGACGGTGCTGACCTACTGGCGGCGCCGGCTGGCCCGCTCGGCCCAGCCGAACCGGATCTTTGATGCCGTCCGCGAGGTGGTGGCCGCCACCGGCGCGCTGACCGGGAAGACACGACGGGCGTTGGACTCCACGGTGCTCGACGATGCCGTGGCCACGCAGGACACCGTCACCCAGCTGATCGCGGCGATCCGGCGGGTCCGCCGCGAGGTGCCCGGCGCCGCCGACGTGGTCGCGGCGCACTGCGCCGGGCATGACTACGACGATCCCGGCAAGCCGTCGATCGCCTGGAACGACCCGCAGGCCCGCGCCCAGCTGGTGAATGCGCTGGTCGGCGACGCGCACCGGCTGCTGGGTCACCTGCCCGACCAACAGCTCGGCCCGCGAGAAGCGGAGGCGGTCGCGCTGCTGGCGCTGGTCGCCGGCCAGGACGTCGAACCCGCCGAAGACGGCGATGGCAGCGACGGCCGGTGGCAGATCGCCCGCCGGGTGGCCCATGAGCGGGTCATCTCCACCGTCGATCCCGATTCCCGGCACGCGCACAAGACCGTCTCCCGCCGGCAGGACGGGTTCACCGCGCACGTGGTCGTCGAACCCGACACCGGGCTGATCACCAACACCCGGCTCACCCGGGCCGCCGGCGCAGCCAACACCGACGCCGCCGTCGGAGTCGACCTGCTGGCCGCCGACGACACCATCGCCTGGCCGGTGCAGGTGCTCGGCGACTCCGCCTACGGCACTGGAGAAGCACTGGCCGCCCTCGCCGCCGCCGGTCACACGCCGGTGATCAAGCCATGGCCGCTGAAACCCGCGGTGCCCGGTGGGTTCACCGCTGATGACTTCACCATCGACGAGGTCGCCGGTACCGCGACCTGCCCGCACGGGGTCACCCGGCCGATCACCCGCACCCGACACGTGACCTTCGGCGCTGCTTGCCGCGGCTGCCCGCTACGGCAGCGCTGCACCACCGCCGCCGACGGGCGGACCCTGCGTCTCCATCCGCACGACGCGCTGCAGCGGGCCCATCGGGCCCGCGCCGCCGACCCGGACTTCCAGGCCGTCTACCGCCGGCACCGGCCGATGGTCGAACGCTCCCTGGCCTGGGTGACCCGCGGCCACCGCCGAGTTCCCTACCGAGGCGTGATCAAGAACGACGTCTGGCTGCACCTGCGAGTCGCCGCGATCAACCTCCGCCGCCTGCTCGCCCTCGGACTCACCGGCACCGACGGCCAGTGGGCACTGGCCTCTTGACCCCCACCACCGCAGGTCCCACGGAGAACACCGGGCAGGACGCCCCCTCTGTCACACCCACGAGTGCCGACCTCACTGCAGCGCCACTCCCGCCCGCCGTGACTCCTTATTCAGCAGGCTCCTAGGCGTTGAGCTGGTCGATCGCCTTGTAGACGCGCTGCTCGGAGATCGGCCGCGGCGTGCCGATGCCCTGGGCGAAGAGGCCCACGCGCAGTTCCTCGATCATCCAGCGGACGCGGACGACCGGGTCGTCGGGTGTCCCGGTCGCAGCGATCCGCGTGTGCAGCTGCTCGTACTCCTCGGTCACCGCGGCGACCTGCCGCATCCACAGCTCGTCGCGGACGGCGTTGGCCGGCAGCTTCTCCAGCCGGTACCGCATGGCCCTCAGGTAGCGCACGAGGTCGGGGAGACGGCGCCGCCCGGCCGCCGCGACGAACCCACGGTGCAGCAGCCCGCCCATCTGCCGCCGCAGGTCGGCGATCGCGGCGTCGGGCACCCGCCGCCCGGGCGCCGCCCCGATGGCGACGGCCACCTCCCGGGCCTCCGTGAGCACCGCCTCGACCTTGTGCACGGCGTCGACGGTCAGCCGGTGCAACTCGGGCCGCGCGGTCGCGACGAGGGTGGTGAAGGCGGCCTCGTCGCGGGGCGGCCCACCCGCGGTGGCGATCAGCTCGTCGGCCGCCGCGTCGGCGCAGTCGTCCACCAGCGCGGGTATCTCGCCGTCCGGGTTGAACTGCAGGGCCAGGCGGGTCCCCGGGGGGATGCCCTTGACCACCTGCTTCGTGGGTGAGCCGGCCACCAGCAGGAGCAGCCGGCGCGCACCGCGCCAGGTGAGGCGCTGCGCCTCGACCTCGGTCGGCACGACGCGGATGCCGACCGTCGTCCCCTCGTCCACCAGGGCCGGATGTGCCGGGACGACGTGCCCACCGCGCTGGACCTCCACCGTGCGCGGCAGGCTGCCGAACTCCCAGGAGGTCAGCCCGGCGCGCTCGATGTCGGACGCGGCGCGGGCGAGGCTCGCGCGGGCCGTGGGCGCGACCTGTGTCCTGAGGGCGGCGAGATCCTTGCCGGTGGCGAGCGGGCGCTGCTGGTCGTCGAGCACCCGGAACGTCGCCCGCAGGTGGTCGGGCACCTGGTCCGGCGCCCAGGCGTCGGGCGGGATCGTGATCGCCGTCGCCCGCCGGAGCTCGCGCTCCAGCGCCGGCAGCAGCGGCTCGCCGGGATCGATGTTCGGCAGCACCTCGCGCACCCGGTCGGGAATGGGCACCAGCCCCCGGCGCAGCTGCTTGGGCAGCGTCCGCAGCAGCGCCGTGACCAGTTCCTCGCGCAGCCCGGGCACGGTGAAGGCCAGCGACTCCCCCGAGGTCTGCTGCGCGACCCCGTCCAGCACGGCGAGGGGGACGTCGACCGTGACGCCGTCCTCGGGTGCACCGGGCGCGAAGGCGTACGAGAGCGGCAGGGTCAGCCCCTGCGTCAGGCGCACCTCGTCCGGGAAGTCCTCGGCGCGCACCTGACCGGCCGCCGCGGCGTTGGTCAGCAGCTCCGGCGTGAAGGTGAGCAGGTCGGGCCGGTCCCGCCGCGCCGTCTTCCACCACCTGTCGAAGTGCCGGGTGGAGACGACGTCGGCCGGGATGCGGGCGTCGTAGAGCTCGAAGAGCGTCTCGTCGTCGACGGAGATGTCGCGGCGGCGGGCGCGCTCCTCCAGGGCGGCGACCTGCTCGATCGCCCGCTGGTTGTCGGTCCAGAACCGGTGGTGCGTCGTCCACTCGCCCTGCACGAGGGCGTGCCGGATGAACAGCTCCCGGGAGACGACCGGGTCGATCGCCCCGTACTGGACCCGCCGGCCGACGACCAGCGGCAGCCCGTACAGGGTGACCCGCTCGGTGGCGACGACGGAGCCGCGCTTGGCGTCCCACCGCGGCTCGGAGTACTGCCGCTGCACCAGGTGGGCGGCGAGCCGCTCGACGACCTCGGGGTCGATGCGCGCGACGGTGCGGGCGAACAGCCGGCTGGTCTCGACCAGCTCGGCGGCCATCACCCAGCGGGGCGGCTTCTTCGCCAGGGGGTGCCCGGCGCGATGACGAACCGGGTGTTCCGGGTGCCCAGGTACTCGCGGCTGGGCCGCCACGGGGAGCCACTTCCGCGGTTCTGGCTCTTGTCGGGCTCCAGCTGCAGGCCGACGTGGGAGAGGAGGCCCGCCAGCAGCGCCGCATGGATGCCCTTCTCGTCGGGCTCCGCGGCCGGCTCGCCGAGGGTCATCCCGAGCCGGCGGGCGGTGCCGCGCAGCTGGCCGTGCAGGTCCTGCCACTCGCGGATGCGCAGGTAGTGCAGGAACTCGCGCTTCACCGTGCGGCGGAACTGGTTGCCGGAGAGGGTCTCCTGCTGCTCGGTGAGATGGCGCCAGAGGTTGAGCAGCGCGAGGAAGTCGGAGTTCTCGTCGCTGAACCGTGCGTGCAGCTGGTCGGCGGCCTGCTGGTGCTCGGTCGGGCGCTCGCGCGGGTCCTGGATGGTCAGCCCCGCGGCGATGACGAGCACCTCGTCGAGCACGCCGCGCCGGTCGGCCTCGACGACCATCCGCGCCATGCGCGGGTCGAGGGGCAGCGCGGCCAGTGCCCGGCCGGTCGGGGTCAGGGCGCCCCGCTGGTCGAGGGCGTCGAGCTCCTCGAGCAGGGCCAGCCCGTCGGCGACCGCCCGGCGGTCGGGCGGGTCGACGAACGGGAAGTCCGCGACGTCCCCGAGGTCGAGCGCCGCCATCTGCAGCAGCACCGACGCGAGGTTGGTCCGCAGGATCTCGGGATCGGTGAACTCCGGCCGGGCCTCGAAGTCCTCCTCGGTGTACAGCCGGATCGCGATGCCGGGCCCGAGGCGGCCGCACCGCCCGGACCGCTGGCGCGCCGAAGCCTGGCTGACCGGCTCGATCGGCAGGCGCTGCACCTTCGTGCGATGGCTGTACCGGGAGATGCGCGCCGTCCCCGGGTCGATCACGTAGCGGATGCCCGGGACGGTCAGCGACGTCTCGGCGACATTGGTGGCCAGCACGATCCTGCGGCCGCTGTGCGGGGCGAAGACCTTGTGCTGGTCGGCGGCCGACAGCCGCGAGTAGAGCGGCACGACCTCGGTGGCCGGCAGGGCCCGTTCCTCGAGCGCGTCCTGGGTGTCCCGGATCTCCCGCTCCCCCGCCAGGAACACGAGGACGTCGCCGGGCCCCTCCGCGACCAGCTCGTCGACGGCGTCCACGATCGCGGTGACCTGGTCCCGGTCCGGGTCGGCGTCCGGGTCGTCGGGGTCGACGACGGGCCGGTAGCGGACCTCGACCGGGTAGGTCCGGCCGCTGACCTCGACGACCGGTGCACCGCTGAAGTGGGCGGCCACCCGCTCCACGTCGATGGTCGCCGAGGTGATGACCAGCTTCAGGTCCGGGCGCCTCGGCAGGATCTGTGCCAGGTAGCCCAGGAGGAAGTCGATGTTGAGGCTCCGCTCGTGGGCCTCGTCGAGGATGATCGTGTCGTACTGGCGGAGCAGCCGGTCGCGCGCGATCTCGGCCAGCAGGACGCCGTCGGTCATGAGCTTGACCAGCGTGGAGTCCGACACCTGGTCGGCGAACCGCATCGTGAATCCGACGACCTCGCCCAGCGGGGTGTCCAGCTCCTCGGCGATCCGCTCGGCGACGCTGCGCGCCGCGATCCGCCGCGGCTGGGTGTGCCCGATCCGGCCGCGGACGCCGCGCCCGAGCTCGAGGGCGATCTTCGGCAGCTGGGTGGTCTTGCCCGAACCCGTCTCGCCCGCGACGACCACCACCTGGTTGTCCCGCAGCGCAGCGGCGATGTCGTCCCGGCGGGCGCTGACCGGGAGGTCGGCGGGATAGGCCACCACGGGGACGGCGGCCCGCCTGCGGGCGATGCGCTGCTCGGCGGCGGCGACGTCGGCGGCGATCCTCTCCCGCTGCCGGTGCCGGGCCTGCGGGTCCCGGGTCTTCCGGAGGCCGTCCAGGCGACGGCGCAGCCGGTGCTCGTCGGCGAGGGTGAGGTCGGCCAGGCGTGACCGGAGATCGTCGTGCGGCGCGCTCACGATCCCTCCCGGCGTCCCCTCCGTACCGAGCCCCCGACCCGGCCGGTCGGGGACGACCCGCCCAGGATCCCATCCGGCGACCCGTGTCCGGGGCCACAGCGAGAAGTGGATGCGTGCGTCCTGCAACAAGGTGTAGCCTGCACGTGTTTGCCGACGGACGCGAGGTACCCCATGCCGACTCCCTCCCCCGGGGCGCAGCGCGAGGCCGGGCTGCTGGCCCTCAGCGAGCAGATGCCCCGGTTCATGCGGCTCATCCACGGCCTCAAGGCGCAGCACACCGCCGAGGGCGGGCGGGACCGGGCCGCGCTGGTGCTGCTCTTCCCTCTGCAGCGGCTGGGCCCGTTGCGGCAGAACGCGCTGGCCGAGCTCGTGCACGCCGACCCCTCCACGGTCAGCCGGCACGTGACCCTGCTGGTCGAGCGGGGGCTGGTGGTGCGGTCGGCCGACGAGTCCGACGGACGGGCCAGCCGGCTGGTGCTCACCGACGCCGGTCGCACCGTGCTCGACGAGCTCCGCGCCGAGCGCGTGGCCTACCTGCGCACGGTGACCGCGGACTGGACCGACGACGAACTGTCCACCTTCACCTCGCTCTTCGACCGCCTCCTCGACGGCATCGCGACCTCGCTGCCGAACGACCAGGGTTTCTCCTCCCGGACGGTGTCCGCATGACCTCCAGCCACACCCGCGCGGCCGAGCGGCGGACCGCTCGCGCCGCCGCGGCCGCCCCGGACGCCAGTGGCGTCTTCACCCACCGGCAGATCCTCACGATCCTCTCCGGGCTGATGCTCGGCATGTTCCTGGCCGCGCTCGACCAGACGGTCGTGTCGACGGCCATCCGCACGATCGCCGACGACCTGCAGGGCTACGACCTGCAGGCGTGGGCGACGACGGCCTTCCTCATCACCTCGACGATCGCCACCCCGCTGTACGGCAAGCTCTCCGACACCTACGGCCGCCGGGGCTTCTACCTGTTCGCGATCGTGGTCTTCGTCGTCGGCTCGGCCCTCTGCGGCATCGCGAACTCGATGTACGAACTGGCCGCGTTCCGGGCGGTCCAGGGCATCGGCGCCGGCGGCCTCATGTCGCTGGCGCTGGCGATCATCGCCGACATCGTCCCGCCCCGGGAGCGTTCCAAGTACCAGGGCTACTTCATGGCGGTGTGGGGCACGTCCAGCGTGCTGGGCCCGGTCATCGGCGGGTTCCTCGCCGGCCAGGGCTCGATCCTCGGCCTCGACGGCTGGCGGTGGATCTTCTGGATCAACGTGCCGCTGGGCGTCGTCGCCATCACCGTCGTGATGCGCGTGCTGCACCTGCCGCACGAGCGCCGCGACCACCGCATCGACTGGCCGGGTGCACTGGCCCTGGTCGTCGCCCTGGTGCCGCTGCTGATCATCGCGGAGCAGGGCCGCGAGTGGGGCTGGAGCTCCGGGCGGGCGCTGTTCTGCTACGTCCTCGGAGCGGCCGGCCTGATCTCCTTCGTGCTGGCCGAGCGCGCGTACAAGGACGACGCGATCCTGCCGCTGCGCATGTTCGCCAACCGGACCTTCTCGGTCAGCGCCGTCTCCAGCATCGTGCTCGGCGCGGGCATGTTCGGTGGGATCCTGCTGCTCCCCCAGTACCTGCAGGTGGTGCACGGTTCCAGTCCGACGGTCGCCGGCCTGCAGATGCTGCCCCTGGTGCTCGGCATCATGACCGGAGCGATGTCCTCCGGGCTGACCATCGCCCGGACGGGCAGGTACAAGGTCTTCCCGCTGGTCGGCGTGGTCTTCATGGTGATCGCCCTGGCCGCGCTGTCCTTCGTGGTGGAGGCCGACACGTCGGTGTGGACCCTCGTGCCCTTCATGGTCCTGCTCGGCCTCGGCCTGGGCTTCAACATGCAGCCGGTGATCCTGGCGGTGCAGAACGCGGTGTCGCCGCGGGAGATCGGCGTCGCGACCTCGTCGGTCACCTTCTTCCGCCAGATGGGCGGCACGATCGGCACGGCGGCCTTCCTGTCGATCATGTTCACCCGGCTCGGCACCGAGATCCCGGAGCAGGTCGGCCGGGCGGGGAGCGCCGGCCAGGACGCCGCCCAGCAGGCGGCCGCGCTCCAGCAGGCCGGGGTCGGCAGCGTCCTGTCGGACACCAGCGCGATCGACGCCTACCCCGCGCTGGTCACGCCGTTCCGGGTCGGCTTCTCGAACACCCTCGACCTCGTGTTCCTGGTCGCCGCAGCGGTCGTCGCCGTGGGCTTCTTCGTCCTGTGGTTCCTGCCGCAGCTCGAGCTGCGCAACCAGTCGGGCATCCAGGCCCAGCAGGCGGCCGCCCAGCAGCCGGACGCCGTCCCGCCCGTGGTGGAGCGGACCCCGGAGGAGGAGGCGGCGCATGCCGCCGGCGCCGCGGCACCCACGTCGACGGCACCGCCCGCCGGCAAGCCCAGGAGCTAGGCGCGGCAGCCGAGAGCACGGGCCGTGGTCGCGGTGTCGTCCGGAGGACGACAATGACCTCGTGCCCTCGCCGTCGCTGATCCTGTCCCGCCGTGACCTCGACTTCCTGCTGCACGAGTGGCTGGACGTGGAGTCGCTGACCAAGCGGCCGCGGTTCGCCGAGCACTCGCGGGAGACCTTCGACGCGGTGCTGGAGCTCGCCGAGCAGATCGCGACCGATCACTTCGCCCCGCACAACCGGACGGCGGACCTCAACGAGCCCCGGATGGTCGACGGCAAGGTCGAGATGATCCCCGAGGTCGCCAAGGCGCTGAAGGTCTTCACCGAGGCCGGGCTGATGGCGGCTCCTTCGACGAGGAGTACGGCGGCATGCAGTTGCCGCACACCGTCGGCCAGGCGGTGTTCGCGTGGTTCAAGGCGGCCAACGTCGGCACCTCGGCGTATCCGTTCCTGACCATGGGCAACGCACGCCTGCTGCTCGCCCACGGCAGCCGCGAGCAGATCGACACCTACGTCCGGCCCGAGCTCGAGGGGCGGTGGTTCGGCACGATGGCGCTGTCCGAGCCGCAGGCCGGTTCGTCGCTGGCCGACATCACCACGAAGGCCGAGCCGCAGGACGACGGCACCTACCGGCTCACCGGCAACAAGATGTGGATCTCCGGTGGCGACCACGAGCTGACCGAGAACATCGTCCACCTGGTGCTGGCCAAGATCCCCGGCGGACCTCCCGGCGTGAAGGGGATCTCGCTGTTCGTCGTCCCCAAGTTCCTGGTGAACGCCGACGGCTCGCTCGGCGAGCGCAACGACGTCGTCCTGGCCGGTCTCAACCACAAGATGGGCTACCGGGGGACGACGAACACGCTGCTGAACTTCGGTGAGGGCGTGCACCGCCCCGGCGGTCGGGCGGGCGCCGTCGGCTACCTGGTCGGCGAGCAGCACCGCGGCCTCACCTACATGTTCCATATGATGAACGAGGCGCGGATCGGCGTCGGCATGGGCGCGACGGTCCTCGGCTACACCGGCTACCTGCACGCGCTGGAGTACGCGCGCACCCGCACGCAGGGCCGGCCGCCGACGTCCAAGGGGAGGGTGGGTGAGGAGTTGCCGCCGCCGGTGCCGATCGTCGAGCACGCGGACGTGCGGCGGATGCTCCTGGCGGCCAAGTCCTACGCCGAGGGCGGCATGGCGCTGGGCCTGTACTGCGCCCGGCTGGTCGACGAGGAGCAGACCGCCGAGACGGCGGAGGAGCGCGAGCGCGCCCACCTGCTGCTCGACGTCCTCACCCCGGTCGCGAAGGCCTGGCCCTCGCAGTGGGGGCCGGTCGCCGACGACCTCGCGATCCAGGTGCACGGCGGCTACGGATACACCCGCGACTACCCGGTCGAGCAGTTCTACCGGGACAACCGGCTCAACCCGATCCACGAGGGCACCCAGGGCATCCAGGCCCTCGACCTGCTCGGCCGCAAGGTGGTCATGCAGGGCGGAGCCGGTCTCGCCCTGCTCGGCGAGACGATCACCGCGACCACCGGCCGGGCCGCGGGCACCGAGTGGGCGGCTTCGCCGCCGACCTGGACGCGGCGGTGGCGCGACTCGGCGCGGTGACCGCGACCCTGTGGGGCGCGGGCGACCCGGCGGTGACGCTGGCGAACGCGCACGTCTACCTGGAGGCCGCCGGTCACCTCGTGGTGGCGTGGCTGTGGCTCGAGCAGGCCCTGGCCTGCGAGGGCTCGACGAGCGACTTCCACGAGGGCAAGCGCGCGGCGGCGCGCTACTTCTGGCGTTGGGAGCTGCCCCGCACCGGTGCCCAGTTCGACCTGCTCGAGTCCCTCGACCGGACGGTGCTGGACACCCCGGGGCACGTGCTCTGAGCCGACAGCCCTGGAACGACCGAGCCCCGCTCGCTCCGTGCGGAGCGGCGGGGCTTCGGTGGTCCTGCGGTGGTCCTGCGGTGGTACGGCGGTCGTCAGGCGGTGGCGGCGCCGACCGGCTCGGCCGCGGTGGACCGGTGGCCGGTGGTCGTCTCGGCCCGCTCGCGCTCGTAGCGCGCGGTGGACGAGGTGCCCATCGCGATGACCAGGGCCGTCAGGAAGAGGAACCCCAGCAGGGTCACGGCCATCATCATCTGTTCGTCATTCCCCCAGTGCGGTCGGGTGCCTCCGCCGGGTCAGGGGCGGGACACGTCGTTCGGGGAGCTGTGTCCCCCGGTGAGTGAGGTTCCAATCGTCTTTTCGTGCACTTCCCCTGACCGTGTGTGAGCGGTTTCACGTCCACCGGCCGTCGCCTGGTCGTTTCGCCGGCCCGCGAGACCGACCTCACAGGCCGCCGCCCCGACCCGCCGTGTTCTGATCGGATCGTGGCCGCCGCTCCTGCTCCGACGGCCGGCCCCGCCGTCCGGCCCGGGTCACTGATGCTCACCCTCGCGTTCGGGGTGACGACCCTGTCGCTCCTGCAGAGCCTCGTCGTCCCCGTGCTCGGCGCCATCGAGCAGCAGCTCGGCGTCTCCGCCGGTGCCGCCGGCTGGGTGCTCACCGCCAACCTGCTGGCCGCCGCCGTGCTGACGCCCGTCCTGGGCCGGCTCGGCGACCTGCGCGGTGAGCGCCCGGTCATCCTCGGCATCCTGGTCGCGGTCTCTCTCGGCACGCTGCTCGCGATCGTCACGACGTCGCTGCCGCTGCTGCTGCTCGGCCGGATCCTGCAGGGCGCGTCGTACGGCCTGTTCCCCCTGTCGATCAGCGTCCTGCGCCGGGAGCTGCCTCAGAGAAGGCTCAGCGTGGCCATGGCGGTGGTGAGCAGCACGCTGGCCGTGGGCGGCGTGGTCGGTCTCGTGGCGACGGGGCTGCTCGTCGGCGACGGCGGCGACTACCGGCGTGCCTTCTGGGTCGGCCTGGGCGTCGCGCTGGTCTCGCTCGCGATGGCCGTCCGGGTGCTGCCGCGCCGTCCGTCGTCGGTCGGCGGCCGGGTCGACTGGTGGGGCGCGATCGTGCTCGGGGCCGGACTGGTGCTGGTCCTCCTCCCCGTCTCCCAGGGCAACCTGTGGGGGTGGGCATCCCCGGGCGTGCTGGGTTGCCTCGCCGGCGCGCTGCTGGTGCTCGGCGGTTGGGTCGTCCTCCAACGACGGACGGCGGAACCGCTGGTGCGGCCCGCGATGCTGGCCGACCGGCGCACGCTCGTGCCCAACATCGCCGGGCTGATGACGGGGATCGCCCTCTTCGCCTCCTTCCTGGCCATCCTGCAGTTCGTGCAGACGCCGCCGGAGCGCACCGGCTACGGCTTCGGCGCGTCGGTGCTCGAGGCGTCGGTGGTCTACCTGCTGCCCGGCGGCGTGGCCGGGATCGCCGTCGCGCCGCTCGCCGGGCGGGTGGTCACCCGGGTGGGCGCCCTGCCCACCCTGCTCGCCGGCGCCGGGTCCGGGGTCGCGGGCTTCCTGCTGCTGGCACTCCACCGGAGCGAGCCGTGGGCGGTCGTCCTCGCCGGGCTGCTCACCCAGCTCGCGGTGACCGTCGCCTACGCCGCCCTGCCGGCCCTCGTCGTCCGCGCGGTGCAGGAGGACGAGACGGGGGTCGCCAACGCGGTGAACTCGATCGCCCGCTCGGTCGGCCAGGCACTGGGCAGCACGCTCGCGGTGATGCTGATCGCGGCCAGCGTCGACCCGGCCACCGGCTTCCCCCGCGACGTCGCCTACACCGAGGTGGCACTGGTCGGAGCGATCGCGTCCGCCGCCGTCGTGCTGGTGGCCGCCCTCGGACTGGCCGCCGAACGCCGGTCCGGCGACCGGCGCCGCCCCGACCGGCTGGCCGCCGTCGAGGAGGCGACCGCGCGGGTCGGGGAGTGGTCGCCGGTGTCCGGCCTTCGCTGAACCGTTACCGGCGCGTCCGGCATGGAACGGGTTCGTCCGGGGCACCCCAGGTCCGACTTCCCGACCGCAGGACCGGAGGACCCACGCATGGCACGAGCCACCGGCTCGCACAGCCGCACCAAGGACACGCAGTTGCGCGGCAACCGCGCCGCTGATCCCGCGCCCGAGACCGACGAGATCAGCGGCACCCGTGCCGACTACGCGCCGACCGGGGCCGACCCCACGCCGACGACGGGCGGCACGATCAAGCGCACGGCCAAGGAGTTCAGCGAGGACAACCTCACCGACTGGGCCGCCGCGCTCACGTACTACGGCGTCCTGGCCCTGTTCCCCGCGCTCGTGGCCCTGCTGTCCATCGTGGGGCTGCTGACCAACCCCCGGGAGCTCACCGAGGCGCTGACCGCCGTCGTCCCCAGGGACGCCGCCGACACCCTCAACCCGGTGATCGAGCAGATCGCCGGGAACACCGGCACCGCGAGCTTCGGCCTGGTCATCGGTATCGCCGCCGCCGTGTGGTCGGCCTCCGGGTACGTCGGGGCGTTCACCCGCGCCGCCAACGTCGTCTACGAGACGCCGGAAGGTCGCAAGGTCTGGAAGCTCAAGCCCCTGCAGCTGCTGGTGACGCTCATCGGCATTCTCTTCGCCGCGGTCATCGTCGCGATGCTGGTGCTCAGCGGGCCGGTCGTGGACGCCATCGGCTCCGCCATCGGCATCGGCGAGACCGGGCAGACCATCTGGAACATCGTCAAGTGGCCGGTCGTGCTGGTCGTGCTCGCCCTGATGATCGCTGTCCTCTACTACTCGACGCCGAACGTCAAGCTGCGTGGCTTCAAGTGGGTCAGCCCGGGCGCCGGCGTGGCGATCCTGGTCGCGATCGTCGCCTCGGCCGCCTTCGCCTTCTACGTGGGGAACTTCGGCAACTACAACGCCACGTACGGGGCCCTGGCCGGGGTCGTGATCTTCCTGATCTGGTTCTGGCTGATCAACATCGCGCTGCTCTTCGGCATCGAACTGGACGCCGAGCTCGAGCGGACCCGGGAACTCAAGGAGGGCGTCCCGCGGGCGGAGAAGGAGATCCAGCTCGACGCCCGGGAGGACCCGAAGCCCAAGCAGACCACCTGAGCGGTCCCGTCCGACAGCGCGCCCCCGGTCCGGTGGACCGGGGGCGCGCTTCGTCGTATCCCTCCGCCACGATGGCGCGGTGCCGGCCGAGTTCACACGTACCGACGACCTCCGGGGCGCCAGCTTCCGCGATGCCGAGCTGACCGGGGCGACGTTCCGCGACTGCCTGTTGACGGGAGTCCGGATCATCGGGTGCGAGATCTCCGGCGTCCGCGCCTCCGGGTACGCCAGCGAGGTCACCGCGCTGTTCGTCGAGGACGTCGACGTCAGCGGGTTCGTCACCGGCGAGCTGGACCGCCGGTATCCCGAACGGGTGCTGGTGCGCGAGGCTCGTACCGCCGCCGAGCTGCGGGCGGCGTGGGACACCCTCGAGCGGCTGTGGTCGGAGACTGTCGCGCGGGCCGAGCGGCTCCCCGAGCCCATGCGCTTCGAGCGGGTGGACGACGAGTGGTCGTTCGTCGAGACGCTCCGCCACCTGGTCTTCGCCACCGATGTCTGGCTGGGCCGGATGGTGCTCGGCGAGGCGATGCCCTACCACCGGATCGGCCTGCCGCCGACCGGCACCCCGGCCGACGTCGCCGCAGGGATCGGCGTCGACGTCACCGCCCGGCCGTCGTACACCGAGGTGCTCGGCGTGCATGCCGACCGGCAGGCCCGGGTGCGGCAGGTGCTGGCCGGCCTGGGCGACGCGGAGCTCCCGGAGATGCGGACAGCCGAGCCGGCGCCGCCGTGGGGCGAGGAGACCCGCTCGGTCCGTAACTGCCTGGGCGTGCTGTTGGACGAAGTAGTCGAGCACCGCCGGTTCGCCGTCCGCGACCTGGCGGTGCTCGAGGCCCGGTGAGGGCTCAGCCCTGCTTCGGCGTCCCGAGCGTCGAGACCGCCTCGCGCAGGCGGTCCACCATCCGGTCCACCGGACGCGGCTCCTCACCGGGGCGCAGCGGGCCCGAGGGCAGCAGCACCCAGAGCAGCAGGTAGACCAGGAGGCCGGAGCCTCCGGCGAGGGTCAGGCAGACGAAGCCCACGCGCCAGAGCACGGCATCGATGCCGGTGTGCTCGGCCAGGCCGCCGGAGACGCCGCCGAGCATGCGGTCGGTGCCGCTGCGCCGCAGGGACGGGCGACCGGAGGGGGCGTTTGGGCGGTCGACTGGTCGACGGGAGGGGGAGGGAACGGTGCGGATGTCATGTGCACGAGCCTGCCGAGCAGCGGCGCCCGGAACCATCGGGGAACACCCCGAACTATCCCTGGTTCGGCGGTCAGGGGTCAGCGGCTGGTGGGTGGCCGGTCGCCGGCCCGCGAGGCGGGCACCCGCTCGACGAGACCGGCGAGGCCGGCCAGCGCCCTGCTGACCGCCCGCCCGGCCGGCACCAGCTGCCCAGGAGCCCGGCGGACACCGGCGTCGACGAGGTCACGGGTCCGGTCGAGGAGGGTCAGCGGCAGCCCGGAGAGCGCGTTACCCGGAGGACGGCGGGACACCGTGGGGTGCGGCCGGGTCGGCGAGAGCCGGCGCACGACCGCCCAGCGCCATCCCAGCCGACGCAGCTCCTCGGTGGTGACCGCCTCCTGGAGCCGAGGGAAGAGGACGTCCTCCTCGTCGCGGACGTCCTCCCGGAGCACCTCGACCAGCCGCTCGAGCCGCGCGGCGCGCTCCGGGTGGTCGAGGCCGTCCCGCTCCAGCGCGCTGACCAGCTCGTTGACCTCCTGATGCTCCTTCTCGACCTGCAGCGTGAGTTGCTCGCCGTCGGGCAGCACCCGGCGCAGGACCGGCCAGAGAACCGTCTCCTCAGCGAAGGCATGGCTGAAGACCAGCCGGTCGATCCGGTTCAGCACGTCCTCCTGCGCCGTCCCGGTGGTGGCCTGCAGTTCCCCCAGCAGCCGGTCCAGTTCGATGTGGTCGGCGCGCTGGCGGGCCAGCACGCTGGCGCGTCCGCCCAGCTCGTCGACGGTCTGGTGGGCGATGGATCGGGGCACGGCGCAACCTCCGGACGGGGGACGAGACCTCTCTCCTGCCCGTCGCGCCGCCGGTCCATACGTGCGGTTGCGTTCCGGGACCCCCGGGGTAGGTGGCGGTTCCCGCTGCAGAGAGGCAGGTCCATGAACGCCGACCCCAAGGCCGTCACCTCGGACTTCTACGACCTCGAGGCGCTCCTCGACGAGGAGGACCGGGCGCTGCTGCACCGGGTGCGGGAGTTCATGGACACCGAGGTCCAGCCGATCATCAACGAGTACTGGACGCGGGCGGAGACACCGCGCCACCTCATCCCCGGCATCGCCGAGCTCGGCATCGCCGGCACGCCCTACTCGGGCTACGGCTGCCCCGGGAAGTCGACGCTGCTGGACGGGATGATCTCGATGGAGCTGTCCCGGGGCGACCCGTCGATCGCCACCTTCATGGGCGTGCACGGCGGCCTGGCCATGGGCAGCGTGTACCTCTGCGGGTCCGAGGAGCAGAAGGAGCGCTGGCTGCCCGCCATGGCGCGCATGGAGCTCATCGGCGCGTTCGGGCTGACCGAGCCCGACTCCGGCTCCGACGTCGCCCGCGGCCTGCGCACGAAGGCCCGGCGGGAGGGCGACACCTGGGTGCTCGACGGCCAGAAGAAGTGGATCGGCAACGCCAGCTTCGCCGACCTGGTGATCATCTGGGCCCAGGACGAGGAGACCGAGCGGGTGCTGGGCTTCGTGGTCGAGCAAGGCACCGAGGGGTTCTCCACCGTCGACCTCGAGGACAAGATCGCCCTGCGCGCCGTCCAGAACGCCCTGATCACGCTGGAGGACGTCCGCATCCCCGAGGAGAACCGCCTCCAGGAGGCCCACAGCTTCAAGGACACCGCCAAGGTGCTGAAGATGACGCGCGCCGGCGTCGCCTGGTCGGCGGTGGGCTGCTCCCGCGGCGCCTACGAGCACGCCCTGCGCTACGCCAACGAGCGCACCCAGTTCGGCCGCCCGATCGCGCAGTTCCAGCTCGTCCAGGACCTGCTCGTGCGGATGCTCGGCAACATCACCGCGTCGGCGGCCCTCTGCGCGCGGCTCTCCCAGCTCCAGGACGCCGGGCGGATGAGCGACGAGCAGGCGTCGCTGGCCAAGGCGTTCAGCACCGTCCGCATGCGGGAGACCGTCGGCTGGGCCCGTGAGCTCATGGGTGGCAACGGCATCCTGCTCGAGCACAACGTGGGCCGGTACGTCGCCGACGCCGAGGCGATCTACTCCTACGAGGGCACCCGCGAGGTGAACACGCTGATCGTGGGCCGGGCCATCACCGGCCGGGGCGCGATCGTGTGATCACCCGTCCCACCAGGACGCGGCGGCCTCCTGGGCGGTGAGGCCGTCGAGCTCGACCCGGCGGTTGAGCTGCACGAGGTCGTTGGTGGTCAGCCGCTCGCTCACCTCGTCCAGCGCCGTCCGGAGCCGCTCGCCCCAGCGGTCGATCGCATCGGCGCGCACCAGCGGGACGACGTGCTCGGGCGGTTGCAGCCCCCGGTCGTCTATCAGCAGCTGGATGGGCGCCACCGCCAGCCGGGCGTCGGTGGTCTCCAGCAGGCCGACGTCGATGTCGCCGGCGACGAGCGCCTCGACCGTGGCGGCCCGGGACGGCATCGCCCGCACCTCGCCGAAGTGCAGGCCGTAGACCTCCTCCAGCCCCCGCAGGCAGAACGGCCGGTCGGGGCACTCCGGGGGCCCGCCGAAGGTCAGCTCGGGCGCGAGCTCGACCAGGTCGGAGAGGCGGGCGACCCCCGCCCGGCGGCGAACGCGGTGGTCACTGCGAATCCGTTCTGGTCCTGCGCCCGACCCGCCTCGAGGACGAGCACCCCCCGGCCGCCGAGCACCCGGCTCAGCACGGCGCGCATCGCCACCGGCTCGCGGGTCAGGCTCGGAGCGGAGGGGCGCGCGAACGCCAGCGCCGTCCCCAGGTAGTCGATGACGACGTCCACGACCCCCTGCTGGAGCGCCGGGGCCACCACCTCGCGCGGGCCGACGCCGTGCGTCACCGACACGGGCAGGCCGGCACGACGCGCCGCCTCCGCATACACCTCGGTGAGGATCTGGTTCTCCGGGAAGTCGTAGGAGGCGAACCGGATCGTGTCGGGCGGCTCCGTCGGCTCCGGCGCCGTGGTGCAGCCGGCGAGAAGCAGCAGCACGAGGGCACAGAGGACCCCGGCGGGTCGAGGTCGCACGACCCCTCCTCCCCGGGCCGGAGGCTCAGCGGGGGTCACGCTAGCGCCGGGCAGAGGAGAAAGGGGATGGTCTCGATCCCGTTCTCGGTGGAGCATGCGGCACCATGGCCACGCTGCCGCAGGCACCGCCCGGGACGGGCGCAGCCGTGCCGGTCCCGCGGCCCGCCCCACCGGCGATCCAGCGGGTCCGCAGACGCCGCCGGCCCTCAGGGGAGCCACCACCCCTGCCACGGAACCTCAACGCGTCGGGCAAGTTCTGGCTGGTGCTCAGCGCGGTGGTGCTGCTCGCCTGCCTCGCGGTCGTCGTCACCGGCACGGTGGGCACCTTCGACCTCCTCGACACCCGGGTCCTCCAGGCGTTCAGCGAGATCCGCTCACCCGCGCTCACCCGGGTGGCCGAGGTCGCCGGCGTCCTGGCCACGGCGAAGGCGATCCACGTCATCTGGATCACCAACCTCGCCCTGCTGGTCGTCCTCCGCCGCTGGCGCCACCTGTTCGTGTGGCTGGGCGTGGGGCTGCTCGTGGTCAACCTCGGCGGCACGCTGGCCAGCACGCTGCAGCGGCCGCGCCCCTACGAGGTCGAGGTCATCGGCCACTGGTCCGGGTTCTCGATGCCGTCGCTGCCCATGACCGTGCTGGCGACCTTCCTGGTGAGCACGCTGTACGCCCTGGTGCCGGCGGGCCGGTGGCGGACCACCGGCAAGTGGGTCGTCGCGGGATTGCTCGTCGTCACCGCGCTCTCCCGGCTGTACCTGGCCCAGGACCACCCGACCGGCATCCTCGCCGGGATCGTCCTCGGGGTGGCCGCGCCGCTGGCCGCGTTCCGGCTGCTCACCCCGAACTCCGTCTACCCCGTCCGGTACAGCCGCGCCCGGCCGGCGCACCTCGACGTGTCCGGCGAGCGCGGCGAGGCGATCATCCGGGCGCTCCAGGACCAGCTGGGCATGCTGGCCGTCGACGTCACGCCGTTCGGCCTGGCCGGCTCCGGGGGCTCGACGCCCCTCAAGATCACCGTCAAGGCGGACCCGTCCGACCCCGAGAGCCGCAGCTGCGTGTTCGCGAAGCTGTACGCCGCCACGCACCTCCGGTCCGACCGCTTCTACAAGCTCGGGCGCGCGCTGCTGTACGGGCGCCTCGAGGACGAGAAGCCGTTCCACAGCGTCCGGCGCCTCGTGCAGTACGAGGACTACATCCTGCGGCTGTTCTCCGACGCCGGACTGCCGGTGCCGCACCCGCTCGGGATCGTGGAGATCACACCCGAGCGCGAGTACCTGCTGGTCACCGAGTTCATCGACGGCGCGCAGGAGGCCGGCGAGGCGGAGATCGACGACGCGATCATCGACCAGGGCCTGGCCGTCGTGCGCCGGATGTGGGAGATCGGCATGGCCCACCGCGACATCAAGCCGGCCAACCTGCTGGTCCGCGACGGCACCCTGTTCGTGATCGACTCCGCCTTCGCGGAGGTGCGGCCCAGCCCGTGGCGCCAGGCCGTGGACCTGGCCAACATGATGCTGGTCCTCGGCCTGCGCACCGACGCCGAGCGGGTGTACCGCCGGGCACGGCGGCAGTTCTCCGAGGAGGAGATCGCCGAGGCGTTCGCCGCGACCCGCGGTCTCACCATGCCCTCCCAGCTGCGGCGGATGCTCCGCCAGCAGGGGCGCGACCTGCACGGCGACTTCCTCCGCCTGCTGCCCTACCGGCTGCCCCCGGTCCGCATCCAGCGGCTGACCTGGCGGCGGGCCGGCCTGACCGTCGCCACCCTCGGCGGTGCGCTGGTCGCCGCGCTGGTGCTGGTCAACGTCCTCAGGTCGCCGCTGTGACCGGCCGCGTCCGCCGGTGGGCGGCCCTGACCGGTTCGGCGCTGACCACCCTGCTGCTCACCGGCTGCATCCAGGTGGTGTCGTTGCACAGCGACCTGGTCGCCTGCGAGCAAGGGGACGACGCCGAGCCCTCCAACGGTGTGATCCTCATGGCGCAATCGGTGCCGACGGCGTCCTTCGTGCCGTGCCTGGAAGCCATGCCGGTCGGCTGGCGGTTCTCCGACATGGAGGCGCGCAACGACTCGGCTGCGTTCTGGCTGGACGCCGACCGGTACGGCACGCACGCCATCGAGGTGCGGTTGACCGAGTCCTGCGACACCACCGGGGCCACCGAGATCCCCAGCGACCGGCAGGACATGCAGCGCCTCGAACTGGTCACGCAGGTGAGCCCGCAGTACGTCGGCCAGCGGTTCTACCTGTTCGAGGGCGGGTGCATGAGCGTGCTGTTCCGGTTGTCCGGCCGGGAGCGGTCGGAGGCCCTGGCGCTGGCGACGCAGGCCATCGGTGCCGTGCCGCGCGCGAACCTGCAGGACCTGGTCCGGGAGGAGAGCGGCGGCCGGCTCGAGCTCGACCCCGCCGCGGAGGGCGGGCGATGACCGCCGTCGACACCCGCCCGACGACCGCCGCGAGCGCCCGCAGGCCGCTCTGGCGCCGGCTGCTCGGGCCGCTGCTGTCGCTGGCGCTGGTGGTCGCCGTCTTCGTCTGGTTCCTGCCGCAGTTCACCAGCGTGTCGGCGGTGTGGGAGTCCGTACGCGGGATGTCGTGGGTCGAGGTGGCGGTCCTGGTCGTCGCCGCGATCTGGAACCTGGCGACCTACCAGTTCGTCATGGTCGCCACCACGCCCGGCATGACGCTGGGGCAGGCGACGGTGTCGACCCAGACGACGACGGCCGTCTCCAACACGGTGGTGGGTGGGGCCGCCATCGCGCTCGGCCTGACCTATGCCCTGAACAGCTCGTGGGGGTTCTCCCGGTCGCGGACGTCCGTGGCGCTGCTGATCTCCGGCCTCTGGAACAACTTCGCCAAGCTGGGCCTGCCCGTGGTCGCCCTCGTCCTGCTGGCCTTCTCCTCGCCGCCCACCACGGGCCGGCTGCTCGCTGGGCTCGCGGGAGTGGCCGGTCTCGTCTGCAGCGTCGTCCTCCTCGGCCTGCTGCTCCGCAGCCAGCAGACGGCCGCCCGCATCGGCCGCGGTGCCGGCCGGGTCGCCTCGGCGATCCGGCGGCTGTTCCGGCGTGGACCGGTGACCGGCTGGGACAAGGCGACCACGAAGTTCCGCGAGCGGACCGTGCTGCTCCTCCGGGCGAGGTGGCACTGGATCACTCTGACGACGGTGGTCAGCCACCTGTCGTTGTTCCTGGTGCTGCTGCTGGCCCTCCGGTTCGTGGGCGTGGGCGCGGACCAGGTGTCGATCCCCGAGGCGCTCGCCGTCTTCGCCTTCGCGCGACTGCTGACGGCGATCCCGTTCACGCCGGGCGGGCTCGGGGTGATCGAGCTCGCGCTCATCACGGGCCTGGCCGCTGCCGGTGGCCAGCGGGCGCTGGTCGCCGCCGCGGTGCTGGTGTTCCGGGCGCTGACCTACGTCCTGCCCATCCCGATCGGGCTGGGCACCTACGTCTTCTGGCAGCGCAACCGGTCGTGGCGCCGGGAGCCGAACTCCGCACCCCGCACCGAGCTGGTGCCGGAGTCGGTGTGACGGCGGTGGCGCACGGTCGCGACCCCGGGCGGCCGGTCTGATGCTGGTCGACTCCCGCCGCGGCCTCGTCGTCAGCGGATCACTGCTGCTGGGCGGGCTGGCGCTGACGCTCGTGGTGTTCCACCCGGCCACCGGACCCACCGTGCAGGCGGTGGACGACGCGGTGTGGGAGGCCGCCGGGTCCGCGCGCAACGCGCCGGCCACCGCCGTGTCCGAGGCGTTGTCCGTGCTCGGCAGCGCGGCGGTCAACTGGCCACTGCGGATCGCCGCCCTGCTGCTGCTCGCCTGGCGCCGGCACTGGCTGCGGGCGGCCGCCTTCAGCCTCGCCGTGGTCTCGAGCGAGCTGTTCATCGGCCCGCTCAAGGCGGCCACCGACCGCATGCGCCCGCCGGGGGCGCTGATCGAGACCTCGGCAGCGTCCTTCCCGTCGGGTCATGCGATCGCCACGGCCGTCACCGCCGTCGGGCTGGTCCTCGTGCTGGCCGCACCGGGCCCCAGCCGGTGGCGCTGGGAGGTCAACGCCGTCGTCCTCACCTCGGTGATGGCGCTCTCGCGGGTCTACCTGCGCGCCCACTGGCTGTCGGACACGGTGGCCGGCGCGCTCATCGGGGCCGGGCTGGCGCTGGGCTGGCCTGCGCTGCTGATGGCCATCCGGCACCGGCGCGACCCGGCGGCGTCGACGTCCTGACCCCCACCCGGACGGGTGAGGTGCCCCCTCCCCGAGCTGGAGCAGGCGGTCGCCCTGCCGATGGCACCCATAGCCGGCCGCCCGGGCCGGCATCGGACGGAGCGCAGCACTGATGACCACGAAGACGTCGAACCGCCGCACGGCCTTCGCGGCCCTCGTGCGCTCGAAGGGCTTCGAACGCCTGCTCATCGCGACCGCGGTCCTGGCCGTGCTGGTCGCCTTCGGTGCCTGGTTCGCGATGGCACGCCCGGTTCCCGCCGGTGCCGCCTCCTCCCCGTCCGCCACCGGGTCCGGTGCCGCCACCGCCGAGCAGCCCGCCGACGCGAGCCCGACGCCGACGCCGTCCCCCACGGCCGAGGCCCCCGCCCCCGAGGAGCCGGCCGAGGCGCCTTCCCCCGCCCCGGCCCCCGCCCCGGCCCCCGCCCCGGCTCCGGCGCAGGCACCCCAGGCCTTCCTGGACCAGGTCAGCGACTCCGGTCTCGCCCCGCCGGTCGACGACGCGCAGAAGCTGGCCATGGCCCGCAACGTGTGCGAGGAGATGGGCCACGGCGCGACCCGCGACGACATGGTCCGCGCGCTGACCTTCGCCGGCGCCACCGACCAGGAGGCCGCGAACTTCGTGCAGCTGGCCGTGACGAACATCTGCCCGGAGCACGCGCGCTGATCCCCCGCCCGGCTCCGCCGGCGGCCTGACCGCCGCCCTGCCGGGCCCCCGGGCTGTGGTTGAGTGGTCCAGGCCACACAGCGCCCGGGGGAACGGCGCACCATCGCTTCCTCCGCGGCCGCGCCACGCAGCGCGTCCTGAGGAGAACCGTCGATGGCCCAGCCCGCGAGCGACCGTGACCGTCCGGGAGCCGACCGACCGGCCGAGGCACCGAACGGCCGTGCCGCACAGGCCCCGGAGGAGGCTGCCGAGGCCGCCATGGGCCTGGACATGGTCCTGGTCGACGCGGCCCGGGGGCCCCTGCGCCGGCTGATCCCCCCGGCGGACACGGCGCTGCGGCTGGGCTCGTCCCTCGTGCGCAGGCCGGGCACGGTGGCGCGACGCACAGGTGAGCTGGCCCGCGAGCTCGGCCGGATCACCGTCGGCAGCTCCGAGTTGGCACCGAGCCCCAAGGACAAGCGGTTCGCCGACCCCGCCTGGACCGGCAACCCGCTGCTGCGCCGGGCCATGCAGACGCACCTCGCCACGGCGCGGACCGCCTGGGAGCTCATCGAGGACGCCGATCTCGACTGGCGGGACGACGAGCGGATCCGGTTCACCGCCACCAACCTCGTCGACGCGCTGGCGCCCAGCAACGTCCCGTTCCTCAACCCGCTGGCGCTCAAGGCGGTCATCGACACCGGCGGCAAGAACGCCGTCCGCGGGCTGCGGCGGATGCTGCACGACCTCGCCCAGCCGCCGCGGGTGCCCTCGATGGTCGAACCGGACGCCTTCACCGTCGGGGAGGACCTGGCCGTCACTCCGGGTGCAGTCGTCTTCCGCACCGACGTGTTCGAGCTCATCCAGTACCGGCCGACGACGGAGACCGTGCGCGAGGTGCCGCTGGTCATCGTGCCGCCGACGATCAACAAGTACTACATCACCGACCTGGCCCCCGGCCGCAGCATCGTGGAGCACTACGTGGCCGCCGGCCAGCAGGTGTTCATGATCTCCTGGCGGAACCCGGACGAGCGGCATGCCGACTGGGATTTGGACACCTACGGACGGTCGGTGGTCGAGGCCATGGACGCCATCGAGCAGGCCACCGGCAGCGCGAAGGTGGCGATCCAGGGCTTCTGCTCCGGCGGGATCATCACCGCGATGGTGCTGGCGCACCTGGCGGCGACCGGCGGGCAGGACCGCGTGACGGCGGCCAGCTTCGCGGTCACCGTCCTGGACTGGGCCCGAGCGGGCACGGTCACCGCGCTCATCGACGAGGAGTCGGTCAAGGAGGCGACGGAGCGGTCCCGGAAGAAGGGGTACCTGGACGGCGCACAGCTGGCGGAGGTGTTCGCCTGGCTGCGGCCCAACGACCTGGTGTGGAACTACTGGGTCAACAACTACCTGCAGGGCAAGCCGCCGCCGAACTTCGACATCCTCTTCTGGAACGCCGACACGACCCGCATGAGCGCCGGGCTGCACCGCGACTTCATCGACGTCGCGCTCGGCAACCAGCTGACCCGGCCCGGGGCCGCCACCATGCTCGGCTCGCCGGTGGACCTGTCGGCGGTGACCGTGGACTCCTACGTCACCGCGGGCATCGCCGACCACCTCTGCCCGTGGCAGGCCTGCTACCGGTCGACCCAGCTGCTGGGCGGCGAGAGCCGGTTCATCCTGTCGACCAGCGGCCACATCGCCTCCCTGGTCAACCCTCCCGGCAACCCCAAGTCGACGTTCAAGGTGGCGGGTTCCACGCCGCCCGACCCCGAGCAGTGGCTGGCCCAGGCCGAGACCGTGAAGGGCTCCTGGTGGCCGGACTTCACGACCTGGCTCGGCGAACGGTCGGGCGACGAGGTGCCGGCGCCACCCACCCTGGGCGGGAAACTGGAGCCCCTGGCCGACGCGCCGGGCACCTATGTCTTCGACAAGTAGACCGACGTCCGCCGTCCGCGGCGGATACGTCCGCTCGGTGACGGCCGGGGGCGCACCCTCCGCGTGGCGGTGCGTCCGGGGACGGACGCTTCCGTGCCGCCCCTGCTGCTGATGAACGGCATCGGAGCCAGCCTCGAGGTGCTCCAGCCGTTCGTCGACGCGCTGGAGCCACGGCGCACGGTGATCCGGTTCGACGTCCCCGGGGTGGGAGGATCGCCGCGGCCCGTCGTCCCCTACAACCTGGCCACGTTCAGCCCGGTCGTGGCGCGGGCGATGACCCGGCTGGGGTTCGACGACCCGGTCGACGTGCTCGGTCTCTCGTGGGGCGGCGGCCTGGCCCAGCACTTCGCCGCGCAGCATCGCAGCCGCTGCCGGCGGCTCGTGCTCGCGGCGACGGCCACCGGGTCGCTGATGGTCCCGGCCAATCCGCGGGTGCTGGCCCGCATGCTCACCCCGCGGCGGCACCGCGACCCCGACTACGCGCGCAGCATCGCCGGCGAGATCTACGGCGGCACGATGCGGACCGAGCCGGAGCGGGCCGCGCGGGTGCTGCACTCGGCGACGCGGCTGGGACCGCGGCGCGGCTACTACTACCAGCTGGCCGCGAGCGCGGGCTGGAGCAGCCTGCCGTTCCTCAAGCTCATCCGGCAGCCGACGCTGGTCGTCGCCGGGGACGACGACCCGATCGTGCCGCTGGTGAACGCGCGGATCATGTCGAGGCTGCTCCCCGATGCCCGGCTGTACGTCTACAACGGGGGGCACATCGCCCTGGTGACCGAACCCGAGGAGCTGGCGCCGGTCATCGAGGAGTTCCTGGACGCCTGAGCGGTCCGGCTGCCAGGCAGTTGTCAGGTCGCGGACCGGGGAATGTCAGACCTCACGGCGATGCTCGGGAGCCACCGATGCCGAGGAGCGCCATGATCACCCCGTCCCGTACCCCCTGGGCCGGCCCGACCGGGGCCCGCCTGCCCGCCCGGCTGCGCCGGCGCTCACCCCTGCGTGTTCCTGGCGCGGAAACCATCGTGGAGTCGCTACAGCTTCGGCCCTCCGTGCCGATGCAGTAGGCATGACCGCGACGCCGCGGGCCGCCGCGCCCGGCCGCAGGCGGCTGCCCACGACGAGCCGGCGCATCGGCCTGCTCGTCGCCCTCGTGGGAGCGGCGGCCGCCGCGCTGTTCGTGCTCGTCGTCCGCGATCTGCCCCGTCTCGACGGGGCGGTCGAGCTGCCGTGGCCGCTGTGGGTGCTCGCCTTCGCCGCCGGCGAGCTGCTCGTGGTGCACATCCAGCTGAAGAGGGACTCCCACTCCTTCTCCCTCGCCGACCTGGTCCTCGTCGCCGGGCTGTACCTCCTCCAGCCGGCCGCCCTGGTCGCCGCGCAGCTCACCGGCGCCGCGCTCGCCCTCGTGCTGCACCGGCGGCAGACCGGGCTGAAACTCGCCTTCAACCTCGCCCAGTACGCCCTGAGCGCGTGCCTGGCGACCACCGTGTTCGCGCTGCTGGCGCAGGACAGCGTGCTCTCCGGCGCCTGGAACTGGGTTGCGGGGCTGGCCGCGGTCGCCGTCAGCACCCTGACGGCCGGGGTGTGCATCTTCGCCGCGATCAGCCTGTCGCAGGGTTTCCTGGGTCTCCGGGCGCTGCCGCGCATGCTCGCCCTCTCCATGCCTTTCGGGCTGGCGATGGCGGCGTTCGGCCTGCTGGCGGTACAGCTCGCCATGCAGAACCCGGCCTCGCTGGTCCTCCTCGCCCTGCCGTCGGTCCTGCTGATCACGGCCTACCGCGCCTACGCCAAGGCACGCGAGCAGCAGGACAACCTGCGCCAGCTGCACGAGGTGACCTCGCTGCTCTACACCGGCGGGGACGCGCCGACCGCGCTGACCGACTTCCTGACCGCCGTCCGCGGCGCGTTCCGGGCCGCGGCCGCCGAGCTCGTGCTCTTCGGTGAGGACGACGCCGTGCCGACGCTGAGCCGCAGCCGCGAGGGCGAGGAGCCCGCCGCGCTGCTCCCGCTCCCGCACCGCGAGGACGCCGACCGCCTGGTCGCCGCCGCCTGGGAGACCGGCCTGCCGACGAGCCGGACCGGTGCTGCCGGCGGCGCCGAGCTCGGCCGGTACGCCACGCGGCACGGCCTCAAGGACGCGATGGTGTCGGTGTTGAGCACCGAGGGCCGGGTGCAGGGCCTGCTGCTGGTCACCGACCGCCTCGGTGACGTGGGCACCTTCGCCGGCAGCGACCTCGCGCTGCTCGAGACCTTCGGTCACCACGTCGCCACGTCGCTGGACCGCGGCCGGCTCGAGACCGACCTCCGCCGGGTCATCGAGCTGCAGGAGGAGCTCCGGCACGCGGCCATGCACGACCCGCTCACCGAGCTGCCCAACCGCACGCTCTTCCTCGACCGCACCGCCAACGGACTGAATCTGGCCGGCCGCAACGGTCAGTGGCCGGCGGCCGTCTACATCGACCTCGACGGCTTCAAGCCGGTCAACGACACCTACGGCCACCAGGCGGGCGACCTGCTGCTCAAGGTGTTCGCCCAGCGCCTGCACGAGGCGGTACGCGCCGCCGACACGGCCGCCCGGCTGGGCGGTGACGAGTTCGCCATCCTGCTGCACGGCCCGATCGGGACGGCCGGCGTCGAGCAGGTCCTGTCGCGGGTCCGTGCACAGCTGGAGCTGCCGATCGAGCTCGGCGGTGGTCGCTCGGCGACGGTGGGGGCGAGCCTCGGCGTCGCGTTCGGCGGTCCCGACACCGACATCGACACCCTGATCCGCCGGGCGGACCTGGCCATGTACACGGCCAAGCGCCGCGGCCGCGGCACCACCGTCTACTTCGACGCCTCGCTCGAGGCCGAACAGGTCCAGCCCGTCACTCCCTGACCGTCCCGCGAGCAGCCCCGGGAGGGGCCGGGGCTGCTCGGCGGTCAGCTGCCGGAGTCAGGCAGCGCTGCGGACGACGTGCCCGCTGGCCCCTCCGAAGGGCTCGACGACGAAGCCGCGCAGCGTGAGCACGTGCCCGAGCGTGCGGTTCATGACCTGCTGGACCAGCGAGTCCGCGGCAGGCCCGTGTACCTGGTCGATGCTCATGCGGTCGTGCTGCCGCCAGGTCACGACGACGCCCTCCAGCTGCGGCTCGGGGGCCAGGGATGCACCACCCACCTCGCTGCCGGGCCCGGTGGCCACGTGCAGCGGGAGGCCGGTCTCGGCCAGCGCGGCGCCGATCTCGACCATGAGGGTGACGAGCCGGTCGTGCTCGGCCAGTTGGCTCTCCCAGTCGTCGGGCAGCCGCTCCAGCTGCTCGCCGAGGTGCGCCAGCCAGGCCCAGTCCTGCGGAGAGGGCCGGCGGTTGAGCGATCCGTCGGGACGCCGGACGCCGTACACCGGCCGCACGACGACGTCGGCGTCCCGTCTGCTCGCCGCCCAGCGGGCGGCCCCCCGGTCGGGGAAGGGCCCGTCGACGATCCGGGCAGGGCCCTCCTCGTCGACGATCAACCACCATCCGTGGCACACCACGCCGTCGAGGACGGCTTCACCACCGGAAAAACTGCGCACGCCAGTCACGCTCATCACTCCTTGTAACGACCGACGCTGGGGAAGTGCATCGGCCACCGCCAGCCGTGGCGGATGAGAGAAAGGTAGGTGCTGCCGGGCGTTCCGGCGGGCAAGGGCCTCCGGTCGGGGCGGCGTGTTTCCGGATCGTTGTCGAAACCTCCCGACCAGGCGGCGACCTGCGTCTAAACCCGGGCACATGTCGACAAAGAAGCCCCCGCGTGAGCGTGGACGGCCCGGCTCAAGGCGCAGTCACGGACACCGCGTCGTGTCCTCCTCCGCGTGTCGCCGTCCGTCTCCGGACCACGCACCCACGGCGCCCATGGTCACCGACCACCAGGAGCGGCCGGTGCCTCTCCGTGACGGCCCGACACCGGGACCGGATGCGTCGAGAAGCCCTACGCTCACCGGGCATGGGCGTCGCCTCACGAGCCGCGCAGGGTCTGATCGCGGTGGCGCTCGCCGGTCTCCTCGGCGTCACCGCCTGGCACTGGCGACTCGCATGGGAGGACAGCGGCCGGTTCGCCTTCGTTCTCTTCGGCGTACCACTGGCCTGCGGCGTCCTGGCGCTGCTCGCCGAGACGGTGGGCAGGACCGCGGTGGCGTCCGGGGTCGTCGGGGCCCTTGCCGTGATGTCGCTCGCCTGGTCGCTCGTCACCGGTCTGGGGATCGGGCTGGCCTTCCTGCTGCCCTCACTCCTGCTCCTGGGTGCGGCCGCCGCCTCCTGGGGTGACCGGCGTCGTCACGCCTCGAGCGGTCAGCAGCGCCTCACCGGTTCGCGTCGTCCCTGAGCACGCCGTCCTGCTGGGCGGGAGCGCAGCACCCACCCCGGCGACAGGAGAGCGGTGAAGGGTCCACCGTTCGGTGTCGCCGATCGTGTCCGGTCACTCGTCGAGTGGCAGGCCGAGCGCCCGCCCGGCGGCGCGGGAGGCGCGGTGGCCACCGCTGCCCGGTCGAACCGCGCGTGGGGTCCGCCCACGGGGCCGGGCACCCGGCGGTTCCGCGGGTGCTCATCCCGGGCCCAGAGGGTGGGCGATGCCGTAGGCCCTGGACAGCTTCCTGGGGACGACCATGCGCCACGCGTCCACGACGAGTTCGCGGGCCTCGGTCGGGTCCAGGGCGGCGAGGTCGGCATGAACCCAGTCGAAGCGCAGGTCCGACGCCGGCGGCAGCTGGAACTTGTGCGGTTTGCCCAGGACGAGCGCCGCTCGCTCCTCCTTGGGGAACGCGAGGCCCATCACTGCTTCGTCGAGGGAGAAGGCCACGTAGACCATCTGCCCGACGCGGAACTTCAACCGGCCGCGCACGTGGACCTGGTACGAACGCTCGAGCTGAGCGCCGAGCGGCCGGACGTCCTCGATGACCGCCACGCTGCCCACCGCCGCTCGATCCGGATGCCGGTTCCCGTGATGGGGAATGTGCATGGGACTGCGGCAGCGACTCGGAGTCATCGGTGCGCGTCGACGTGGGGGAACGCCAAGGATCAGCTGAGCTCGCACACGAAGAGGGTGGGCCCCGTGGGGATCGAACCCACAACCCGCGGATTAAAAGTCCGCTGCTCTGCCAATTGAGCTAGAGGCCCGGCGGGTGCAGGAGCGCTCGGGTCCTGCGGCCCGGTGCGAGGCTACCGCCGGCAACCGCCGCTCCTCGCAGCGATCACTTCCGTTGCCGGAGTTGAGCGCGCGCCGCCCCCGTCAGTGCGCCAGCCACCCGGTCGAGCGGCTCGGATTCCAGTCGCCACTGCTGCCAGTACAGGACGACGTCCACGGCACCGGTCAGATCGAACGGCGTGACCGCTCCCTCGCCCGACCTGGCGTCCAACTGGAGTTCCGGCAGCATGCCCCAGCCGAAACCGAGGGCCACTGCGCTGCGGAAGTCCGCCGACGAGGGCACGTAGTGGATCGGCACCTCGGCGCTGGCCGGGAGGTGACGGCGCAGGTAGGCGTGCTGCAGGTCGTCGCGGCGGTCGAACACCACCACGGGCGCCCGTTGCAGCGCCTCCGCCTCCGGCCCCTCGGGGAACCACCGCTCGACGAAGGACGGCGCGGCGCAGGGCAGGTACCGCATGCTGCCGAGGCCGGTCACGCGGCACCCGGCGACGGGCTCGGCATCGGAGGTGACCGCGCCCATCACGGTGCCGGCCCGCAGCAGCGCGCTGGTGTGCGTCTGGTCCGAGCTGTGCAGGTCGAAGCGGAGTTCGGAGGCCAGCGGCGCCAGCGCGGGCAGCGCCCAGGTGGCCAGGGAGTCCGCGTTGACCGCGATCGGCACCGCGGGTGCGGCCGCCGGCTCGGTCGGCTCCAGGTGCCGGCTGGCGTCCTCGACCAGCAGCCCCACCTGGCGGGCCAGCCTCAGCACCGGTTCGCCGGCGGTGGTCACCGACGCGGGCCGCCCGCGCTGCACGAGCACCCGTCCGGTGGCGACCTCGAGCGCCCTCAGGCGCTGCGACACGGCCGAGGGCGTCACGTGCAGCCGTCGGGCGGCCGCCTCCAGCGTGCCCTCGTCGACCACCGCGACGAGCGTCCGGAGCTGGGCCAGATCGACGTCCATGAAGCGATGCTAATGAGCCCTAAGGAACGTGAGCTGGACTGTCGATGAGGCCGTACATACCGTCGACTCCGTGACGACCGGACTCCTGGCCGCGACCGCCGGTCTGGGCATGGGCCTCTCCCTCATCGTCGCCATCGGGGCGCAGAACGCGTTCGTCCTGCGGCAGGGCCTGCGCCTCGAGCACGTCAGCGCCGTCGTGGCGGTGTGCGCGATCTCCGACGCGGCGCTCATCCTCGCCGGTGTCGCGGGCAACTCCTGGCTGAGCGCCCGCCTGCCCGATGCGATCACGATCATCCGACTGGGCGGGGCGGCGTTCCTCCTCGGCTACGCCGTCCACGCCACCCGCCGGGCGCTGCGCCCGTCGGCGATCGCGGTCGATGCGGGTGGGGCCCGCGCCGGTCTGCTGGCCACCGTCGCGGCCTGCCTCGCGCTCACATGGCTCAACCCGCACGTGTACCTGGACACCGTGCTGCTGCTCGGCTCGGTGGCCGACAGCCACGGTGGCCGGAGGTGGTGGTTCGCCGCGGGAGCGGCCGCCGGGAGCCTGCTGTGGTTCTGCGCCCTGGGCTATGGCGCCCGCCTGCTGCGGCCCCTCTTCGCCCGTCCGGCGGCCTGGCGGGTGCTCGACGCCGTCATCGCCGTCGTCATGGCGGCTCTGGGCGCCGGCCTCCTCGCCAGCACCCTCTGACGCCCGGGCCGCCCGGCCAGATCAGAGGACGTCGAAGAGCAGGAGCAGCAGCAGCGTCAGCACGGCCGACAGGAGCAGCGAACCCAGGCAGCCCAGCCGGTTGGAGAAGAGGAAGAACACCGCTGCTCTCTGCCCCCGACGAGCGGATGAGCAACCTTCCTGGGTGTGCGCTGAGTCACCGCTCGGGTGATCGTTCCACCCGTTCAGGGGATCGCTTGCCGATCTTCAATTACATACCGTCATCACCGCTCCGGTCGGGCGGCCGGCAGTGCCGCCTGCCGTCCCGACCGCTGGATCGTCCGCCCGGCGCCGCGAGGCACCGGTCGGGACCGACCCCGGCCCGGCTGACCCGTTCCCCCCGGGGCGGCCGGGCCGGCTTCTTTTCCTCGGCAGGGAGCCGGTCACTCGTGCCGGGGCGCCAGCCGGGCCATCACGCGGCCGGCCTCCATGCGCACTTCGAGCTTCTCCTGCGGGTTGGCCGCCGGCCCCCGCCGCGCCGCACCGCTCTCGAGGTCGAACGCCGAGCCGTGCCACGGGCAGACCAGGCAGTCCGCGCCCCGGACCTTCTCGACCGTGCCCTCGTAGAGGGGACCCGACAGGTGCGAGCAGGCGCCGACCAGGACGACCACCCGCGCGCCGCGGCGGACGGCGACCAGCGGCACGGCCGTGCTCGCAGCCTTGCCGGTGCGCAGCGTCGGCCGCCCCTCCGGGAAGTCGTCGAGCGGCCCGAGGTCCATCCAGTCGGTGCTGAGCGCCCTGGCCGCGGTGGCCGCGTGCGACGCTCCGGAGGACTGCGCGTAGGACATGTGCCCGCCGATCGCCGCGGAACCCGTCGCGATGCCGAGTGCCGTGTACGAGAGGACGCGCCCCAACCCGCCGCGGTCCGTGGCCCGTGCCGCCAGCGAGCCGGCGTAGAGCCCGAGCGCCGCCGCGTTGGCCACCGCGTGTATCGCTCCGAGCCGGCGGACGCCGACCTCCTGTTCCGACCAGTCAGCGGCACCCGACAGCGACGCGGGCACGGCGGCGGCCACACCCGTCCCGATGAGGAACGTCGCAGCGGGGCGCAGCCTCGGAACCAGGTCCAGCACGCCGGCGGAGATCCAGCTCCCCACCGGCACCTGCACGAGCACCGGGTGCAGCGGATGGCCCAGCCACGTGCCGTGCAGGACGTCCCTCACCGCCTGCGGTCGCAGCACCGCCCGCACGGCCCGGCGTGCAGGCTCGATCACCTTGTCGAAGGCGGCGCCGTCCGCCACGCGGTCGAGGACAACCAGGAAACCCATGGCCGCCCCCTACCCGCGGGACCTGCCACGGAAGCCCGACGGTCGAGGTGGTTCCCAGGGGAGGGGAAGCGACGGCACAGGGAATCGTCAGGGGGAGCCGGCATGTTCTCGCGTGACAAAGCCAGAACCCCAGAGGAGCCTTGACCCCGCTTCCCTTCCGAGAGGACATCCGTGACCTGCCCGTCCCTGCTGCGCCGCCATGCCGGGGCCACCGAGCTGCTCGGTGACGCCCCCCAGCAGCAGTTGTCGCGCGTGCAGGAGGTGGAACTGGTCCTCCTCGACTGGCTGCGCCGGGACGACGCCCTCGCCCAGTTCGTCCGGTTCGTGCTCGTCGGCGGCACCTCCACCGCGCTGTACGCCCTGCTCTTCCTGGCGCTGCAGGACCTGGAGTATCTCGCCGCCCATCTCGTCGCGACCGTGGCGTCGTCGATGCTGGCCAACGAGCTGCATCGCCGCCTCACCTTCCACGCCGACGAGCGGGTGGGCTGGTTGACCGCGCAGGTCGAGGCCGGGGGCGTCTCCTTCATCGGCCTGGTCGCCACCAGCGCAGCTCTGACCTGGCTCGAGGCCACCGCCGCCGAGGCGCACCCGTTCCTGCAGATCGCGCTCGTCGTCACGGTGACCGGCGTGATCGGGCTGATGCGGTTCATCGCACTGCGCTGGATCTTCCGGCCCCGGACGACCGAGAAGGTCTGACACGTCCCCCTCCGGCCCGCGCGTCGACACCTCGGTCAGTAGCGTCACGGAGGTGACGGAACCGACGTCGACCACCGGCTCACCGTGGCGGCGCCGCGGGCGTGGGGTCGGCCGGTGGGCGCTGCGGGTGGCCGTCGCCGTCATCGGTGCACTCGTCGCCGTCCTGCTGTTCGGCCGCATCTCCGCTCCGATCGGCCCCTTCGACGCGTCGCTGGCGTTCCGCCCCGGGGCCGGGGGCGCCGTCGTCGCCGTCCCGCCGCTCGGCGATCTCCGCGTCGACGCCTACCAGGGCCCCCTGCGCCTCGACGTCGAACTGCAACGCGTCGACCAGGTCCGCGCACGGGCACTGGCCACCGACCCGGTGCGGCTCGCCGGCGTCGTCGACCAGGTGACCGAGGACCTGCGCAGCGCCGTCGTGCGGCTGACCTGGACCACCGGCCTCGCCGCGCTCGCCGGCGCGGCCGTCACGTCGTTGCTCGTGCTGCGCCGGCCGCGCGAGCCGCTGATCGCGGTCGGGGTGACCGCTGGGCTGCTGGTCGGCACCGCCGGCCTGGCGGCGGCCACGTGGCGGCCGGAGGCCCTCTCCCAGCCGAAGTACACCGGCCTGCTGGTCAACGCGAACAGCCTCATCGGCAGCGCCGAGGACATCGTGGCCCGGTTCGACGCGTACCGCGCCTCCCTCGAGGACCTCGTGGCCAACGTCGGCAACCTCTACGCCACGATCTCCGCGCTGCCGTCGCCGGCCGGGACCGGCGACTCGGTCGCGCTCCTGCACGTGTCCGACATCCACCTCAACCCCGCTGGGTTCGACCTGATGCGGCAGGTGGCCGTCCAGTTCCAGGTCGACGGGGTGCTCGACACCGGCGACATCACCGACTGGGGCAGCGAGCCCGAGAACCGGCTGATCACCCGCGTGGGGACCTTGGACGTCCCGTACGTCTTCATCCGCGGCAACCACGACTCCGCCGCCACCTCCAACCTGATCGCGGCCCAGCCGAACGCGGTGGTGCTCGCCGGGGACGCGACCACCGTGGCCGGCCTCGTGGTGGCGGGGGTGCCCGACCCCCGGTTCACCCCGGACAAGAGCACCGGGGACGACGACGCCGGGGACGACGTGCTGGTGAACAGCGGCCGGGCCCTGGCCGAGGTCATCGAGGAGCTGCCCCAGCGGCCGGCGATCGCCATGGTCCACGACCCCAAGCAGGCTCCCCCGCTCGACGGCCTGGCCGACGTGATCCTGGCCGGGCACACCCACGACAGGAAGGTGTCGCGGCTGGAGGAGGGCTCGCTGCTCATGGTGCAGGGCTCGACGGGCGGCGCCGGCCTGCGCGCGCTCGAAGGCGAGTACCCCGAGCCGCTGACCTGCACGGTCCTGTACCTGGACCCGGAGACCGGCCAACTGCAGGCCTACGACGAGATCACCCTCGGCGGCCTGGGTGAGACGGAGGTGACGATCCAGCGCGTCGTCGTGGGAGCCGACGAGGAGGACGACACCGACGAGGAAGACCCGACCGACGAGGCCGGCGAGGACGACGGGGCCGGCCCGGTCGGCGACGGCACGGGCGACCCGGCGTCCCCGCCGGGATGAGGGGCGGGTCCTACGCTCGCTGCATGTCCTCGACGACGACGACCCGTCCTGCCCGGATCGCCGCCGGGCTGGTCGCGAGTGGCCTGCTGCTCGTTCCCCTGACCGCGTGCACCTTCACGTCGAACAACGTCTCGTGCACGACGAGCTCGTGCTCGGTGACGCTGTCCGGTGACGGTGCCGAGGCCGAGATCCTCGGCACCACGCTGACCTTCGGCGGCGTCCAGGACGGCCGGGCCTCGCTCGGCGTGGGGGGCACCAGCGTCTCCTGCGCCGAGGGCGAGAGCGTGACCGCCGGCCCGCTCGAGCTCCAGTGCTCCAGCGTCACCGACGACTCGGTGGAGCTGACCGCCTCGCTGAACTGAGGTCAGCCGCGGTGGGCGACCTCCACCACGACGCGGGTCGGGCCGGTGAGCTGGTAGACCCGGAACGGCACCGTGGCCGCGGTGCCCACGAAGGCGACCGACGTGCCCTCGAAGGTGGCGTCCCACGCGACCTCGGTGACGACGTCGGTGCCGCCGCGCACCGGTCCGCCCGTGAATTCCTCGACGCCGGTCTCGAACGGGTATGCCGCGCCGGTCAGGGTGACCTGCAGGACGGCATCCCCGGCGACGTCGACCGCGTCGCCGCTGCCCTGCGAGAACGCCTGGTCCACGTAGCGCACGTCCCAGCCGGGCGTGCCCGTCCCGTCGACCTCGAAGACCACCCGGTCGAAGCCGTCGTGCCGGCCGACGCGGATGTCGCTGACCGTCACGGCGGCGTCAGAGGACGCGTCGCCGGTGTCGGGGGCGGTGTCGGCCGGGAACGGCGGCGCAGCGGTCGAGCCGTCGTCGGTCGCGGACGCGGACGTGGACGAGGCCGGGGAGCCGGTGCTCTCCGGCGCGGACGTGTCCGTCGAGGACCCGGCGGGCTCCTCGCCCCCTCCGCACCCGGACAGCAGGGCCGCGGCGGCGAGCAGGCTCGACAGGAGAAGTGCAGCGGTGCGCGGTCGGGTGCTCACGGGATGCAGCTTGGCAGCCTCCGGCCCCCACGCCGGTGTGCGCCACGGGGCCATGTATTGTTTCTCCCGCCCCCGGCGAACTACGAGCCCCCATCGTCTAGTGGTCCAGGACGCCGCCCTTTCAAGGCGGTAGCACGGGTTCGAACCCCGTTGGGGGCACAGCACCATCCAGCACCACCACAGATCCGGCACCACAACGAATGGCCCTGTAGCGCAGTTGGTTAGCGCGCCGCCCTGTCACGGCGGAGGTCGCGGGTTCGAGTCCCGTCAGGGTCGCTCTCCGGTGTTCAGCACCGGTGAGGGGCAGGTAGCTCAGTCGGTACGAGCGCTCGCCTGAAAAGCGAGAGGTCGGCGGTTCGACCCCGCCCCTGCCCACAGGCCCCGTTCCGAGGCTCGCCCCGACGGGTGAGGGAACGGGGCCTTCTCTCAGGCCCAGCTGCGGTCCGCCGCCACCTGTGCGTACACGTCGGCGTGCACCCTGCGGACGGCGGCCTGCTGGTCGGCCCGCCAGCTCCTGTCCGCCGGCCGCGGCATCGGCCGGGTCAACGCCGCGGACACCGCCGCGGCCAGTGACACGGGGTCGAGCTCGTCGTGCTCGGCACTGGCGTAGGAGACGACCTCCGACCACTGGTCGGCCAGCCAGCCGCAGCCCGGTGCGACGACCCGCGTACCGACGTCGCGGCAGATCTCGAGGTCGCGGGAGTGGGTGCCGCAGCGCTCGGGCAGCACGGCGACGTGCAGCTGCTGGAGCTCGGCGGTCCAGCCCGAGGGCAGGTGGACGGCCAGCTCCAGGTCGCCGTCGGCAACCATGCGGCGGACCGCGGGGTCCAGGTCGAGGACGTCGACCGCGTCCACGAGGACCCGCAACCGCCCCCCACCGGACACCGCGCCGGACAGGGCGGCCCGCACCAGCGCCGCCGGGTCGGGCACCGCGGAGGACGCCGGACCGAGCCGCAGACCGACGAGGCCGCGTTCGGCGCCCAGTTCCGGAAGGGGTGCGGTGACCGACGGGTGCGAGACGACGATCGCCGTCCGCCCGAACCGCGCGGCGATCTCGTCGGCGGCCCCGCGGGTGAGCGTCAGCACCACCTCGGCGGTGGCGAGCACCGCCTCGAGGTGCGCGTCCATGACGGCGTCCCAGCGTGTCCTCGGCGGATGGTCGTGCGCCCGCAGCTGGTGGACGGTGACGACCAGCGGCAGGCCGAGCCGGCGGACGGTCTCCGTCCAGCACTGCCCGGCCACCGCGGCGACGTGCCCGTGGCCGGTGTGCAGGTGCAGGACGCCGATCTCGGCCGCGTGCTCGGTGAGGTAGTCGACGTCGAGCCACGGGCTGGGGTCACCCGACGGACCCACGCGCTCGACGTCGGCGGGCAGCACGGCGTCGAGGTAGGGGTCGGCGCAGGGCACGGTCGCCACCCGGGTCCGGCCCTCGGGGAGGGCCCCCGGGGCCGAGCGGTCGACGGACGTCACGCGGTGGATCGACTCCTGGCTGCTGTCTCCCGAACGGCCGTGGATTCGAGCCGATCGTTCTGGCCCTACCCGACGCCCCGCCGGGCGAACCCGAGAGCGACTCCAACGGGTGATGCGTCGGTCACGCTCGCGTCTGGGCCGCGGTCGCGAGGTGAGCGTGCACCAGCGTCACCGCCAGCGCCCCTTCCCCGACGGCCGACGCCACGCGCTTCACCGAGCCCGCTCCGCGGCGACGCGGCGACCGCCGCCCGGCTGTGCGGCGCCGCCGACGCGGTCCGCGGCTCGCTCGGCATCGTGGTCTGGCCGCTGCTGCAGTCGCTGCGTTCGGGGATGTCCGACGCGGTGCGGAACGCACTCGGCGACGAGGAGGACCGGCGGATCCGCGCCGACGCGGCGGCACTGGACCCGTGGGACGCACTCGGCGACGGGCTGGCCGCCGTCCGGGGTGTCGCCAACGAGGGCGAAGGTTGGCAGCCGCGGCACTAGCCGCCGCTGCGCGCCGTGCGGGCCCGCGCGTACGCGGGGGCCCGGAACCGGGCCATCGGCCCGTCGGCCACCAGCCCCGGCGGGGGTGGCGCACGGCGTCGAACCGGACGTCCGGGTCCAGCGACGGCGCCGGATCGGTCAGCGCCAGGCGGGCGAACGGCTCCCACGGGCCGAGGCCGCGGGCGACCGAGAGCGTGAACCGGAGGCCCGAACGGGCGACCGCACCGGCCTGCGGCTCGGGGTCGGACGGCGCCTCGTCCTCCTCCCCCTCGGCCGCGAAGCGCAGTGAACCCGCGGCCGACCGGTACCCCATGATCGACGAGTAGAAGGTGGCGGCGTCCCGTCGCGGGGCGGGCAGCAGGCGGCTCAGCCTGCCGCGTCCGGTGCTGGTGAGCAGGAGGTCGATCGGCGTTCCGGCGGTGGGCACCCGGATCGCCAGGCCCAGCAGGTCCGGCAGGGGCGCCGGCAGTCCGGCGCCGCGCGAGAGCCGGGCGACGGCGTTGTCGGTTCCCGGAGTCGCGACCCAGGGCACGGCGGGGACCGGGCCGCCGTGGCGCTCGAGCACGGCGTCGAAGACGGCGCCGCGCGGGTGCATGGGCTTGCCGCCCCGACTGTGGGCGATCGCGCCGAGCGGTACGGCCACGAGGCGGCCGGCCGCCGTCGGCAGGTCGAGCATGGGGCCTCCTCGCAGGGTCGTCCGACGGCGCCACTCCTACCCACCCCCACCGACCGAACCACACCGCCGAGACCCGCGTCACAGACCGCTGACCAGCGGCTCGGCACCCGGCGCGAGCTGCTCGTTGACCCGAGGCGTCAAGCAGCGAACTCTGTGCAACCGGACGGCGACTTTCAGTGGAATGTGCCCGCCCCCATTCGGTGACACGGAACGGTCCCGCGCTTACGTTCGGTGCATGCTCTCGACGCTCCTGGTCATCGGCGGTGTCCTCGTCGGGCTGCTCGTGCTGCTGGCCCTCATCGTCAGCCTCAGTGCCCGGCCCCAGCCGCCATCCACTCCGGAGCAGGACGCTCCGGCGCAGGCAGCCGGCGCACCCCCGCATGGGTCGTCGACGCCGGTCGCCCGCACCCGGACGCCTGGTCGCCGGTGACCACGACGACCAGCGAGCTCCCGGTCGTCCGCTGACCCCACGGACCCCGGTGTCCCGGCGGCTGCGCTCGACGCGCCGCCGGGACGATCCGGCAGGGAGTGGTCCTCCTGCCGCCGCGTCCGGACAGTGACCGCCCCGCACCGCTGACCCCGTCGCGCCGCCCCTCGGTCACGAACGGGGTGTCATCGCGTTCCGGCCGCTGTTGCGGGGTCCCGCGGTGCGTCACGATGCCGGGACGGGAGGTGGTCCATGTCCGGTGGCGTCCGCCGGCGGCTGCGCGCGCTCGGCATGCTGCTGTTCGTCGCCGTGCCTCTCGCGGGGGCGCTCGTAGCGGGCCTGCTCCTGCCGTGGGTCGCGGGACCGGGTCTGGTGGCCAGCTCGTCGGCGAACCTGCTCACGCCGCTCCCCGGCGCGCTGGGTGACCAGCCGCTCCCCGGTAACAGCATCGTCCGCGCCTCCGACGGACGGATGCTGACCTTCTTCTACCGCCACAACCGGTTCCCGGTCACGGCCGACCGCATCGCCCCCGTGGTCTTCCAGGCGCTCGTCGACATCGAGGACTCCCGGTTCTACGAGCACCGAGGGCTGGACGTCGAGGGCACCCTGCGCGCGCTGGCCCGCAACGTGGTGGCCGGCAGCGTGGTCGAGGGCGGGTCGACGATCACCCAGCAGCTGGTCAAGCAGACCCTGGTCCAGGAGGCGGCCACGCCCGAGGAGCGCCTCGCGGCGACGGAGCAGAGCATCGGCCGCAAGCTGCGCGAGGCCCGGCTGGCCCTGGCGATGGAGGAGCAGTACTCCAAGCAGGAGATCCTCACCCGGTACCTGAACCTCGTGTACTTCGGTCGGGGTGCCTACGGCATCGAGGCGGCCGCCCACCGGTACTTCGGCGTGCGCGCGATCGACCTGACCCTGCCCCAGGCGGCGATGCTGGCCGGTCTGGTACAGACACCGGCGAACGACGACCCCATCACCAATCCCGAGCGCGCCCACGCTCGCCGCAACCAGGTCCTGCAGCGGATGCACGCGCTCGGCCACATCAGCGCGCAGCAGCTGGCCGAGCTCCTGCCGCAGCCGGTGGCGATCGCGCCGACCCCGCCCCCGCCGAACGGGTGCGTGGACTCGCCGGCCGGCTTCTTCTGCGACTTCCTCCAGCGCCACCTGACGCAGACCCTCGGCATCTCGCAGGAGCAGCTCGAGACCGGCGGGCTCACGATCGTCACGACGTTGCGGCGCGACATCCAGGACTCCGCCGACCGGGCCGTCACCGCCGCGCGGGGGCTCACCGACCCCGTCGCCGCCATCTTCACGGCGGTCGAGCCCGGCACCGGTCGGGTGCTGGCCATGAGCGTCAACCGGAAGTTCGGCTACGACGCGACCGACCCGGCCCAGGAGTCGGTCAACCTGCCGCTGGTCGCCAGCCAGGGAGCGGGGTCCACGTACAAGGTGTTCGTGGCCGCGGCGGCCCTGGAACGCGGTATTCCGGCGTGGCACACGATCACCACGAGCGACCCCTACGTCTCCCGGGTGTACAAGCGCAACGGCGGCACGGTGGGCGAGCCGTACGTCGTCCACAACGCCGGCCGGTACCCGGCCCGGCTGGACATGGTCGAGGCGCTGGTGCGGTCGTCCAACACCTATTTCGTGGCGCTGGAGGACCGCCTCGGCAGCGTCGAGGGTCCGGTGCGCATGGCCCAGCGGATGGGCCTGTTCTCCCTCGACCCGGTGGCCGATCAGGTGATCGCCGATCGTCGGGGATCGTTCACCCTCGGGGCGGAGGCCACCAGCCCGCTCGCCCTGGCCAGCGCGTACTCGACGCTCGGCGCGAACGGCACGCAGTGCGACCCCACCCCGGTGCTGGCGATCCTCGACCGCACCGGCCAGCCGCTGGTCGGTACCGACGGGAAGCCGGTGCCCACCGGTCCGTCCTGCACTCCTGACGCGGTGCCACCGGCCGTGGCGACCACCCTCAACCAGATCCTGGTCGGCGACACCCAGTTGGCGATCGGCACGGGGACCCGCGCCCACGTGCCCGGTCACGAGATCGCCGGCAAGACGGGCACCAGCCAGGAGCGCTTCTCCGTCGCCTTCGTCGGCTACACGCCCAGGTACGCCGCGAGCGTCATGCTGCTCAACCCGAAGCACAACCAGGACGTCGGCGGCTACGGCGGCCGGCTGGCGGCGCCGATCTGGCGCGACGCCATGGCGCCGATCCTCACCGCGGAGGGGCCGGTGCCCTTCCCGCCGGCCGGGATGCCCCTGCGCGATCCCAACCCGCCCCCGCCGCCGCGGCCGGATCCCGGCGACCCGGACGGATCCGAGGACGAGCCACCCGACGACGGAGGTGGGGACGACGGCGGAGGTGGGGACGACGGCACAGGCGGGGGCGACGAGGCCGAGGACGGCTGAACCGGTCAGTCAGCGGTCAGGCCGAGCGCCTCCGGCAGGTCGAGCCGGCGCACCTTGCCCGTCGAGGTGCGGGGCAGGTCGTCGAGTCGGTGGACGCTCTTCGGCCGCTTGGCCGCGCCGAGACGCTCGCGGGCCCACCGGGTGAGCTCCGCCGGATCGGCGGTGCCGACGTAGGCGGCCACCACGCGCTGACCCCACTCCTCGTCGGGCACGCCGAACACCGCGCTCTCGGCCACCGCGGGATGCGCGTCCAGCACCGCCTCCACCTCGGCCGGGTAGACGTTCACCCCGCCGGAGATGACCAGGTCCTCCCGCCGGCCGTCCAGCCACACCGTTCCGTCGTCGTCCACCCGGCCCAGGTCGCCGACGGTGACCTGGTCGCCCCGCCAGGCGGCCGCGGTCTTCTCCGGCGCACGCCAGTACTCGAACCGCGCCCAGCGGGGCACCGCGCACCAGAGCTGTCCGCGCTCGTCGGTCGTGAGCCTCCGGCCGGGCCGTGCCCGGCCCACGCTGCCCGGGTGCGCGAGCCAGTGCTCGGGCGAGCAGACGGTGAACTGCGCCTCGGTCGAGCCGTAGAACTCCCACACGCTGCCCGCGGGCGCCGCCGCGAGGACGGCCCGCTTGAGCGGTGCGGGGCAGGGCGCGCCGGCGTGCACCAGCCGCCGGAACGAGGACCAGTCGACCTGCTCGCGCAGCAGACGCTGCAGGTGCGTGGGCACGCAGAAGGTGGTCGTGGGGCGCTGCGTCGTGATGACCTCTGCCGCGCGCGCCGCGTCGAAGGGCCCGGGGAGCAGCACCTCACCGCCGGCGAGCAGCGTGTGGACGGCGAAGCGCAGCGGGGCGCTGTGGTGCAGCGGCGACAGGACGAGGTGCCGGTCGTCCGGGACGAACTCCCAGAGGTCGATCTCCTCCCGCGCCAGCGATCCCGCGTCGTCCTCGGCCAGCACCCCCGACCAGACGCCCTTGCGACGGCCCGTCGTCCCGGAGGTGTAGTGCATCGGCCGGGCGAGCGGGACGTCGGCCAGGTCGGCCTGCTCGTCGCCGAGCAGGCGCTCCGGTGCGCTGCCGACGTCCATGGCGGGCGCGGCGTCCCCGGCCAGGACGGCCCGTTCGGCGGCCGGCAGGGCCGGGTCGAGGACGACCGGTACGACGCCGGTGCGCAGCGCGCCGAGCACGGCGGCCAGCAGGGCCGGGGAGGCCGTCGCCGACACGAGCAGCCGGTCGCCGGCGCCGAGGCCCGCGGCGGCGAGCGATGCCGCCGCCCGCCGCTGGTCGCGCTCGCTGTCGCGCGGGCGCACCACCCGAGCCGTCATGCCAGGCGCACCGCCCCGTCGGGCGCGTCCTCGATCCGCCCCTCGGCCCGGAGCTTGGCCAGGGTCGCCCGGGTGGACTGCTCGGCCGCCGGCCACAACCGGCGCGGCACCTCGGCGTAGACGGTGGCGACCAGGGCGTCGACGGTGGCCGGGCCGTCGGCGAGCGCGGTGAGCAGCTGCTGCTCGCGGTAGGCGCGGTGGGCCAGGTAGAAGGCGATAACCGCACCCGGGTCCTCGGTGAGCTCGGGCCCGTGGCCGCAGTAGAGCGCGCTCGGCCCGAGGTCGTGCACCCGGCGCAGCGACTCCAGGTAGGCCACCACGTCGCCCTCGGGGTGGGTGACCACCGACGTCCCGCGGCCCAGGACGTGGTCGCCGACGAGGAGGGCTCCGGACTCCAGCCGGAAGGCCAGGTGGTCGGCGGTGTGCCCGGGTGTCGGGACGACGCCGATCGTGGTGCCGGCCAGCGCGAGCCGGTCCCCGTCGGAGAGGACCCGCCCGCGGGGCCCGGCGACCGCGGAGGTGGCGGCCGCGACCGGGGCCTCGAAGTACCCGCCCCACGGCAGCGCCGCCTCCGCGTGGTCGCCGTGGTGGTGGGTGACAAGCACCGCCACGCACCGGGCGTCCCGGGCGCTCAGCGCTGCTTCCACCGCCGCGAGGTGCGCGGGGTCGTCCGGACCGGGGTCGACGACCACCGCCTGGCCACTGCCGGGGGCGCCGACGAGGTACGTGTTGGTGCCGTCGAGCGTCATCCCCGACGGATTGGGCGCGAGCACCCGGGTCACGAGCGGCTCGAGATCGGCCGTACGGGGCATCGTCCCCGGAGCGGGCAGACCCCAGCCCAGGCGCGGGTCGACGGGCACGTCCACGTCGCGCACGGTAGCCGCGAGCCTGCACGCGGGCCCGTCCGGCCGCTAGCCTCCGCTCCATGCGCCGAACCCTCACCGCCTGCCGCGACGGACTCGCCGTGGCCGCGGCCGCCGCCCTGCTCACCGCCTGTGGCGGCTCCGGGAACGACACCGCGTCGTCCGAGACCACCAGCGAGACCACGTCCAGCGCGGCGGAGACGACCGCCGAGGCCGCCGACTCCGGCTTCTGCGCCGACGCGGCCTCCATCCAGGAGCGCGTCACCTCGACGTTCGACGCGCAGTCCGACCCCTCAACTCTGCCGCAGGCGCTGCAGCAGGCCGCCCAGGCCGTGCGCGACGTCGAGCCACCGGCGGAGATCGCCGAGGACTGGGAGGCGCTGGCAGGGGGCATCGACCAGATCGCCACGGCGATCTCGAACGTCGACTTCAGCGATCCGAACGCGGCCACCACCTTCCAGCAGGAGATCGCCCCCTTGCAGCAGGAGCTCGCCGGGGCATCGGCGAACGTCGCGGCCTACCTCCGCGACGAGTGCGGGATCGACGTCGACAGCGGCGAGTCGGCGGCCCCGACCAGCTGAGCAGAAGCGGCCCGCCACTCATCCCCGAAGTGGCGGGCCGCTGCTCTGTCCGGGTGCGCGGCTCAGCCGCCGCAGCCCCCGATGTACACGCCCCGGTTGTTCAGCCACGGCACCGGGTTGATCTGGTTGCCGTACATGACGCCGCCCGGATGCACCTCGAAGTGCAGGTGCGGCCCGGTCGACTGACCGCGGTTGCCGACCTCGGCGATCTGCTCGCCGGCGGCGACGCGCTCGCCGGCCGAGACGAAGTAGCGGTTGACGTGGCCGTACACGGTCACGTAGCCGTCGTCGCCGAGGATGTAGACGGCCAGGCCGAAGCCGGTGGCCGGGCCGGCACGCTTCACGATGCCCGAGGTGGCGGCGTAGATCGGGGTGCCCACCGGGGCGGCGATGTCGACGCCACCGTGCAGCGCGCCCCACCGGAGGCCGAAGCAGCTGGAGACCCGGCCGGAGGTCGGCTTGGCGTAGGACCCCGAGATCACCGGTCCGCCCCCGCCGCCGTCCCCGCCGCCGCCGCCGCCGCCGCCGGAGCTGACGTTGTCCCTCCTCGCGGCCGCGGCGGCTGCGGCGGCCGCCTCGGCCGCCCGCTGCGCCGCCGCTGCCGCGGCGGCCTCCTCGGCCTGCTTCTGCGCGACCCACTGGTCGTAGGCGTTGCGCGCCCCCTGCAGCTCCAGCAGCTTGATCTGCGCCGCCTGCAGCTGGCGGTCGTAGTCCGCCTTCTGCGCGGCCACCTGCTCGTAGGCGCTCTGCTGGGCGGCGAGCTGGGCGTCGGCGCGCTGCTTGGCCGCCTGCGCCGCATCCTCGGCGGCGGCCATCTCGTCCCGAGCCTTGCGCGCGGAGGAGTCGGCGTTGGCCTGGGCCACCTTCGCGATCTCGAGCTGGTCCAGGACGTCGACCTCGTTGGCGGCCACGTAGTCCAGCAGGGCCGCGCGCTGGATCAGCTCCCCCGGGCCGTCGGCGTCGAAGAGCGCCGCCGAGCCGCCAGCGAGCCGTTGTTGATGTAGCTGTCGCGCGAGAACGTGGCGATCCGGGCCTGCGCGGCCTCGACGGCAGCGCCTGCCTCCGCCAGCTCCGCGGCGGTCTGCTCGGCGACGGCCTGCGCGTTGAGCAGTGCCTCCTCAGCGATCAGGTAGGCGGTGCCCGCCGCCTCGGCCTGGATGCCGACGCGCTCGAGCTCGGCCTCCGAGGCCGCGACCAGCGCGGCGATGCGCCCGACCTCGGCGGCGGCGGCGTCCTGTGCCGAGCGGGCGGCCCCGAGCTGGCCGTCGGTGGGATTGGGCGGAGGGGCAGGGACGGCGGACGCAGGCACGGCGGAGGCCAGCACCACGGCGCCGGCGACGACACCGATCAGCGCGACCCGCAGGCGTCTGGTCGCCGGTCCGGACGGACGGCGCTGGAACATTGCTCGCTCCCTGGGGAAGAGGGTGGGCGGGAAAGCTCCGGAAGGTTCGCACCGTCACCAGTAGTCACAAAGGCAACACGCGGCTCATCCGACACGCCTCGATCAATTCGCGAGGTCAGCGTTCGCTCACGCAGAGACATGTCGACACGGGCGTGGACGTCCCTGAGCCGCCCTCCCTCGGAGGGGTGAGTCAGCCTGCCCCGGGGCGCTGCAGTTCGTGGGCCAGCTGGTCGAGCTCCGCACCACCTGCCATCAGGCGGGTCAGCTCGTCCAGCGCGACCTCGTTCTTCGCGAAGTCGCCGAGGCTGCGGCCCCGGTTGAGCAGCAGGAAGCGGTCCCCCACCGGATAGGCGTGGTGCGGGTTGTGGGTGATCAGCACGACGCCGACGCCCCGGTCGCGGGCCTGGGCGACGTAGCGCAGCACGACCCCCGCCTGCTTGACGCCGAGTGCCGACGTCGGCTCGTCGAGGATGAGCACCCGCGCGCCGAAGTGGACGGCGCGGGCGATGGCGACCGACTGCCGCTCGCCGCCGGAGAGGGTGCCGACCGGCTGGTCGGGATCGCGGATGTCGATGCCCATCGCGGCCAGCTCCCGGCGCGTGGTCTCCTTCGCCCGCGCCGCGTCGAAGCGGCGGAAGGGCCCCCGGCCCTTCGTCGGCTCGGCGCCGAGGAAGAAGTTCCGCCAGACCGCCATGAGCGGGATCATCGCGAGGTCCTGGTAGACGGTCGCGATGCCGGCGTCCAGCGCCTCCCGCGGGGCGCCGAACTCGACGGGCCGCCCGTCGAGCAGCACCTGCCCGCGGTCGGGGCGGTGCACGCCCGCCAGGATCTTGATCAGCGTCGACTTGCCGGCGCCGTTGTCGCCGAGCACGCAGGTCACCTCGCCGGCCCGCACGGTGGTCGTGATGCCGTCGAGGGCGATGACCTGGCCGTAGTCCTTGCCGACGTCCTCGAGCGTGAGGAGTGGCGCGCTCATCGTCGTGCCGCCTCGGCGTAGCGGCGGACCAGCCGGTTGGCCAGCACCGCGAGCAGCAGCATCGCGCCCAGGAAGAAGTAGAACCAGTCGGCCTCCCAGCGCAGGTACGGGATGCCGAGCTGCGTCATGCCGAAGATCAACGCGCCCAGCGAGGCGCCGACCGCCGAGCCGAAGCCACCGGTGAGCAGGCACCCGCCGATGACCGCCGCGACGATGTAGATCAGCTCCTGCCCGATGCCGGTGTTCGCCTGCACGGAGGTCAGCCGCACGGCCAGCGTCGTCCCGACGAACCACGCCGCGGTCGCCGTGGTCATGAACAGCGCGATCGTCGTCCGCCGGGCCGGGACGCCGACGTTGCGGGCGGCGACGTCGTCGCCGCCGGTGGCGAAGATCCAGTTGCCGAAGCGGGTGCGCAGCAGCACCCAGGTGGCCAGCGCCGTGAACAGCACCCACCACAGCACGGCGATCCGGAACTCCGCCCCGGCGATGCTCACCTTGGAGGCGAAGACCCACTCGGCGGCACCGAAGCCCGGCGCCTGGCCGATGCCGGCGACGCTCACCGTGCCCGTGAACAGCTTGGTGAGGCCGAGGTTGAGGCCCTGGAGCATCAGGAAGGTGCCCAGCGTGATGATGAAGCTGGGCAGCCCGGTGCGGGTGACCAGCCAGCCGTTGACGAAGCCGATCACGAGCGCGACGACCAGTGCGGCGGCGATCGCGACCCAGATGTTCTGCCGGAACTCCACGGCGACCACGGCGACGGTGAGCGCGGTCGTCCCGGTCATCACGCCGGCGGACAGGTCGAAGTGTCCGCCGATCATCAGCAGCGCGACGGCGACCGCCATGATGCCGAGCGTCGAGGCCGGGTCCATCCAGTTCGCGACGCCCCGAGCCGACCGGAAGGCCTGGGACTGGACGGCGAAGAACGCGAAGACGACGACGGCGCCGATCAGCGCACCCAGCTCGGGCTTCACGAGCAGCCGGCGCAGCACCCCCGTCGCGGCCAGCCGCTCGTCGGCCCGGCGCTGCGCCGGGTCACCGGCGCCGGGTCGCGCCGCCCGCACGTCCCCGCGGGTGCTCAGCGCGTGCCGGCCGAGGCCAGGTCGGCGATCTCGTCGACGTTGTCGGCGTCGACGATGCCCGGTCCCGTCAGGACCGGCTGGCCACCGCCGACGGTGTTGAGGTTCTCCGCGTACAGCTTGAGCATCACGATCGGCAGGTATCCCTGTTCGTACTGCTGCTGGTCGACCGCGAAGGCGATGTCGCCGTCCTGGATGCCGGAGATGACGTCGGAGTTCAGGTCGAACGTCGCGACCAGCGCCTCCGACCCGGCGTCACCGGCCGCCGCCACCGCGACGGCGGCCACGGCGGAGTTCAGGGTGAGGACGGCGTCGATGCTCGGGTCGCTCTGCAGCTGCGAGGTGATCGTGGACTGCGCGCCCTGCAGGTCGTTGATGTCGACCTGCACGGCCCTGACGTCGCTGCCCAGCCCCTCGGAGGCGCCCGAGCAGCGCTGCTCGAGCCCGATGTTGCCCGCCTCGTGGAGCACGCAGAGCACGTTGCCCGCTCCGGCGGTGGCCAGCTCCCGCCCGGCCCCCAGACCGGCGATCGTCTCGTCCTGGCCGACGTGCCCGATGGCGCCGAACTCGGCGGAGCGGTCGCCGCCGGAGTTGATCGTCACGACCGGGATGCCGGCCTCGACAGCCGCCTCGATGGAGTCCTGCAGCGCGTCGGGGTTGGCCATGGAGACGACGATGCCGTCGACGTCCTGGTTGACCGCGGCGTCGATGAGCTGCGCCTGGCGCTGCGGGTCGCCGTCGCTCTGGTAGTCCACCTCGATGCCGAGCTCCTCGCCCGCCGCCACGGCACCGTTCTGGACGACGTCCCAGAAGGCGTCGCCGGCCGACCCGTGGGTGATCACCGCGAAGCTGAGGTCCTGGGTGTCGCCGCCGGTGTCCGACCCGGCGTCCCTCTCGTCGCTGCTGTCGGTGGTGCAGGACGCCAGGAGCAGCGGCGCGGCTAGGACGAGCGCGAGCAGTCGCCGGGGTGCGGGCATGGGTGTCCTCCTGTGCTCGCGGGGGCACCGTCGCCGCCGCCGTGTGTCGCCCCAGGATTCTGCCCGTTAGCGGGCCCGGGCGCGGTCGTGACCCACCCCGGTCCCGCCGTCCGGGGGACACCTGTGACGGAGATCTACGCTTCGGGGCGTGGAAATCATGAGCCAGGGTCACGAACAGGTCGTCTTCTGCAGCGATCCCGAGTCGGGGCTGCGGGCCGTCATCGCGATCCACTCGACGGCCCTGGGCCCGGGCCTCGGTGGCACGCGGTTCTACCCCTACGCCACCGAGGAGGCCGCGGTCGCCGACGCCCTCCGGCTGTCCAAGGCCATGTCGTACAAGAACAGCCTCGCCGGGCTCGACCTGGGCGGCGGCAAGGCCGTGATCATCGGCGATCCGGACACCGACAAGACCGAAGCGCTGCTGCGCGCCTACGGCCGGTTCGTGGAGTCGCTCGGCGGTCGGTACCTCACCGCGTGCGACGTCGGCACGTACAACGCCGACCTCGACGTGGTGGGGCGGGAGACCCGCTACGCGCACGGCCGCTCGGAGGCCTACGGCGGCTGCGGCGACTCGTCGGTGCTCACCGCCTACGGCGTCTTCCTCGGCATGCAGGCCGCCGCCCAGCACTGCTGGGGCACGCGGTCGCTGGCCGGCCGCACCGTCGCCGTGGCCGGGGCCGGCAAGGTCGGTTCGCACCTGGTCGGCCACCTGGTCGAGGACGGCGCGCACGTGCTGGTCACCGACGTCGCACCCGCGGCCGTCGAGCGACTGCGGGCGCGGTATCCGCAGGTCGAGGCGGTGGAGGACACCGCGACGCTGGTCCGGACGGCGCACGACGTCTACTCCCCCAACGCCCTCGGCGGCGCGCTGGACCCGGACACGGTCGCGGCGCTGCCCTCGCGGATCGTCTGCGGTGGAGCCAACAACCAGCTGGCCACCCCGGAGGTCGCCGAGCAGCTGCGGGCCCGCGGGATCCTCTACGCCCCCGACTACCTGGTGAACGCCGGTGGCGTCATCCAGGTCGAGGACGAGCGACACGGATTCTCGTTCGCGCGCGCCCAGGCCAAGGCCAGCGGCATCTTCGACGTCGCGCTGCGCGTCTTCCGGGCCGCGGACGACGAGGGCGTCTCCCCCGCGGTGGCCGCCGACCGGCTGGCCGAGGAGCGCATGCGGTCGGTCGGCCGGCTGGCCACGATCCGCCTGCCCCGGTGACGCGTTCCTCCCGCGAGGGAGGGACGTGTGCCCGACGCCGATCCGTGTCGTAAGGTTGTCCGAGACATAGTCACTCAGTCGGGGTCGCCACGCGGGCCGCAACAGCCGCTGGCTGGGCCTCCGCACTCCGTAACGAGGGGGTCGAGCCGATGGGGCGCGGCCGAGCGAAGGCCAAGCAGACACGCGTGGCCCGTGAGCTCAAGTACAGCTCACCCAACACCGACCTCTCCGCGCTGCAGCGGGAGCTGGCTGGTTCCACGCCGTCCTACAGCGCCCCTCCGGCGCCGTCGGACGACGACGAGGACGAGGACGACGAGTACGCCGACCGCTGGGCGGACGACGACGCGGACGACGACTGGGCCGCCAGCCCTCGCTGAGGAACGGTTCGACCGACACCGCCGCCCTCCGGGGTGGCGGTGTCGTCGCGTCCCCGCCAACCCCGCTTTCTGTACCGAAAGCTGAGCCGTCGGCGGCCGCTTCCGGTACAGAAAGCGCGGATCAGCGGTAGGTGCCCACCAGGCGGGCGGCGGCGTCGCCGGTTCGCGGCTGGACGCTGCCCGCGATCCAGGCGGGCACGCCGGCGGCAGTGAGCTGCGCGACGGCGGCGTCCGCGCCGTCGTGCGCGACGGCGGCAACCATCCCGACGCCGCAGTTGAACGCGCGTTCGGACTCCTCGCGCGGCACGCCGTGCTCCTCGAGCAGCCGCACGGCCCCGGGCAGGGCCCAGGTGCTGCGGTCCAGCACGGCCTCGAGCCCGTCGGGGACGACGCGGGCCGTGTTGCCGGCCAGCCCGCCGCCGGTGATGTGCGCGAAGGCGTGCACGGTGTCGACGCCCAGCGCCTCGACGAGCGCCAGGCAGTCGCGGGCGTAGATGCGCGTGGGCTCGAGCAGTTCCTCCCCGAGCGTCCGGTCCAGGCCGGCCGGCGTGCCGTGCAAGTCCAGCCCCGCGGCCGCGACCACGCGGCGCACGAGCGAGTAGCCGTTGGAGTGGAAGCCCGACGACGCCATGGCGATCACCGCGTCGCCCTCGACCACCCGCTCCGGCCCCAGGACCGCATCGGCCTCGACCACGCCGACCGCCGTGGCGGCCAGGTCGTACTCGTCGGCGTCCATGAGGTCGCCGTGCTCGGCGGTCTCTCCGCCGACCAGGGCGGCGCCGGCCAGCGTGCACCCCGCGGCGATGCCGGTGACGATCGCGGCGATCCGCTCGGGGACGACCTTGCCGCAGGCCACGTAGTCCTGGAGGAACAGCGGCTCGGCGCCGCAGGCGACCAGGTCGTCGACGACCATGGCGACCAGGTCGATGCCGACGGTGTCGTGCCGGTCCAGTTGCCGGGCCAGCGCGATCTTGGTGCCGACGCCGTCCGTGGAGGAGGCCAGCAGGGGCCGGCGGTACTTCTGCACGTCGAGGGCGAACAGTCCGGCGAACCCGCCGAGCCCGCCGACCACCTCGGGCCGGTTGGTCCGCTCGACCGCGGCCTTCATCAGCGTGACCGCGCGCTCTCCCGCGTCGATGTCGACGCCGGAGGCCGCGTAGGTGAACTCCTGCGAGCTCACGGTCGGGACAGCGCGTCCTCGGCACCGCCGGGCACCGTGGCGCTCCCGGCCTGGCGCCCGGTCCAGCCGCTGACCGCCCGCTGGTCCTCGAGCACCGGGAGCGGCAGCTGGCCGCGGCCCTCGAGGACGTACTTGCCCAGCACCTCGGACTCGCCGAGGGAGATCGGGTACCTGCCGGTGAAGCAGGCGGTGCAGAGCCGGCTGGCGGGCTGCTCGGTCGCCGCGATCAGGCCCTGCTCGGAGACGTAGCCGAGGGAGTCGGCGTTGATCGACGCGCGCACCCCGTCGATCTCGAGTCCGTTGGCGATCAGCTCGGCCCGGCTGGCGAAGTCGATGCCGTAGAAGCACGGCCACTTCACCGGCGGCGAGGCGATCCGGACGTGCACCTCGACGGCTCCGGCCTCGCGCAGCATGCGGATCAGCGCCCGCTGGGTGTTGCCGCGGACGATCGAGTCGTCGACGACGACCAGCCGCTTGCCGCGGATGACGTCGCGCAGCGGGTTCAGCTTCAGCCGGATGCCCAGCTGCCGGATGGTCTGGCTCGGCTGGATGAACGTGCGGCCGACGTAGGAGTTCTTGACCAGACCGAGGCCGTACGGGATTCCGGAGGCCTCCGCGTAGCCGACGGCGGCCGGCGTGCCGGACTCGGGCACCGGGATGACCAGGTCGGCCTCGACGGGGTGCTCCTTCGCCAGCCGGCGGCCGATCTCGACGCGGGCGGCGTGCACGCCGCGGCCGCCGATCGTGGTGTCCGGGCGGGCCAGGTAGACGTACTCGAAGACGCAGCCCTTGGGCTCGGCAGCAGCGAAGTGCTGGCTGCGCAGCCCGTTCTCGTCGATGGCGATCAGCTCGCCCGGCTCGACCTCGCGGACGACGGAGGCGCCCACGATGTCCAGGGCCGCCGTCTCGCTGGCGACCACCCATCCGCGCTCCAGCCGGCCGAGCACCAGCGGGCGGACACCCTGGGGGTCACGCGCGGCGTAGAGCGTGTTCTCGTCCATGAACGTGAAGCTGAACGCGCCGCGCAGCTGCGGCAGCACCTCCATCGAGGCGGCCTCCACGGACATGTCGGAGCGCGCCGCGATCAGCGAGGTGACCAAGTCGGAGTCGGTGGTGGCGGTGAACACGCCGTCCACGCCGGCGTCGGCTGCCATCACGGCGAGGTCGGCGGTGTTGACCAGGTTGCCGTTGTGGCAGAGCGCCAGGCCGGTGCCGGCGTCGGTGGTCCGGAACGTGGGCTGGGCGTTCTCCCAGGTCGAGGCGCCGGTCGTGGAGTACCGGGTGTGGCCCACGGCGAGGTGACCGCGCAGGCTGCCGAGGGTGGCCTCGTCGAAGACCTGGCTGACCAGCCCGAGATCCTTGTAGACGACGACCGAGGAGCCGTCGGACACGGCGATGCCGGCCGCTTCCTGACCCCGGTGCTGGAGGGCGTACAGACCGAAATAGGTCAGCTTGGCGACCTCTTCGCCCGGCGCCCAGACACCGAAGACGCCACAGGCGTCCTGCGGGCCGGGAGCTTGGGGGTCGAGGTCGTGCGTCAGCCGTCCATCACCGCGAGGCACCCGTCGAGCGTACCGGCCCGGGCGGCGACCCCGGGGTGGGACGCATCACCCGCCGCGCACGTCCGGCACCCGGGGAACCGGGCCGCCGTCCGGCTCGTTCCACCTGGGCACGTCCTGGCCACTGGAGGAGCGCGCATGGCGAGCGACCGGCCCGAACCGAACGACTTCCTCGTGATGGCCCAGCGCATGCTGCGGGAGCTGCTGGGCGATCAACGCGGCGATGAGGAGCCCTGGGCGGAGGCGACACGGCGGGCACGGGAGCGGCACCGGGAGCCCAGCCCCGAGGAGCGGCGGGAGAACCTCACGTTCGCCCTGGCCACGCGCGCGGTCGAGGCACTCGAGGACCTGGCGCTGAACGTGGCGGCGATCCGCCAGCGCCTCGAGCGCACCGACGCCGAGAAGCGCCGTCCGGCCGAGGACGACGCGACGGACTGATCAGCCGACGTTGCCCAGCTCGGCGCCGATGGTCGTGTCGTCGCCGTGCCCGGTCTTCACCACCGTGTCGCCGTGCAGCGTGAACAGCTCCGACCGGATCGAGTGCTCGATCGTCGGGCGGTCGCTGAACGAGCGGCCGGTGGCGCCCGGGCCGCCATTGAACAGCGTGTCACCGGTGAAGACGGTGGCCAGGTCGGGCGCGTGCAGGCAGACGCTGCCCGGTGAATGGCCCGGCGTGTGCAGGGTGACCAGCTCGACGCCGGCGACGCGGAACCGGGCGGCCGACGTCAGCTCGCGGTCCGGCTCCGCCTCCGGGTGGACGACGTCCCACAGCATCCGGTCCATCGGGTGGAACCAGATCGGCGCCCCGACCGCGGCTCGGAGGTCGACGGCCGCGGTGATGTGGTCGTTGTGCCCGTGGGTGAGCACGATCGCGGTCACGTCCCGGCCGCCGACGGCCTCCACGATCGGGGCGGCGTCGTGCGGCGCGTCGATGACGAGCACCTCGTCGTCGTCCCCCACCAGCCAGACGTTGTTCTCGACGTCGAAGTCCTGACCGTCGAGGCTGAACACCCCGGGGACGACGACCCGCTCGATGCGGGCGGTCACTTCAGGACCACCACGGACCGCAGGACGTCACCGGCGTGCATCTTGTCGAAGGCCTGCTCGACGTCCTCCAGCCCGATGGTCTCGCTCACGAACGCGTCGAGGTCGAAGCGGCCCTGCAGGTACAGGTCGATCAGCATCGGGAAGTCGCGGCTGGGCAGGCAGTCGCCGTACCAGGAGGACTTGATCGCGCCGCCGCGGCCGAAGATCTCGATGGCGGGCAGGGTGATGTCCATGCCGGGGGTGGGGACGCCGACCATCACGACGCGGCCGGCGAGGTCGCGGGCGTAGAACGCCTGCTCGAAGACCTTCGGGTGCCCGACGGCGTCGATCGCGACGTCGACGCCGAAACCACCGGTCAGGCCCTTGATCGCCTCGACCGGGTCGGTCCCGCGCGAGTTCACCGTGTGGGTGGCGCCCATGCCCGTCGCCCACTCGAGCTTCCTGTCCGAGATGTCGACGGCGATGATCGTGGTCGCGCCGGCCAGCTTCGCGCCGGCGATCGCGGCGTCACCGACACCGCCGCAGCCGAAGACGGCGACGCTCTCGCCCCGCCGCACCCCGCCGGTGTTGATGGCTGCGCCGACGCCGGCCATCACGCCGCAGCCGAGCAGTCCGGCCGCCGTCGGAGGCGCCTTGGGGTCGACCTTCGTGCACTGGCCGGAGTGGACCAGCGTCTTCTCCACGAACGCCCCGATGCCCAGTGCCGGGGACAGCTCGGTGCCGTCGGTCAGCGTCATCTTCTGCGCCGCGTTGTGGGTGGCGAAGCAGTACTGCAGCTCCCCCTTGAGGCAGGCCCGGCACTGGCCGCACACCGCGCGCCAGTTGAGGACGACGTAGTCGCCCACCGCCACGTTGGTCACGCCCGCGCCGACGGCGGAGACGACGCCGGCCGCCTCGTGCCCGAGGAGGAAGGGGAAGTCGTCGTTGATGCCGCCCTCCCGGTAGTGGAGGTCGGTGTGGCACACCCCGCACGCCTGGACGTCGACGACCGCCTCACCCGGTCCGGGGTCCGGTACGACGATCGTCTCGATGCTGACCGGAGCGCCCTTGCCGCGGGCGACGACGCCCCTCACCTCGTAGACCATGCAACGAGCCTAGGGCGGTCACGCCCGCGTCTCGATCCGGGCTTCGCCAGGCGGATCCCGGCACGGGGTCGTAGCGTCCCGTCCGGTCGCCGTTGCACGTCGGGGCGCGACCGAGTTGTGTCCGACCGGTCGTCCGAACCCCCCACCGGAGGTCGTCCTCGTGGCAGTACCGAGCTTCCTGGCCCGTGAGCGCATCGTCGCCCGGCCTGGGTTCAACCGCTGGCTGATCCCGCCGGCCGCCCTCGCCGTCCACCTGTGCATCGGTCAGGCCTACGCCACGAGCGTCTACAAGGTGGCGCTGGTCGAGCACTTCGACACCAGCCTCACCGCGATCGGGATCATCTTCTCGATCGCCATCGTGATGCTCGGCCTGTCGGCGGCCCTGTTCGGCACGTGGGTGGACCGCAACGGTCCTCGCGCGGCGATGTTCACCTCCGCCGTCTTCTGGGTCTCGGGCTTCCTCATCGGCTCGCTCGGCATCGCCACCGAGCAGCTGTGGCTCCTGTACTTCGGCTACGGGGTCCTGGGCGGCATCGGCCTCGGCATCGGCTACATCTCGCCGGTCTCCACGCTGATCAAGTGGTTCCCCGACCGCCCGGGTCTGGCGACGGGCATGGCGATCATGGGCTTCGGTGGCGGCGCGCTGATCGCCTCGCCGCTGTCCCGTCAGCTGATGAGCTTCTACGACCCGTCCTACGTGCCCACCGACACGGCGTCGGTGGCCAGCGGTGACGCCGTCGCGAAGCTGTTCCTGACCCTGGGCCTGGTCTACCTGCTGTTCATGATGTTCGGCGCCTTCCTGGTGCGGGTGCCCGCGGCGGACTGGAAGCCGGAGGGTTTCGACCCGGCGTCGGTGAAGAAGAAGGCGCTCGTGACCACGGAGAACGTGTCGGCGAACAACGCGATCCGGACGCCGCAGTTCTGGCTGCTGTGGACGGTTCTCTTCTGCAACGTCACGGCCGGGATCGGCATCCTCGAGCAGGCCGCCCCGATGATCCAGGACTTCTTCCGAACCGGGGACGGGTCCCTGGTCGCGGCCTCGGCGGCGGCGGGCTTCGTCGGCGTGCTGTCGCTGTTCAACATGGCCGGGCGGTTCGTCTGGTCCTCGACGTCGGACTACCTCGGCCGCAAGCCGATCTACATGGTCTACCTCGGCGTCGGCATCGTCCTGTACCTCGTCCTGGCCATCCTGGGGAGCACCGCCACCTGGATCTTCGTGCTCACCGCGGCCGTCATCATCAGCTTCTACGGCGGCGGGTTCGCGACGATCCCGGCGTACCTGCGCGACCTGTTCGGCACCTACCAGGTCGGCGCCATCCACGGCCGGCTGCTGACGGCCTGGGCCGCGGCGGGCGTGGCCGGCCCCCTGATCATCAACGGCGTGCTGGATGCGCGGGGGACGCCCGGTCAGCTCGTGGCCGGTGACTACCGGCCCGCCCTGTTCATCATGGTCGGCCTGCTCGCCGTCGGCTTCGTCGCGAACCTGCTGGTGAAGCCGGTGGCGGACAAGTGGCACGAACCGAAGAAGGCCGTCGAGGACTTCACCCACGAGCACCACACCCCGGAACGGAGTGCCGCCCGATGAGCTCGGCCCTGTCGACGAACGACCAGCAACGGAGCACCCACACCCCGGCGGCGCTCATCGGCTTCGCCTGGACGCTGGTGGGCGTGCCGCTGGCCTACGGCCTCTTCCAGACCGTCAGGACGGCTCTCAAGCTGTTCACCGGCTGACTCCGAGCTTTCGGTACAGAAAGCTCCGTCGGCGGGCTCAGCTTTCGGTACCGAAAGCTCGGAGGGGGCGCAGGGGAAGGTAGGCACCGAGGTCGGCGCGGTTGCCGCTGGCGCTGACCTTCCCGTCGGCCACCGCCTGCGCCCAGCTCAGCTGACCGGTGGCCAGCCGCAGCCAGGTCGCCGCGTCGGTCTCGACCACGTTCGGCGGCGTGCCCCGGGTGTGCCGCGGGCCCTCGACGCACTGGACGGCGACGTGCGGCGGCACCCGCAGCTCGACCGACCGGCCCGGCACCTGCTGGGCCAGCCACCGCGTGCTGGTCTTCACCGCCGCGCCGACCGTCCGCCGGTCCGGCTGCTCCTCCTCCCCCGCGAGCCACGGGCGCACCGGGTCGACGGCCGCCCGGAGCTCGTCCGCGGGGATCGGCGGAGGCATCAGGACGTCGGGACGGTGCCCGCCGGGACGGTCAGCGGCGTGCTGTGCTCCGGCCCGCCGAACAGCGCCGGCAGGGTGGCGGTCCACGCGGCCCGCAGCTCGGCGAGCGGTAGCTCGAGGAGGCCGTCCACGGTGAGGGAGTCGCCACCCGTCGTCCCCAGCTCGGTGACGGAGACGCCGGCCCACTGGGCCGTCGCCTTGACCGCACCCGGGTCGGTGGTGGTGACGACCGCGCGGCCGGCCGACTCGCTGAACAGCGCGGTGAAGGGATCGTTCCCGAGCTGCAGCCGCGCACCGGTGCCGTGACGCAGCGCCGACTCGGCGAGGGTCTGCGCCAGGCCGCCGTCGGCGACGTCGTGCGCGGTGGAGACGAGCCCCTCGCGGCTGAGCGCACCGAGCAGCTCGGCCAGCGCCTTCTCGGCTTCCAGGTCGACCGCCGGAGGGCGACCGCCGAGATGGCCGTGCACGACGCTCGCCCAGGCGGAACCGCCGAACTCGGGCTCCGTGTCACCGAGCAGCAGCACGGTCTCGCCGTCCTCGCGCCAGCCGGAGGTCACCCGCGTGCGGACGTCGTCGTGCACACCGAGCACGCCGATGACCGGCGTCGGGTTGATCGCGACGTCGCCGGTCTGGTTGTAGAGGCTGACGTTGCCACCGGTGACCGGCAGGCCGAGCTCACGGCAGCCGTCGGCGAGGCCGCGGACGGCCTGCGCGAACTGCCACATGACCTCGGGCTCCTCCGGCGAGCCGAAGTTGAGGCAGTTGGTGACGGCGAGCGGCTTGGCGCCGGACACCGCGACGTTGCGGTACGCCTCGGCGAGGTTCAGCTTGGCGCCGGTGTAGGGGTCGAGGCGGGCGAAGCGCGCGTTGCCGTCGAGGGACAGCGCGATGCCGCGGTGGCTGTCCTCGTCGATGCGGACGACGCCGGCGTCCTCGGGCTGGGCCAGCACGGTGTTGCCGCGGACGTAGCGGTCGTACTGCTCGGTGACCCAGGTCTTGTCCGCGCCGTCCGGGCTGGCGACGACCGCGAGCCAGTGCGCCTGGAGCTCGGCGCCGTTCTGCGGCCGGGGCAGGCGTGCGGCGTCGTCGGCCTGCAGGTCGTCGAGGTCGGCGGGGCGGCGCATCGGCCGCTCGTAGACCGGCCCCTCGTGGGCGACGGTCCGCGGCGGGACGTCGACGATCCGCTGGCCGTGCCAGTCGACGGTCAGCCGGTCGCCGTCGGTGACCTCACCGATGACGGTGGCCAGCACGTCCCACCTGCGGCAGACGGCGAGGAACTTCTCCACCTTGTCCGGCTCGACGATCGCGCACATGCGCTCCTGCGACTCGCTCATCAGGATCTCGGCGGGCGTCAGGGTGCTGTCGCGCAGCGGGACGGCGTCGAGGTCGACGTGCATGCCGCCGGTGCCGGCGCTGGCCAGCTCCGACGTGGCGCAGGACAGCCCGGCGCCGCCGAGGTCCTGGATGCCGGTGACGAGGTCCTGGGCGAAGATCTCGAGGCACGCCTCGATGAGCAGCTTCTCGGTGAACGGGTCACCGACCTGCACGGCGGGCCGCTTGGCCGGTCCCTCGGCGTCGAAGGTCTCCGACGCCAGCACAGAGACGCCGCCGATGCCGTCGCCGCCGGTGCGGGCGCCGAAGAGGATCACCTTGTTGCCGACGCCCTCCGCCTTGGCCAGGCGCACGTCCTCGTGCCTCATGACGCCGACGCACAGTGCGTTGACCAGCGGGTTGCCCGCGTAGCAGTCGTCGAACAGCAGCTCGCCGCCGATGTTGGGCAGGCCCAGGCAGTTGCCGTAGCCGCCGACGCCGGCGACCACGCCGGGAAGGACGCGGGCGGTGTCGGGGGCGTCGGCGCGACCGAAGCGGAGCGAGTCCATCACCGCGATCGGGCGCGCACCCATGGTCAGGATGTCGCGGACGATGCCGCCGACACCGGTGGCCGCGCCCTGGTAGGGCTCGACGTAGCTCGGGTGGTTGTGGCTCTCGACCTTGAAGGTGACCGCGTAGCCCTCGCCCACGTCGACGACGCCGGCGTTCTCGCCGATGCCGACGAGCAGGGCCTCGCTCCGGGGCAGGTCAGCGAACTGGCGCAGGTGCACCTTCGAGCTCTTGTAGGAGCAGTGCTCGCTCCACATGACGCTGTACATCGCGAGCTCCGCCGTGGTGGGGCGGCGGCCGAGGATGTCCTTGATCCGGAAGTACTCGTCGGACTTCAGGCCCAGCTCCGCGTAGGGCTGCGCGTCGTCCGGGGACGTCGCGGCCAGCTCGACGGTGTCGAGACTCATGCGTTCACGACCGCCTTCAGGACGCTGGTGAAGAAGCCGAGGCCGTCGGTGCTAGGGCCGGTGAGGTCCTCGACCGCGTGCTCGGGGTGCGGCATGAGACCGACCACCCGGCCGTTCTCACTGGTCACTCCGGCGATGTCGCGGGAGCTCCCGTTGGGGTTGCCGTCGGCGTAGCGGAAGACCACCCGCCCCTCGCCCTCGAGCCGGTCGAGGTCGGCGTCGGACCCGACGTAGCGGCCCTCGCCGTTCTTGACGGGGATGACGATCCGCTGGCCCTCGGCGTAGTCGCTGGTCCAGGCGGTGTCGGCCCGCTCGACGACCAGCACCTGGTCGCGGTTGCGGAAGTGCAGGTGGCTGTTGCGGGTCAGGGCGCCCGGCAGGAGGCCTGCCTCGCAGAGCACCTGGAAGCCGTTGCAGATGCCGAGGACAGGGAGGCCGGTCTTCGCCGCGCCGACCACGTCCTGCATCAGCGGCGACCGGGCCGCGATGGCCCCGGCCCGCAGGTAGTCGCCGTACGAGAAGCCACCCGGCAGGACGATCGCGTCGACGTCCCTGAGGTCGTGGTCGGCGTGCCAGAGGCTGACCGGCTCGCCCCCGGCGAGGCGCACCGCGCGGGCGGCGTCGACGTCGTCCAGGGAGCCCGGGAAGGTGATGACACCGATGCGCACTATGACTCTTCTCCGGGGATCTCAGTCGGCGGGGAGGTGGAGTTCCACGTCCTCGATGACGGGATTGGCGAGCAGGGTCTCGGCGATCTGCTTCAGCTCGGCCTCGTCGGGCGTGCCCTCGACGTCGAGGACGAAGTGCTTGCCCTGGCGCACGCTGGTCACGCTGTCGTGGCCGAGCCGGCCGAGCGCGCCGAGCACCGCCTGACCCTGAGGGTCGGAGATCTCCGGCTTGAGGACGACGTCGACGACCACCCGTGCCACAGCAGCGAGGGTACCTGGGCCGGATCCGCCCCCCGCGAGATCTGCACACTGGCGGTCACCAGCGGTTGATGGCCGCCACTTCGCAGAACTCATCCACCAAGAGCCCGGAGAATCGCGGCGACGACATCGAGCGGTCGTCCCAGCACATCCGCACCGCTGAACCTCAGGACAGTCCAGCCGGCCGCCACGAGCGCGTTCTGCCTGCGGAGGTCGCGCACGAACACGTCCCCATCACGGTGGATCGCCCCGTCGAACTCGACGAGCAGCTTGGCTCGGGGCCATGCGAGATCCGCGCGGAACGTTCCCTCCGCTGTCCTGATCACGTACTGCAGCTCGGGTGCAGGTACACCGGCTTCGTGCAGGAGCCAGCGGAGCACGGACTCCATCGGCGATTCGGCCCGCGGGTCGGCGATGGGCAGGACCTCGCGTGCACGCGCCGAACCACGCCCGGACGGTCGCAGGTCGAGTTGCGCCCGCACGTCGGAGGCGGAGCACCAGCGGGCGAGGAGCTGATCGGTCACGGCGAGGAGGGCCGCCGGGACGAGCGTGGCGGCGAGGTCCCGCCACGTCCGTTGCGGCGTCGTCAGCCGGAACCCCGACCGTTCGACGACCTCCGACGCGGCCAGTGGGCTCCGGTGGATGCTCCGGTCGGCGCGGCTGCGCAGTGCTGACCCGGTCGCGACCGTGAGATGGACACGGATGTCCTCCTTCTGCAGCGGGATCGCCAAGCCCCACACCGCCGCCGCGGTGACGTGGCTGATGACGGCCTCCCCCGGCGCCGTGAGCAGTACCGCAGAGATACGCGTGGGCAGATCGTGGAGGAGCGACCGAGGTAGGTAGGTGTCCCGGGAGAGCCGGACGACGTCAGGATGTCGGAGCTGCGAGGCGGAGATCCCTGCGGCGGCGGCAGCGGAGCGAGTAGCCGGGCCGGTCAGCCGGGAGCGAACGGGGCGAGGCGGCACCGACGCAGCTTGCAGGCGCCGGCACGTCGCTCGCCGACGTCGTCCACAGCCTCGCACGAGTTGTGCGAAGTGGTGACCATCCGGGCCTGATGGCCGCCGGTGTGCAGATCTGGCGCGCTAGTGGAGCAGCCGCAGGACCTGCTCGGGGGCCTCCCAGTGGGCGTTGTGGCCGGCGCCGTCGACGACGACCGCGCCAGGGTCGACGCGGCGCATGGCGTCGATGCCCACCATCGCGTCACCGCTGCCGGCGGCGAGCCGGAGCGGCGCCGCGCTGCGGGACAGGATCGTCTCCACCGACGGGCCGACGGCGCCGAAGGCCCGCGGGTCGAAGGCGGCCATCCAGCCCCGGTCCGCCCGCCGGACACCGGCCCGCGCCACCGGATCCGACGGGTCCACCAACCCGCCGAGTCCGGCCAGCTTCAGGTGCCGGTCGGCGGCCTCCGCCGGAGTCGCGAAGACCTGGGCGGGACGGACCGACATCGCCTGGGTCCGGGCCACCTCGTCGACCGTCCAGTCGATCTTGACGCCCAGTGCCACCACCCGCTCGACCTGGACGCCGAACAGGCCGCTGCCGAGCACGGCCCCGACGACGCCCCCGAAGGAGTGCCCGAGCACGGTCACCCGCGAGGCACCCAGCTCGGTCACCAGCGCGGCCATGTCGCCGGCGTGCGTGCCGTAGCCGTACGGCGCTTCGGCCACCGAGAGGCCGTGTCCGCGCAGATCAGGTGCGGCCCACCGTCCGGGCCACGACTGGTCCGCCAGCGGCAGCAGCCGCCGCCACACGGCCGCGGTCGCGCCCAGGCCGTGCAGAACCAGGAGCAGCGAGTCGCCCTCGCCGCCGGTGAAGTAGGCGATGCCGCCGCGGGTCCGCCTCATGTCAGGCGAACGTCTGCCCGGTCAGCTGCTCGAACGCGGTGACGTAGCGCTCGCGGGTGGCCGCGACCACGTCGTCCGGCAGCTCCGGCGGCGGCGAGACGCGGTCCCACCCGGACGACGTCAGCCAGTCGCGGACGAACTGCTTGTCGTACGACGGCTGCACCGCGCCGGGCGACCAGGTGGCGGCCGGCCAGAAGCGCGACGAGTCGGGCGTGAGCACCTCGTCGCCGAGGACCAGCGAGTCCCCCGCCAGGCCGAACTCGAACTTCGTGTCGGCCAGGATGATGCCGGCGCCCAGTGCGATCTCGGCCGCCCGCGAGTACAGGGCCAGGGTCAGCTCGCGCAGCTGTTCGGCCCGCCGGGCGCCGACGGCCGCCACGACGGCGGAGAAGTCGATCGCCTCGTCGTGCTCCCCCACCGCGGCCTTGGTCGACGGCGTGAACACCGGCGCCGGCAGCCGCGAGCCCTCGACCAGGCCGGCGGGCAGGGCGACGTCCCGGATGGAGCCGGTCCTCGAGTACTCGACCGTCCCCGACCCGGACAGGTAGCCGCGCGCCACGCACTCGACGGGCAGCATCTCCAGCCGGCGCACGAGCATGCCGCGGCCGGCCACCTCCTCCGGCACGTCGTCCGCGCTGACCAGGTGGTGCGACGCCCCGAACGAGTCGAGCACCGGTGCGAGCTGGCCGAACCACCAGACCGACAGCTGGGTGAGCACCCTGCCCTTGTCCGGGATCGGGGTGGGCAGGACGTGGTCGTAGGCCGAGATCCGGTCCGAGGCGACCAGGAGCAGCCGGTCGGGAGCGGCCGGGGAGGAGGCGTCGTAGATCTCCCGCACCTTGCCCCGGGCGACGAGCGGCAGGTCGATCACGACAGCTTGGCCAGCCGGTCGAACAGCGGACCCAGGTTGGCCACGTACTGCTCCGGCCGGCAGATCTCGTCCAGCCGCGCCTCGTCCAGCTGCACGTCCGAGGAGGCTGCCCGGGCTCGCAGTGTCTCGCGGAAGGGCACACCCGAGTTCCACGTCTCCATCGCCGCCGACTGCACCAGCGAGTAGGCGTCCTCGCGGGACAGCCCGCCCTCGACCAGCTCCAGCAGCACCGACGAGGTGTAGATCAGCCCGCCCGTGGACTCCAGGTTCGCTCGCATCCGGTCCACGTCGACGACCAGGTTCTCGACCAGGCCGGCGGTCAGGTCCAGCAGGTAGTCGGTGGTGATCGCCGCGTCGGGCAGGAAGACCCGCTCGGTCGACGAGTGCGAGATGTCGCGCTCGTGCCAGAGCGGGATGCCCTCCATCACCGGCACGATCGCCGCCCGGACGACCCGCGCCAGCCCGGCGATCCGCTCGGAGCGGATGGGGTTCTTCTTGTGCGGCATCGCGCTCGAGCCCTTCTGGCCCGACCCGAACGCCTCGGACAGCTCGCGCACCTCGGTGCGCTGGCCGTGCCGCACCTCCAGCGCGATCGCCTCGCACACGGTCGCGATGATCGCCAGCGCCGACACCCACTCGCTGATCGAGTCGCGCAGCACCACCTGCGTCGAGGCGTCGGCGGGCCGCAGTCCGAGCGCGTCGGCCACGTGCGCCTCGACCGACGGGTCGATGAGCGAGTAGGTGCCGACCGCGCCGGAGATCGCGACGACGCCGACGCGGGCCCGCGCCTCGCGCAGCCGGTCCCGGGAGCGTGCGGCGGCGAAGGCCAGGTCGGCCACGCGGTGCCCCCACACGTCCGGCTCGGCGTGCACACCGTGCGTGCGGCCCACCTTGATGGTGTCCCGGTGTGCCAGGCCGTGGTCGCGCAGCGCGGCGACCAGCCGGTCGGCCTTGGCCAGCAGGACGTCGGTGGCGTCGGTGAGCTGGACGGCGAGGGCGGTGTCCAGCAGGTCGGACGACGTCATGCCGTGGTGCACGAACGCGGCGGCCGACCGCGGCGACGTGTTGTCCGCCCATGCGGTGAGGAAGGCGATGACGTCGTGCTGCGTCGTCTCCTCGATCTCGGCGACCCGCTCCGGCGTCGGCGGCGGGGCGTTGCGCACCGGCTCCACCACGTCGGCCGGGACCCGCCCGGCGGCCGCGTGCGCCTCGAGGACCAGGGTCTCGACCCTGCACCAGAGCTCGTACTTGTGCTGGTCGCTCCAGACCCGGCCCATCTCGGGGAGCGTGTAGCGCTCGATCATCGGGGTACCGCCCGCCACAGCTCAGCTCGTCGCACCACGAGGACATCCTCCCGCAGGGCTAACGTGATCATGGACGGCCCCTACAGGCGGCGGGAGGTGCGCAGTGCTCCGACGCGCACGTGACCTCGGCTCTCGGGCGCGTGCCCGCATCCGGGCCGCCCGCGAGCACGACCCCCACGGTTGGCACGGCGACCACGGGGATCCGCCGCCGATCGACTTCGTGCAGTCCCCGTACGACGACGACGAGACCGACGCGGCGGACGCCCAGGAACCACCCCTCGGCAGCCCGGTGGAGGGTGCACCGGACCTGGACACCGAGGGCGCCAGCGGCCCGCCGCCCCGCAGCACCCCGGAGGGCGGCCGGGTCCGGCGTCCGCCCCGGCCCACGCCTCGACGCAGTCACGCGGAGGACGACGTCCCGTTCGGCCTGCGGACGGCGGCGGCGTGGTCCTGGCGGCTGATCGTGGTGATCGCCGGCTTCTACGTGCTGCTGTACGCCGCCTCGCACGTCGCGGTGGTCGTCGTGCCGGTCATCGTCGCGCTGCTGCTGGCCGCCCTGCTGCAGCCGGGGGCCGCCGCCCTCCGACGTCGCGGCTGGCCCGGGGGCTCGCTGCCACGACCATGCTCCTCGTCGGCCTCGCGGTCGTCGCCGGGATCATCACGCTGGTCGTCGAGCGGTTCACCGCCGGCTTCAGCGACCTCGCCGAGCAGGTCAGCGAGGGGCTGGACCAGGTCGAGTCCTTCGTCGTCCGGACCTTCCCCATCACGCAGGGCCAGCTGGAGGACGCGGTCACGCAGGCGCAGGACTTCCTGGTCGGCAGCCAGGAGCAGCTGGCCACCGGCGCGATCAGCACTGCGACGACGGTGGGCCACGTCTTCACCGGCATCGTCCTCGCGTTGTTCACGCTGTTCTTCTTCCTCAAGGACGGCCGGTCGATCTGGCTCTGGCTGGTCGGCCTGTTCCCGCGCGACGCCCGCGCCTACCTCGACGAGGCGGCCCGCCGGTCCTGGCGGACGCTGATCTCCTACGTGCGGGCCACGGTCGCGGTGGCGCTCGTCGACGCGGTCGGCATCGGCATCGGCCTGGCGGTCCTGGGCGTGCCGCTGGTGATCCCGCTGGCCGCCCTGGTGTTCCTGGGCGCGTTCATCCCGATCATCGGGTCGTTCCTCGCCGGCTCGGTCGCCGTGCTGGTCGCCCTGGTCTCGGTCGGGCCGATCAAGGCGCTGATCGCCCTCGGCATCGTCATCGCGGTCATGCAGCTCGAGGGGCACGTCCTCCAGCCCCTGCTGCTCGGCCGGGCCGTGCACGTCCACCCGCTGGCCGTCGTGCTCGCGATCGCCGCCGGGCTGCTGGTCGCCGGCATCTTCGGCGCCCTGATCGCCGTGCCCGTGGTGGCCTGCGCCAACGTCGCCGGCACCTATCTGAGCCGCCGGCACGAAGGCCCGCGCCCGCCCGAACCACGCCCCGAGCGGGCTCGGCCGGCGGTCAGCGCGGGCTGAGCCTCACGCGGGCGCGTAGGCCTCCGGATGGCGGGCGAGGTGGGCCCGGAACGCCCGGTCGATCGTCTCGTCCCACTCGGGCAGCGCCTCGTCGTAGCGCCGGTTCGCCTCCTCCTCCAGGGCCTCGGCCGCGGCCAGGTCGTCCGCCGGCAGCTCCGCCGCCCGGCGGCCGATCACCGCGACGGCCTCCGCTGCGGCGTCCAGGCCGAGCAGGCGGAAGCCGGCCTCCGCCCGTGCCCGCTGGTCGGGCTCGAGGCCCTCCACGGCGAAGAGCAGACCGCCGTTCATGGCCATCCCGTGACACAGCAGGACGGCGGCGAGCGCGGCGTCCCCCGGGTGGTCGAAGGGCAGGAAGGGATCGCAGGCGCGGTTCCAGATCGCGTCGGCGTCGCGTGCACCGGTGTCGCTCACGGCAGGGCGATCCGCCCCTCGACGGCGGCCAGCGCGATGTCGGTGCGCCAGTGCGCATCGGCCAGCCGCACGCCGCCACGCGCTCGTAGGCGGCCTGGCGGGCCGCCGCGAGATCGGGGCCCAGCCCCACGACCGACAGCACGCGCCCGCCGGCGGAGACCACCGAGCCGTCCGCAGCGACCGCCGTGCCCGCGTGCAGCACGCCCTCGCCCTCGGCCCCGGTGATCGGGCTGCCGGTGCGGGGTGCCTGCGGGTAGCCCGGCGCGGCGACGACGACGGTCACCGCGGAGCCCGGCCGCCAGCGCAGTGGGGGGTGCTGGGCCAGCGTGCCGGTGGCGGCCGCGTGCAGCAGGCCGGCCAGCGGCGTCTCCAGCAGCGGCAGCACGACCTGGGTCTCCGGATCGCCGAAGCGGGCGTTGAACTCCACCACCCGGACGCCCCGGGAGGTGAGCGCCAGGCCCGCGTAGAGCAGCCCGCTGAACGTCTCGCCGCGGCGGGCCATCTCGTCGACGGTCGGCTGCAGCACCGTGGCGAGGACCTCGTCGACCAGCCCCGGTGGCGCCCACGGCAGCGGCGCGTAGGCGCCCATGCCGCCGGTGTTCGGTCCGCGGTCCCCGTCGTCCCTGCGCTTGAAGTCCTGTGCGGGCACGAGCGGGACGACCGTCGTCCCGTCGGTGACCGCGAACAGCGACACCTCCGGGCCGTCCAGGTACTCCTCGACCAGCACCGAGTGCCCGGCGTCGAGCACCGCCCGGCCGTGGGCCGCGGCGGCGTCCCGGTCGGGGGTCACCAGCACGCCCTTGCCCGCGGCCAGCCCGTCGTCCTTGACGACGTAGGGCGCTCCCGAGGCCACCGCGGTCACTTCATCGAGTGCGGTCTCCAGCTCGGCGGGCCCGCCGACCGGCCACGACCGGGCGGTCGGGACGCCCGCGGCGGCCATGACGTGCTTGGCGAAGGACTTGCTGCCCTCGAGCTGCGCCGCCTGCCGCGACGGGCCGAAGCAGGCGATGCCCGCATCGCGCACGGCATCGACGGCCCCGGCGACCAGCGGCACCTCGGGCCCGATGACCACCAGGTCGGCCCGCCAGTCGGCGGCGAGCGCCGAGACGGCGACCGGATCGGCGACGTCGAGGGCGAAGGGTTCGGCCAGTGCACGGGTGCCGGCGTTGCCCGGGGCGCAGGCCAGGGCGGACACCCCGGCGTCGGAGGACAGAGCCACGCACAGGGCGTGCTCCCGGGCACCGGAGCCGATCACGAGCACGCGCACGGGGCGAAGCTACCGAGCCCCGCAGCGTGCTGAACGGCCGCCCTTCAGGGTTCCGCGCCGAGCCGGCGAGGCGTGGGGGGAAGGGTGGTCCTTCAACGGTGGGGCTGGTCGCGCAGCGACCGGTGGAAGGCCCGGACCCGGGCGTGCTCGGCCGCCCGGGCGCGGGCGTCGACGCGCAGCAGCTGCCGGTGCGCCTCGGCCTGCAGCTTGCGCCAGGCCACCATCCGCGCCGGGTCCAGCCGGCCGTCGACGATCGCGGCCGCGACCGCGCAGCCGGGCTCGGTGCGGTGCCGGCAGTCGCGGAACCGGCACTCGGCCGCCAGCAGCGCGACGTCGGCGTACGCGGTGCCCACGCCCTCGGTGTCGTCGTAGAGGCCGAGCTCGCGCATGCCCGGGGTGTCGACGAGCAGCCCGCCGCCGGGCAGCACGTGCAGTTCGCGGGCGGTGGTCGTGTGGCGGCCGCGGCCGTCGTCCCGGATCTCCCGGGTCGCGACCAGCGTGCGGCCGGCCAGCGCATTGGCGAGGCTGGACTTCCCGACGCCCGACGGGCCCACCATCGCCGCCGTCCGCCCCGGCCCCAGCAGCGCCCGCACGTCGTCCAGGCCCTCTCCGGTGACCGCGCTGACGGCGAGCACGCGGACACCGAGGGCGTCCTCCGCGACGAGCTCCACAGCCGCCGGCACGTCGTCGCACAGGTCGGCCTTGGTCAGCACGACGACCGGCGTCGCGCCGCTGCTCCACGCCACGGCCAGATACCGCTCGACGCGGCGGAGGCGGGTCTCGCCGATCAACGCATCGACGACCAGGACGACGTCGAGGTTGGCGGCCACGACCTGCGCGGCCGACGTCCGTCCCGCGACGGTGCGGACGAAGGCACTCCTTCGGGGGAGGACGGCGACCGCCAGCTCACCCCGGATCGCCACCCAGTCGCCCACCGCCGGACCGCCCGGGTCCGCGTCGTACAGGGCCGCGGCAGGGTGCACCCGGGCGTCCCCGGCGGCGGTCAGCACGCTCAGAAGTCCCCGGTCCACGCGGGAAACGCGCCCCGGCGCGGTCCCCGGAGGGAGCTCGGCGGCACGGTCGGGCGTCCAGCCCGACGCTGAGAGATCGGTCACGGGACGCATGGTGCCGGGCTGGTCAGAGTGGTGTCTTCCGAATTGTGGGCGACACGTTCTCTTCAGTTCGCCCTGCGGACACCCGATTCAGGTGTTGTGGGTGACATGCACGCGACACAGTCGCCGGCCCGACGGCCGGCGACCGGCACTCCCCTGCCCGTCGTCATCGGCCACCGCGGCGCTCCGGCCTACCGACCCGAGCACACGACCGCCAGCTACGAACTGGCGATCGACCTCGGCGCCGAGCTGATCGAGCCGGACGTCGTCATCAGCCGTGACGGCGTCCTCGTCGTCCGCCACGAGAGCGAGCTCTCGCTCACCACGGACGTCGCCTCGCGGCCCGAGTTCGCCGAGCGCCGCACCACCCGGGCGGTCGACGACGAGGTCTGCACCGGGTGGTTCGCCGAGGACTTCACCTATCCCGAGCTGCAGACGCTCCGCGCCGTCGAGCGCATGCCCGAGCTGCGGCCCCTCAACACGGCCTACGACGGCCACTTCGGCATCCTCACCCTCGCCGAGGTCATCGAGCTCGCGCGCACCCGATCGACCGCCGAGCGGCAGATCCGGGTGCTCGCCGAGCTCAAGGACCCCGGGTGGTGCACTGCGCACGGGCTCCCCATGGCCGAGCTCGTGAGCGAGGAGCTGCGCCGCCTCGGTGCCGACGACGGCACCGTGCTGCTGCAGTCCTTCGACCCGACGGTGCTGCGCGACCTGCGCGCCCGGCTGGGGGAGGACCCGCAGATGGTGCAGCTGGTCCCGGAGGGGCAGTCCGGCGACGGCATGGTCACGCCGGCCGGTCTGCGCGAGATATCGACCTACGCCCAGGCGGTCGGCCCCAGCTGGCACCGGGTGCTGCTGGAGGCCGACGGCCGCCCGGTGAGCGGCGCCTCCGCGCTGGTCCAGGAGGCCCACCGCGCGGCGCTGTCGGTCTTCTGCTGGACGCTGCGGGCCGAGAACGCGTTCCTGCCCGAGCACCTGCGCCGCGGCGAGGCGCCCGGTGCCATGGGGGACGCCCTCGGCGAGGCCCGCCAGCTGCTCGGCCTGGGCGTGGACGGGCTCATCACCGACTCCCCCGACCTCGCCGCCGCGGCCATCCGGGAGCTGTGCGCATTGCTGCCCTCCGGGCAGCACCGCGGCCAGGTGCCGTCCCCCCGCTGAGCTGAGCGTGTCGGCGCGTCCGCGGCGGGAGCCTCCGGCCCCGCGCCACGGACGGCGCACCTGACTCAACTCAGGAGATCTCTGACCACCACGTTCTCCCCGCGGCCGGGACCGACGCCCACGACGCTGATCCGTGCACCCGAGAGTTCCTCGAGCCGGCGCACGTAGGCCTGCGCGTTCACCGGTAGCTCGTCGAACGTCCGGCAGTGCCGGATGTCCTCGAACCAGCCCGGCATCTCCTCGTAGATCGGCTTCGCATGGTGGAAGTCGGTCTGCGTCATCGGCATCTCGTGGTGCCGGGCACCGTCCACGTCGTAGGCCACGCAGATCGGCACCGACTCCAGGCCCGACAGCACGTCGAGCTTGGTGAGGAAGTAGTCGGTGATGCCGTTGACCCGGCTGGCGTAACGGGCGACGACGGCGTCGAACCAGCCGCAGCGGCGGTCGCGCCCCGTCGTGACGCCCACCTCGCCGCCCTGCTTGCGCAGGTATTCGCCGTTGGCGTCGAACAGTTCCGTCGGGAACGGGCCCGAGCCGACGCGCGTCGTGTAGGCCTTGAGGATGCCGACCACGCGCTCGATGCGGGTCGGGCCGATGCCGGCACCGGTCGCGGCGCCACCCGAGGTCGGGTTGGAGGACGTGACGAACGGATACGTGCCGTGGTCGACGTCGAGCAGGGTGCCCTGCGAACCTTCGAGCAGCACCCAGTCGCCGGCGTCGAGCGCCTTGCCCAGGAGCAGGCGGGTGTCGACGATGCGGTGCTTGAGCGCCTCGGCGTACTCCGCGTACTCGGCGACGACCTCGTCGACGTCGATCGCCTTGCGGTTGTAGACCTTGACCAGGATCTGGTTCTTCTCCTGCAGAGTGCCCTCGAGCTTCTGCCGCAGGATGGACAGGTCGAGCAGGTCCTGCACGCGGATGCCGACGCGGGCGACCTTGTCGCCGTAGGCCGGGCCGATGCCGCGTCCGGTCGTGCCGATCCGGCGCTTGCCCAGGAAGCGCTCGGTGACCTTATCCAGGGCCCGGTGGTGCGGCATGATCAGGTGCGCGTCGGAGGAGATCACCAGCCGCGAGGTGTCCACGCCCCGCTCCTCGAGGCCGGCGAGCTCGCCGATGAGCACCTGCGGGTCGATCACCACGCCGTTGCCGATGACCGGGGTGCAGCCCGGCGTGAGGATGCCCGACGGGATCAGGTGCAGTGCGTACTTCTCGCCGTCCGGGGTGATCACCGTGTGGCCGGCGTTGTTGCCGCCCTGGTAGCGGACGACGTAGGGCACCCGCCCACCCAGGAGGTCCGTGGCCTTGCCCTTGCCCTCGTCCCCCCACTGGGCACCGATCAGCACGACAGCCGGCATGCGGTCCTGGATCTCCTCGGTCCTGCACCAGGCGGTTCCCGGCGGGCAGATGGCAGGGTATCGGCATGGCTTCCGTCGAGCTCGACCTCCGCCGCCTGGAGGCCGGTGTTGCCCCCCGGGAAGGTGACGTCGCGGGCGCGCGCGAGGCCGATTCGGTGGTGGTCCGCGGTCCGGTCCCCGCGCTGGCCGGCGTCCTCACCCAGCTGCTGAAGGCCTCGCGGACCGCCGACGTCCCGGTCGCCTGGGAGCCGGCCGGCGACAAGAGCTCGGTCGCCCTGGCCCGCGCCATCGGTGTGGGCACCGGAGAGGCCCGGCACCTGTGCCTGGTGCGGGACGACCACGGCGGCGTCCTCCTGCACCACGGGCGGATCGAGGCGGCCGGCGACGGGCGACGGTCGCTGAGCCGCCGGCTGGGCCTGGCGGCCCACCACGACGACATCAAGGTGGCCGACGGGGAGATCACCCGGATCGACGTCCGGCCCGACTGGCAGGCCGTGGACACCATCGGCGTGACGGTGATGACGCTGCCGCTGCGGCCGACCCGGCAGACCAGCGGCCGGGCCCTGCAGGTGGCCTCGGACCCGGCCCGGATCATCCGCGACGGCGTCCCCTACCCCCGGCCGGTCACCCGCTGGACCTGGTACGCCGACCACCGGATCCGCTGGCGGCTCCAGCCATGACGCGTCCGGCCTGACCTGGGCGCGTCCGGTCGCTGCACTCTGCACAGTCCGGTCGTGGACACTGGGCGCACCCGTCCGTCGAGGAGGTCACGCTGCCGTCGCCCCGCGCCACGACCGGACCGCGGCTGCCCGCAGGGACGCGCCGGTGAGCACCGACCGTCTGCCCCGGCTGGGCGCCGCGCCGGTCGAGCTGACGCGCGGGCGGGGACCCCTGCTGCGGGCGCTGGCACGTCCCAGCCTGCCGGCGGTGATCGGTCTCGTCGTGGTCGTGGCCTTCTTCGGCGTCCGGGCGCCGGCACTGCTCACCTCCGGCGGGCTGGCCGGGGTCCTCGATGTCGCCGCGGTGCTCGGGATCGGCGCGGTCGCCGTCTCCCTGCTGCTCATCGCCGGCCAGTTCGACCTGTCCATCGGCGTGCTCGGGGTGGCCAGCTCGCTGGTGACCGCGCTGCTCATCGGGCACGCCGGCTGGGGCGCCTGGCCGGCCCTGGCCGCGTCCCTGGGGGTCGCGCTGTTCGTGGGCCTGGTCAACGGCCTCCTGGTGGTCAGCACCGGGCTGCCCAGTTTCCTGGTCACGCTGGCCACGTTCCTGGTCCTGCAGGGCACCTCGCAGGCCGCCGTCCAGGGCGTGGCCGGCTCGGCCCGGATCGCCGATCTCGACGGTGCGCCGGGCTGGGAGTCGGCCTCGGCGGTGTTCGGCGCCACCCTGCAGCTGGGAGACGGCCGGTTCCGGGTGTCGCTGCTCTGGTGGCTGGCGGCGACCGCGGTCGCGAGCTGGGCGCTGTGGCGCACCCGCTTCGGCAACGCGATCTTCGCCAGCGGCGGCGCCCGGCGCGCCGCCCGCCAGCTCGGCGTCCCGGTGCGGAACACGACGCTGGTGCTGTTCTGCCTCAGCGCCACCGCGGGGTGGTTGCTCGGCACCCTCGCGCTCATCCGCCTGCAGAGCGTCCAGGTCGGCGTGGCCGGCCTGACCACCGGCGTCGAGTTCATCGTCGTCGCGGTCATCGGCGGCTGCCTGCTGACCGGCGGGTACGGGTCGGCGGTCGGGGCGGCGGTCGGCGCGCTGCTCTACGCGGTCGCCCGGCAGGGGATCACCCTGGCCGGCTGGGACGCCCCCTGGTTCCAGGCGCTGCTCGGCGTCCTGCTGCTGGTCGCCCTGCTGGCCAACGGCGTGGTCCGCCGCCGGTTGAAGGCGGTGCCGCGGTCGTGAGCTCCAGCGTCCTGCTGCCCGTCCTCGAGCTGCGCGGGCTCACCGTCCGCTTCGGCAGCGTGACGGCGCTGTGCCGGGTGAACGCCGCCCTGTCGGCCGGCCAGATCACCTGCGTGCTGGGGGAGAACGGCTCGGGCAAGTCGACGCTGGTGTCGGTGCTCTCGGGGCTGCGGCGGCACGACGAGGGGCAGCTGCTGCTCGCCGGCGAACCGGTGCACTTCCGGTCGCCGAAGCAGGCGCGGGCGGTCGGCATCGCCACCGTCTGGCAGGACCTCGCGGTGGCCCCGCTGCTGTCGATCTGGCGCAATTTCTTCCTCGGCGCCGAGCCGACCCGGGGCCGATGGCCGTTGCGCCGCCTCGACGTCGAGCGCGCGCGGGAGGTGACGATCGAGGCGATGGCCCGGGTCGGTGTGACCGGCCTGGACCCCGACCAGCCGGCCAGCACGCTCGAGGCCGGTGCCCGGCAGAGCCTTGCCGTGGCACGCGCGATGCACTTCGGGGCCCGTGCCCTGATCGTGGACGAGCCGACGGCGCCGCTCACCGTCGCCCAGCAGACACTGCTCCTGCAGGCGATCGTCGCGGCCCGCGGTCAGGGGCTGGCCGTGCTGCTGGTGACCAACAACCCGCGGTACGCCCACCTGGTCGGCGACCGGTTCCTGCTGCTCGCGCACGGCCGGGTGGCGGGCAGGCTCGGCCGCGAGGACGTCGACGCCTCGGACCTGACCCGGTTGATGGCCGGGGGCGAGGAGTTCGGCGCGCTCAGCGACGCCCTGGCGGGAGTGCATCCGGACCAGGGCGGCCGCTGAGCGCCGGTCAGGCGAAGACGCTCACCCCGCCAGGGCCGACGAGCAGCCCGACGATGATGAGCACGATGCCCCAGAGGAGCTGGCCCCGGATGATCGCGAAGATGCCGGCGACCACCAGGACGACCGCGAGGATCCACAGAAGCGTGGCCATGACCTGCCTCCTGTCTCCCCCGTGACGCCACCATGGCGCATGCCCCTTCTTCATGATCACTGGGGAGCGGTCGCAAACCTGCAGGCAGGAGACGGCCCGTGCGGTGTCGATGGCGAGCGGGGCCCGGAGGGTCCCCGAGGCTCCGACGAGTGGGCTCAGCTCGGCCGGGACGGCACCTGGCCGCGGTTTGGCCCGGTAGGGCGACGATGTGATGTCATGGCGCGAGGCTCGGGTCGCAGTCGCGCAGCAACTGGACGCAGCGCTCGTGCTCCTCGTACTCGCCGATGGCCTCGGCGGCCTTCGCCAGTTCGGTGACGCAGCGCAGGAAGCCGCGGTTGGGCTCGTGGGCCCACGGCACGGGACCGAAGCCCTTCCAGCCGTTGCGGCGCAGCGCGTCCAGCCCGCGGTGGTAGCCGGTGCGCGCGTAGGCGTAGCCCTCGACGGTGTCGCGGAGCTGCCGCTCGGGCCGACCCAGCGCCTCCTCGGCGAGCGCGGCCCAGGCCGCGCTGACGGTGGGGTGGCGGGAGGCGACCTCCGCGGCGGGCGTGCCCTCGGCCAGCTCGCGGTCGGCCTCCGGTGTGGGCGGCAAGAGGGTGGCGGGCGGCTCGCCGAGCAGGTTCTGGTGCGAGTGGGTCATCAGGCGCCCTGCGACTGGCCGGCCGACAGCAGGTCCTCGCACGCCTCGACGACGCGGGCGGCCATGCCGGTCTCGGCGGCCTTGAGGTAGCTGCGCGGGTCGTAGGCCTTCTTGTTGCCGACCTCGCCGTCGACCTTCAGGACGCCGTCGTAGTTGGTGAACATGTGGCCGACCACCGGACGGGTGAAGGCGTACTGGGTGTCGGTGTCGACGTTCATCTTCACCACGCCGTAGGACAGCGCCTCGCGGATCTCCGACTGCGCCGAGCCCGAGCCGCCGTGGAAGACCAGGTTGAACGGCTTGTCGTCGGCGCTGCCGAACTCCTTCGCGACGACGTCCTGGCCCCGCTTGAGGATCTCCGGCCGCAGCTTCACGTTGCCCGGCTTGTAGACGCCGTGGACGTTGCCGAAGGTGGCGGCCAGCAGGTAGATGCCGCGCTCGCCCAGGCCCAGCTTGCGCGCGGTGGCCACGAAGTCGCCCTCGGCGGTGTAGAGCTTCTCGTTGATGTCGTGCGCGACGCCGTCCTCCTCGCCGCCCACCACGCCGATCTCGACCTCCAGGACGATCTTGGCCGCCGCGGTCTTGTCGAGGAGCTCCTCGGCGATCTGCAGGTTCTCGTCGAGGTCGATCGCCGAACCGTCCCACATGTGCGACTGGAACAGCGGCGCCTGGCCGGCGTTCACCCGGTCCTGCGACAGGGCGACCAGGGGCCGCACGTAACCGTCCAGCTTGTCCTTGGGGCAGTGGTCGGTGTGCAAAGCGATGTTCACCGGGTACTTCTCGGCGACGACGTGCGCGAACTCGGCCAGCGCCACCGCGCCGGTCACCATGTCCTTCACCCGGGTGCCGGAGCCGAACTCCGCGCCGCCGGTGGAGAACTGGATGATGCCGTCGCTCCCGGCGTCGGCGAACCCGCGCAGCGCCGCGTTGATGGTCTCGGAGGACGTGCAGTTGATCGCCGGATAGGCGAACCCGCCCTCCTTGGCCCGGCTGATCATGTCGGCGTAGACCTCGGGGGTCGCGATGGGCATGCGGGGCACTCCTGTCGTCGGTGTCCGGCGGTGCAGCTCGACACCAGTATCCCGCCGCGGCGGTCAGTCGGAAGCGTCGGGGCGCACGCGAAGGCCCAGCGCGGTGACCAGCGCGAGCGCCTGCGGGAGGTCGATCTGCGCGTCGGCGAGTTGCACGGTGCGCGGGTCGAGCGACGAGAGGTCCGAGCCGCGCAGGTCGGCGCCGCGCAGGTCGGCGTCGTCCAGGGTGGCCGCGGAGAGGTCCAGGCCGCGCAGCGTCGCGCCCGCGGCGCGCACGCCGGTGAGGTCGGCCTCGCGCATCCGCGCGCCGGTGAAGGTGGCACGGGAGAGATCGGCTCCCGCCAGCCCGACGAAGGACCAGTCGCCCCCGCTGACGGTCAGCAGGTCGAAGGTGCACCGGCCGAACGTGCTGCCGACGAGCTTGCAGCCGGCGAAGGTGACGTGGAAGAAGGAGCAGCCGGTGAAGGTGCAGTTCACGAAGGCCGCATCGGTGAGCTCGGCGAGGTTGAACGCGCAGTCGCGGAAGGTGCAGTCGGTGAAGACGGCACCGTCCCCGGTGGTCTCGGTCAGGTCGACGCCGGCGAACGTGACGTCGATGTGCTCCTGCCCGCCGAGGTCCGCGCCGTACCAGTCGGCGTCGCGGATCTCGCTCACCGAGCCCCGCTCGTCAGGCCGCCCACGGCGGCCAGGTCGGCGACGCTCGCCCGCCGGAACACCTTGCCCGGGTTGAGCAGACCGGCCGGGTCGAGCGCGTCCTTGATCGCCCGGTGGACCGACAGCGACACGGGGCCGATCTCGCGCTCGAGCCAGTCGACCTTGATCGATCCCACGCCGTGCTCACCGGTGATGGTGCCGCCGAGGGAGAGGCCGAGCTCGAGGATGTCGTCGAAGGCCGCGAAGGCCCGCTCGCGCTGGTCGGCGTCGGTGGGGTCGAAGCAGATCGTCGGGTGCATGTTGCCGTCACCGGCGTGGCCGACGACGCCGATGACGAGCTGCCGGCGCTCGGCGATGCCGTCGCAGCCGTCGAGGAAGGCCGCGATCCGCGACCGCGGGACGGCGACGTCGTCGATGAGCGTGCTGCCGAGCTGCTCGAGGGCGGGCAGCGCCATCCGGCGAGCGGCCAGGAGCAGGTCGCCCTCGGCCGGGTCGTCCGTGGTGTGCACGAGGTCCGCACCGGCCGCCGCGCACAGCTGGGCCAGCGCGGCGATCTCGGCCGCGGCGGCTGCTCCCCCGGCGTCGGACTGGGCGACCAGCAGCGCCCGGGCACCCCGGTCGAGGTCGGCGCGCATCAGGTCGTCGACCGCGCAGATGCACGTGTTGTCCATGACCTCCAGCAGGCTGGGCACCAGTCCGCCGGTCACCACCCGCTCGACGACCTCGCCGGTCTGCGCGGTGGTGGCGAAGGTGGCGGCCAGGGTCACCGGCCGCTGAGGGGCAGGGCGCAGCGCGAGCGTGGCCTCGGTGATGACGCCGAGGGTGCCCTCGGAGCCGACGAACAGCCGGGCCAGGTCGTATCCGGCGACGCCCTTGACGGTGCGCCGTCCGGTCCGCAGGACCCGTCCGTCGGCCAGCACCACCTCCAGGCCCAGGACGTAGTCGGTGGTCACGCCGTACTTGACGCAGCACAACCCGCCGGAGTTGGTGGAGAGGTTGCCGCCGATCGTGCACCAGTCATAGCTGGACGGGTCCGGCGGATAGAACAGCCCCGCGCCGGCGACGGCGTCCCGGAGCTGCTTGTTGACCACGCCGGGCTGGACGACGGCCAGCCGGTCGGCCGGCGCGACCTCGAGGACGGCGTCCATCCGGGTCATGACGAGGGTGACCGCGCCGTCCAGGGCGTTGCTCGACCCCGCCAGCCCCGAGCCCGCGCCGCGCGGAACGACCGGGACGCCGTGGCGGGTGGCCACCTGCAGCACCGCGACGACGTCGGCCGTCGACCGTGGGAACACCACGGCCGCGGGCGTGCCGGCGGCTGCCAGCATCGCCTGGTCACGGGCGTAGGACGCCGTGACATCCGGGTCGGTGAGCACGGAGTCGGCCCCGAGCGCGTCCCGCAGTTCGGCCACCCACGCTGTGCCCACCGTCACACCGTAGCGACGTCCCCCGATGATCAGCTTCCCTGATCGCCCAGCGTCCTCCCTCACGGTGGACCACGAGGGAGGACGCGCGATGATCAGGTCACCTGATCATCGCGCCGCGCGTCAGGCCAGACTCAGGTCCGAGAGCTCGAAGGCGGCTCGGTACTCGAAACCGGCCGCCTCGACGGCGGCGCGCGCGCCGCGGTCGACGATCACCGCGACGGCGATGACCTCCGCCCCGGCCTCCTGCAGCGCCTCGGCGGCGGTCAGCGGGCTGCTGCCGGTCGTGGAGACGTCCTCGACCACCAGCACCGCGCGCCCCGCGACGTCCGGGCCCTCGATCCGGCGCTGCAGGCCGTGCGCCTTGCCGGCCTTGCGGACGACGCACGCGTCGAGGAAGCCCTCCCCGCCGGCCGCCGCGTGCAGCATCGCCGTCGCCACCGGGTCGGCACCCAGGGTCAGGCCGCCGACGACGTCGTAGCGCAGGTCGCCGGTCAGCTGCCGCATCACCCGGCCGACCAGCGGTGCGCCCTCGTGGTGCAGCGTCAGGCGGCGCATGTCGATGTACCAGTCCGCCTCCCGCCCCGAGGAGAGCGTGACCTTCCCGTGCACGACGGCGAGGTCCACGATCAGCTGGAGCAGACGGTCGCGGTCGGGCAGTGCGGCCCCGTTCCAGGGGCCCGGCCCGAGGGACGAGGGTTGGGGGGAACCGGGTCCTTCTCCATTCCCGGCACCCTAGACACGCGGCAGGGCCGCCGCCCGACCCGCGGTCGGACGACGGCCCTGGACGGGGGTGCTTACGCAGCGGCCGGGGCCAGCACCTGGTCGATGATGTAGACGGTCGCGTTCGCCGTCTGCACGTTGCCGCAGATCACCGACGCCTCCATCTGCGTGACGGTGCCGTCCATGGCGACGGTGAAGTCCTCGCCCTCGCCCTCGATGGTGACCTCGTCGTTGTTCAGCGTGGTGTGCGTGCCGGCCAGCTCCTCCGGGGTGAGGCGCCCCGGGATGACGTGGTGGGTCAGGATGGCGGTGAGCTGGGGGGTGTCGGCCAGCACCGCCTGGAGCTGGTCGGCCGGAATGGCCTCGAATGCCGGGTTCGCCGGTGCCAGCACCGTGATGTCGTCCGTGGTGTTCAGGGTGTCCACCAGGTTGGCCGCGGTCACCGCCTGGACCAGGGTCGACAGTGCCGGGTTGTTGCTGGCGGCGGTGGCGACCGGGTCGTCGGTCATGCCGGTGAAGCTGCCCTCGCCCTCGGCGGGGACGGCGGAGCAGCCCGAGCCGAAGGGCTCGTCGGACATCGCCATGTCCTCGCTCTCGGTGGTCTCCATGGGGCTGCTGCTGGTCTCGGCGGACGCGGTGCCGTCCGACGAGGTGTCGTCGGAGCCGCAGGCGCTCAGGGTGAGCGCGAGGGTGGAGACGGCAGCGAGAACGGCGCCGCGGGAGAGAAGGTTGCTCTTCACGAGGTGGTGCTCCTTTGTCCTGTCCGTGCGACCGCATTGTCGCGGGCGGGTGGTGCACCGGCCGCGGTCGCGGTCCGGATGTCGCGTCACCGGCGGGCGCCGGGACGAGTCTGGGGGGTGCCGGTCACGCGGCGACGACCTGGACGGTGTGCCAGCCGCTGGACCCGGAGGGGAAGGGCGTAGTCCGCTCCTCGGTCTGCACCTCTCCGTCCGCGCTGGTGGCGCGCACGGCGATCGAGTGCCGGCCGGGTCGGAAGTCGTAGGGCAGCACCCACTGGCGCCAGAGGTCGGCGTCCACCTCGGGCGACAGTTCGGCGGGTGTCCACTCCTCGTCGTCGACCCGGACCTCGACCCGGGCGATGCCGCGGGTCTGGGCCCACGCCACGCCGGCGATGGCACGGCGACCGGCCGGGAACTCGCGCAGGGGCGCCGGCGTGTCGATCCGCGACGCGAGCTTGATGGGCCCCTCGGCGGCCCAGTCCCGCTCGACCCAGTACGCGTCGAAGGCGTCGTAGGTGGTCGCCTCGATGCGGGTGAGCCACTTGCACGCGGAGACGTAGCCGTACAGGCCCGGGATCAGCATGCGGACCGGGAAGCCGTGCTCGATCGGCAGCGGCTCGCCGTTCATGCCGAACGCGAGCATCGCGTCCGCCACCTCGAGGGCGGAGCGGGTGGGGGTACCGATGGTCATGCCGTTCACGTCGCGGCAGACGAGCTGGTCGCTGCTGGAGCGGATGCCGTTCTCCCGCAGGAACGCCCCGAGGGGGATGCCGGTCCAGCGGGCGGTGCCGGCGAGCTTCCCGCCCACCTCGTTGCTCACGCAGGTGAGCGTGACGTCGCGCTCGATGACGTCGTCGCGGCCCAGGAGGTCTTCGAGCGTGAAGCTTCGGGGAGCGTCGAACATGCCGGCCAGCTCGAGCCGGTAGTCGCCGGGCCGGATTTGCGGCACCGTGATCGCGGTGTCCACCCGGTAGAAGTCGCGGTTGCTGGTGAACAGCGGCGTGAGCCCGTCGACCTCCCCCGAGAGGTCGGCGCCGGCGGGCAGCGCCGGCGCGCGCGACGCTGGGGTGGGCAGCCGTAGGTCGGCTCGTTCCCCCGCGACCTCGAACCTCCGGAGCAGCAGCCGGCCGCCGCCACCGGCGGCCGCGGCCACGGCCAGCGCGACGCCACCGGTCAGGAGGAGGCGCCGGCGGTCGAGGCCGTCCTCTCCCGAGCCGACCGCCGGTGCGTTCGCTGCGAGCGGCGAGAGCAGCGCGAGCAGGGCGACGATCCCGGCTGCTGCCCCGATCAGGGAGGGCAGCGTGTCGAGGACGCCGCCGGCGGGGCGGGTGATCGCCGCCAGCGCCCCGATGAGGCCGAACAGCGCCACACCGGCTACGCCCAGGCGTCGTCTGCGCAGCCCGAGCAGGCCCAGCACGGCCGCGTACACGGCGATCACGACCAGCGTGCCGACGACCAGCGCGATCTTGTCGTTCTCGCCGAAGGTCTCGATCGCGAAGCTCTTGACCGACTCAGGCGTCAGGGTGATGGCCGCGTCGCCGACCGCGATGACCGGCGAGGAGTTCGGTCCGACGAACGCGGCGACCAGCTCGGCGAGACCGAGGGCGACCGCCGCCGCGAGCAGCCCGGCCGACCCGGCCCAGACCCGGCGCAGGCCGCGCGAGGCAGTCGCCTGCCGCGGGGTGCCCGGGGCAGGGGGCGGAGCCTGCACGGAGGTGGTCACACCCGGCTTTCGGCAGCCGGACCCGATCCGGATTCGTTGCGCACAACTTTTTTCTCGGCGACGCCGCCGGTGCCGCGGCAGAGCCCAGGGTCCCCGCTCTGCCAGGCTGGTGCCGTGACCGAGAAGGCTCCGGCTACCCAGCGCCCGCCCATGCCCACGGCAACCCGCGTCGCGGTCGTGCTGATGGCCCTGCTCGGCGTGCTGCTCCTGCTGAACTCCGCCCTCACCTGGATCGCGCAGAGAGAGGTGGTCGACCGCCTGGTCAGCTCGGGCGTCGACCGCTCCGAGGCAGCGCAGACGCTCCTGCTGTTCGGGCTCGCCTACACCGTCATCGGCCTCACGGCGCTGACCGCCGCCGCCTTCCTGCCACGCCGGCGCGCCTGGGCCCGCCGACTGGGCGTGCTGGTCACCTCGCTGCTGGCGGTGGTGACGCTGCTGTCGATCCTCGCGGCGGCCGCCGCGTCAGCGCTCTCGCTGCTGCTGATGGTCTGCTCCGTGGCGGCGCTGACCAGCCTGCTCACGCGCCCGACCAAGGACTGGCTGGCCGGCAGCCCCGCGCACGACTGACCCGCGACCTCAACCCTGGCCGGTGGCCCGCTGCCAGCCGCGGAAGCGGTACCAGTCGTTGGACGGCTTGAGCGCCAGCAGGACGATGCCGGCGAGGGTGAGCAGGAACGAGAACCAGCCGAGCGAGGTCTGGAAGCCGGACTGGCCCGGCGCCGGCGCCGCCAGCCCGACCAGCCCGAAGACCACGCTGATGCCGCCCAGCACCCACAGGACGACGCGTGCCCAGTTGCGCCCCTGCCAGGCGAACCAGAGGAAGAGCGCGAACAGGGCGTAGATGATCAGCGCGATGACGGCCCCGATGACGATCCCGGTGCGGATGACCTCCTCGGTGACCGCCGGGTCGTCGGTGGTCGCCATCGTCTGGGCGACGATCTGATCGACGTTGCCGAAGGCGACGACCGATGAGATCGCCCCGATGATCAGACTGGCCACGAAAGCGCCGATGCCGAACCGCACGGTGGAGGGCCGCTCCATCGCCTGCGGGGCGCCATGACCGACCGGCGCCGACGGCGCGGGGCCGTAGCCGGGGTAGGACTGCTGCGGAGGCGGCGGGGCGTTCCACCCCTGCGGCTGACCGCCCTGCCCCTCCGGGCCCGGGTACTGGCCGCCGTACGGCCCGCCCTGTCCTGACGTCATCTCTGCTGCGCCTCCCGCTCGTTCCGTATCCGGTCCGATCATGGAGGAGCCCGGGCGGAGGGACCAGCGGCACGCGCCGAAGGACCCCCGGTCGTGTTCGGAGCGAGACCCGTGATCAGCAGGCGCGGCACCGCACGCGGGGACGGCAGGTCGAATCGCCGAGCGCGCGTGGCCGTCGTCCACAGGCCTGTGGACGGCGACGGGCCCGCCGGATCGCGGGGATGCGGCGGGCCCGTCAAGGGTTCTTCTGTCAGCCGCGGCGGACGGTCAGGCCCCCTTCGCCGGCGGCGGTGAGGTCCTCCGGCGCATCGACCACGACCTCGTCGCCGTCCCGGATGTCGCCGGCCAGCAGCGCCTTGGCGAGCTGGTCGCCGATCGCCGACTGCACCAGGCGGCGCAGCGGCCGTGCGCCGTACACCGGGTCGAACCCGTTGAGCGCCAGCCAGTCGCGCGCCGCGTCGGTCACCGTCAGCGTCAGTCGCCGGGCCGCGAGCCGGCGGGCCAGCACGCCGATCTGGATGTCGACGATCCCGGTGAGCTCGTCGCTGCCCAGCGCCCGGAAGACCACGACGTCGTCCAGCCGGTTGAGGAACTCGGGCTTGAACTGGGCGCGGACGACGTCCATGACCGCCGCGCGCCGCCGCTCCTCCGGGATCGACTGGTCGGCGATGATCTGCGACCCCAGGTTCGAGGTCAGGATGAGGATGGTGTTGCGGAAGTCCACCGTGCGCCCCTGACCGTCGGTCAGCCGCCCGTCGTCGAGCACCTGCAGGAGGATGTCGAAGACGTCCTGGTGGGCCTTCTCGACCTCGTCGAACAGCACCACGGTGTAGGGCCGGCGCCGCACCGCCTCGGTGAGCTGGCCACCGGCCTCGTAGCCGACGTAGCCGGGCGGGGCCCCGACCAGGCGCGCGACGGCGTGCTTCTCCGAGTACTCGCTCATGTCGATGCGGACCATCGCCCGCTCGTCGTCGAAGAGGAACTCCGCCAGCGCCTTGGCGAGCTCGGTCTTGCCGACGCCGGTGGGACCGAGGAACAGGAAGGACCCGGTCGGCCGGTCGGTGTCGCTGACACCGGACCGGGCCCGCCGGACGGCATCGGAGACCGCGCGGACGGCGTCGGGCTGGCCGACCACCCGCTTGGTGAGACCCTCCTCCATGCGCAGCAGCTTCTGGGTCTCCCCCTCGAGCAACCGGCCCGCGGGAATGCCGGTCCAGGCCTGGACGACCTCGGCGATGTCGTCGGGTCCGACCTCCTCCTTGAGCATCGACTCGCCGGTCTGCACCGACTCCTCGGCGGCGGCCAGCGACCGCTCGAGCTCGGGCAGCCGGCCGTAGCGCAGCTCGGCGGCACGGGCCAGGTCGCCGTCCCGCTCGGCCCGCTCGGCCTCCAGCCGGACGTGCTCGAGCTCCTCCTTGATCCGCTGGATGCGCTCGATCGCCGTCTTGTCCTGCTGCCAGCGGAACGTCAGCTCGGCGAGCTCCTGACGCCGGTTGGCCAGGTCCTCCCGGAGCGCGGCGAGCCGCTGCCGCGAGGACTCGTCGTCCTCCTTCGACAGCGCCATCTCCTCGATCTCCATGCGGCGGACGGCGCGCTCGACCTCGTCCACCTCGACGGGGCGGCTGTCGATCTCCATGCGCAGCCGGCTGGCCGCCTCGTCCACGAGGTCGATGGCCTTGTCGGGCAGGAAACGCGCCGTGACGTACCGGTCCGACAACGTGGCGGCGGCGACGATGGCCGCGTCGGTGATGCGGACGCCGTGGTGCACCTCGTAGCGCTCCTTGAGGCCGCGCAGGATGCCGATCGTGTCCTCGACGCTGGGCTCCCCCACGTAGACCTGCTGGAAGCGGCGCTCCAGGGCGGGGTCCTTCTCGATGTGCTCGCGGTACTCGTCGAGCGTGGTGGCGCCGACCATGCGCAGCTCGCCGCGAGCCAGCATCGGCTTGATCATGTTCCCGGCGTCCATGGCCGACTCGCCGGTCGCCCCGGCGCCGACGATCGTGTGCAGCTCGTCGATGAAGGTGACGATCTCGCCCTCGGCGTCGGTGATCTCCTGCAGGACGGCCTTGAGCCGCTCCTCGAACTCGCCGCGGTACTTGGCGCCGGCCACCATCGAACCGAGGTCGAGCGCCATGAGCCGCTTGCCCTTCAGGCTCTCGGGGACGTCGCCGGCGACGATCCGCTGGGCGAGGCCCTCCACGATCGCGGTCTTGCCGACGCCCGGCTCACCGATGAGGACCGGGTTGTTCTTCGTTCGCCGGGAGAGCACCTGCACGACCCGCCGGATCTCGGTGTCCCGGCCGACGACCGGGTCGATCTTGCCGTCCCGGGCCCGCTGCGTGAGGTCGACCGCGTACTTCTCCAGGGCCTGGAAGGTGCCCTCGGGGTCGGGCGTGGTGACCTTGCGGTTGCCCCGCACCGTGCGGAAGGCGGCCAGCAGCGTGTCGCGGGTGGCACCGGCGCCGGTCAGCACGTCCCCGGCGTCGCCGTCCGAACCGGCCAGGCCGACCAGCAGGTGCTCGGTGGAGACGTACTCGTCACCCAGCGCGCTGGCCTGCTCCCCGGCGGCGTTGATGACGCGCAGCAGCTCCCGGGACGGCGAGGGGGCGGCGACGGTCGCGCCGCTGACGCTGGGCATCCGGCGCAGCGCGGCCTCGGTCTTCGCGCGCACGTCGGCGGGGTCGGCGCCCACCGCGGTCAGGAGCGGGCCGGCGATGCCGTCGGTCTGCTCCAGCAGCGCGGCGAGCAGGTGGATGGGTTCGAGCGCTGCCTGGCCACGGCTGACGGCGAGTCGCTGGGCGGCGGCGAAGGCTTCCTGAGAACGGGTGGTGAGCTTGCTCTCCATGGTCGCTGGCGCGCGTCCTCTCGGGATGTTCGCGGATCTGGTCGCCGGGTTCAACGACCACGGAGTTGAGTCTGTTCCACTCAACCCTGAGAGTCCAGTCGCCCCGCGTCAGGTGCCGCCGCGGAGGGCGTCGACCGGTTCGATCCGGGCTGCGCGACGCGCCGGCAGGCCGCCGGCCACGAGACCGACGACGCCACCGAGCGCGGCGCCGCCCAGGGCGATCCAGGGGTCGACGACCGGGGCCCAGCTCCGGGCCACCGAGACGAGCACGACGGCGAACACGCCCAGCGCCGCGCCGATGAGCCCCCGAGCAGACCGATGACGACAGACTCGGCCACGAACTGGCCGGCGATCTGGCGTCCGGTCGCGCCGACGGCCCGGCGGAGGCCGATCTCGCCGACCCGCTCCAGCACCGACAGCATCGTCACGTTGGCGATGCCCACCCCGCCGGCGAGGAGCACGATCACGGCCAGGACGACGAACACCACGTTGACGTCGGCCTGCACGTCCCGCCCCAGCTCCGACCGACCGCTCGGAGCTCTCACCTCCAGGCTCTCCGGATCGTCGGGTGCCAGGGTCAGGGCGGCCTGGGTGCGCAGTTGTGGACCGGCTCCGACGGCGATGCGCGCCTGGGCGTTCCCGGGCGCGACCAGACCGAAGTCGGCCCGCGCGGTCCGGGTGGGCAGGATCACCGCATCGAGCAGCTCCCCCCGGACGTCGACCGACCGGACCACGCCCACGACGGCGTACGCGATGCCGTCGACGAACACCGAGGGCTGCGTGTCGATGCGTTGGACACCCAGGCGCTCCGCCGCCCGGAAGCCCAGGACCGCGACCCGGTCGGCCCGCTCGTCGTGGCCGGCGTCGAAGAACCGGCCGGTGGCCAGTCGTCCGCCGACGGTGTCGAGCAGCTCCTCCGAGGCCGCGTAGATCGGCGGTGGGGCACTCGGCGGTTGCGACGGGTCGTTCACCGGCACCGCGGTCACCACCGCCTCGGGCAGCGAGACCTCCGCGAGCAGGGCCACGGACTCGATCCCGGACAGCCGCTCCAGGCGGGAGACGGCGTCCCAGGGCAGCGCCCCGGCGGCCACGGTGGCGCCGCCAGCCGTGTTCGCCGTCCTCGGGCTGACCACCAGCTGGGTGGCGGCGTTGGCGTCGAACTGCCGGGCGATCTGGCCCGCTGCGGTCTGGGCGAGACCGACGGTGGTGATCAGCGCGGCGATGCCCAGCACCGTGCCCACGATCGTCGTCACCAGCCGGCCGGGCCGCGATCCGATGTCTGCGGTGGCCTCGCCGAGCAGGTCGGAGAGGCGGAACCGGTCGGCCGGTGCCACCGGCCACGGGTCGGGCTCCGGGCCGGGCCGACGCGGGCGCGACCGGAACAGGCGGAACGGAAGCCGGGCGCGGAGGGGCGGCCGGTCCTCTCCCGTCATGCCGCCTCGTCGACGCGGCCGTCGGCGAGCCGGATGCGCCGCGAGGCCCGTCGTGCGACGCCCTCGTCGTGGGTGATGACCACGAAGGTCAGGCCGTCGGCGTGCAGCTCCTCGAAGAGGGACATGATCTCCGCGGACGTCGCCTGGTCCAGGTTCCCGGTCGGCTCGTCGGCCAGCAGCACCCGAGGCCGGGAGGCCACGGCCCGGGCGACGGCGACCCGCTGCCGCTCGCCTCCGGAGAGGGCCCCGGGCAGGAAGTCGATGCGGTGCCGCAGACCCACCCGCTCGAGGGCCATCCGGGCTCGCCCGTCGCGCTCCGCGCGCGGTGTGCCGTTGTAGAGCATGGGCAGCAGCACGTTCTGCAGCGCGGTCCGCCGGGACATCAGGTGGAAGGCCTGGAACACGAAGCCGAGCTGGCGGGCGCGCACGGCGGCCCGCTCGTCCTCGTCCAGCACTCCGGTCAGGACCCCGCCCAGCCGGTACTCGCCGACCGTGGGGCGGTCGAGCAGCCCGAGGATGTTCAGCATCGTGGACTTGCCCGATCCGCTCGGACCGGTGACCGAGACGTATTCGCCGTCGGCGATCGACAGGTTGACGCCCTTGAGCGCCTGCACCTCCGGGGGCCCCGGGAAGGACCGGGTGACGTCCCGGAGATCGATGGCCGGTGCAGGCGTTGCGGCCGTCATCGGCCGACCACGACCAGCTCGCCCTCCTCGAGGTCGCCGTCGCGGGGACGGACCTCGACGGCGCCGTCGGCGGCCAGCCCCGTCTCGACCACGACCATGTGTGTCTCGGCGCGGGCGCCGTCGCGGGGGTCGCCGTCGACGACCTCCACCCGGGACTCCCCGCCGGGCCCGGCGCTGAGCGCGGCCAGGGGTACGGAGAGCACGTCGCCGTCGGTCGCCCCGACCGGGATCCGGACCCGCACATTGGCGCCCTGCAGCTGGGTGACCTGCTCGGGGGTGAGCGGGGCCGGTTCGAGCTGCACGGTCCAGCGGGCGTCATCGCTCTCGCCCGGGGTCACCTCGGTGATGGTGGCGGCGTGCTCGCCGCCGTCCGGCAGCTCGAAGGTCGCCGTCATCCTCGGCTCGAGCAGCCGGGCGTCGGCTCCGGCGACGGTGCCGGACAGGCCGACGTCGGCCCCGGACACCGTCATGGCCGTCCCTTGCAGGACCGCGCCGCGCTGGGTGGCCACGGCGTCCACCCGGCGCGGCAGCTGGGTGAGGTAGAGGACCTCGGCCGCCGGCAGCGTCGGCAGAACGGCCTCCTCCGCCTCGGTCAGCGCCTCGCGGGCCTGGACGAGCTGCTGCTGGGCGGCGGCGGCCGCGGCTCGCTGCGGCGCCGTGTCGGCCGGGAGGTCGAGCTCCTGGCGCCGCAGCTGGGCGAGCGCCAGGGCGTCCCGGAGATCTCCGATGGTCACCGCATCGTTCGGGGAGGTGGACATCGCGGCGTCCAGCGCGCGCTTGGCGCTGGCGACGGCGTTGTCCGCCTCCCGGACGGCGACCGCCGACGGGCCACGACGTGCGGCGGCCAGCTCGGCGTCGGCGGCGGACACCGCCTCCTGAGCGCTCCGTACGGCGTCCCGGGCGGCGAGAACGCCCTCCTCGGCCCCCTCCTCGTTGGCCGGCGCCGGGTAGCCGGCCTGCGCGTAGAGCGCGGTGATCGCGTCGGCGGCGGTCCGGTCGAACACGTTTCCGGCCGGGTCGCCGGCATCCAGGCCGACGGCGCGCATGGCGTGCTTGAACTGGACGACGTCGGGTCCGGAGAGCCCGATCCGCAGCGTCCGGTAGGCCGGCAGCTCGCCGGGGAGCACGATGACCGGTCGGCCGGCGACCTCCAGGGCGACGCCCAGCGGGCCCAGCTCGGAGCCGACCTCGGGCACCTGGCCGGTCACCACGGCGGGGCCGGACAGCGAGGAGGTGTCGATGGTGACCTCGACGGAGTCGGCGTAGGCGACCTCGCCCCGGATGGTGACGTCGTTGCTCAGGGGACCGAAGGCGACGGGCACGGTCACCAGTCCCGGGGCCGGGGTCTGGGCCCCTGCGGTGTCCGGCGCGATGACGAACCGGCCGGCGAGCAGGCCCGCGAGCAGCGCCACGACCGCCACTGCCGCGGTGATCCACAGCGGACGGTTCCGACGGAGCAGGGCCGACCACGCCGACCAGCGGGCTGCTGCGTCGCCCGTGACCGGTCCGTCCAGGTGCTCCCCCGTCCGGATCCGCCACGTCAGTTCTGCTCGACGGAGGCGACCATCGCATCCAGCTCCGCCTTGTGGTCGTCGATGAACCGCTGCTCGACCGTGCGGGTGATCTCCGCCTGGCGGTCGCCGTAGTCGATCTCCTCACGGCAGTCGAGGTCGGCCAGGGCCAGTTCCACCTCGCGCTCGGCGAGCGCTTCCGTCGCGGCCCGGTCGGGCTCCGGGGCGGCGGTGGCGTCCTCCTCCGGCATCCCGACGCTCTCGTAGAGCTTGTTCATCTCCTCGTGGATGGAGTTCTGCGCCTCCATCGGGCTGGCGTGCCCGCCCTGTCCGGCGTCCTCCATGCACGAGGCCCACTCGGCGTCGAGTTCGGCCATGCCCGGCCACGACGAGTGGTCGGAGTACAGGTCGTTGATGGCGTCGAACAGCGGCTTGAACTCCTCGGACTGGGACGGGTCCTCACCGGCGACCTCGTGCTGCGCGGCGCCCTGGCACCCGGCCTGGGTCCAGTCGTACTCGTATTGGCCCTCCTCGGACATTTCCTCCTCCTCGGGCGGCACGCCGTACAGCGCCTCGTAGAAGGCCATCTGCTCCGACTCGGACAGGCTCGCGACGTAGTCGGCGTTGGGATCGACGTACTCTTCCTCCGGGACCGGCTCCGAGTCGAACGGGGAGCCGAACGGCGAGTTGACGGCGCCGTAGCCGTACTGCGAGACCCACTCCCGGTCATCGGGCTTCCACTCGGTGTCGTCGCCGACGTAGAACGCGCCGCTGTCGGTCGCGGGCGTGTACTCGAAGCCCTCGTCCTGCATGCACTGCGCGACCAGTTCCTCGATCTGCCGCTGCTGCTCGGCGTACTTCTCCTCCTGCTCCTCCGGGGAGAGGTCGCCGCCGTAGGCCGCGTTGAGGTACTTCTGCAGGGGCGATTCCTGCTCGCTCGCGGCCGGGTCCCGCGCGTCGTCCCCGTCCGACCCCGAGCAGCCGGACAGGAGCAGGGCCAGAGCGGCCAGGCCGCAGAGCGGAGCAGCGGCGCGACGGATGTGCATTGAGGTCTCCCTTGGGTGCGTGCGCGCACGGTAGACGACGATGCCCTCCCCGGACGTGATTTCCGAGACCAAACAGGTCACGTCCTGGAGTCGGTCCCCCCGTCACCGGGCGTTCGCGGGTGGCCCGCGCCTGGGCGCATCCGGGGGGGCGTCCTCGCCGGGGTCCTACACTCCGGACATGACGACCCTGCCGGCGCCGAGCGTGGCGCTCGACGACCAGCTCTGCTTCGCGCTGTATGCCGCGTCGAGGGCGGTGACGGCGCGTTATCGGCCGATGCTCGACAAGCTGGGGCTGACCTATCCGCAGTACCTGGTGATGATGCTGCTCTGGGAGACCGACAACCAGACCGTCGGGCAGCTCGGCTCCCGGCTCGCACTCGACAGCGGGACGCTCTCCCCGCTCCTCAAGCGGCTCACCGCCGCAGGGCTGGTCAGCCGGCACCGGCGGGTCGAGGACGAGCGCTCGGTGTCCATCGCGCTGACCGACGCCGGACGGGCACTGCAGGACAAGGCCATGGCCATCTCCGAGGAGATGATCGGCGCCATCGGGTTCGACACCGGCGAGTTCGACGAGCTCATGCAGCGGCTGCGCCTGCTGACCGACCGGGTGAACCGCGGCGAAGCGGTTTGCTGAAAGAGGACCTCGATCCCCACCACCCGCAGGCTCGCGTCGGGTCCCGGCAGGGGGCCGAGCGACCTCCCACCGAAGGAGCACCCGTGACCACACGTTCTGCCCGCACCGCCTGGACCGGCACCCTGCAGGAAGGGTCCGGTCGCACCGAACTGGCCAGCTCCGGCCTGGGCACCTTCGACGTCTCCTGGCCCAAGCGGACGTCGGAGTCCGCCGACGGGAGCACCAGCCCGGAGGAGCTGATCGCGGCCGCCCACGCGTCCTGTTTCGCGATGGCCTTCTCCGGCGGGATCGCGAAGGCCGGCGGCACCCCGCAGAGCCTCGACGTCACCGCCGATGTGGGCTTCGGACCCGACAGCGAGCGTGGCGGCTTCATGATCACCGGCATCAAGCTCACCGTGCGCGGCCGGGTCGACGGCATGGACGCCGCTGCGTTCGAGAAGGCCGCCCAGGAGGCGAAGGCCGGTTGCCCCGTCAGCAAGGCACTGGCCGCGGTCGACATCAGCCTGGATGCCGCGCTGGAGTCCTGACCAACCGGCCCGACGCGAGCTGCTACGGCTGGGTGCGCGCCTCGGCCTCACGCGCCTCCCCGAGCCGGTTGAGCCGCGCCAGGAGCTCGGCGAGCCGCGCGACGTCCTCGGCCGGCCAGTCCTTCATGTCGTCCTCCCACCGGGCGCGACGGGCGCCCCGGATGCGCTCCAGGCGGGCGGAGCCCTCGGCGGACGGGGTGAGCACCTGCGCCCGGCCGTCGACCGGGTCGGCGCTGCGGTCGACCAGCCCGAGCTCGACCAGCGCCGCGACCTGACGGCTGACGGTGCTCTTGTCCAGGCCGAGACGGGGCACGAGATCGGTCGCTCGAAGGGGGCCGGTGTCCTGCAGCAGCGCGAGCAGGCCGTAGGCAGCGCCGTCGAGTTCGGGGTGCAGCTCGGACGCCAGCCGCGTGGAGATGGCGCGCGCCCGCCGGAGCAGGAGGCCGATCTCGCGCTCGAGCCGGACGAACGCCTCGTGCGCGTCGGCTGCGCTCATCGGTCGGTCCGCGGACGCCAGACCACGAGGGCGGACCCCGGCCGGCGCTGCGGCACGAGGTCACGCCGGTAGGTGGCGGAGACCGCGGCCTCCGCGGCGATGCGTCGGCTCTCCGACCGCTCCAGCTCGTCGAGCAGCTCGTGCACGCGGGCCTGGAGCGCCTCGACCCGCGACTCGAGCTCGATGATCCGCTTGATACCGGCGAGGTTGACGCCGTCCTCCTGGCTGAGCCGCTGCACCTCGCGCAGCAGCGCGACGTCGCGGGGGCTGTAGCGCCGACCGCCGCCGGACGTCCGGCCCGGGCTCACCAGCCCGAGCCGGTCGTACTGCCGCAGCGTCTGGGCGTGCATGCCGGCCAGCTCCGCGGCCACCGAGATGACGAAGACGGGTGCGTCCTCGGCGACCGAGCGGACGGCGTCCTGCGCCTCCCCACCCGGAGCGGTCACGTGTCGGCCCCCTCCTGGACGGCCGCCGTGATCTGCGGGCGCGGGTCCTCGTCCATCTCCTCGGCCAGCGTCTCGATCACCTTGCGCTGCGCCGGCGTCAGGCGAACCGGCACGGCGACCTCGAGGGTCACCAGGAGGTCGCCCGACCGGCCCTTGCCGGGCACGCCACGACCCCGGACGCGGAGCGTGCGGCCGCTGGCCGTGCCGGCCGGCACCTTGAGCGACACGTTCCCGTCGAGCGTCGGCACCGTCACCGTCGTCCCGAGGGCGGCCTCGGCGAAGGTGATCGGCACGGTGAGCGTGAGGTCGTCGCCCTTGCGGCCGAACAGCGGGTGCTCGCTGACGTGCACCACGACGAACAGGTCGCCCGCCGGACCGCCGCGACGACCGGGCGCGCCCTTGCCGGGAAGCCGGATGCGCTGACCGTCCTTGACGCCGGCCGGGATCCGGACGGTGATCGTGCGGGTCTGTGTCGTGACCCCGCTGCCGGAGCAGGTCGGACACGGGTCGTCGACGACCGAGCCGGTGCCGCGGCAGTTGCGGCAGGGCTCGGAGAAGGCGAACGCGCCCTGGCTGCGGCTGGTCACGCCGGCGCCCTGGCACACCGGACAGGTGTGCGGGCTGGTGCCCGGCTTCGCCCCGCTGCCGGCACACGTGGGGCACGTGCCCGGACTCTGCATGCGCAGCGGCACGGTCACGCCGAGGACCGCCTCCTCGAAGGAGAGCGTCGCCTCGGTCTCGACGTCCTGACCGCGGGCCGGACCCGACGCGGCCTGGCTGCGGCTGCGCGCCGTTCCCCCTGCTCCGCCGAAGAGCCCGCCCAGGATGTCGCCCAGGCCGCCCGCGCCGCGGGTGGCACCGCCGGCCGCGCCGCCGAACAGGTCGCCGAGGTCGAACGGCTGACCGCCGCCGGCCCCGGGGAACCCGCCGGTGAAGCCGCCCCGGCTGCCGGCCCCGAAGAGCCGGCGGGCCTCGTCGTACTCACCTCGCCGCTTGGGGTCGGAGAGCACGTCGTAGGCCTCGGAGACCTCCTTGAACCTCGTCTCCGCCTCGGTGTTCCCGGGGTTCTTGTCCGGGTGCAGCTCGGTCGCCAGCTTGCGATAGGCCCTCTTGATCGCCGCGGCGTCAGCGTCCTTGGGCACGCCCAGCGCGGCGTAGTAGTCCTTCTCGATGAAGTCCCGGGTGCTCATCGACCCACCTCCGGTGAGGAACCGGAAGCCTTCGGCATGTTCATCCGGCCCCCTCTCGTGCTCAGTCGGACGCGGATGAGTCGTCGGCCGATGGCTGCTCCTCCGCGGGAGCCGCCGACGGCGCCTCGGGATCGGTCACCGCGACCATCGCGGTGCGCAGCACCCGGTCGCCGCGGCGGTAACCCTGCCGCAGGACCGTCGTGACCATCGGGTAGTCGACGTCGGCCGACGTGTCGTGGATGACCGCCTCGTGGTGCGCCGGGTCGAACGGGTCGCCGTTCCTGCCGAACGCCTCCACGCCCAGCCCGTCGAGGAGACCGAGCACGCGGTCGGCGACCACCTTGAAGGCGCCGGTCAGGTCGCCGTGGTCACGGGCACGCTCGATGTCGTCGACGATCGGGAACAGCTGGAGCGCGAACCGCTCCGCCGCCTGGTCGACGACCAGGGTGCGGTCGCGGTCGACCCGTCGCCGGTAGTTCGCGTACTCGGCGGTGACCCGCTGGAGGTCCTCGGTCCGCTCGGCCAGCTGCGTGGCCAGATCTCCGCCGGCACCGGCGGACTGCTCCGTCGGCTGCTCGACGACGGTGGTGTCCTGCTCGCTCATCTGCTCCCCTGGGGCGGCTGCGTCGGTGCGGAGCGGGGTGCCGGCCGGCTGCTCGCCGGCCGGCACCCGCACGGCGCCGCTGGTCGGGTCGATGCGCCGCTTGTCGCGGATCACGACCCGCGGCGTCTCCTCTCCCTGCGGCATCTCGGTCATCGGCGGTCGGTGTCCTCGTCCACGATCTCCGCGTCGACGACGTCGTCGTCGGAGGACGCGCTGCCGGACGGGCCGGCCTCACCGCCGGTCGCCGCGCCCTCGGCCGCGCCCGCCTCGGCCTGCTGGGCGTAGAGCGCCCCGCCGACCTCCTGGGAGACCCGGGCGACCTTCTCCTGGGCGGCCTTGATCGCGTTGATGTCGGAGCCGCCGAGGGCCGAGCGCAGCTCGGTCAGCGCCTCGCCGAGCTCCTCCTTCTTCTCCGCGGGGATCTTGTCGCCGTTCTCCGCGAGGAACTTCTCGGTCTGGTACTGCAGCGACTCGGCCAGGTTGCGGGTCTCGGCCTCCTCGCGGCGCTTCTTGTCCTCCTCGGCGTGCGCCTCGGCGTCCTTCATCATCCGCTCGATGTCGTCCTTCGGGAGGGCCGAGCCGCCGGTGATGGTCATCGACTGCTCCTTGCCCGTGCCGAGGTCCTTCGCCGACACGTGCACGATGCCGTTGGCGTCGATGTCGAAGGCCACCTCGATCTGCGGGACGCCGCGGGGGGCCGGGGGCAGGCCGGTCAGCTCGAACATGCCGAGCTTCTTGTTGTAGGCGGCCATCTCGCGCTCGCCCTGGAAGACCTGGATCTGCACGGACGGCTGGTTGTCGTCGGCCGTCGTGAAGATCTCCGAGCGCTTGGTCGGGATCGTGGTGTTGCGCTCGATGAGCTTGGTCATGATCCCGCCCTTGGTCTCGATGCCCAGGGACAGCGGGGTGACGTCGAGGAGCAGGACGTCCTTGACCTCACCGCGGAGCACACCGGCCTGCAGGGCGGCGCCGATCGCCACGACCTCGTCGGGGTTGACGCCCTTGTTGGGCTCCTTGCCGCCGGTCAGCTCGCGCACCAGGTCGCTCACCGCGGGCATGCGGGTGGAGCCACCGACGAGGACGACGTGGTCGATCTCGTTCACCGAGATGCCGGCGTCGCGGATCGCCTGGTTGAACGGCGCGCGGGCCCGGTCGAGCAGGTCCTGCGTCATGCGCTGGAACTCGGCGCGGGTGATCGTGACGTCGAGGTGCAGCGGCCCCTCGGCACCGGCGGTGATGTAGGGCAGGTTGATGTTGGTCGACTGCGCGCCCGACAGCTCGATCTTGGCCTTCTCGGCGGCCTCGCGGAGCCGCTGCATGGCCAGCTTGTCCTTGGACAGGTCGATGCCGTTGGACGCGTTGAAGGTCTTCACCAGGTGGTCGACGATCTTCTGGTCCCAGTCGTCACCGCCGAGGTGGTTGTCACCGGCGGTCGCCTTCACCTCGATGACGCCGTCCCCGATCTCGAGCAGGGAGACGTCGAAGGTGCCGCCACCGAGGTCGAAGACGAGGATCGTCTGCTCGGTCTCGCCCTTGTCCAGGCCGTAGGCCAGCGCGGCCGCGGTCGGCTCGTTGACGATCCGCAGGACGTTGAGGCCCGCGATCTCACCGGCCTCCTTGGTGGCCTGGCGCTGCGCGTCCTCGAAGTAGGCCGGGACGGTGATGACGGCGTCGGTGACCGGCTCGCCCAGGTAGGTCTCGGCGTCCCGCTTCAGCTTCTGCAGGATGCGCGCGGAGATCTCCTGCGGCGTGTACTGCTTGCCGTCGATCTCGCCGGTCTTCCAGTCGGTGCCCATGTGCCGCTTCACGGAGCGGATGGTGCGGTCGACGTTGGTGACCGCCTGGTTCTTCGCCGACTGGCCGACGAGGACCTCGCCGTTCTTGGCGAAGGCCACCACCGACGGGGTGGTGCGCGAGCCCTCGGAGTTCGCGATGACCGTCGGCTCGCCGCCCTCCAGGACGGTGACGACGGAGTTGGTGGTGCCGAGGTCGATACCGACCGCTCGAGCCATGGGGATGGCCTCTCTTCCGTGTGCTGTCAGGTGGTGCTTGGCTTGTCCCGGTAGTCGAGTGCCCACCTTGCGCTGGGTCCACTCAACTTTCCTGCCTACCCTAACGGCAACGAACCTGGCCGTGTTCCACGGGCGCGGGAGTTTCCGCACCGGCACTCCCGCCGGTCGCCCACCGCCCGCGCCATGTCGCCGGCGTCTCGCCCCGTACCGCGGGATTTCCCACGCACGGCGAAGGTGACGCGGCGCCGCCGTCCACAGAAGTCGCTCGACGACACCACGGACCGCTCGAGGACTGGACGCTGCGGAGGTGCACCCCCTTCTGCGCGCCGCGGCGGACCGCCAGCTCGGACTCTTCACGGCGACCGATGCCCGTCGCGCCGGCTACGAGCACACGGAGATCCGACGCAACTGCTCCACCGGCGTCTGGGCCCGCCTCCGCCGGGGTGTCTACGCGACGACGGCCGACCTCGCCGCGCTCGAGGCCCGCGGCCGCCGCCACCAGGCCGAGTGCCTCGCCGTGCTGCTCGACCTCGACCGGCCGAGGACGGCGATCAGCCATGGATCGGCGGCGGTGCTGTGGGGCTTGCTCGTGCGGCGGGGCGCCGTGACCGATGTTCGGCTCACGGACCCGGCCCTGTCACGACGGGGCCGCGGTTTTCGCATCGTCCAGGCGCCGCTGCGACCGGGTGAGATCGTGCGCAGCGGGCAGATCCGGCTGACCTCGACCTCCCGGACGCTCCTGGACTGCGCTCGGGAGTGGGACCTCGAGGATGCGGTGGTGGCCATGGACGACGCCCTCCGGAAGAAGAAGGTCACGCTCGATCAACTCCGGGACGGCGCAGCCACCATGGCCGGCTGGGCTCGCATCAGCCGGGCGACACGAGCTGTGGCGCTCACCGACGGACGCGCGGAGTCACCGCTCGAGTCGCGCGGACGCTTGCGGCTGGTGGGGGCCGGGCTGGTTCCCGACGAGCTCCAGGTCGAGATCAGATCTGGCGGCCGACTGGTCGGAGTGGTCGACGCCTGGTTCGAGCATGCAGCGGTGGCAGTGGAGTTCGACGGGCAGATCAAGTACACCGACCCGTGGCGCAACCGCTCCCCCGCGCAGGTTCTGTGGGACGAGAAGCGGCGGGAGGACGAACTCCGGGCGCTCGACATCCGAGTGGTGCGCATCGCGGAGGCCGACCTGGGCGGGGCATGGCAGCGAACCGAGGAACGCCTGCGCGACCTGTTGGCGGCCCCTGGACCGAGCCGACGCCGCTTCACGGCGACGCGGCGACTGGCGGTCGCTGACCGCGCCGGCTGAATCGAGCCTCGCGGTGCGGGCGTGGTTGCGTGATGCGCGGCGAAGAAGCGCCGACACCGCGAAGATCAGGCCGAGCGAGACTCGGGGCGGTGGCGGCCGCCTGGTGGTTACCGGCGAGTAGCATCGGGGCGCGCTCGTCGTGCTCCGACCCCGGTCGGTGCGGCGAACGGCGCACACCTACCGTGGACCCGTCGCCGTGGGTCGCCCGGCGCTGGGAGAGGGAGATCGATGACGGGCCCGTTGCAGATCGTCCTGGGCACGATCAGCGTCCTGTTCCTGATCGTGGCCTCGGTCATGGCCTACCGGGCGGTCCGCGCCATGGTCCGCATCATCCGCACCGGCCAGCCCGACGGCACCCGGTTCGGCCCGGTCAAGACGCGGCTGAAGATGATGCTGGTCGAGTCGCTCGGCCACACCCGGATGCTCAAGTGGTCCACCATCGGGATCGCCCACTGGTTCGTCTTCGTCGGCTTCTACGGCCTGTTCCTCACGCTGGTCGAGGCCTTCGGCGAGGTGTGGAACCCGGCCTTCCACCTGCCGCTCATCGGCGAGTGGTTCCTCTGGAACCTGTTCGCCGACATCATCGGCACCGGCACGATCCTCGGCATCCTCTACCTGATCTACCGGCGCCAGAAGGACCACCCGCGGCGCCAGGGCCGCAAGAGCCGCTTCGCCGGCACCAACGAGGGCCGCGGCTACTTCGTCGAGGCGGTCGTCCTGACCGTCGGCACCTGCATCCTGCTGATCCGCGCGCTCAAGGTGAGCAGCGACCTCACCGAGGCGCCGGCCTGGTCGCACCCGGTCTCCGGCGCGCTGGCCACGGTGCTGCCGGACAGCCCCGACCTGCTCACGATCGTGGCCTTCGTCAAGATCGTGGTGAGCCTGGTCTGGCTGGTCGTCATCAGCAGGATCCTGAACATGGGCGTGGCCTGGCATCGGTTCAGCGCCTTCTTCAACATCTACTTCAAGCGCAACGCCGACGGCGCACCCGCGCTCGGCCCGCTGCTGCCCATGACCAGCGGCGGCAAGCCGATCGACTTCGAGGATCCCGGCGAGGACGACGTCTTCGGCCGCGGCAAGATCGAGGACTTCACCTGGAAGGGGATGCTCGACTTCACCACCTGCACCGAGTGCGGGCGGTGCCAGAGCCAGTGCCCGGCGTGGAACACGGGCAAGCCGCTCAGCCCCAAGATGGTGATCATGGACCTCCGCGACCACCTGTACGCGAAGGCCCCCTACCTCCTCGGCGAGAAGACCGCGTCGGAGACCGCGCCGGACTACGACGTCCTGAAGCCCAGCGACGAACAGGTCTGGGCGAGCGGCTACGCCCGCATCGAGGGGACCAACGACGCACAGGCGCACCGTCCGCTGGTCGGCACCCTCGAGGAGGGTGGGGTCATCGACCCCGACGTCCTGTGGAGCTGCACCAACTGCGGCGCCTGCGTCGAGCAGTGCCCGGTCGACATCGAGCACATCGACCACATCGACGACATGCGCCGGTACCAGGTGCTCATCGAGTCCAACTTCCCGTCCGAGGCCGGCGTCATGATGACCAACCTCGAGAAGCGCGGGAACCCGTGGGGCATGGGCGGCAACGTCCGCGAGGACTGGATCAAGGAGCTCGACTTCGAGGTGAAGGTGGCCGACGGCCCCCTGGACTACGACATCGAGTACCTGTTCTGGGTCGGCTGTGCCGGCGCCGTCGACGACCGCGCCAAGAAGGTGACCAAGGCCGTCGCCGAGCTGCTGCACATCGCCGGCGTGGAGTTCGCCGTCCTCGGCAACGGGGAGACCTGCTCGGGCGACCCGGCCCGCCGCATGGGCAACGAGTTCCTGTTCCAGATGCTGGCGCAGGAGAACGTGGCCACCCTCGACGGCGTCTTCGAGGGCCGGGTGCCCGGCATGCGCAAGATCGTCGCGACCTGCCCGCACTGCTTCAACTCGCTGAGCAAGGAGTACCCGCAGGTCGAGGGCCACTACGAGGTCGTCCACCACACCCAGCTGATCAGCCAGCTGGTGGCCGACGGCCGGCTCACCCCGGTCACGCCGGTCGACCGCAAGGTCACCTACCACGACCCCTGCTTCCTCGGCCGGCACAACAAGGTCTACACGCCGCCACGGGAGATCCTCGACTCCGTCGGTGGCCTCTCCACCCAGGAGATGCACCGCTGCAAGGACCGCGGCTTCTGCTGCGGCGCGGCGGCGCGCGCATGTGGATGGAGGAGAAGATCGGCAAGCGCATCAACATGGAGCGCACCGAGGAGGCCCTCGAGCTCGACCCCGACGTCATCTCCACCGCCTGCCCGTTCTGCATCACGATGCTGAGCGACGCCGTCACCGCCAAGAAGCAGGCAGGGGAGATCGGCGAGCACGTCGAGGTCCTCGACGTCAGCCAGATCCTGCTGCGCTCGCTGGCCCCGGTCGGCGCGCAGGGCACCGAGCAGGGCGCGGACGTCGGCACCAAGGCCGATGACGTCGTCGGCCTGGACTCGGCGGCGACGGAGCACGGCCAGGCCTGACATGACCCCGGCGGCGCGCGTTCCCCCAGGGGGCGCGCGCCGCCGTCGTTCCGGGTGGAGGACCATCGCCCGGTGACCCGCACCGCCGAACCGGCAGCAGCGACCCCTGGCACCCACGGCCGGGGGCTGCTCCTCATCGGCGTCGCGATCGTCCTGACCGCCCTGAACCTGCGCACGGCGGTCAACAGCGTCGGGCCGGTGCTCGAGGAGATCGAGCAAGGGCTGGACCTCTCCAGCAGCCTCGCCGGAGTGATCACCGCGCTGCCGGTCCTGTGCTTCGCGGCCCTGGGCTTCGCCGGTCCGCCGCTGTCGGCGCGGTACCGGGATTCGCACGTCCTGTTCGGTGCGCTGGCCGCGATGGCGGCCGGCCTCGTTCTCCGTGGGGTGGCCGGGGCCTTCTGGCTGTTCCTCCTCGGCACGGTGATCGCCATGACCGGCGGAGCGCTCGGCAACGTGCTGCTGCCCAGCCTGGTCAAGCGGTACTTCCCGCACCGCACCGGCCTGCTCGTGGGCGCCTACAGCACGGCCATGAGCGTCGGTGGCGCCGTCGTCGCCGTCGTCGCCCAGCCGATCGCCGACGCCGCGGGAAGCGAGGGTTGGCGGTGGGCGCTCGCCGTCTGGGCGGTGCCCGCGCTCGTCGCCGCGGTCGTGTGGCTGGCCGTGCCGGCCCGGCCCGGTGGCTCGCCCGTCGGACAGCCGACCGTCCGGGTCCGCGCACTGCTGCGGAGCCGCACGGCCGTCGCCCTGGCCCTCTTCTTCGGGATCCAGGCCATGGAGGCCTACGTCATCGCCGGCTGGACGGCCCAGTACCTGCGGGACGCGGGACTCAGCGCGGCCGCTGCCGGCCTCTTCCTCGCCGTCGCGCTGGTGATGATCGTGCCGGTCAACGCCGTCGTGCCGGCACTGACCGTCCGGGTCCGGCTGCAGCGGCCGCTGCTCGTCTTCTTCCTGGTCTGCTACCTGGTCGGCTGGCTGGGCCTGTGGATCAGCCCGCGGTCGGCGACGTTGCTCTGGACGGGCCTGCTCGGGGTGGCCATGGGCACGTTCGCCATGATCCTGACCCTCATCGGGCTGCGTGCACGCACGCCGGAGACCACGGCCGCCCTCTCGACGACGACCCAGGGCTTCGGTTACCTGATCGCCGCTGCCGGACCGCTGCTCGTCGGCGTCCTCCGCGGCAGCACCGGCAGCTACACCGGCATGTTCGTGCTCGTGCTCGTCGGGGTCGTCCTCATGGCGGTCACCGGGTGGCTGTGCACCCACCAGCGGTTCGTCGACGACGAGGTCCCGGGCCGGACGTCAGCCCGGCGGTGCGGCGAGGAGGTCGTCGAGGTCGCCGGCGCCGAGGCGCCGGTCGTCGCCCACCTCAGGACGGACGACGCGTCTCCGCCCGGGTGAAATTGCGGAACGACCGGGACGGCGTCGGGCCCCGCTGGTCCTGGTAGCGCGAGCCGTACACCGCCGACCCGTACGGGTGCTCGGCCGGGCCGGTCAGCCGGAACAGGCAGAGCTGGCCGATCTTCATGCCCGGCCACAGCGTGATCGGCAGGTTCGCGACGTTCGACAGCTCCAGCGTGATGTGACCGGAGAACCCCGGGTCGACGAAGCCGGCGGTGGAGTGGGTGAGCAGGCCCAGCCGGCCGAGCGAGCTCTTGCCCTCGAGCCGGGCGGCCAGGTCGTCGGGGATCGACACGACCTCGAGGGTCGAACCCAGCACGAACTCCCCCGGGTGCAGGACGAACGGCTCGTCGCCCTCGGGCTCGACAAGGGTGGTGAGGTCGTCCTGCTGCTGGGCCGGGTCGATGTGGGTGTACCGGGCGTTGTTGAAGACCCGGAAGAACCGGTCGAGCCGGACGTCGATGCTCGAGGGCTGCACGAGCGCCTTGTCGTAGGGCTCGATGCCGAGGCGGCCCTCGGCGATCGCGGCCGTGATGTCGCGGTCGCTCAGCAGCATGGCGCGGAGTCTAGGGACCCGATCCGGGGGCCCGGCCGACCAGGACCCCTCCAGCGGCTCACTCCTCCGAGCGAATCGGAACCGGGCGTTCTCAAGAGCCGCACCCGACCCGCCGTTGACGCCGGGAACGCGCAGGCGCGCGCCAGCGGGGAGAGGTCGGTCGATGAAGAGCAAGCGGGTCCAGGCGGTCGCGCTGGCCGGTGCGGTCGTGGCCGGCTACGCCGGCGCGGCGGTGTTCTCTGCGCTGGCCGCGCCGGCGATCCCGATCGCCACCGACTTCGGACCGGACGACGGCCTGACCCGGATCGTCCTGACCGCGGACGCCGGAGCCGTCGACGCGGCGATGCTCGAGGCCCTCGAGTCGGTGGACGGGGTCGTGACCGCGCAGTCGCTCGACGACGGCCGTGCGCTGGTCGCCACGGAGGGACTCGCCCCGCACCAGCTCGCCGTGGTCCCCGGCGTGGCGCACGCCGAGTTCTCGGTCTCCGCTCCCGTGCTCGGCACCGTCACCGACCCGTACTTCCCCCAGTACGGCTGGAACCTCGAGAACACCGGCACCAACTCCTACCAGCAGCCGGTGGCGGCCGTCGCCGACGCCGACGTGGACGCCACCGACGGGTGGGCCACCGGGACAGGAGACGGCCTGGTCATCGCCGTCACCGACACCGGCTTCGACACCGACCACCCGGACCTGGCCGGCGCGCTGTGGACCAACCCCGGCCAGCCGTGCGGTGGCGGCGACACCGACGGGAACGGCAAGGCCGGCGACTGCCACGGCTGGAACTTCTACTCGAACAACGCCGACCTCGACAACGCGGGCATGGGTTCCCACGGCACGGGCGTGTCCGGCGTCGTCGCCGCCCGCGCCGGCAACGGCATCGGCGTGGCCGGCGTCGCGCCGCAGGCCAGGATCATGCCGCTGGTCATCGGTGGAGGTGGCAGCGTCGACGTCAACCTGGGAGCCCAGGCGATCCGGTACGCCGTGGACAACGGCGCCGACGTCATCAACGCCTCCTGGGGCGGGGCGTTCACCGGCACTGCTCTGCAGAATCTGCGGAACGCGGTCGCCTACGCCGCCGCCCACGACGTCCTGGTCGTCGCGGCGGCCGGCAACGACGCCGCCAACCGGGACACGAACATCCTCTACCCGGCCAGCCTGACCGACCCGAACATCGTGACGGTCGGCAGCTCGACGGCCGGCGACACGGCATCACCCAGCTCCGCCTACGGCGCGTCCAACGTGGATCTGTTCGCTCCGGGCTACCTCGTGGCCACCACGTGGAACGACGGCGGCTACCGGCTGGTCAGTGGCACCTCCATCGCAGCGCCGCACGTCGCCGCCGCCTACGCGCTGTACCGCGCTCACATGCCCGACGCCGGCCACGCCGAGCTGAAGCAGGCCGTGCTCGACGACGTGGACCCCCTGCCCGCGTTCAGCGGCAGGTCGGTGACCGGCGGCCGCCTGACGATGAGCCGCCTGGCGGGCACCCCGGCCGAGTCGGTCGGCTACGCCTTCACCTCGATGACCGCTCCGGCCGGCCTCCTGACCCCGGGCATCGGGGTGAGCGGCCCGACGGCCGCCGGCGCCTACGAGGTCGTGCTCGGCCTGGGGATGGAGCACGCCGGCGAGATCTGGGCGCTGGCGGACAAGGACATCACGCTCGACGGCGTCACCGTGGCCACCGACGACGCGGGTGACGCCGCCTTCCCGCTCGGCACGTTCGCCGGTTCCGGGTCAGTGGGCCTGACTCCGGCGATGGAGCTCGGTGACGGGCGCTACGTCCTGACCGTTCAGCTGTACCGCGACGGCGAGCCCGTCGGCCGGACGCACGCCGCCCCGCTGCTGGTCGGCGCCGCCGTCCCGGCGCCGGGCGACGAGACCCCCACCGACGGCGCGGCTCCCGGCGGCGGCACCGCTCCGGGCGGGACGACGCCGGACGCCGGCACGCAGCCCGGCGGCACCGCTCCTGGAGGTGCGCCTCCCGGCACGGGCACCCCGCCCCCGGCGGCGGCAGCCCGGTCCCGCCGGGCAGTCCGACCCTCCCCGGCACGACGCCGGAGACCGGCGGCTCCGGCACGCCTCCCGGCGGCGGCGCCGTGCCCGGCGACCCGGCCGAGCCGGGCGATCCGGCCGAGCCGGGAGCACCCAACCCGGCGGGCCCCGGCACACCCGTCGCCCCGGTGACCCCACCGGTGACCTCGCCGGTCGTCCCGCCCATCGGCTCCGGCGGCGGCACGCCGCCCATCGGCTCGGGCGGCAGCACGCCGACGGCGCCGGACGCCGGCGGCTCGTCCCCGGACACGACGCGCTACGACGAGCTGGGCGTGTTCAAGGTGACCTCGCTCAGCCCGAACAGGGTCGGCACCGCCGGGGGCACGCTGGTGACCATCACCGGGCTCGCCCTGCCGGAATCGCCGACCATCCGGATCGGCGCCACCGCGACGGCCTCCGTGGTCACGGCGACGAGCACGCGGGTCACCTTCCGGGTCCCGGCACGCACGGCCGACACCTACGACGTGTCGATCTACGCGCCGGACGACACCGCGCAGGTGCTCAGCCGGGCGTTGACCTACGTCGACCCGTCGGCCCCGACGGGGCCGGGTGACGGGACCGACCCGGGCGCCCCCGCGCCCGGGGACGGCGCCACGCCACCGGGGGACGACGGCGGCGAGGACGGCGGTGAGGACGGGGCGCCCGGCGGTCCGGGCACCGGCACCGGCCCGGTCGAGCGCACCGGTCCGGCGGGTGAGCGCCTCGTCCGGTCCGACAGGTTCCGGGCGCTGGGCTCCATCTGGTCGGTGAACTGCTCCTCGTCCTGCACGGGGGTCGCGATCTAGGCCGAGTCCTCGACATGCGGCCCGAACCGCTGCGCCCCGTCCGACCTCCCCATGCGGACGGGGCGCAGCTGCGTGCCGGTACCGGCCGCTCGGCGGCCTGCCGATGACAACCTCCGGACGTCGATCCTGGAGGAGGGCACATGCTGGATCTGCAGCCGGCACCGGGGCGGGCGGTGCGACCCACCGGCCAGGAGCGCACGTTCGACGCCGACGAGCTGATCGTCTCCAAGACCGATCCGCGCGGCGTCATCACCTACGCCAACGACGTGTTCCTGCGGGTCAGCGGCTACGAGATGGACGAAGTCCTCGGCCGTCCGCACAACCTCATCCGGCACCCCGAGATGCCCCGGGCGGTCTTCTGGCTCCTCTGGCAGACGCTCGGCCGCGGTGAGGAACTCTTCGCCTACATCAACAACCTCGCCCGGGACGGCGCCCACTACTGGGTGCTGGCCCACGTGACGCCGTCCTTCGACGCCCGCGGCCGGGTCGTCGGCTACCACTCAAGCCGTCGCAAGCCCGCGCAGCGGGCGATCGAGGCGGTGCGGCCGTTGTACGCGCGGCTGTCCGCCGAGGAGCGCCGGCACCCCGGTGCCAAGGCGGCGGTCTCCGCCTCCTCGCAGCTGCTGACCGACATCCTGGCCGAGCAGGGCGGCGGCTACGACGACCTCGTCTGGTCGATCATCAACCGCGAGGAGAGCTGACATGGGCTTCCGGGGCCTGCGCGCCCAGGGAGGCGACGACGCCGCGGAGCTCGCCGCCCACCGGGCTTTCGTGCGCCAGCTGACCGAGACCTGCGACGCCGCCGCCCGCGGCGACCTGGAGGCCCGGGTGCGCCCGACGCCCGAGATCGCGGCCCGGCCGGAGCTGGCCGCTCTGCACGACGCCGTCAACCGGGTGCTCGACGTCTCCGACGCCTTCGTCCGCGAGTCGTCGGCCGCGCTCACCGCCGCCGCGGAGGGCCGGTTCTCCCGACGGCTGCTGCTGACCGGCCTGCGCGGCGCCTTCCGGAAGAGCGCCACCGACATCAACACCGCCCGGACGGCCATGCAGGAGACGGCCGGCCGGGTCACCGAGGCGCAGAACGCCCGCCTGCGCCTGGCCGACGCCTTCGAGTCCGTCGTCCTGGCCATGTCGGAGCAGGTGGCCACCGCCTCGACGGAGATGAGCGCGTCGGCGTCCGGGCTGACGGCCGCGGCCGGTGCCGCCGCCACCGAGGTCGGCACCGCGCAGGCGACGATCACCTCCCTGACCACCTCCTCGGCCGAGATCAAGGAGATCATCGCGATGATCGACGCCATCGCCGCGCAGACCCGGCTGCTGGCCCTCAACGCCACGATCGAGGCCGCCCGCGCCGGAGAGGCCGGCAAGGGGTTCGCCGTGGTCGCTTCCGAGGTCAAGGACCTCGCGGACCAGACCGGTCAGGCAACCCTGCGGGTCACCGCCCAGGTCGAGCAGATCCGCGAGGCCACCGAGGCGGTCGCGGCCCGGATGGGCACGGTGGGGACGACGGTCGGCGAGATGAACACCCTCGTCGACGGCATCGCGGCGGCGGTCGACGGCTCGTCCTCGCTGGCCACCGGCGGGGACGACATCACCGGGCTGTCGCAGATGGCCGAGCGGCTGCGCTCGGAGGCCACCGGATTCCTCGCCGAGATGCGCCGCTGATCAGGGGCTGCTCCCGCGCGGGCGGGCTCGCCAGGTAGTCTGGGCGGCGTTCGCGGGTGTAGTTCAATGGCAGAACATCAGCTTCCCAAGCTGACAGTGCGAGTTCGATTCTCGTCACCCGCTCTCACTCCCGTACGTCGGCGCCTGCCTCCGACATCGGCAGGCCCGCCCCGAGCCACGCCTCGACGCCGCCGACGAGGTCGGTCGCGCGGTGCAGGCCGACCGCCCGCAGCGACGCAGCGGCGAGGCTGGAGCTGTAGCCCTGCCGGCACAGGACCACGACCTCCAGGTCGTACCCGGTCGCCTCCGGGATGCGGGCCTCGCTCGCCGGGTCGAGTCGCCACTCCAGGACCGTCCGGTCGATGACCACGGCACCGGGGAACTCGCCCTGCCGACGGCGCTGGGCGTCGGTACGCGTGTCCACGACCAGCGCGCCGCGGGCCGCTGCCTCGAGCAGCTCGGCCGGGCCGAGCCTGGCGACCCCCGCCCGGCTCGCTGCCAGCACCGCGTCGATGCCCCTGCTCACGACGGCCGTCACCCCGGCGAGCCTGCCAGCGCGGCGGCGACTCCGCTCGCCGACGCCGGCGGGTCAGGACGCGGGCGGTGCGACGACCTGCCGAACGGCGGTGGGCCTGGGCGTCGCCTGCACCCGTTCGGCGCGGGGTCGTCCTGGTCAGCGGGTGACCGGCACCGTGCTGCCGTGGATGGTGCCCACGCGACCCAGCAGCTCGGTCATCGCGCCACCCGGCATCGGGCGCGCGTAGTGGTACCCCTGCGCGATGTCGCACCCGAGCTCCCGGAGCGCCGCCACGTGCTCGGCGCCCTCGACCCCCTCCGCCACCACGGTGAGGCCGAGGTTGTGGCCCAGATCGATCGCGGTGCGCACGAGGACGGCGTCCTGCGGGGCGCTCGTCATGCCGAGCACGAACGAACGGTCGATCTTCAGCTCGTCCACCGGCAGCCGGCGCAGGTGGGCCATGGAGCTGTAGCCGGTGCCGAAGTCGTCGATGGACAGCTTCACGCCGAGGTCGTGCAGGCGCTGCAGGACCTCCATGCACCGGGCGGCATCGCCCATGACCGCGCTCTCGGTGACCTCGAGGCGCAGCAGCTCGGCCGGCACGCGGAACCGGGCGAGCAGGCGCTGCACGAGCTCGGGCAGCCCGGCGTCGAGCAGGCACCGGGTGGACAGGTTGACCGCCACGGGCACGGCGTGGCCCGCGTCGAGCCACAGCCGCATCTGGGCCAGCGCCATGTCCAGGACGCGCTCGGTCAGCCGCAGGATGATGCCGGTGCCCTCCGCGACCGGGATGAACTCGCCCGGCGGGATCAGGCCCTCGGTCGGGTGCTCCCAGCGCAGCAGTGCCTCGAGGCCCTCGATCCGCTCCCGGTCGAGGGTGTACTTCGGCTGGTAGTTGAGGAAGAGCTCGTCGGTGTTCTCCAGCGCCCGGCGCAGGTCACCGAGCACGGTGATGCGTGAGGGCGCGGTGACGTGCTCGGTGGCCTCGAAGACGACCGCGCCGGCCTTCATCTCCTTCGCGACGTACATCGCGATGTCGGCGTTGCGCAGGAGCTCCTCGGTGTCGGTGCCGTGCCACGGCGACAGCGCGATGCCGATGCTGGCCTCGACGTCGAGGGCGACGCCGTTGACGTCGAAGGCCTGGTGCAGCGACTCGCGCAGCCGCTCGGCGACGGCCTCCGCCTCCGCGACGCCGTCCACGACCGGCAGCAGGACGGCGAACTCGTCGCCACCGAGGCGGGCGACGGTGTCGCCCTCGCGGAGCACCGACTGCAGGCGCGGACCGACCTGGCAGAGCAGCCGGTCGCCGTACGAATGGCCCAGGGTGTCGTTGATCTCCTTGAACCGGTCGAGGTCGATGAGCAGCAGCGCGACCTCGCGGTCGGTGCGGCTCGCGGCGGCCAGGCCCTGGTCCAGCCGGTCGCGCATGAGCTCCCAGTTCGGCAGGCCGGTCAGCGCGTCGTGGGTGGCCTGGTGCCGGTCGCGCTCGGCGGAGATGTGCAGTTCCTCGGTCTGGCGGCGCAGGCGCTTGGACGCCGAGGCGATGAGGCGGAAGACCACGACGTAGAAGACGGTCAGGCTCACGCCCAGGGCGACGGTCATCGTCCGCACGTCGTCCCGGACGGCGGCGGCCACCGGCGCGTAGGGCAGGTACACCTCGATGACGCCGTCGGGTTCCGAGGAACCCGGGTACTGCAGCGGCACGTACACCTCGAGCAGCTGCCGTTCGCCGTCCTCGCTGGTGTCGCTGTCGTCGGAGGAGTGGGCGAAACCGGAGACGACGTAGCCGTCCAGGGCCGCCCGGAGCTCACCCGAGTTCGAGGTCGTGCCGACCAGCTCCGGATGCTCCGAGTGGTAGACGATCGTCTGCTCGCCGTTGAACACCTTCAGCTCCACCGGGTCGAAGGCGGCCAGCGAGCTGCCCGCCGTGCCGAACCGCTCGGCGGCGCTGTCGACGGCGTGCTCCACGTCGGCCAGTCGCCCGGCCTCGAAGCCGATGGCCAGGTCGGCTCGGCTGAAGTGCGGCTGGAGCCCGAGGCGCACGGCCATGAGGGCGGCGTCCTCCGCCTGCTGGCGGGCCCGGTCCTCGATGACGGTGCTCAGCACGGAGGAGAGCACCGCACCCACGGCGATGGTCAGCAGCAGGCTGACGACCCCAAAGCGGGTCAGCAGGCTGGTGCTGCGCAGCCGCCGGAGAAGGCTCATGCCCCTGCATCGGTTGCCGTCGCGGCGATCTTGAGCGAGGCCACCCGGCCGGCTTCGCTTTCCCCTCCGGGGAGTGACGCAGAGCGTGGCAGAGATCACGCTCCGTCCGGAACACGCAGGGCATCGATTTCGCAACTCGTTCGTGCCGCCTGGTTCGGCCCGGTGACCGGGCCCTTGGTCCCTCCCGCAGGCCGGGTGCGCCAGAGACGATCCCCCCATGAGCGACATCCGTTCCGCCCGGGAGCCCGACCAGGGGCCCGAGACGGAGCCGATGCGGGCCGTTCCACCGCCGTCGCTCCGACCGCCCGAGGCGCAGGGCGTCGAGCCGCTGCGCCTCCCTCCGCTGCTCCCCCGGCGCCAGACGCCCTGGTTGATCGTGGAGGTGGACGGCACGGGGGCGGGTCACGGAGCACTGGTGTGGGCCCTGCGCGAAGCCGCGCGCCGGGAGGGAACGGTGGTCGCCGTCGCCGTGCTCGACGCGCCGGAGGGCGACCCCCTCGAGGGGTCGAGCCGGGTGCTCGTCCGGGAGAACCACGCGGCGCTCGACCGGCTGGAGGCCCAGGTGCTCCGTGCCATCGCGGACACCGGCGTGCACGGCCGGACGCGCACCGCCGTCCTCGACCGGTCGGTGTTCGACGCACTCGTAGCCGCCACCCGCGGGGCCGATCTGGTCGTGGTCGGCGCCGGCAGCAAGGCGCTGCTCCGCCAGGCAGTCCCCCGTCCGCCCAGCCGCCGCCTGGCCCGTGGCGCCTGATCCCTCCGCCCGCCCGACTCCGTCGACCATCCCCGCCGCTCCTGGACCGCTGTCCGTTCCGGGCCAGGACTCCTACCGTCGGGCCGTGCCCCCGCCCGATCCCCCGCCCGAATCCTCGGCCGCCGCCGAGCGCGGCGACGTCCGCGTCACGCCGGTCCTCGCGGCGGCGCTCCGCGCCGCGGCGTCGGGCAGCCAGCTCGAGGCCACGCTGCACGACATCGTGCAGGCCGCCGTCCGCCACGTCGACGCCGGCTACGGCGCGCTCGGCGTGCTGTCGCCCGACGGCCGGGGGCTGGACCGCTTCGTCATCGTCGGCATGGACGACCACGTCCGGGAGCGCATCGGCCGGCTGCCCGCCGGGCACGGCATCCTGGGCCTGCTGGTCGCCGAGCCCGCCGCCCTCCGCCTCGACGACCTCGGGGACCACCCGGCGTCGGTGGGTTTTCCGCCCGAACACCCGGAGATGCGCTCGTTCCTCGGTGTGCCGGTGCGGGTGGGCGAGGCCGTGTTCGGCAACCTGTACCTCACCGAGAAGCGCACCGGCGACACCTTCACCGATGCCGACGTGGAGGTCGCGCAGGCGCTCGCGGTGGTCGCCGGCATGGCGATCGAGAACGCCCGGCTCGCCGAGCGGGCGGAGACCCGTGGCCGGTGGGGGCTGGCGGCCGCCGAGATGGCGACGGCGCTGCTGTCGGGCGCCGATCCCGACGACGTGCTCCGGGCGGTCTGCACCCAGGTCTCGGCGCTGACCGACGCCGACATGGTCGGCGTGCTCGTCCCGAGCGACGGCGACCCGGGCACGATGACCATCGTCGCGGCGGTCGGACCGGTCGCCGACGACGTGGAAGGCGTCCGGCTGCCGCTGGGCGACAGCTACCTCGCGGTCACCCAGGAGGCCGGGGAGCCGCGGCTGATCGAGGACATCAGCACCATGCCCGTCATCGGCACCCGCGCGGCAGTGGTCGTCGAGCTGACGGCCGGTTACGGACCGGCGCTCGTGGTGCCCCTGGGCAGCGGCTCGTCCCGGGGGCTGCTGGCGACCCTGCGGGCATCGGGCCGCCCGCCCTTCACCCCCGACGAGCTGGACCTGCTGTCGGCGTTCGCGGCACAGGCGTCGGTCGCGCTCGAGCTGGCCCGCGCCCAGCAGCGCGAGCGGGTGCTGCAGGTGCAGGCCGACCGCGACCGGATCGCCCGCGACCTGCACGACCACGTCGTCCAGCGGATCTTCGCCACCGCGCTCGCCCTCGACCGGCTCTCCCGCAACCTGGAGAACGACCACCCGGAGGCCGCGAGACGGCTGTCCCGCAGCGTGGATGAGCTGCACGGCACGATCTCCCGGATCCGGACGTCGATCTTCGAGCTGCACGAGGCCGAGGACGCCTCCCCGGCCGCGGTCCGGCGCCGGCTGGCGGAGGTGCTGCGCTCGGTGACCGACGGCCACGACGTCCGTCCCGACCTCCGGATGCGCTACGAGCGCGACGACCTGCCGCCCGACCTGGTGCTCGACCTGGTGGCGGTGGTGCGCGAGCTCGCGACCAACGTCGTCCGGCACGCGGGCGCCGCCCGCCTCACCGTGTCGGTGACCGTCACCGACGAGGTGGAGGTCGTCGTGACCGACGACGGGTGCGGCCTGCCGCCGATCACCGTCCGCAGCGGCCTGGCCAACCTCGCCGACCGGGCGGAGCGCCGCGGCGGCCGGCTCACCGCTGCCGCGGCCGTGTCCGGGACCGAGATCCGGTGGACGGTGCCGGCGCCCGGCTGAGCCGGAACGGCTCCGGTCAGCCGCCCTGGCGGTCGCGCAGCTCGGTGGCGAGGATGGCGGCCTGGGTGCGCCGCTCGAGCCCCAGTTTCGCCAGCAGGTGGCTGGTGTAGTTCTTCACCGTCTTCTCGGCCAGTCCCATGCGCTCGCCGATCTGCCGGTTGGTCAGCCCTTCGCCGATCAGCCGGAGCACCGTGCGCTCCTGGTCGGTCAGCAGGCGCAGCCGGTCGCCGCCGGCCGCCCTGGGCGGGCGGGTGCGCGCCACCATGGCCGGCGAGACCTCGTCGAAGAGGGTGCCGCCGGCGGCGACCGTGCGGACGGCGGAGACCAGCGCCGGGCCGCGCACCTGCTTGAGCAGGAAGCCCGATGCGCCGGCGCGGACCGCCGCCTCCAGCGCCTCCTGCTCGGAGAAGCTGGTCAGCACCAGGCAGCACAGCCCCGGCACCCGCTCGCGGAGGCCGCGGCAGAGCTCGGCGCCGTCCCCGTCGGGCAGCCGCATGTCGATGACCACGACGTCGGGCCGCACGGCCGGGACCCGGGCCAGGGCCTCGGCCACCGACCCGGCCTCGCCGCACACGCTGATGCCCGGATCGTCCTCGAGCACCTCGGCGACGCCCCGCCGGACCACCTCGTGGTCGTCGACGAGGAAGACCCGCACCGACTGGGTCGTCTGCACCGGACCACCTCCATGGTGTGAGGTAGATCACAGTCTAGGTGGTGCGCCTCCCGACAGAGCAGGTCAGGCGGGTACGAGCACCGTCGCGTAGAGCGTCAGGCCCGGCCCGAACGCCATGGCGACCACCGGACCGTCCACGTCGGCGAGCTCCTCGAGCACGAGGAGGACGGTCGCCGAGGAGCAGTTGCCGTGCTCGGCCAGCACCCGGCGGGAGGCCGCCATCTGCGGGTCGGTCAGCCCCAGCTCCGTCTGGACGACGTCGAGGATCCGCGGCCCGCCAGGGTGCACGGCCCAGCCGGCGACGTCCTCGGCGCGCAGACCGGCGCCGGCCAGGAGCTCGGCGACGACGTCGCCCACGTGCCGGGACAGCACGTCGGGCACCCGCGGCGACAGGCCCATGCGGAAGCCGAGGTCGGTGACGTCCCAGGTCATGTGGTCGGTGGTCGAGGGATCGGTGCGGGCCACGATGCCGGCGACCCGGCGGCCGCGGCCCGCACCCGGCTCCAGGACGACGGCCGCCGCGGCGTCGGAGAAGAGGGCGTGCGCCACGACCTGCTCGAGGTCCCGCTGGGCCGGCTGCACGTGCAGGCTGGTCAGCTCGCAGCACAGGAGCACCGCCGGGCGGGAGCGCGCGGTGACGAAATCGCTGACCGCCGCCAGCCCCGGGATGGCCGCGTAGCAGCCCATGTGCCCGACCAGCAGGCGCTGCAGCCCCGAGGGCATCCCGAGGTCGCTGGCCAGGCGGATGTCGAGCCCCGGTGTCGCATAGCCGGTACAGGTGGCGACGGCGAACAGGCCGACCTCACCCGGGGCGAGCCCGGCGGCGTCGAGAGCACCGGCCACGGCCTGCTTGCCGAGGGGCAGCGCCTCCTGCACGTAGCGCTCCATGCGGGCGCCGGTGCCCCAGCCGCTGAGGTCCTCGTCCAGGGGGCTGGCCACGGCGTGCCGCCGGCGTACCCCCGCTCCGGCGAAGATCCGCTGCGCGGCGCGGACGCCCGCGTAGTGGTTGGCGAAGAAGCCGTCCCAGACGGCGTCCTGCTCGATCGCCGCCGGCAGGGCGGACCCGGCACCGGTCAGGACGGCGGAACTCATGGCCCGACGGTACGTGGGGCGCAATCGATCCGCCGCCTCACCGCTTCCGTCCGTAGCCGGCGAAGACGACGGCGGTCGAGCGGATCGGCTTCATGCGCACCAGCCGCCGGCGGCCGAGTTTCCAGGCGATCGCCTGCCGCATCGACGGCCGGAGGCCGACGAGCTGGAGGTCCAGGCCGAGCCGGTCGGCCGCCGCGAGGAGCCGCTCGCGGTCGACGAACAGCGCGGGGTCGTGCAGCCCCCTGGGCGGGCCGCCGGGCAGGCGCTCGAGCAGGTGGACGTTGATCAGCACCGAGAGCCGGCCGGCGGCCAGGGCGTCGAGGACGAGTGCGCCGCCCGGCTTGAGCAGCCGCGCGCACTCGGCCAGCACGCCGACGTCGTCCTCGACGTGCTCGAGGATCTCCCCGGCCACGACGACGTCCGCGCAGCCGTCGGCCAGCGGCACCTGCAGCACCGAGCCGAGCACCGGGGTCACACCGTGCTCGCGGGCCAGGCGGAGCCCGGTCTCGCCGATGTCGACGCCGACGTGCCGGTAGCCGAGCCGCTCGACGTGCGGGCACATCAGCCCGCCACCGCAGGCGAGGTCGACGAGCACCGCGTCCGGCGACGGCGCCGGCGGGATGTGCTCGGCCCGCGACGCCGCCAGCCAGTGCAGGGCGGCGAACTCGCCGTCGTGCCGCCACCAGTGGTCGGCCAGCTCGTCGTACTGCGCCGGGTCGTTGCGTGCCCTGTCCTCGCGCCGCATCGGCGCAACCTACTTCTTCAGCGGGTCGTGCCCCCAGTTCATGAGGGAGTACCGCCACTTCGACGTCTCGACGTAGGACTTCCCCGACCCCTGGGCCAGGTGCCGCTGCACGTAGCCGTGGACCTTGCGCATGTGGGCGAGGTCGTCGTCGGTCAGGTCGGCCTTCTTCGTGCGCAGCAGCTCGACGATGCGCCGCCCGGACTCGTGACCGGTGCTCTCGCCTCCGCCGTCCTTCTGGCCGACCTCCCGGGACTCCTCGGTCGCCAGCCACTTCTCCAGCTCGCCGGCGGTCATGTTCACCGCCTCGCCGAAGTCGCGGCGGATCGTGTCGGCGTCGCCCTCGGCCATGGATCGGGGGGTACCGCTCCGCCGACGTGCGGAAACCGGCCGTCTGGTACTGCTGGTCTCCCCGTCGCCTGGAGGTCTGCGTGTCCGTCACCGTCGTCGGCAGCCTGAACGAGGACGTGCTGGTCGCCGTCGACCGCCTGCCCGGGCGCGGGGAGACCGTCGTCGGCCGGTCCGTCGACATCGCGCCCGGCGGGAAGGGCGCCAACCAGGCCGCCGCCGCGGGCCTGCTGGGCGCGGGGGTGCACATGGTGGGCCGGGTGGGCGAGGACGCCGCCGGCGACCGGCAGCTGGCCGCGCTGGCGGGCTCCCGGGTGAACGTCAGCCGGGTGCACCGCACGGCCGGCGTCCCGACCGGCTCGGCGACGATCGCCGTGGAGGCCGGCACCGGCGAGAACCTGATCGTCGTGGTCCCCGGCGCCAACGCCGCGCTGGCGCCCGCCGACGCCGACGTCGAGTCGGTCCGCCGCGCGTCGGTGCTGCTGCTCCAGCTCGAGGTGCCGCTGGAGACGGTGGCCGCGGCGGCGAGCGTCGCGGCCGGCACCGTCGTCCTGACGCCCGCCCCACCCCGGCCACTTCCCGCTGCGCTGCTCGAACTGGTCGACGTGCTCGTGCCCAACGAGCACGAGCTCGCCCAGCTGGCGGGCGCCGAGCCTCGGGAGCGCTCACCGGACGAGCTGGTGGCGCTGGCCCGCTCGGTGGCCGGCTGCTCGGTCGTCGTCACGCTCGGGGCGCGCGGCGCCCTCGTCGTCCCAGCCGACGGGCCGGCGGTGCTGCAGGCGCCGCCGCCGGTCGGGCCCGTCGACACCACCGGCGCCGGTGACTGCTTCTGCGGCGCGATGGCCCAGGCTCTGGCCCGGGGAGACGCGCTGCCCGACGCGGTGCGCTACGCGGTCGTCGCAGCAGCCCTGTCGACGACCGGCCGCGGTGCCCGCGGGGCGCTCCCCGACGACGACGCCGTCCGGGCGCTGCTGAGGCAGGCACCGGCCGCCGAGCCCGTCGGCTGAGCCGGCGTTTCCGCGCCGACCGGCCGGGCACAGGGCCCGACATGACCGAGCCCGAGAACAACCCGCACACCGCCGAGCCGCCGAGGGCGCCGAGCAGCCGGGGACCGGCGAGGGCGGCCGGACGCCGCACCCCGAGCAGCCGGCCGAGGGCGCCGACACCCAGGGCGGCGCCGACACCCAGGGCGGCGCCGACACCCCGGGCGCCTAGCCCGACATCGTCGTCCTCCCGTCACAGGAGCCGAAACCGCGGTTCCGGCTCCTGTCGGAGGGGGCCGGAACCGCGGTTCCGGCCACGGGGGTCAGTACGAGCGGGGCAGCCGCAGGTCGTGCTGGGCGACGAAGCTGAGGATCATCTCGCGGCTGACCGGGGCGATCCGGCTCAGCCGGGACGAGACGAGCAACGCCCCGACGCCGTACTCCTGGGCGAGTCCGGCGCCGCCGTGGGTCTGCACCGCCTGGTCGACGGTTCGGGCGGCGGCCTCGGCGGCGGCGTACTTGGCGCTGTTGGCGGCCAGCCCCGCCTCGGCGTCGCGGCCCCGGTCGATCAGCCAGGCGGCCTTCTGGGTCATCAGCCGGGCAAGCTCGATCTCGATCTGGCAGGCCGCCAGCGGGTGCGCCAGGCCTTGGTGTGCGCCGATCGGCGTGCCCCACACCTGCCGCTGCCGGGCGTAGTCGGTGGCCTTCGTCATCGCCAGGCGGGCGACCCCCAGGGAGAACGCCGCGGCCATGACCCGCTCGGGATTGAGCCCTGCGAACAGCTGGGCGATGCCCTGATCGGGGTGCCCGACGAGGGCATCGGCGGGCAGCCGGACGTCGTCCAGGAAGACCTGGAACTGCCGCTCGGGGCTGACCAGCTCCATCGGGATCGGCTGGGCGGCGAGGCCCGGCGCATCGGTGGGGACGACGAACAGCGCCGGGCGCAGCGTGCCCCTGCCTGTCCCCGCCCGCCCGTCGGCCAGCTTGCCCACCACGAGGACGGCGTCGGCGAGGTCCACCCCGCTGATCCAGGTCTTGCGCCCCGTGAGCACCCACTCGTCGCCGTCCCGGCGGGCGGTCGTGCTGATCTCGTGCGAGTTCGACCCGGCGTCGGGCTCGGTGATCGCGAACGCCATGATCGTCGAGCCGTCGGCCAGGCCGGGCAGCCAGCGCTGCTTCTGCTCCGCCGTGCCGAACCGGGCGATGACCGTGCCGCAGATCGCCGGCGACACCACCATCATGAGCAGCCCGCAGCCGGCCGCGCCGAGCTCCTCGCACACCAGCGACAGCTCGACCATGCCGCCGCCCCCGCCGCCGTACTCCTCGGGCAGGTTGACGCCGATGAACCCGGCCTTCCCGGCCTCGGCCCACAGTGCGCTGGTGGTGCCGCCGCTGCGGGCCTGCTCGAGGAAGTAGGACTGCCCGTAGCGGGATCCGAGCTCGGCCACCGCCGAGCGCAGGGCCCGCAGCTCGTCACCCTCGTCGAAGTCCAGACTCACCGTTCTCCCGCCTCGATCACGGCCAGCACGGCGCCGGCCTCCACCTGCGCTCCCGCGACGACGTCCAGGGAGCGGAGCACGCCGGCAGCCGGCGCCACAACGGGGTGCTGCATCTTCATCGCCTCGAGCACGAGCAGCGGCTGCCCGGCAGCGACCGGCTCGCCGGCCGCCACGTGCACGGCGGTGACCGTGCCCGGCATGGGTGCGACGAGTGAGCCCTCGGCCACGGTCGTCGCCGCATCGGGGAACCGGGGCAGGACCCGCAGGGTGGTGGCCCAGCCGTCGCCGTCGACGTCCACCACCTCCCCGCTTTCTGTACCGAAAGCGCGGAGGCGGTGCTCGACTCCGGCGACCTCGAGCACGACCTCCGCAGGCGAGGCGGAGACCAGCGTGACGTCGTCGCGTCCCTCCACTACCAGGCCGTCGCCGGTGTGCCGGTAGCCGACCTCGAGCGTCTCGCCGGCCACCTCGAACGCGGCGCGCTGCGGCTGTGACGGGACGTTCCGCCACCCGCTCGGCAGGCCGCCCTGCACGCGCGCCGCCTGCCTGCGGGCGGCGGCACCCGCGAGCGCCGCGGCCAGCGCGGCGAGGTGCACCTCCGCGGGGCCGGCGAGGGGTGCGGCGAGGACGTCGAGCCCGATCCGGTCGAAGAACGCGGTGTCGGTGCGGCCGGCGAGGAACTCGGGGTGCCGCAGGCCGCGGACGAGCAGGTCGCGGTTGGTCGGCGGGCCGTGCACCCGGGCGCCGGCGAGCACGGCGGCGAGGCGGGCGGCCGCCTCGACCCGCGTCGGCGCCCAGGCGATCACCTTGGCCAGCATCGGGTCGTACGCCGTCCCGACCGGTGTTCCGTCGACGACACCGGCGTCCAGCCGGATGCCCGGCCGGTCGGGGACCTCGAACTCCGCCCGCACCCCGGGGACGGCGAACCTCCGCACGACCCCGGCCGCCGGCCGCCAGCCCTGCGCCGGGTCCTCTGCGTAGAGGCGCACCTCGATCGCGGCGCCCCTGGCGGCGGGCGGCTCCGCGGCGAGTCGCTCCCCCGCCGCGATGCGCAGCTGTTCGGCGACGAGGTCCAGCCCGGTGACGCACTCGGTGACGGGGTGCTCCACCTGCAGCCGGGTGTTGGTCTCGAGGAACCAGAAACTGCCGTCGTTCTGGGCGAGGAACTCGACCGTGCCGGCGCCGACGTAGTCGATCGCCTTGGCCGCAGCCACCGCGGCGGCGGACAGCTCGGCGCGCAGGGCGTCGTCCACCATCGGGGACGGCGTCTCCTCGACCACCTTCTGGTGCCGGCGCTGCAGCGAGCACTCGCGCTCGCCGAGGGACCAGACGGTGCCGTGGGCGTCGGCGAGCACCTGCACCTCGAGATGCCGGCCGGCCTCCACATAAGGCTCGCAGAACACGGTCGGGTCGCCGAACGCCGACTGCGCCTCGGCCCGCGCCGCGGCGATCTCCCCATGCAGGGCGGCGAGCGTGCGCACGATCCGCATGCCGCGCCCGCCACCGCCGGCCGACGCCTTCACCAGGACCGGGAGGTCCCGCTCGGTGACGGCGGAGGGGTCCAGCTCGGGCAGCACGGGGACGCCGGCGTCGGCCATCAGGTGCTTGGCCTCGACCTTCGATCCCATCGCGGCGATCGCGGCCGGCGGCGGTCCGATCCAGCTGAGGCCGGCGTCGAGCACCGCCTGCGCGAACTCGGCGTTCTCGGACAGGAAGCCGTAGCCGGGGTGGATCGCATCGGCGCCCGAGGTGCGGGCGGCCTCGATCAGCAGGTCGGCGCGCAGATACGTGTCGGCCGGCGCCGCTCCGGGCAGCCGGACGGCGCGGTCGGCCTCGCGGCGGTGCGGGCTGTCGGCGTCCGCGTCGGAGTAGACCGCGACGGTGCCGATGCCGAGGTCGCGGCAGGTGCGGAAGACCCGCCGGGCGATCTCGCCGCGGTTGGCCACCAGGACTCGGGTGATCACGGAAGGCCTCACATCCGGAAGACGCCGAAGCCCGGGGTCCCGGACCCCGAGCCGACGCCTTCGATCTCACGGGTGGCCGCGGCCGAGAGACACAGACCCAGCACCGTGCGGGTGTCCCGCGGGTCGATGACGCCGTCGTCGTAGACCCGACCGGAGAGGAACTGCGGCAGCGACTCCGCCTCGATCTGCGCCTCGACGGCCGCGCGCATGGCGGCGTCGCCCTCCTCGTCGAACGGCCTCCCCGGGCCTCGGCGGCGGCCCGGGAGACGATCGAGAGCACGCCGGCCAGCTGCGCCGGCCCCATGACGGCCGACTTCGCCGAGGGCCAGGCGAACAAGAAGCGGGGGTCGTACGCCCGGCCGCACATGCCGTAGTGGCCGGCGCCGTACGAGGCGCCGAGCAGCACCGACAGGTGCGGCACCCGGCTGTTGGAGACGGCGTTGATCATCATCGCGCCGTGCTTGATGATCCCGCCCTGCTCGTACTCCCGACCGACCATGTAGCCGGTCGTGTTGTGCAGGAAGACCAACGGGGTGTCGGTCTGGTTGGCCAGCTGGATGAACTGGGTGGCCTTCTGCGCCTCCTGGCTGAACAGCACGCCCTGCGCGTTGGCCAGGATGCCGACGGGCTGGCCGTGGATGCGCGCCCAGGCGGTGACCAGGCTGGCGCCGTACCGCGGTTTGACCTCGTCGAAGTCGGAGTCGTCGACGATCCGGGCGAGGACCTCGCGCGGGTCGAACGGCCGGGACAGGTCGGTGCCGACGACGCCGAGCAGCTCCTCCTCGTCGTACCGCGGCGGCGCGACCGGCCCTGGCCGCGGCCCCCGCTTGCGCCAGTTGAGCCGGGCGACGATGCGCCGTCCGATGCGCAGCGCGTCGACCTCGTCCCGCGCGACGGAGTCGGCCAGCCCGCTGACCCGCCCGTGCATCGCGGCGCCGCCGAGCTCCTCCTCGTCGGCGATCTCGCCGGTGGCCATGCGCACCAGCGGCGGACCGCCCAGGAACACCTTCGCGCCGCCGTCGACCATCACCACGTGGTCGCTCATGCCGGGCACGTACGCGCCGCCGGCGGTGGAGTTGCCGAAGACCAGCGCGATCGTCGGGATGCCCTCGGCCGAGAGCCGGGTCAGGTCGCGGAACAGCTGCCCGCCCGGGACGAAGATCTCCTTCTGCGTGGGCAGGTCGGCGCCGCCGGACTCGACCAGCTGGATCACCGGCAGCCGGTTCTCGCGGGCGATCTGCAGCGCGCGCAGCGACTTCTTCAGCGTCCAGGGGTTGCTCGCGCCGCCGCGGACCGTCGGGTCGTTGGCGATGACCACGCACTCGACGTCCTCGACGACGCCGACGCCGGTGACGACGCTGGCGCCGACGGCGAAGTCGCTGCCCCAGGCGGCCAGCGGCGAGAGCTCGAGGAAGGCGCTGTCGGGGTCCAGCAGCAGCTCGATGCGCTCCCGCGGCGCCAGCTTGCCGCGCTCGCGGTGCCGCGCGACCGGCTTCTCGCCGCCGCCGGCCAGCGCCTTGGCGTGCTCGGCGTCCAGCGCCGCCAGCGCGTCGAGCATCGCGGCGCGGTTGGCGGCGAACTGCTCGGACGCGGTGTCCAGCGCGGTGCGGAACGCGGTCACAGGAGGGCCTCCGGGATGTCGAGGACGCGGCCGCGCAGCCACTCGCCGAGCGCCTTGGCCTGCGGGTCGAACCGCGTGCTGGCCGCGACGCCGCGGCCGAGCAGCCCGTCGATCACCACGTTCACCGCCCGCAGGTTCGGCAGCGGGTGGACGGTGACCGGCAGGTCGGCCGCCTCGGGCAGCAGGGCGCGGACCTCGTCGGGCGTCAGGACGTCGGCCAGCCACGCGCCGCCGGCGTCGGTGCGCGCCCACAGCCCGATGTTCGCCGTCCCACCCTTGTCGCCGCTGCGCGCCCGGGCCACCGCCCCCAGCGGCGCCCGCCGCGTCGGTCCGCCAGGGGCCGAAACCGCGGTTTCGGCCCCTGGGACGGGCTCGAGGGGGAGGTGACCGCGGGCGAGGGGACGTCGACGCGCGTCCCGTCCGGCAGGACGGCGACGTGCGGGACGGCGTCCTGCGGCACGAAGGCCGCGGTGTAGACCCCGAACGGGGAGCCGCTGCCGGGCGGCGCGGTGAGGTGGAAGCCGGGGTAGCTCGCCAGCGCGAGCTCGACGGCGGCGCCACTGAACGCGCGGCCGACGACGTCCGGTGATGGGTCGAGCGCCTGGCAGCGCAGCAGCACGCTGGCCGATGCCTCCGTGTCGGCGTCCGGGTCCTCGGCGCCGAGGGTGGACCAGACGAGCTCCTGTGGGCGGGCCGGCAGCGCGGCCTCGAACTGGGCGCGCACGAAGGCGGCCTTCGCGTCGATCCGGTCGCCGGTCAGCACGAAGGTGACCTCGTTGCGGTGCCCGCCGAGGGAGTTGAGGCACACCTTGACCTCCGGCGGCGGCGGTTCGCCCCGGACGCCGGAGATGCGCACCCGGTCGGGGCCGTCGCCGGCGAGCTCGATCGTGTCGAAGCGGGCCACCACGTCCGGGCCGGCGTAGCGCGGACCACCCACCTCGTAGAGGAGCTGCGCGGTGACCGTGTCGAGGTCGACCACGCCTCCGGAGCCGGGATGCTTGGTGATCACGGCGGAGCCGTCGGCCGCCAGCTCCGCCACGGGGAAGCCGGGGTGCAGCAGCTGCTCGAGGGGGTACTCGTCGAAGCTGGACAGGTTGCCGCCCGTCGCCTGGGCGCCGCACTCGAGGACGTGGCCGGCGACCACCGCGCCGGCCAGCGCGTCGAGGTCCGCCCGGGTCCAGCCGAAGCGGGCGATGCCCGGGCCGACGACCAGGGAGGCGTCGGTGACCCGGCCGGTGACGACGACGTCGGCGCCGGCCCGCAGGCACTCGGCGATGCCGAACGCGCCGAGGTAGGCGTTCGCGGTGAGCGGCCGGCCCAGGCCCAGTTCCTCGGCCCGCGGCAGCAGGTCGTCCCCCTCGACCGACGCGACGGCGGCGGAGATGCCGAGCCGGTCGGCCTGCTCGCGCAGCGCCGTCGCCAGCCCGGCCGGGTTCAGCCCGCCCGCGTTGACCACGGTCCGCACGCCGCGGTCGACGGCCAGCCCGAGACACTCCTCCATCTGGGCCAGGAAGGTGCGGGCGTAGCCGCGGGACGGGTCCTTCATCCGGTCGCGGCCCAGGATCAGCAGGGTCAGCTCGGCGAGGTAGTCCCCGGTGAGGACGTCGAGCGGCCCGCCCTCGAGCATCTCCCGCACCGCCGCGCGCCGGTCGCCGTAGAAGCCGGAGGCATTGCCGATCCGCAGCGGCTCGCTCACGCACCCTCCCGCGGCTCGCGCTCGGCGCCGGGTGGCCCGGCGAACGCCTGCGCGAGGTCCAGCCACCGGTCGGCCTCGGCGCCGGTGGCCGCCAGCGCGAGGTCGGCACGGTGGCGACGCCGGGTCACCCGCAGGCAGAAGTCCAGCGCCGGGCCGGTGACCCGCTGGGCGGCGTCCTCCGGGCCCCAGGACCAGACGTCGCCGCCGGGGGACGTCAGCTCGACCCGGAACGGCTCGGCCGGCGGCGTCTGCCCGCGCTGCAGGAAGGCGAAGTCCCGCGTGCGGACGCCGAGGTGGGCCACGTGCCGCAGCCGGTCGGACGCCGTGGGCGGCAGTCCGAGCGCGTCGGTGACGTCGATGCCGTGCGCCCACGTCTCCATCAGCCGCGCCGTCGCCATGGACGACGCCTTCATCGGCGGGCCGAACCAGGGGATGCGCTCGTCGTCCCTGACCGCGGCGAGGGCCTCGGACACCGCGGTCCGGCCGGTCCGCCATCGGTGCAGCAGTCCCGCCGGCTCGGTGGCCGCGCCCGCCCTGGCCTCGTCGTCCACGATCGTGTCCACCCGGTCCGCGAACGCGGCCACGGCCGCGGCGAAACCGTCGGGATCGGTGAGGGCCCGCAGCGTCTGCCGGTCGGTCCACTCCAGGTGCGAGATCGAGTCGGCGACGGTCCAGCCCTCCGCCGGTGTCGGCGTTCGCCAGGCGGTGTCCTCCAGATGCGCGACGACGGCGTCGAGCGCGTCGCCCTCCGCGGCCAGATCGGCGAGCACCGCTGCCCGGTCCGCCACGCCCACCTCCGCTCGGAACCGGCGACGCTGCCGGGTTCCGGGAGTGAACCTAGGTCGAGGCACTCCGCCTGGCCAGCACCGGCCCCCGTCGGGCAGGGTGCCGGGCGTGCTCCTCGACGCCGCGCTCCTCTCGACCGGGATCGACGACATCCCCGCCACCGCCCGGGACCTGGAGGCACGGGGCTACACCGGCGTGTGGGCGTCGGAGGTCGACCACGACCCCTTCCTGCCGCTGCTCATGGCCGCGCAGGCCACCGACCGGCTGCAGATCGGCACCGCGATCGCCGTGGCCTTCGCCCGCTCGCCCATGACCCTCGCGACGACCGCCTACGACCTGCAGCGGTACTCACGGGGCCGCTTCGTCCTGGGCCTCGGCACCCAGGTCAAGGCCCACGTGGAGCGCCGGTTCTCCATGCCGTGGAGCGCCCCCGTCGCCCGCATGCGGGAGTTCGTGGGCGCGCTGCGGGCGATCTGGGCGTCCTGGCAGGACGGCACGCCGCTGCGTTTCCAGAGCGAGCACTACCGGCACACGCTGATGACGCCGATGTTCGCGCCCGACGCCCACGAGTGGGGCCCTCCGCCGGTGTACCTGGCCGCCGTGGGGCCGGCCATGACCCGGTTGGCCGGCGAGGTCGGCGACGGGCTGCTCGTGCACGGCTTCACCACCGAGCGGTACCTGCGCGAGCGGACGCTCCCGGCACTGGAGGAGGGCCTGGCCGCCGCCGGACGGTCGCTCGACCAGGTCGCCGTCACGCTGCCGGGACTGGTCGTGTCCGGCCGCACCGACGCGGAACGCGCCGAGGCGGCCTCGGCGGTGAAGGCGACGATCGCCTTCTACGGCAGCACCCCGGCCTACCGGCCGGTGCTCGAGCTGCACGGCTGGGAGTCCCTCGCCGACGAGCTGCACGCCCTGTCGGTCGGCCGCCGGCCCGACAAGTGGACGGCGATGCGCGACCTGGTCGCCGACGAGGTGCTGGCCACGTTCGCCGTCGTGGCGGAGCCCGAGGAGCTCGCCGCGCAGGTGCGGGCCCGCTACGGGGGACTGGTCGACCGGTTCAGCGTCTACGCCTCCTACCCGGCGCCGCTGGACCGCTGGGACCCCCTGGTGCGCGCGCTCCGCTGAGTCCGGCGGGTGAGGGAACTCTCAGTCTCCGTAACGAGGATCACGCGATCGGGGCTGTTTTCGCCGCGGAGGGCGAGGGCAGGCTGGTCGGCATGGCGAACACGCAGCACGAGGTAGGCGTCTCAGGCGACGCGGAGGCCGCGCAGACCGAGGAGTCGCGCACCCAGCAGGCGACCGCCGCCACCATGGCGCGGCTGCTCGCCAACCCGCGCCGCACCCGCCGCGACTAGCCCCCGTCGCCGGGGCCCGCACCGAGCCTCCGAGGTAGGAGGAACCGGGCCGTTCATGACGCTCCGCTGTCACACGGGCATCAGGTCCCCCCGCCGCCCCGCATAACCCGGACGCCTCTAGTCACACAGCGCAACCATCTTCGGCGTGCCGCGAACTGCTCCGTCACGCCGGTGGTGCACCATCGCTGACGTGACCGCCGCCCTCAAGCTCGACGCCGCCGACACCACGGCCCCCGTTCGACGCTCGCGCGCCGAGCGCCAGGCCATCGTGCTCGACACCGCCGAACGGCTCTTCGCCGGACGGAGCTCCCGCAGCGTGGGCATGGACGAGCTGGTCCGCGAGACCGGCCTGGGCAAGATGACGGTCTACCGGCTCTTCAAGAGCAAGGACGACCTGGTCGGCGCCTACCTCGCGCGCAAGGCCGCCACGGTGCTCGCCTTCGTCGACGCCGAGCTGGTGCGGCTGGAAGGCGACCCGCGGGCCGCACTCCTGTCCGTCGTGGACGCCGTCGAGCGCGACGTCACGCGCACCGGCTTCCGCGGCTGCCCGTTCAACAACGTCAGCAGCGAGTACGACGACCCGCAGCACCCGGCCCGCAGCGCCGCCGCCGACTACAAGTTCGAGCTCTACAGCCGGCTCGAGCGCCTGTCGGAGCAGATCGCACCCGGCCGCGGCGAGGATCTCGCCGCGCAGCTCCACCTGATCATCGACGGCATGTACCTGTCCGGCGGGCTGCTCGGACCCGACGGTCCGGCGTCCCACGGCCGTCAGCTGGCCGAGCGGCTGATCGGCATCGCGACCGGCGAGGCCTGAGCGGGCAGGTCGCTGGCCCGGCCCGCACGATGGGCGGGTGACGACCGATCGCTCCCGCCCCGACCTCGACGACACCACGGTCGAGGGGCTCGGCAAGCTGTCCGAGGCCCTCGAGACCGTCGACCAGGCCCGTGGCTTCCTCTACGCGTTCCACCAGCTGACCGGCAAGGCCGACCGCCAGCTCCAGGAGGCGGTGGAGCTCCTGCGGAAGGCCGGCCACGGCGCGCTCGCCGACGACCTGGACCGCGATCTCGTCGGGCGCAACGTCATCGCCGATCGCTGGACCTTCCAGATCGTCGAGGACTTCGACGACAACTACTGGAGCGCCTTCCGCTCGTTCGACCGGCGCGCGCGCGACGAACTCTCGGGGGCGACCGGCACGTGTTCGAGGCGCGGATGAAGCAGCGCGAGCGGACCGCCGGGCACCCTCGTCACGAGCCCGGCCCGGCCCTCGACGCCTGACTGCGGCCACGATCAGGGTCCCTGATCATGCGGCGTCCTCCCTCATGGTGGGCGGTGAGGGAGGACGCTGGGCGATCAGGTTCCCTGATCATGGCCAGGCCGGCCGACGGAGTGGCTGCGCGCCCGCCGCCGGGCGACGATGACCGCATGACGATGCCGACACCGGACGACGACGAGCGCGACGCCCACCCCCTCGGCACCGAGACGGCGCCGGTCGGGGACAAGCAGTCCCAGGGCGGCGAGGACGGACCGGCCAGCGGCGTGGCCGGTCCCAGCTATCCACCGGCGGGGACCGAGCCCGACGCGCACTGACCTGCTGCGGAGGAGGCCCGGCGCCGCCACACTCAGGGATGTGAGCACTCCCGATCCACGCCCCGCCGGCACCCCCGGCTCGACCCCGAATCCCGGCTCCCTCGGCCGCGACCGACCGAGCCCGCCGCCGGCCACCGCCACGGGCCCGGCCACCTCTCCGCCCACGACCCGGCCTGCCGAGACCACCGGCTCCGGGCGCTCGCCCGGCCGGACCATCGGCCGGGGGCTGGCCGCGGCGCTGCTGGTGTTCGTGACGGTGGTGCTCGTCCTCTTCGTCATGTTCAACACCCAGACGGTGGACATCAGCCTGGTCTTCACCGACGTCCGCGCACCCCTCGTCGTCGCCCTGCTCATCGCCGCCGCCCTGGGTGGGCTGATCGTCGGGCTCCTCGACGCCGTCATGGCGGTCCGGCGGCGCAGGAACCGCTGAGCAGGCGCTCGGAACCGGAACGAGATCACCCCGTCCGGGCGTGTCACCGCGCGCTGCCTTGCTCGTTGCTACTGGTGGGTAATACCGTTGTTACTGGCGAGTAGATAACCGCCGCCCACCGGCACGGAGCACGGGAGCGCCACCAGATGAGCCACTACACCGCCAACCTCCGGGACCTCGAGTTCAACCTCTTCGAGTTCCTCGACACCAAGGACAAGTTCGGCACCGGCCCCTTCGAGCAGATGGACGCCGAGACCGCCCGCGGTGTGCTGGCCGAGATCCGTCGCCTCGCCGAGGGCCCACTGGCCGAGTCGTTCGAGGACGCCGACCGCAATCCGCCGGTGTTCGACCCGGCCACGAACTCGGTGACGCTGCCCGAGTCCTTCAAGAAGTCCGTGCGCGCGCTGGAGGCCGGCGAGTGGTACCGGCTCGACCTCCCCGAGCACCTCGGTGGCTTCGGCGCTCCGCACGCCCTGACCTGGGGCGCCTTCGAGATGGTGCTGGGCGCGAACCCCGCCGTCTTCATGTACGGCTCGTGGGCCGCGTTCGCCGCCGTCCTGCACGAGCTGGGCACCGACGACCAGAAGCGCCTGGCCGAGCTCATGCTCGAGCACAAGTGGGGCGCCACCATGGTGCTCACCGAGCCCGACGCCGGCTCCGACGTCGGCGCCGGCCGCACCAAGGCCGTGCAGCAGGCGGATGGCTCCTGGCACATCGAGGGCGTGAAGCGGTTCATCACGTCGGCCGAGCACGACCTGAGCGACAACATCATCCACCTCGTCCTGGCCCGCCCGGAGGGCGCGAAGGCCGGCACCAAGGGCCTGTCGCTGTTCGTCGTCCCCAAGTTCCACGTCGACCTCGCGACCGGCGCGCTGGGCGAGCGCAACGGCGTCTTCGTCACCAACGTCGAGAAGAAGATGGGCCTCAAGGTCTCCACGACCTGCGAGCTCACCTTCGGCGACGGCCCGGTGCCGGCGAAGGGCTGGCTGGTCGGCGAGGTGCACGACGGCATCGCGCAGATGTTCAAGGTCATCGAGCACGCCCGCATGTTCGTGGGCACCAAGGCCATCGCGACCCTGTCGGCCGGCTACCAGGTCGCACTGGACTACGCGAAGAGCCGCGTCCAGGGCGCCGACCTGACCGCGACGAGCAAGGACGCCCCGCGGGTCACCATCACCCACCACCCCGACGTCCGCCGCTCGCTGATGACGCAGAAGGCGTACGCCGAGGGCATGCGCGCCCTCTACCTGTACGCGGCGAGCTTCCGCGACCAGGTCGTCGAGGCCGAGGCCGCCGGCACGGCCGACAGCGAGGAGGCCAGGCTCGCCGAGCGGGTCAACGACCTGCTGCTGCCGATCGTCAAGGGATTCGGCTCCGAGCGCGCCACCCAGCTGCTGACCGCCGAGTCGCTGCAGACCCTCGGCGGGTCGGGCTACCTGCAGGACTACCCGATCGAGCAGTACATCCGCGACTCCAAGATCGACACCCTCTACGAGGGCACGACCGCGATCCAGGGCCAGGACTTCTTCTTCCGGAAGATCGTCAAGGACGGCGGTGTCGCGCTGACCTGGCTCGCCACGCAGATCCAGGCCACGATCGACGCCGAGGTCGGCAACGGCCGGCTCAAGGAGGAGCGGGCGCTGCTGGCCACGGCACTGCAGGACGTGCAGGGCATGCTCACCGCGATGTTCGCCGACCTGACCGCCGCCCAGGAGGACATGGCGAACCTGTACAAGGTGGGCCAGAACACCTCCCGGCTGCTGCTGGCCACCGGTGATCTGATCACCGCATGGCTGCTGATCCGCCAGTCGGAGGTCGCCCTGGCAGCGCTCGGCAGCGAGGTCGGCGGGAATGACCGGTCCTTCTACGAGGGCAAGCTCGCCGCGACCCGTTTCTTCTGCACGCAGATCCTGCCGCGGCTGACCGCCGAGCGCCTGATCGCCGAGAACACCGACAACGCGCTGATGGAGATCGACGAGGCGGCGTTCTGAGCCCCGGACGGCCCGTCGACGGCCGCCGTCCCGACGAGGGACGGCGGCCGTCCGCCGTTTCCGCCGGTCCGGGGCGGGCATGAGCGGGTTCATGACCGACCCGGCAGGCAGCGACCGGCTGCAGCAGGACATCCCCACGTCGTCCGGCACGGGCGACAACAGCTCCACCGGCACGGGCTTCGACGACGTGCCGCTGACCCGTGAGGACGCCGTCGAGCGCGACGCCGCCCACGACGACGACCTGCCCGCGGGCGCCGACAGCGACGTGGCCCGCGCCCGGGGCGCCGGGGCGTCCGGCGAGGTCGACGGGCCCACCCCCCGATCCGGAGGACCAGAGGCATGAGCGAGTCCGACCCCACCGGCTACCGCGAGTCGCCGGACACGACCGACGGGCCCGTGGCCGACGACCAGACGGGTAACGGGGACGGCGGCGGGAGCGACGCCACGCTGACCACCGACGACGAGGCCCAGAAGGACGACGGCGTCGTCCGGCCGGGCAACGAGCCCGACTGACGGCCCCGTCCGGAGGCTCGCCGCGAGCCCGCGAGCGGTGAGAGGGACGGGGTCCTTCTGCTACGCCGTGAGCCCGCCGTCGACCACCAGCGTCGTGCCGGTGGTGAAGCTGCTCTGCGCCGAGGCGAGGTAGAGCACCGAGCGTGCGATCTCGTCGGCCCGCACCAGCCGGCCGAGCGGGACCCGGGCCAAGTCGGCGGACGGCTCCGGCGACCCCGGGTGCACGGTGTTGACCCGGATCCGCGGCCCGCCGCCTCCTTCGCGAGCGAGCGCATCAGCCCGACCTGCGCGTGCTCCACCGCCGCGGCCGCGCTCGCGCCGGCCTCGGCGCGCAGCCCGGACACGCCGGAGACGATCACCACGCTGCCGCCGTCCTCGAGCACGCGCAGGCCGTGCTTGCAGGCGAGGAACGTGCCGCGGACGTGGACGGCCAGGAAGCGGTCGAACTCCCCGGCATCGAGCGCGGTGACCGGCCCCGGAGCGGCAGGGGTGCCGGTGTCGACCACCACGACGTCGAGCCGCCCGTGCCGGTCGAGCACCGCGTCCGTCGCGGCGACGACGTCGCCCTCGCGGGAGGGATCCCCGACGACGCCGGCCACGTTCACGTCGTCGAGGGCCGACTCCGCCGCCTTGAGGGCGCGCGCCTCGCGGTCGGCCAGGACGACGCGGGCGCCCTCCTTGAGGAACAACCGCGCGGTAGCCAGCCCCAGGCTCCCCGCCCCGCCGACGATCAGGGCGACGCGCTCCTCCAGCAGGTTGCGGCGGTCGGGGCTCCGCACACGCATGGGTCACTCCGCGGGGTGGGAAGAGGTCGGACGACCGAGTCTCGCAGTTCCCTCCGGAGCGCCTCCTACCCTGGTCGGGTGCGTCCGGTCATCGCCCCCGTCCACCTGCCGGTGGAGGAGTGGACCGCACGGACGGCGGCGCACGAGGCGCGCATGGACCGGTGGATCGCCCCGCATCGGGAGCGCCGCCGCCGCGGCGAGAAGCACCCGGTGCTCGACTTCCTGTTCACCTACTACTCGCAGACGCCTGGCCGGCTGCGGCGCTGGCACCCGGGCCCGGGGGCGGTCCTCGACGGGCCGGCGCCGCACGCGCGGTGGCGCTGGTACCGGGCGGACGCCGACGGGGTCCGGCTGGACGTGGCCGCGTACGTGGCCGATCGCGGGGACACGCTGCGCTTCATCCGCCACCTGCTGGCCGCCACGGCGTCGCGTCCGGCATCCACCGGCTGCTTCGGGCTGCACGAGTGGGCGATGGTGTACCGCGACCGGCAGACCCGTCACGCGGTGCCGTTGCGGCTCGGCCCCGCCGGCACCGACGCCGTCGTCGAGGCACACACGATCCGCTGCACCCACTACGACGCGTTCCGGTTCTTCACCCCGGAGGCCGTCGGGCGCAACCGGCTGCAGCCCACGCGGGAGTCGCAGTCGGACCTGGAGCAGCCGGGCTGCCTGCACGCCGGCATGGACCTCTACAAGTGGGCCGGCAAGCTCGGCCCGGCCACCCCGGGCGAGTTGCTGACCGACTGCTTCGAACTGGCGATCGAGATCCGCGAGCTGGACATGCGCGCCTCGCCCTACGACCTGCGCGACCACGGCTACGAGCCGGTCGCCGTCGAGACGCCGGAGGGCAAGGCGGAGTACGCCGCCGCGCAGCGCGCCTTCGCCGAGCGCGGCGCCGTCCTGCGGCAGCGCCTGGTCGACGTCTGCGACGACATCGTCGCCCTACCGGACGACACCCCGGCCAGGTGCCGTCCCGGCTCGGGCGCAGCCCCGCCGTCCCTCCTCGGGGAGCCTCCGGCCCCTGTTCGTCGGGACCGCGCCGAGTACCTCGCCAAGTACCTTCTGTCGGGTGACTTCGACGCAGACCGGCCGCTGGGTGCGGCTCGACGGCACCACGAACACCCGCGACCTCGGCGGACTGCCCACGACCGACGGCGGGCGGACGGCGTCCGGTCGCATCCTGCGCAGCGACAACCTGCAGACCCTGAGCGAGGACGACGTCCGGCGGCTGGTCGACGAGCTCGGCGTGCGCGAGGTGATCGACCTGCGCACGACCGCCGAGATCCTGCTGGAGGGCCGCGGTCCGCTGCGCGAGGTCGCCGAGGTCACGCACCGGCACTTCACCCTGCTGCCCGAGCGGGGCCAGCACACCGACGTCTTCGCCGTCGAGGAGGCCGAGTACCTGCCCGACCTGCCCGAGGGCTGGGCGGAGACCCTGCTCCCGCGCCAGGTGGCCGAGCACGACCAGGGCGAGCCCCCGCGGTGCGCTCCTACCTGGGCTACCTCGGCCAGCGGGCGGTCAACGTGGTGGCCGCGCTGCGCGCCCTCACCGAGACCCCGGAGGGCGCCTCGGTGGTGCACTGCGCAGCGGGCAAGGACCGGACCGGCGTGGTGTGCGCCTTCGCGCTGGCGGTGGCCGGCGTCGGCCACGAGGAGATCGTCGCCGACTACGCGATGACCGCCGACGTCATCGAGGCGCTGGTCGCCAAGCTGGCGGCGTCCCCGACCTATGCCGAGGACATGGTCACCCGCGACGTCGCCAGCCACACACCGCGTGCCGCCACCATGGACCGGGTGCTCACGCTGCTCGACGAGCGGTACGGCGGCCCGACCGGGTGGCTGACGGCGCACGGCTTCGGAGCCGACGAGCAGGCGGCTCTGCGGTCCCGCCTCCGGGACTAGGAGCGCCGGGTCTTCTGCTGCTTGTCCCGGTACATCGCGGCGTCCGCCTCGCGGAGCAGCTGCTCCGCGCTGGCCGCCGAGCCGGGAGTGAGGACGGCGACGCCCACGCTGGTGCCCATCTCGACGTCCGTGCCGTCGAGCCGGAACGTCTCGTCGAAGCAGGCGGCGACCCGGTCGGCGAGCCGGCGGGCGTCCTCGGGGTCGGCGAGGCCGGGCAGGACGATGGCGAACTCGTCGCCGCTCAGCCGCCGACGGTGTCACCGGGTCGGACGACGCCGCCCAGCCGCGCCGCGACCTGACGCAGCAGTTCGTCGCCGGCCGCGTGGCCGAGCGTGTCGTTGACCTGCTTGAAGCGGTCGAGGTCGCAGAAGAGCACCGCCAGCTGGGCTCCGCGGGCAGCCGCGGGGATCGCCTCCGCCAGACGCTCGAGGAACAGCACCCGGTTGGGCAGCCCGGTGAGCGCGTCGTGCGTCGCCTGGTGGCTGACGGTCTCGAGCAGGCGGGCCTTCTGCAATGCCGTCGCGGCCTGGTCGCCCACGCCGCGCAGGCGGACGAGGACGTCACCGGCCAGGGAGGGCGGCGCCTCCCCGGTCTGCCAGCTCGCCGTCGCGACACCCAGGAACGTCGTCCCCGCCACGAGCGGAACCGCGACGGCGTCGGAGACGCCGGCCCCCTCCAGGAGGTGCCGCAGCGCCGGGCTGCTGGAGGCGCCGATGATGCGGGGCTCGCGGTCGGTCAGCATGCCGACCAGCTCCGGGGTGTCGTCGGGGTCCAGGGGCGACGCGAGCATGAACTCGTGCGCGCGCTGGGTGAGGCCGAACGACGACTGGCTCCGGAGCCGGCCGGCCGCGGGATCCCACAGCAGGATGCCGGCGCTCGTGCAGCCGACGATGCGCGGCAGCGACCTGGTCACGATGTCGGCGACGGCGTCGGCCTCCGTCGCTGCGGCGAGATCGTGCGCCAGCGACAGCAGGGCACTGGCCCGCTCGGCCTCCTGCCGTGCGCCACCGAGCGCGATGATGAGGTCGAGGGTGGCCGCGGCATGGCCCGCGTAGGCCGCGAGCATCGAGGCCTCCTCCCCCATCGCGCCGTTGCCGTCCGGGTAGATGGCGGCCAGGCGGCCGTGCTGGCGGCGCGCCGAGGCGACGTCCACCACGACGGCGTTCGGGCCCAGGTCACCGCCGGCGAGCAGCGTCGCGGCGAGCGCCCCGACCTCGGGCCCGGGCACGCCGGAGCTGTGCACCAGGGTCTTCCCGTCATCGGGGGCGCGGACGGCGAGGAGGTAGGACGGCGCGAGCACGGCCTCCGCGGCCCGGGTCACGATGCGCTCGAGCGCGGTGTCGATGTCCTCGCTGGCCGTGAGCTCGGTCGCCGTGGACTGGAGGATCCGCAGCTGTCCGCGCAGCGCGCGCAGCTCGGGGTCATCGGCCCTGTCCCGCCGCCGTCGCGGGAGCCGGGACCGGCGGTCCCAGCTGACGACGTAGACGCAGGCGGGATGGCCGTCGGACTCGCAGGCCTCGTGCTCGATGCGCCCCTCGGGCAGCCCGAAGATGGTCGGGACGACGCTGAACAGCCCCTGCGCGTAGATGCAGTCCAGCCTCGAGTGCCGATAGCCCTCGTGCAGCGTGTAGCGGATCGTCGCCGACGTGGCGCCCGCGTCGAGCACCTCCATGGTCGACGTCGTGCTGAACTTGGCCACCGCGCGAGGCAGCTTCCGGAAGACCTGCCGTGGCGAGCCCATCGCCCGGAGCAGGATGACCAGCGCGTGCGCCAGCCCGCTCTGCAGAGCCGATGCGCCGACCTTGTACATCAGCCGGGGGTCGGCGAGCACCTCCGTGGCGGCCTCGAACAGGCGGATGCGGGTGTCGTAGCTCCACCAGCGCGCCTGGTCCTCGAGCTCCTCGGCGGTGAACGGGACGGCGGCCCGCTCCAGCACCGCCGCGACGGCGTCGTTCCCCGCGGTGGCGCGGACGTACCGGAGCAGGCCTCCGGTCGTCGCCCCGGAGGTCTCGCGTGCCTCGCGAAGCAGACCGGTCATCGGGCACAGCCGGGCCACGGGGACGCCGACGCCCGGGCGATCCGCCGGTCGGCGGAGGGCCCGGATGCGTACGAGGTCCGGTGGTTGTGCACGAGAGCCGGATCGGCAGGAAACGGCCCGATCCTGAGCCCGGCCGACCCCTTGGGGTGAGAGGACTTGCGGATGTGACCCGGGCCCTCCCGATGGCCAGGCGCCCGGGGGCCGGCGCGCGTCCTGGGACCGGGATCCCCGGTGCGATGGAGGCCGGCGTCGGCGGCATGGTGGTCCGGGCCTCGCTGCCGATCAACCCGTTCTGATCGGTCGCGGCAGGGGGCACGCCGTCGTCCACTCGGTGCCCTCGGCCCGAAACAGGGGGCCCCGCACAGCAGACGACCCCGGCCTCCCTCGGAGGTCGGGGTCGTTCGCGTTCCGAGCGGCGCCTCACCCTGGAGGTGCCGCTCGCGCATCAGCGGAAGCTGGCGCCGTTGGCGAGCGTCAGGAGCTCGTCGCGCATGGCCGGGCTGCTCGTGCGCGCGAGGGCCTTGTCGAGCGCCCGCCGGGTACGCGCCGCCTGACGACGCTGCCGCCAGCTGGACGTCACGCTGCTCATCGTCACTGCCTCTTTTCCTCGAAGTTGGTACCGACACCCTTAAGAATGCAGGCGCCTGCAACCATATTCCGACGAATCATCGGCGGTGCTGGTCTTCGACCGCGTTTCCCTCACCCCGGAGGGTGAGAGTGGTCACGCCGCGAGGATCGCCCGCGCAGCCGCGCGCGCGGCCTGGGGGTCATCGGCGCCGAGGGCGGCCTCCGCTGCCCGCCGGCACTCGTCGACGCTGACCGTGGCCAGCCGGGCGCCGACCCCGGCGACCGCCGAGGCGGCGCAGGACAGGGACGTGATGCCGAGCCCGACCAGCACGCAGGCCAGCAACGGGTCGGCAGCCGCCTCCCCGCACACCCCGACCGGCTTGCCCTGGCGCGTCCCGGCGTCGGCGGTCATGCCCACCAGCTGGAGCAGGGCGGGCTGCCAGGGGTCGGTGAGGTCGGCGAGGTCCGCGGAGAGCCGGTCGGCCGCCAGCGTGTACTGGGAGAGGTCGTTGGTTCCGATCGACAGGAAGTCGACGTGCGCCAGCAGCCGGTCGGCGTGCAGAGCGGCCGACGGCACCTCGATCATCACGCCGGGCACGAGGCCCCGCGCCCGGACGGCGGCTGCGAAGGCTGCGGCCTCGGGCACGGTCGCCACCATGGGCGCCATCACCCAGGGCACCGAGGAGGTCCGGCGGGCGGCCTCGGCCACGGCATCGAGCTGCCGCTCGAGCAGCCCGGGGTCGCGCCGGGCCACCCGCAGCCCGCGGACGCCCAGAGCCGGGTTCGCCTCGTCCGGCGGCGTCGCGAAGGCGAGCGGCTTGTCCGACCCCGCGTCCAGGGTGCGAAGCACGACCTTGCGCCCGGCGAACGCCTCGAAGACCTCCGCGTAGCCGGCAGCCTGCTCCTCCACGGTGGGCTCCTGCGCGCGGCCCAGGAAGGCGAGCTCGGTGCGCAGCAGCCCTACGCCCTCGGCGTGCGCAGCGACGGCGGCACGGGCGCCGGCGCCGTCCTGGACGTTGGCGAGCACGGGGACGGCCGAACCGTCCCGCGTCAGGGCGGGTCCGGTGTAGCGGGCGAGCAGCTCCGCGGCCGCCCGCGCCGCCTCCACCCGGGAGCGGGCATCGCCGGGATCGGGCCCGACGGTGACCGTTCCCGCGTCGCCGTCGAGCAGCACCAGCTCACCCGCGCGGACGTCCTCCAGACCCTCCACCGCCACCACGCAGGGCAGACCCAGCTGCCGGGCGATGATCGCGGTGTGGCTGGTCGTGCCGCCCAGCCGTGTGGCCAGCCCGATGACGTGCGCCGGATCCAGCCCGGCGGTGTCCGCGGGGGCGAGGTCGTCGGCCAGCAGCACCGAGGGCACCTCGGGGGTCGGGATCCCCGGCTCCCCTTGGCCGGTCAGCTCGGCGACGATCCTGTCGCGGACGTCGCGCACGTCGGTGACCCGCTCGGCCATCAGCCCCCCGAGCGCCGTGAACATGTCCACGAACTGCTGCGCCGCGTCCACCACGGCCACCGCCGCCGGGGTGCCGGCGTCGATCCGCTGCTCCACGGCGCCCCAGAGGCCGCGGTCCCGGGCGAGACCGGCGGTCGTCGAGAGGACCTCGGCACTCACGCCGGTGGCGGCCGCCGCCCGCGCCGCCAGGCGGGTCGCGACGAGTTCCGCCGCCGCGCGGAAGAGCTCCTTCTCCGCTCCGCGGGCATCCTCCGCCAGCGCGGACTGCTCACTGGCGACGGGGAGGCGGACGCCCTCGGACGGGCGGATGACCGGACCGAGCACGGCTCCGGGCACCACGGGAGTTCCGGTCAGGACGAACGAGTCGCCGGCGGTGGGCGGCTGAGCCAGATCAGGGACGGGGGTCGGCATCAGGACCTCGCAGAGGGCGACGGGGTGGGGCGATTGACTGTCGTGACCAGCGTCACGAAAATGTGTTGACTTGTCAACCGATCCCACGTAAAACAACACATACGCAACGGCAAGCCCACGACAACGGGCAGGCGGTCACGCGATCCGACAGCAGGTACGAGGAGGCGGGCGTGCTCTACCCGGAAGAGCGCCAGCAGGCGATCGCCGCCCTGGTCGGCGAGCGCGGCCGCGTGGCGGTGACCGCCGTGGCCGAGCAGTTCGGCGTCACCACGGAGACGGTGCGCCGCGACCTCGCCGTGCTCGAGCGCGCAGGCATGTTGCGCCGCGTGCACGGTGGTGCGGTCCCTGCCGGCGCCCTGACTCTGGTCGAGCCGGGTCTCGGCGAACGACACAGCACCCGGAGCGAGGCCAAGCGAGCCATCGCGTCGGCCGCGCTCGACCTGCTCCCGGGATCGGACGGCAGCATCGCCCTCGACGGGGGCACCACGACCGCCGCACTGGCCGACCTCCTCCCCCCGGACCGCCGGCTCCTGGCGGTGACCTCGTCGGTGCCGATCGCCGCCCGGCTCGCGGTCGCCCAGGGCATCACCCTGCACGTGCTGGGCGGCCGGGTCCGCGGGGTGACGCAGTGCGCGGTCGGCGAGAGCACCGTCCGGGCGCTGGGCGACCTGCGCGTCGACGTCGCCTTCCTGGGCACCAACGGCATCAGCTCCCAGCACGGGTTCACCACGCCGGACGACGCCGAGGCGGCCGTCAAGCGCGCCATGGTCCGGGCGGGTCAGCGGGCCGTCGTCCTCGCGGACAGCAGCAAGCTCGACCGGGAGCACCTGGTCCGCTTCGCCTCCCCGGAGGACGTCGACGTCCTGGTCACCGACGACCAGGCCGACCCAGAGGTGGTCGCCGAGCTGGAGAAGGCCGGCATCGAGGTGGTGCTGGCATGACCGGCCGGGTGGTCACGCTGACCGCCAACCCCAGTCTCGACCGCACCCTCGACCTGCCGGGGCCGCTGGCCGAGGGCGCCATCGTGCGTCTGGCGGGCACCAGCACGGAGCCCGGTGGCAAGGGCGTCAACGTGGCGCGGGCGATCGCCGCCGCCGGAGGGGACGTCGTGTCGGTGCTCCCGGCGGCCGCCGGCGATCCGATCGTCACGGCGCTGCGCGCCCTCGGCCTCGAGCTGGCCACCGTGCCGGTGCAGTCCCCGGTCCGCACCAACTACACCCTGGTCGACCCGGCCGGCACGACCACCAAGCTCAACGAACCCGGGGCGGAGCTGACCGAGGCCACCCGGGCCGCGCTGACCGGCGTGCTCCACGGGCACGCCGCGGCCGCCCGGTGGGTGGCACTCTCCGGCTCGCTGCCGCCCGGCGCCCCCGTGGACTGGTATGCGCAGCTGGTGACGTCGCTGCGGGACACCGGCGCCCGGGTGGCCGTAGACACCAGCGAGGCACCCCTGCTCGCGCTGATGGCGGCCGGTCCCGCCGCGGCGCCGGACCTGCTGAAGCCGAACGCCGAGGAGCTCGCCCAGCTGGCCGGTGTCTCCGAGGACGACGTCCTCCGCGACCCCGAGGCGACGCTGGCGGCCGTGCGCACGGTGCACGACCGCGGCGTCGCTGAGGTGCTGCTCACCCTCGGCGCCGACGGGGCGCTCCTCTCGACCGCCGGCGGCGAGGTGTGGACCGCCCGGCCGCCCCGGATCACCGTCCGCAGCACCGTCGGTGCAGGCGACTGCAGCCTGGCCGGTTACCTGCTCGCCGACCTCGCCGGCGCACCGCCGGCCGAGCGGCTGCGCAACGCAGTCGCCTACGGAGCGGCCAGCGCGTCGCTCCCCGGATCAGCCGTTCCCACCCCGGCCCAGGTGAACGGTCCAGCAGTACGGGTCACCGCCGGGGCGCCCGGCAGTCCAGCGAACACCTCGCCCATCCCCCCGGCCACCGGCCGGGCCGTCCCCTGACCCGGAGAGGTCCATGACCGCACTGATCACCCCCGACCTGGTCGCGCTCGACGCCGACTTCGGTGCCGACAAGACCGCCGTCGTCCGCCGGCTGGCCGAACTCGTCGCCGGAGCGGGCCGGGCCACCGACGCCGCCGCCCTGGAGACCGACGTCCTCGCCCGCGAGGCGCAGGCCGCGACCGGGCTGCCCGGCGGCATCGCCATCCCGCACTGCCGGTCCGCCGCTGTCACCCAGGCGTCGCTGGCGTTCGCCCGCCTCTCGCCCAAGGTGGACTTCGGCGCGCCCGACGGACCGGCCGACCTCGCCTTCCTCATCGCCGCCCCGGCCCAGGGGGACGCCGACCACCTGACCCTGCTCACCGCGCTGGCGCGGGCGCTGGTCAGGCCGGAGTTCGTGGCGTCCCTGCGCGCGGCCACGTCGAAGGAGGAGATCGTCCGCCTGGTGGACGAGGTCGTCTCCCCTGCGCCTTCCACGCCAGCGGCGCAACCCACGGTGGCTGCGCCGGCTGCCGCCCGGAAGAGCGTGGTCGTGGTGAGCGCCTGCCCGACCGGCATCGCGCACACCTACATGGCCGCCGACAAGCTGGCCGCCGCCGGCCAGGCGGCCGGGGTCGACGTCCACGTGGAGACGCAGGGCTCGTCGGGCGCCACGCCGCTGGACCCGGCGGTCATCCGGTCGGCCGACGCGGTGATCTTCGCCGTCGACGTGGGTGTGCGGGACCAGGACCGCTTCGCCGGCAAGCCCGTCGTGCAGAGCGGCACCAAGCGGGCCATCAACGAGCCCGACGCGATGATCCGCGAGGCACTGGCCGCTGCCGACGACCCCGACGCCCGCCGGGTGAGCGGCACCGCCGGAGCCGCGTCGGCCGCGCCGTCGGGCGGGGGCGGCGCTCGCGGCGCCACCGAGGTCCGCCGGTGGCTGCTCACGGGCGTCAGCTACATGATCCCGTTCGTCGCCGCCGGGGGTCTGCTCATCGCCCTCGGGTTCCTGCTCGGCGGCTACCAGATCGTCAACAGCAACCCGGACGTCGACGGGCAGAGCTACGCCCTGAGCTGGGTGCTCAACAACTCGTTCTTCGACCTGCCGAGCGCGTCGGGCATCGAGGGGCTCAACGACGGCTTCCTCGGCTACCTCGGCGCCGTCTGCACCGTGCTCGGCCAGGCCGCCTTCGGCTTCCTCGTGCCGGCACTGGCCGGGTACATCGCCTTCGCGATCGCCGACCGGCCGGGCATCGTGCCCGGCTTCGTGGTCGGCGCGGTGTCGGTGACCGTGGGAGCCGGCTTCATCGGCGGGCTGATCGGCGGCATCATCGCGGGCTTCGTCGCGCTGTGGATCAGCCGCTGGAAGTTGCCGGCCGGCGTCCGGGGACTCCAGCCGGTCGTGATCATCCCGCTGCTGGCCACCCTGGTCTCCAGCGGCCTGATGGTCATCGTGCTCGGCCGGCCGCTGGCGGCGGCGCTGGAGGGGCTCGGGGACTGGCTCAACGGCCTGACCGGCACCGCGGCCATCCTGCTCGGGATCATCCTCGGCCTGATGATGTGCTTCGACCTCGGTGGCCCGATCAACAAGGCCGCCTACGTCTTCGCCACGACCGGTCTGACCGCCGCCATCACCGGAGACGGTGGTCGCCAGCAACTGGTCATCATGGCCACCGTCATGGCGGCCGGCATGGTGCCGCCGCTGGCGATGGCGCTGAGCACCGTCGTCCGCCCCAGGCTGTACACGCCGGCCGAGCGCGACAACGGCAAGGCCGCCTGGCTGCTGGGGCTCTCGTTCATCTCCGAGGGCGCCATCCCGTTCGCTGCCGCCGACCCCCTGCGGGTCATCCCGTCGATGATGCTCGGCGGCGCCACCACGGGGGCCATCGTGGCGGCGAGCGGCGTCGAGCTGCGCGCGCCGCACGGTGGGATCTTCGTGTTCTTCGCGATCACCGGTCTGCTCTGGTTCGTGCTGGCGCTCATCGCCGGCACCGTGGTGGGCGCCCTGGCGGTCACCGTCGCGAAGAGCTTCGGCCGCAGCGACGCCGAGGACGCGCCGGAGGACGCCGTCGACCTCGAGCACGCGCACGCCCCGACCCACGCCGCTCCGGCGAGCGCCACGAGCGCCTCAGCGGCAAGCTGACCCGAAGCGACTTTCCAGCAGCGAGGAAGAGGACAGATGCCCAGTCAGACCGTCACCGTCGGCTCCCGGGTCGGGCTGCACGCCCGTCCGGCGGCGCTGATCGCCGAGGCCGTCGGCAAGGCCGGCGTACCCGTCACCCTGGCCACGCCGGGAGGCGTGCCGATCGACGCCGGCTCACCGCTCATGATCATGACCCTGGGCGCCAAGCAGGGCGCCGAGGTCGTCGTCAGCAGCGAGGACCAGGCGGTGCTGGACCAGATCGCCGACCTCGTGGCGCAGGACCTCGACGCCGAGTAGGCCGGCAGACGCGCGACGGCGCCCGCCCCGAGAAGGGACGGGCGCCGTCGTCGTCACGCGGGTCTTGATCAGGTGACCTGATCGTGCAGCGTCCTCCCTCACGGCCCACCGCGAGGGAGGACACGTGGTGATCAGGTCACCTGATCATGGCGGGGCGCCGGCTACTGCTGGTCGGGGCGGGGGACGTCGCCCCGCCACGCGCCGGTCTCGGTGCCGCGGCTCTCGATGAACTCCTTGAACCGCTTGGCGTCGGCCTTGACCTGACGGTCGTCGAAGCCCAGTGCGGCACCGGCCTTCTCGACGAGCCCCTCGGGCTCCCAGTCGATCTGGATCATGACGCGGGTCTTCGTGTCGTCGAGCCGGTGGAACGTGACCACACCGGCGTGCTTGGCCTCGCCGCTGGTGCTGGCCCAGGCGATGCGCTCCTCGACGTGCTGCTCGGTGATCTCGGCGTCGAACTCCCGCTTGACGCCGTCGATGTTGGTGACCCAGTGGGTGTGCTTGTCGTCGAGCTGCGTGATCCGCTCGACGCCCCCCATGAACTGCGGGAAGGACTCGAACTGCGTCCACTGGTCGTAGGCGACCCTGATGGGCACGTCGACGTCGATGGACTCCTGCACGCTGGCCACGGCCTGCTCCTCTGTTCTGACGACGGTCGGTCGGGTGTCCGCCTACCCTCCTGCCGCGCATCCGACACGTAGAACGCGCTGGTCACCGCAGCGACGAGGCGAGGCTTCCCCTGATCGGGCGACCGTCCAGCAGCAGCATCTGGGCCAGGTGGTAGGCGTCGGGCTGGCCCGCCCACGTGTCGGTGGCGACCGCACCATCCGGGCTGAGCTCGTGGTGCCAGCTGCCGGTGGCGGCGTCGGCGAAGGCACGTTCGCCGTGGCTTCGCCAGCTCCGGGCCAGCTCGCGGTAGCGGGCCTCGCCGGTGACCTCGGCCAGCACGGCCGCTGCGGCGATCGCCTCGCAGAGCACCCAGTGCATGCGCGCGGCCACCACCGGGCGGTCGTCCCAGCCCAGCGTGTACGGGAAGCCGTCGTGACCGTCGGCCGCCCAGCCGCGGGTCGCCGCAGCGTCGAACAGTGCGACGGCGTCGTCCAGCAACCAGCCGGGTGGGTCCGGCAGCACGGCGCGCAGGTGGAGCGCGAGCCGCGCCCACTCGAACTGGTGCCCGGGTGTGATGCCGTACGGCCGGAAGGGATGCGCCGGCTGGTCGGCGTTGTACTCGGGAAGGGCCGCCCAGTCGGCGGTGAAGTGCTCGGGCAGCCGCCAGTCCCGCTCCCGCGCCCAGCCGTGCACGACCCGCTCGGTCGCGCGCAGCGCCTGTGCGCGGAGGTCCCAGGCGAGCGGTGGTGACTCGGCCTCCAGCGCGTCGGCGGCGGCGAGCATGGCCTCCACGCCGTGCATGTTCGCGTTGACGCCCCGGTAGTCCTCCAGCTGCGTCCACCCGCGGTCCCACTCCTCGACCGCCATGCCGTCGTCCTCGTCCCAGAACCGGGTCTCCCACACGGCGAGCGCCTCGCCGAGCAGCGCCCGGCCCCCCTCGATCCCCGCGGCGGTCGCCGTGGACCCGGCGAGCATCACGAAGGCGTGGACGTACGCCGTCTTGGCGTCGTCCGTGGCGCTCGCCCGCCATCCACCGTGCTCGGCGTCGTGCAGCGGGCCGTGGGCGAGCGCCACGACCCCGTGCCGGGCGAGGTCGTCGGCGCCCGGCCGGCCGAGCAGGTGCGCCAGGCCGAAGACGTGCGTCATGCGGGCGACGATCCAGGTCTCCACCGGGCGGTCGGCCAGCACGACGCCGTCGTCCCCCAGGTAGCCGAAGCCGCCCTCGGCCAGCAGGGAGCGTTCCGCGAAGTCGAGCAGCCGGTCGAGATCCGTCACGGACAGCAGGCTAAAAGGCCAGGGCGCTTCCCGGGTCGTGCAACAGCGCGCCGACGTCGGCCAGGAACCGCGAGCCCAGCTCGCCGTCGACGATCCGGTGGTCGAACGACAGCGCCAGCTGCGTCACCTGCCGGGGCACGACCGTGCCCTTGTGCACCCACGGCATCTCGCGGACCGCCCCGAAGGCCAGGATCGCCGACTCCCCCGGGTTGAGGATCGGCGTCCCGGTGTCGACACCGAAGACGCCCACGTTGGTGATGGTGATCGTGCCCCCGGCCATGTCCGCCGGTGCCGTCCGGCCCTCCCGGGCGGTCGCGGTGAGGTCGGCCAGGGCGCCGGCCAGTTCGGCGAGTGACAACCGGTCGGCGTCCTTGATGTTGGGGACGACGAGACCGCGCGGGGTCGCCGCCGCGATGCCGAGGTTCACGTAGTCCTTGACCACGATCTCCTGCGCCGCCTCGTCCCACGAGCTGTTCACCATGGGGTGCCGGCGCACGGCCAGCAGCAGCGCCTTGGCCACGAACAGCAGCGGGCTGATCTTGACACCGGCCAGCTCCGGCCGCGCAGCCAGGCGCGCGCGCAGCTTCATCGTCCGGGTGACGTCGACGGTGAGGAACTCGGTGACGTGCGGCGCGGTGAAGGCGCTGGCCACCATGGCGGCCGCCGTGTGCTTGCGGACGCCCTTGATCGGTATCCGCCGCTCCCGCCCCGCGCTTTCTGTACCGAAAGCTGCCGGGGCGGCGGAGCTTTCGGTACCGAAGGCTGTGCCGGCGACCGCGGCATCGACGTCGGCCCGCGTGATGACGCCGCCCTCGCCGCTGCCGGTGATCGTCGTGAGGTCGACGCCGAGGTCCTTGGCGTACTTGCGCACCGGCGGCTTGGCCAGCGGCCGGAGCCGTCCCCGGCCGTGCGGCGCCGCCGACGACGGTGCCGCGGCCTCGACCAGCGCGTGCGCCTCGGCCTGCCGGCCGACCTCGAGGCCGCCGTGGCGCACCGGCTTCGCCGTGGCGTCGGGCGCGGTCGTCAGCAGCGGCGGGCGGTCGGTCCCGGGTCCGTGGTCCGCCTCGGGCAGGACGGGCGCGGTCGCGCGTGCGGCGACGGCCTCCCCGCTTCGACGAGGGCGGCGCTTGGCCTCGGTGGTGCGCGGGCCGTACCCGACCAGCACCGCGGTGCGGCCGCCCGGGGCGGCGCCACCGATCAGGCCCGCCGCGGGCTCGCCGTCGGCCCGGGCCTGCCCGGCGTCGGACGCCGGCGGCGGTGCGCTGTCGCCTCCCACGTGGATGGTGATGATCGGGGTGCCGACCTCGACCATCGTCCCGGCCTCGAAGAGCAGTTCGGTCACCGTGCCGGCCCACGGCGAGGGCAGCTCGACGGCCGCCTTCGCCGTCTCCACCTCGCACAGCGGCTGGTTGACCGTGACCGTGTCGCCGACGGCGACCAGCCACTGCAGGATCTCGCCCTCGGTCAGGCCTTCCCCGACGTCGGGCAGTCGGAACTGCTTGGTCGCCATGCTCAGAACTCCATCGACCGGTCGACGGCGTCGAGCACCCGGTCCAGGTCGGGGAGGTACTCCTCCTCCAGCTTCGACGGCGGGTACGGGGTGTCGTAGCCGCCCACCCGCAGCACCGGCGCCTCCAGCGAATGGAAGCAGGACTCGGTCACCCGCGCGGCGATCTCCGACCCGAGCCCGAGCGTGGTCGGTGCCTCGTGGACGACGACGCAGCGGCCCGTGCGGCGCACCGACTCGAACACCGGGTCGAGGTCCAGCGGTGAGACGGTGCGCAGGTCGATGACCTCGAGCGACCGGCCCTCCTCCGCGGCGGCGTCGGCGGCCTGCAGGGCGGTCTTCACCATCGGCCCGTAGGCCAGCACCGTCACGTCGTCCCCACCGCGGACGATGCGGGAGCGGAACAGCGGCTCGGGCTCGGCGGCGGTGTCGACCTCGGCCTTCTCCCAGTACCGGCGCTTGGGCTCCAGGAAGACGATCGGGTCGGGGTGCGCGATCGCCTGCTGGATGCCCCAGTAGGCGTCGACCGGGTTGCTGACGGCGACGACCTTGAGCCCCGCGGTGTGCGCGAAGTACGCCTCGGGGCTCTCGCTGTGGTGCTCGACGGCGCCGATGCCCCCGCCCATCGGGATGCGGATGACGATGGGCATCGCCACCTTGCCCTTCGAGCGGGCGTGGATCTTGGCGACCTGCGTGACGATCTGGTTGTAGGCCGGGAAGACGAAGCCGTCGAACTGGATCTCGCAGACCGGCCGGTAACCGCGCATCGCCAGGCCGACGGCGGTGCCGACGATCGCGGCCTCGGCGAGCGGGGTGTCGACGACGCGGTCCTCGCCGAAGTCCTTCTGCAGGCCGTCGGTGATGCGGAAGACGCCGCCGAGCTTGCCGATGTCCTCGCCCATGAGCACGACCTTCGCGTCGTCCTCCATCGCCTTGCGCAGGCCCAGGTTGAGCGCCTTGCCGATGGTGAGGGTTTGGGTGCTCATCTCAGTGGCCCTCTCCGGCCGCGGTGTCGGAGAAGCTGGCGTGGTAGGCGACGAACTCGTCGCGCTGGGCCGCCAGGTGCGGCGTCTGCTCGGCGTACACGTGGTCGAACATCTCCGCGGGCACGGGGTCGGGCATGTTCACCGTCCCGCTGCGGATGTGCGCGGCCAACTCGTCGGCCTCGGCCTCGACCGCGTCGAAGAAGGCGGGATCGGCGATGCCGCTGCGGGAGAGATGGGCCTTGAGCCGGGCGATCGGGTCGCGCAGCTTCCACTCCTCCAGCTCGCCGGCCAGCCGGTAGCGGGTCGGGTCGTCGGACGTGGTGTGCGCGCCCATGCGGTAGGTGAAGGCCTCGATGAACGTCGGGCCCTGGCCCTCCCGGGCGGCCTGGAGGGCGGCCCGCGTGACGGCGAGGACGGCGAGGACGTCGTTGCCGTCGACCCGCACGCCGGGGAAGCCGAAGCCGGCCGCGCGCTGGTACAGCGGGACCCGCGACTGCCGCTCGAGCGGGACGCTGATCGCGTACTGGTTGTTCTGGCAGAAGAAGACGACGGGGGCGCCGAAGCTGGCCGCCCAGATCATCGCCTCGTTGACCTCGCCCTCGCTCGAGGCACCGTCGCCGAGGAACGCCAGGACGGCGGACTCGGCGCCGTCGCGCTGGACGCCCATCGCGTAGCCGGTGGCGTGCAGGCACTGCGCGCCGATGACGATCGTGTACAGGTTGAACTTCGTCGAGACCGGGTCCCAGCCGCCGTTGTCGACCCCGCGGAAGAGGCTGATGACCTCCAGCGGGTCGACGCCGCGGGTCCAGGCCACGCCGTGCTCGCGGTAGGTCGGGAAGGCCATGTCGTCGTCGGCCAGCGCCCGGCCCGCGCCGATCTGCGCCGCCTCCTGGCCGAGCAGCGACGCCCAGATGCCCAGCTCGCCCTGCCGCTGCAACGCGGTGGCCTCGACGTCCCAGCGGCGGACCAGCACGAGGTCGCGGTAGAGGCCGCGGAGCTCCTCGTCGGTGAGGTCCACCGCGTAGTCGGCGTGCTCGACGCGCTCCCCCTCGGGCGTCAGGAGCTGGATCAGTTCGGGCTGCTGAGGGAGATGCGGTGCCCCCGCACCGGGTACGGGGTCGACCACCTCGGTGGTCTGGCTCAACGCGCTCACGAGCACTCCTCGCCGTCGTCCGCTGCCGCCGGGGTCTCCGGAGCCGCGGTGGTGGACCGCACGGGCACCGGGGTGTGGCGCCGTTCACACATCCTGACACGACTCCCCGGGTTCTGAACAACACCACCCGCTGACCGATCTGCGCAAGATCCCCCGATCTGGTTGCGCAGAAGTGGAGGTACTCGGACGTCCTTGCATGTCAGACTGAGCAACGTGCCCGAGGTCGACGCCACCGACGCGCGACTGCTGCTCGCCCTGGCCGAGGACCCCCGGGCGAGCGTCATGGCGCTCTCCCAGCGCTTGGGGCTGGCACGCAACACCGTGCAGACGCGCCTGAGCCGGCTGGAGACCAACGGCGTGCTGGCTCCGCTCGACCGGCGGGTGCGGCCGGAGGCGCTCGGCTATCCGCTGGGCGCGTACGTGACGGTGCAGGTCGTGCAGCGCGGCCTGGCCGAGGTGAGCTCCGGTCTGGCCGAGATCCCCGAGGTGCTCGAGGTGACCGGGTTGTCGGGCAACGCCGACCTGCTGGTGCAGGTCGTCGCCCGGGACGCCGACGACCTCTGGCGGATCGCCGAGCAGATGCTCGCGATCCCCGGTGTGCAGCGCATCGACACGGCGCTGTCGATGCGCCGGTTCGTCGACCACCGGCTCGGACCGCTGCTCGCACGGGCGGCGGGCGCGGATCCCGATCCCGAGTAGGACCTCAGCGGGGCCGGCGGACCCGGACGGGGCCGCGGGCGGTGACCACGTCGACCACCTCGCCGCCCTGCGTCACCTCGGCCCTCCCATCGTCGGCGAGCCGCCCCGCCGCCGCCCGCGCGGCCGGCATGAGTTCCCGCCAGGCGACCGGATCGACCGCCCTGGCCGCCTCCGACGGGCACACCGACGCCTCGGGCCGGCGACGGTCGAGCAGCTCCTCGAGCACGCGCTCCAGTCGCAGGTCCACCTCGTCCACCGCGGACCGCCTCAGCGCCAGCCGCGCTGGTCGACGCCGCCCGGCACCGGCGCCTCGGGGTCGTAGGGGGTCCGCGTGAAGACGAACGTGCCGAGGTCGAGGTGGTCGCCGGCGATGCGCAGCGTCTCGCCGGCGTAGTACCCGTCCAGACCGACCCAGGTGCCGTCGTCGCGCGCGGCGAAGCGGCTGGCCCGACCTCCGCGACCGGGCAGCGGCCCGAGGTGCAGCAGGCCACCCGCGACCGACCGGAGCGCGTACGGCGCGGGACCCCAGAACCAGATGCCCAGCACGTCCAGCGGCACGGCGGCCGCGGAGGGCGTCCAGGGGTCCACCACACGGGGCTCGGCGCCCCGGAGGTCGGCCAGCAGCCCGAAGACCACGGCCTCGAGGCCCGAGGTCGTGTTGGCCAGCGACACCGCGCCGGCCTGCTCGTCGCGGTCGACGAAGACGCCGGCGAGGAAGCCCGGCATCGACCCACCGTGCCCGACAAGGGTCCGCTCGTCGACCCGCAGGACCTGCAGGCCCAGGCCGTAGGCCGACCAGCCGGGCACCGAGGCGTCCACTCCGCCGGGGACGGTCATCTCCTCCAGCGTGCCGGGATCGAGCACGTCCCCGGTGTCGCCGATCAGGAAGGCGGCGAAGCGGGCGAGGTCGTCGAGGGTGGCCCAGAGCTGACCGGCCGCGGCCATCACCCCGGCGTGGTGCTCGGGCTCGGGGAGGACGACGTCGGCCCAGGGATGCACCGCCGTGCCCGTCGCCGAAGGGGCCACCGGCCGGGGCGTGGTGCGGTCCATGCCGAGCGGCGCGAGCACCTCGGTGGTGACCGCGTCCTCCCACGTGGTCCCACGCATGCGGGCGACGAGCTCGCCGAGCAGGCCGTAGCCGAGATTGGAGTAGTGGAACCGCCGGGCTGCTCCCAGGACGACGTCGTCCGTCCCGAGCCGCAGGTCCGCGAGCTCGCCCCCCGGCGTCCGCTCCCACCAGCCGCCCGGGCTCTCGGCCGAGGCGCCGGCGAGGTGGGAGAGCAGCTGGCCGATCGTGCGGTCGCCCAGAGGCGTGCCCGGCAGGTGGCGGTCGAGCGGGTCGTCCAGGTGCAGCCGACCCTCGTCGCGCAGTCGCATCACGACGACCGCGGTCACCGTCTTGCTGATCGACCCCAGCCGGTACTGGACGTCGGTGTGCGGCTCGGGCACCTCGCCCCGGCCGGTCGACCACGCCAGGCCGCCGTCCCGGACCACGCCGGCGACCAGGCTGGGCGCACGCCCGTCGCGCTGGGCACGGGCGGTGCGCGCGAGGAGGACGCGGGCGGTGGTCGGGAGAACGGGTTCCGGCATGCCGGCGACCGTAGCGAGGGGCGCTCCGGCTCCGCAGGTCAGGCGGGAACCGCGTCGTCCTCGGGCAGCCGGCCGCTCCGGCTCGCCCAGCGCTCGAACCAGACGGTGGCCAGCGGCGGGATCGAGGCCGCCAGCGCGAGCAGCGTCGTGCCCGCCGTCCAGCGGAGCACCCGGGACGCGATCAGGGCGACCACCACGTACGCGACGAAGACGCCGCCGTGGATGGGGCCGAAGATCTTGACGCCGAGCTCCGTGGTCTGGGGCACGTACTTGACGTACATGCCGATGAGCAGCCCGAGCCAGGAGAGCGCCTCGGCGACGGCGACGATGCGGAACAGGGGCGCGGCGGTACGGGGAGTCACGCTCCCGATCCTCCCCGAGCGATCAACCGAGGTAGGCCCGGCCCCGGTGTGAGATCGGCAGCAGCTCCCGACGATGTGCGCTGGATGCCCATTCCCGGCCTCGGAATGCGCAGTAAGCGCACCCGCGGGGTACGTCAGCCGGCGATGCGGCGGGCACCGCTGTAGCCGCTCATCAGCGGGGCCACCTTGACGACGTCGCCGGAGGTCGGCGCGTGCACCATCTGGCCGTTGCCGATGTAGATGCCCACGTGGCTGACCGGGCTGTAGAAGAAGACCAGGTCGCCGGGCTGGAGCTGGTCGCGGGAGACCGGCTGGCCCATCTGCGACTGCATGCGGCTGGAGTGGGGCAGCGAGACACCGGCGGCGGCGAAGGCGTACTGCGTGAGCCCCGAGCAGTCGAACGAGCCGGGGCCGTCGGCCGCCCAGACGTAGGGCTTGCCCTGCTGCGCCATCGCGGTGTCGATCGCGATCTGGGCGGCCGAGCTGCCGGCCAGGATCGGGCCCGTGGACTCGACCGGCTCGCGCTCCTCGGAGCGGCTGGCGCGCTCCTCGCCGTGGTGCGCGGAGATCGCGGCCTGCTGCTCCTGGGCGCTCAGCTGGGTGAACGCCTCCTTGTACGCCGCGACCTCCGCCTCGAGGGCGGCCTGCTGGGCGGTGACGGCGTCGTACTGCTCCTGCGCCTCCGAGGCCGCACGGTGCGCGGTGGCGTGCGCCTGCGCCGCAGTGGCACTCGCCGCGGCCGCGTCGTCGAGGATCTCGTTCTGGTGGCCGGCGACGAGCTGCAGCGTGGCCATGCGGTCGACGAAGGCGTCGGCGGAGTCACTGGTCAGCATCGCCTGGAAGGCCCCGAGCCCTTCACCGGTGTAGGCACTGCGCGCCAGACCTCGCACGCGCTGCTGGGCCGTCGCGAGTTCGGCGGTCGCCCGGTCGAGCTCACCGCGGGCCGCCTCGGCGATCGCGAGCTGGCTCTTCAGCGCCTCCCGCGCCTCGTTGAAACGCTCGGTGATCACCTCGAGGTCGTGCCCCTTGGCCGCCACCAGTGCGGCGGCCTCGGCCGAGTTCGACGGCGCGGCCTGCGCCGGCACGGTCGAGAAGAGGACCCCGACGACGCCGGCGACGGCCAGCACCGTCCGCCGCACGACGAGGTGGCGGGCCGGACGGCGGGAAGAGGTGCGCGAGGCGCGCGCGAGGGGGGTCGCCATGGTGCGGCGGCGCTCCGTTCATCGGTGTCGTGCGGGGGCTGTCCAGCGCTCCAGGGCCAGTGACTCAGCGCCCCGACGGACATACAGACCGTAAGGGTCGTGACCGGCTCGTGACAATGACATGGCTGTGGTTTTGTCGGATTCCGAGTTCAGCGGGTCGCGAGCAGGGCTTTCCCGCCTCACCGGTTACACGAGTCACACCCGCCCCGTTTCATGGCCGCCCCCACGGCGCAGTACGGGGGCATGGATCTGAAGAGGCCCCTCCTGGTGCTCGCACTCGCCGGTTCCCTGGTCGCCTGCGGGGACAACACGAACCTCGACCGCGGCGAGACCAACTGCGACGAGCAGGGGCAGGAGGCGTCGAACCCCCAGGACGCGAGCTGCGAGGAGACCGGCACGCCGGGCGACGGAGGCGACGGCACGGAGGGCGACGACACGGAGGACGACGGCTGATCGGCCACGTCGCCGGAGGGATACGGTCCGGCCGTGATCGAGAGCGCCGGGAGCCGGAGCAGGTATGACGTCGTCGTGGTCGGCGCCGGCCACAACGGACTGGTCGCCGCCGCGTACCTGGCTCGAGCCGGGAGGTCCGTGCTCGTCCTGGAGCGACTCCCCCACGTGGGCGGCGCGGCCATCAGCAGCCAGGTGTTCGAGGGCGTCGACGTCCGGCTGTCGGCGTACTCCTACCTCGTCAGCCTGCTGCCGGACCGCATCATCGAGGACCTCGGCCTCGACCTGCGTCTGGTCGACCGGGTGGTCGCCTCGTACACCGCGACCGTCCGGGACGGCCGCCCGGCCGGGTTGCTGGTCGAGCGGGACGAGGGGCCGGCGACGGCGACGTCCTTCCGGCAGCTGACCGGCTCCGACGACGAGTTCGCCCGCTGGCAACGGTTCTACGGGCGGCTGGCCACGCTGGCGGAAGACCTGGCGCCCACGCTCACCGAGCCGCTGCTCTCCCCCGACGAGCTGGCCGGCCGGGTCCGCGACCCCGAGCTCTGGCACGACCTGCGGGAGCGCCCGCTGGCCGACGTGGTCGGCGACCACCTCTCCGACGACCTCGTCCGTGGCGTCGCCCTGACCGACGGCCTGATCGGCACCTTCGCCGACCTGCACGCCGACGACGGCCTGGCCGGGCGCTGCTTCCTCTACCACCTGATCGGCAACGGAACCGGCCGCTGGCGGGTGCCCGTCGGCGGCATGGGCGCGGTCACCGGCGCGATCGCCGCGGCCGCCCGCCGGGCCGGCGCCGAGCTGGCCACCCGGGCGACGGTCACGGCCCTGGAGCCGAGGGACGACGGTGTCACGGTGCACTGGACCGACGACGACGGGCGGACGAGGGCCGTCGACGCGGGGCACGTGGTCGGCGGGGCCGCACCCACCGTGCTCGCCGAGCTCACCGGCGCCGACCCGGGCCGCCGCCCGTCGGGCTCCCAACTCAAGGTCAACATGGTGCTGGCGCGGCTGCCGCGGCTGCGCTCCGGCGCGGATCCGGCCACCGCGTTCGCCGGCACCTTCCACCTCGACGAGGCCGCCGCCCAGCTCGACGCCGCGTACGCCCAAGCGGCGGCCGGCCGGCTGCCCGACGTCATCCCGTTCGAGGTCTACTGCCACTCGCTGAGCGACCCGTCGATCCTCGGCCCGCGGGAGGCGGCGACCGGCCACCACACGCTGACCCTGTTCGGCCTGCACACCCCGGCCGAGCTGTACCGCGACGACCCGGTCGGCACGCGGCGGGAGGCGGTACGGCGGGTGGTCGCCCAGCTCGACGCGCACCTCGAGGAGCCCCTCCTGGACTGCCTGGCCCGCGACGCGCACGGGGAGCCGTGCCTGCAGGCCGCGTCACCCCTCGACGTGGAGGAGTCGCTGGCCATGCCCGGCGGGCACATCTTCCACGGTGACCTGGCCTGGCCGGTCGCCGACGAGCCCGAGGACGTCGGCACCTGGGGCGTGGCGACGGCGCACCCGCGGATCGTCGCGGCGTCCTCCGGTGGAACGGTGCGCGGTGGCGCGGTCAGCGGGCTGGGCGGCTATGCGGCGGCTCGGCACCTGCTCGACCCCCGCTGACCGATGACCGATCCGCTGCCCTCGGGCCTCCGTCCGCGGGCCGCGGAGCTGCTGGCCGGCGTCCGCCGCCGGCTGGAGGGGCGGGACCTCGCCCTGATCGCCGCGGGGCTGACCTTCTACGCCGGCATCGCGGTCGTCCCGCTGCTCGTCCTGGCCTTCGCCCTCACCGCCCGGCTCACGTCCGCCGGCGAGGTCCGCGCCCTCGGTGACCGCCTCGCCGAGCTGCTGCCCGCCGAGCTGGGCGCACCGGACGCGGTCCAGCGGCTGGTGACCGCCGGCGTCGAGCTGACCCTGCTGGGCGGGCTGCTGGCGCTGCTGCCCATGTCGTTCTACGGCGAGGGCCTGCGCCGGGCCCTGCTGCGCTTCAGCAGCCGCCGCGAGGGCCTGACCGGCTGGCGGGGGCGGCTGGGTGCGCTCCCCGTGGCGCTGGTGACCCCGCTGCTGCTGTACCCGCTGCTGCTCACCGTGCCGCTGATGGCCAACCTCGCCGAGACCGGCGGGTTCGCCGCCACGACCGGCCGGATCGCGGTCGGCTTCTACGCCGTGCTCGCCGCGCTGGCCGTTCCGCTGGCGTGGGGGTTCCGGGTGGTCGGCGCCGGGCGGGTGCGCTGGACGGCCCTCGCCGCCGGCGCCCTGTTCACCGCCGCCTGCGTCTCCGGGTTCCTGCAGGGGTTCGTGCTCTTCCTCGCCCTGCCGATCGACCTCGGTGCCCCCTTCGGCGGGCTGGTCGTGGTCGGCGGCGTGGTGGCCGTCGGCCTGTGGCTGTTCGCGCTGCACCTGGTCGTCCTCTGCGGCTGGCTGGCCACCCAGGCCCTGGACGAACTGCTCGAGCGCCGGTCAGCCGCCGCGGCGGGGTGACTCGGGGAACTCCGACCAGTCGTCCGGCCAGTCGTCCGGCCAGCCCGGCAGGGCCCCCGGCGAGGTCGGCGGTGGATCGGCCGGTGGGTCCGGCGGCGACGGCGGACCCGGCACAGGGGCGGCCGGCGGCGCCGGCGGCGGATCCGGCATCGGCGGAGGCGGTGGCACGTAGTCCGACCCGTTGCTGACCAGGATGGTGATCAGCTGTCCCGGCACCGCGCGACCGCCCCGGCCCGGGCTGGTGCCCACGAGCGCGCCCTCGATCAGGTCGCTGTTCACGCGCGCCGTCGCGGTCTGGTACCCGGCGTTGGCGAGCACGCTCCTGCACTCGTCGACGGTGTCGCAGCGGGGCACCGGCCGGGTGTTGCCGTTGACCACGGTGGGGTCGGACGGCGGGAACTCCGAGCTGCCACGGGCGCCGAGGATCGGCGCCATGGCGTCGTGCCAGATCCGCGCGCCCTTGCCGCCGCCGAAGCCGCCGACGTCCTCGCGCTCCTTCGGGTTGAAGACCATCACGCTGGCGGTGATCTCCGGCGTATAGCCGACGAAAGCCACCGACAGGTTGTTCTGCGTCGTCCCCGTCTTGCCGGCGATCTGGTGGCCGGGGACGTACGCCGCCCGTCCGGTCGCCCCGGCGTACCCGGGCTCGACGTCCTTGCGCAGCATCTGGTTGAGCGTGTTGGCGACACCCGGGGGAATCGCCTCGGGAGTGCACCGATCGCGCACCAGAGCATTGCCGTCGTCGTCGGTCAGCGGCTGCCCGTACCGGTCGAGGACGGCGGTGACCGGGACGACGTCGCACTGCGTCCCGCCGGCGGCCAGCGTCGAGTAGGCGCTGGCCAGGCCGAGGGGGCTCGTGGCATCGGGCCCGAAGGTGAAGGAGCCGCGGTTCTCGGCGATCGTCCGGTCCGCGAGGCCAGGCTCGGAGAACTGGAACAGCCCCATCCGCTCAGCCATGCGCACGGGCTCCTCGACGCTGCCCAGAGCGTCCTCGAGCGCCAGGAAGTACGTGTTCGACGACTGGTACAGCGCGGTCGTCAGGTCGAGGATCGGGCGGTAGCTCCCGGCGTTGCGGACGTCGTACTGCCCGTCCTCGTCGTCCTCGGCGTAGACGCGGGACACGTAGGGGCTGGGCGCGCGGAGCGTGTACTCCGTCGAGTACCCGCGGGCGAGCGCCGCGGCGGCGACGAACACCTTGTAGGTGGACCCGGCGCCCCGGCTGGGCACCTCGTTGAGGTTGACCGACTCCTGGCTCGGGTCGTTGCGGTCGAAGCCGAAGACGCGGTTGACGCTCATCGCCAGCAGGTGCCCGGTGCCCGGCTGGACGGCGGTGAACGTGCCCGCCCGGGTGTCCCCCATCGGCAGGGTGTTCAGGACGGCGGAGTCCCCCGAGCGCTGCAGCTCGACGTCCAGGGTGGTCTTGATGACGTAGCCGCCGTGCTCGAGCTCCCGCTGGTCGATCCCCAGCTGCTGGGACAGGTACTTCTGCACGAAGTCGCAGACGTAGGGGCCGACGCTGGCCTGCACGCACCCGCGCCGGGGGGCGGGCGCGGGCGCCAGTCCGAGCGGCGACGCCGCCGCCTCGGCCTCCTCCGCCGGCGTGATGTAGCCCTGCTCGGCCATCCGGTCGAGCACCTGGTTGCGGCGGATCGTCGCGCCCTCGGGGTTGACGAACGGGTTGTCGTCGGTGGGGCTCTGCACCAGCCCGGCGAGCAGCGCGGCCTGGGGCAGTGTCAGGTCAGCGGCGTCGACGCCGAAGAAGGCGCGAGCGGCCGGCTGGATGCCGTAGGCGTTCTGCCCGAAGTAGACGATGTTGAGGTACCGGGTGAGCAGCTCCTCCTTGCTGTACGTCTCCTCGAGAGCCAGCGCCAGGCGGGCCTCCCGGATCTTGCGCCCGAGGGTCTGCTCGGTGGCCGCGGCGCGCTGGGCGGGGTCGTCGGTGGACTGCAGCAGCGTCTGCTTGACCAGCTGCTGGGTCAGCGTCGAGCCACCCTCCTGCACACCGCCCGCGGCGATGTTGGTGACCAGCGCGCGGAGGGTGCCCTGCACGTCGAGGCCGCCGTGCTCGTAGAACCGCGCGTCCTCGATCGCGACCATGGCCTGCTTCATGATCTCGGCGATCCGGTCGCCGGCCACCGGCGCGCGGTTCTCGTCGTAGAAGTGCGTGATCACCTCGCCGTTCGCCGCGAGCATGACCGTGTTGCCAGGTGGCGGCTCGTCGGTCAGCTCGGACGGCGGGTCCCCGAGGAAGCTGGTCGACTGCTGCGCCGCGAGCGCCGGTCCGCCCACCCACGGGAGGAGCAGCCCGGCCAGGAGGGCACCAGCGGCGACGACGGAGAGGGCGAGCACGAACAGCGTGCGGACGGTGCCGGCGCGCCGCTCCATGGACTCTCCCTCCTCGCAACTCGGCCAACACTCCAACAGACGGACACGCCGCATGCCAACCCTCCGCGCCGTCCGTAGCCACCGCGTGACGCAACGCGACGGGCTGGTGGGAAGGGAGAGTTCAGAGAGCGAGCGGTGCCGGAAGGTCCCCGCGGTGCAGCACCACCAGGGCGCTCACCGCCCGGGTGAGGACGACGTAGCGCGCGCGAGGTGGGCGCGCTCGGCAGCGAGCACGTCGCTCGTGATCATCGGCATGTGGCTGTCCGACACGCCGTCGACCGTAGCCACTCGCCGATGATCACGGAGAGGGGTGGCGGTCCTGCGGCTCGACGATCACGATGTCGACGGCGCGGAACTGCTTCGGCGTCTCCAGCAGCACCGCCTTGGTCGGCTCCCCCACCTCCAGCGCCGGCTCCCGCCGCAGGGCCACCAGCGGCGCCAGCCGCGCGTCGGCGAGGACGTCGTCCACCAGCCCGCGGTCGCCCCCGGTGAACAGCGCCTCCACCGTCGCCGCGTGCGGCAGCAGCACCCGGACCGCGGTGTCGGCAGCGGCCGCGACCACGGCGTCGGTCTGGTTGCCGCGCCGCCGGGCGAACCGCTGCTGCGACCAGCCGCCGGCCGCCGTCCGGCCCTGCACCTGGCGTGCGTCCACCTTGGAGACGACGAGGTCGCTGCCGTCGAAGACGCCCACGGCCCAGCGACCGCGGCGCACGAGGAGCACGGCGGCCCGGCGAGACCGTCGCACGCCCGTGGTGAGCGACGTGAGCAGCGCCGGGCCCGGCGCCCAGTCGAACGGTGCCCGGAGCGCGACGGTGGTCGTGTCCGCGCAGGTCAGGTGCACGGCGCCGTTCTCGAGACGGACGTCGGCGAACGCCCCGTGGCGCTCGGCCACGCCGTCCAGCCACTTCCCCAGCCGCTCCGGTGCGACGCCGAGGCGGCGGCCGCCACCGGCGGCAGGCCGGGACCGGGTCACGAGCGGAGGCTATCCCGCAGGTCCGGCCGGATCCCGTCGTCGGCGGCGGTGCGCGGATGGACGCCGGGATGCCGCCCGACGGGCTGGAACTCGTGCAGGGCGTAGCGCACGGCCTCGTCGTCGGTCATGGCCGCGCCCTCGGCGAGCAGGCGGTCGGCCTCGGGCCCGAGCCGGGTCAGCGTCTCCTCGAGGCCGGACACCGCGTTCACCGGGTGGTCGACGATCTCGGTCCCGGTGAGCTGCTTGATCCGCCGCACGGCGCCGACCAGGCGCACCTCCCGCTCCACGTCGCCGTCGAGTACCGCCAGCATCGCGAAGTCGGCCAGGTGGAGGACCAGGGCCGACACGTCGCCGGAAGGGGCGAACAGGCGCAGGCTCTCGACGAGCCGCTCCCGGGCGTCGTCGGCGCGGCCCTGCAGCAGGTAGGTGCGCCCCAGCATGCGCAGTGACCAGCCGAGGTGGAAGGCATCTGTGCCTGCCCGGTGCCGGTCGGCCGCCTCCGCCAGCAGCCGTTCGGCGGTGCCCAGGTCGCGGGTGAGCAGCGCGAGGACGCCGCGCAGCCACAGCACCCGGGCGAGGCCCGCGCCGTCGCCGAGGCCGGCGAACACCTCGCGGCTGCGCTCGGCCAGCTCGGTGGCCTCCTCGAGGCGGCCCTGCTGCCAGATGGCGAAGGACAGGTTGTACAGGCCTTCCGCCAGGTCGGCGGGGTCGCCGCTCTGCTCCGCGAGTCGGACGGCGGCCGCGTAGGCCGCCTCGCCCGCGGGCAGGTCCCGCTGCCAGTACGCCACCCCGCCGAGGGCCGTGTACAGCGCGAAGCAGGCCCGCGGGTCGTCGGCCGGCAGGTGGTCGCGCACTGCCTCGAGCGCCGCCCGCCCCTCCCGCAGGTGGCCGCGCATCTGCCAGTAGCGCCAGACGCCCGCGGCGATCCGCGCCGCGAGGGCGGGCTCGTGCTCGGTGGCGACGACGAGCGCGGCCCGCACGTTGTCGTGCTCGGCCCGCAGCCGGTCCAGTGCCTCGGCCGGCTCGGCGGTGGTCAGCTGTGGCGCGCTCTCCTCCACCAGGTCGGCCAGCCGCACCGCCTCCCGGTGCCACACGTCCGCCCGGTCGCCGCGGGCCAGGATCTCGGCGGCGAACTCACGGACCACCTTCAAGGTCACGAAGCGGTCGGAGCCGTCGGGACCGCGTCGGAGGAGGCCCTGGTCGAGCAGCTCCTCCACCGGAAGGTCGAGCTCACCCGGGTCGCCGGGCACGACCTGCTCCAGCGCCTCGAGCGTCGCACCGCCAGGGAATACGGCGAGGGCGGCGAACACCCGGCGGGCCGGCTCGTCGAGCAGGTCGTAGCTCCACTGCAGGGTGCTGCGCACGGTCTGTTGGCGACCGGGGAGATCACGCGGCCCGCTGACCAGCAGCCGGAGCTGGGAGCCGAGCCGGTCGGCGATCTGGGTCAGGCTCAGCGTGCCGACGCGGGCCGCGGCGAGCTCCACCGCCAGGGGAAGGCCGTCGACGCCGTCGACGATCCGCTCGACGGCCGCCCTCTCCTGCTCGCCCAGCCGCAGACCGGGCCGCACCGCGCGGGCGCGCTCGACGAACTGGTCGACCGCCGCCTCCCGCGTCAGGGGCTCGAGCGGGTACTGCTGCTCGCCCCTCAACCGGAGCGGCCGCCGCGACGTCGCCAGCACGCGTGGGCCGGGCGCTGTCCGCAGCAGCTTCTCGACGACCTGCGCGCCGTGCTCGAACTGCTCCAGGTTGTCGAGGATCAGCAGCATCCGGCGGCCGCGCAGATGACCCGCCAGCCGGACGAGGCCCTCTCCGCCGTACGAGGCCGGGGGAGGGCCAGCGTCCGGGCGACCTCTTCCGGCACCAGGTCGCATCCGCAATCGCAGTCGGAGGACTCGGCGAGGGACACGAACGCGATCCCGTCGGGGAACTCCGGCCGGAGCCGTTCGCCGAGATGGAGCGCCAGACGGGTCTTGCCGACGCCCCCGGGGCCGGTGAGGGTGACCAGCCGGTGGTGGGCGAGCAGCTCGGCCACCCGCGACGCGTCCTCGTCCCGGCCGAAGATCGGCGCCGGAGCCTCCGGCAGCTCGTACACGGGCGCGTCCAGGCTGCGCAGGGGCGGGAACACCGTGTCCAGACCGGCGGCCACCAACTGGTAGAGGGTCTCGGGGGCGGGAAGGTCCTTCAGCCGGTGCGCTCCCAGCGGCATCGCGCCGATGCCGTCGGGCCAGTGCCCGTCCACGAGCGCCCAGGTCGCCGCGGTGAGGAGGATCTGGCCGCCGTGGCCGGCGGCGCAGACGCGGGCCACGCGGTGCACGTCCATGCCGACGTATCCGCCGTCGCCGAGCACCGCTTCCCCGGTGTGCAGGCAGATGCGCACCAGCAGCCGCCGCCCACCGGGCCAGGCGAACGCGGCGAGCGACCGCTGCACCTCGACCGTGGCCCTCACGGCATCGGACGCCGACGGGAAGACACAGAAGAACGAGTCACCCTCGGTCTCCACCTCGGTGCCGCGGTGCCGGTCGAGCTCCGCGCGCACGATGGCCCGGTGCGCGAGCAGGACACCGGGGTACTCGTCGCCCAGCTCCGCGAGCAGCCGGGTCGAGCCCTCGATGTCCGTCATGCAGAAGGTGACGGTCCCCGTGGGCAGCGCCACGCGCCGAAGCTACGCCGTCGGCACGGCCCTGTCTGCTGCCCTGTGTGCCGCCGTCGGGGGCCGAGGTGGAGCCGGTCGCCGGCACCGTCGACGTCGGACGTGCCCGCTCAGCCGAAGCGCACGCCCAGTGTCGGTCCGGCGCCGGGCGGCTGGATGACCGCCGCCACGACCGCGGGCAGCGGCCGGGCCACGGACCCGATCGCCGAGGTGGCGTCACCCGTGAGCCGGTACGCCGCGTCCACGGCCGGGGTGGCGGTGAACTCGGCGCCGTTGGCCTCCTGTCCCGTCGCCGCGGTCAGCGCGGCGAGGGTGGTGAAGGTGCGGCTGCTGCTCGAGCCGGCCGGCCAGGTGGCCAGCCAGGTCGGCGCCGAGGCGCTGGGCCGCGTCCAGACGTTGCCGTTCACGGTGAGGCCGATCTGCGCCGGCGTGCGCCGCAGCGAGGTGTCCTGCGCGCACAGCAGGCAGTTCGCCGACGTGCGCCCGCCGACCACGTTGTTGGCGATGGTCACCGGGCCGAGCAGCCAGGTCACCGTCGGGTCGGGGTTGGGACGGCGCGGGTCGTACCCCGGCGTGCTGCGGTTGCTGGCCACCCGCGAGTCCTGCGCCACCCAGAGCGCCCGGCCGCCGTTGTCGAGGACCGTGTTGTTCCAGATGTCGATCCGCGAGGCATTGTTGATCTTCATGCCGCTGGCGCCGTTGCCGACCACGAGGTTGTCGGCGATGAGTGCCTGCGCGGAGATCTCGTAGGAGATCCCGTGGCCGCTGTTGCGCAGGATGTCGTTGCGGGCGACGGTCACCCCGTGCACCGACTCGTCGAACCACAGCCCGGTGCCGAGGTTGTCGGCGAAGACGCTGTCGGTGACGGTCAGGTCGCGGGCGCTGCAGATCTTCATGCCGCCCGAGACCGGGGCCTGGTTGAACCGCTCGGTGTTGTTGCCGACCGCGCGGACGCCGGCGACGACGAGGCCGTCCGAGAACGAGGACTCGATGCCGAGCATCCCGTTGCGCTCGGCGGTGACGTTGCGGAGCGTGTTGCGCTCGCCGAGGTTCTGCCCGCCGACGTACATGCCCTGGGTCGCGTTGTCCCGGACCACGACGTTCTCGATGGTGACGTCGGGAGCGAGGGAGCGCAGCGCGCCCTTGTCGGGCACCGGCGTCGCGTACCGCTGGATCCCGATGCCGCGGATGACGCTGCCGGCACCGCGGATCGTCAGCCCGACGGTCTGCGTGCTCGCCCGCACCGCCCGGCCGGCGGGGTCGGTGCCCAGGTAGAGCCGGTCCCCGGGGTCGTCGACGTAGAAGGTCCCCGGGACGACGGCGGCACGTGAACCCACCTGCCGCAGCGGCGTCCCGTCGACGAACACCATGTCGGGGTGGGCGGCCATCGGGTAGGCGGCGTCGACGAATCCCCAGCCCGGTGACCGCCCGTCGGGGGCGCCCGGCGTGTAGGTCGGGCTGTGGTCGAACTGCGCCGTCCACCCGCTCAGCCGCCAGTCGTCGCCGTCGGGCGACCAGCCGGAGACCTCGCGGCTGCCGTCGAGCCAGACGACCTCGTTCGGCGCCGACTGCACGGTGAGCCGCTTGTGCCGCGGGATCGTGACGTTCTCGTTGTAGCTGCCCTGGCGGAGGACCACCGTGCCGCCGTTCGGCGCGGCCGCGACCGCCGCAGCCAGCGTGCGGTACGGCGCGGCCTCCGTGCCCGGGCCCGCGTCGGCGCCCGACGGCGACACGAACACGGCGCCATTGGGGACGGGGTACTCCGTCGACCCCAGTGGCGCGGCACCGGCCAGGTCGGTGCCCCGGCCGGTCAGCGGCGGCGGCGGGACGACCGGGCCGGGTCCCGCCGGCCCCGGGGGAGCGGGGGCGGCGGGGGTGGTGGCGGCGCGACCGTGCCGTCGCTGGTCAGGGACGCGGCGACGTCGTCCACCCGGACCGTGAGGGGCACGGAGCTGCGGGAGAGGTAGGCGTGCAGCCCCACGCCGCCGGTGACCTGCCATCGGGCGGTGTTGTCGGTGGCGCCGGCGGTCCACGCGGCGGGTTCGGCCGCGGTGGCCTGCCAGACCTTCGCCCGGACGGCGGTCGGCGACGTGCCGGTGACCTGGACCCGCACCTTCACCTGCTGCCCGGTCACGCCCCGGACGCCCGGCACCGTCGCCTCGCGGACCAGGACCGTCTCGGCCCAGCGGGTGTCCAGCCGCACCAGTGAGACGGCGACCGTGCCGTCGGCCAGCCAGCGCACCTTGGCCTGGTACTGCCCGACGTCGGCGATCCGGCGTCCGGAGACGGACACGAACAGCCCCCCGCCGGTGGGCGTGCGGCTCGCCGCGAGGGTGATGGTCACGTCGTTGCTCGTGCCGGTCTGTGGCAGGTGCGCCTGCTGGGTCCGGCCGTCGGTGGTGAGCGCGATGGTGCCCATGCCTCCGGTCGCGGCGAACCGGGAGGGTGTGAGCACCGTCCAGGCGCCGCCCTGGTCGGCGGTCCCCCAGCCACCGGAGACGATCCGGGAGAACCCGTCACGAGCGGTGACGGTGACCGGGGCCGCCCCGGCGGGCATCGCGACCGCGACCGACAGCACGCACAGCAGGAGGGCGAGCAGGCCGCTGCCGGACAGACGGGCGGGCCGCCGGAGCACCCGCCGGACGCGGTGCCCGGCGGTGGGCGGATCAGCCGGGGTCATGTCGCCGTCCGGATGTAGGGGGAGAGGTCGCGGCGGGACCCTACGGGGGTCCGGCCTACCCGTCCATGGCCGCGGCGCCGCTGGTCAGCGAACGAGTTCGGGCGTGGAGGCGTGTTCGGCGGGCACGAGGAGCAGCCGCTGGAAGGCACCGACCACGATGGCGGCCACGGCCGCGGCGATCGTGGCCACCAGGAACGCCATGTTGGCGCCGGCGACGTCGACGATCTTCCCGGCCACCGAGGCGCCCACGGCGACCCCGAGGCCCAGCGCCGTCCCGATCCAGGTGAACGCCTCGGTGACCGCGGACCGCGGCACCAGCAGCTCGGCGAGGGTGAACGAGCTGATCAGGGACGGCGACACCGCGACGCCGGCGATGATGACGAACGGGACCATGACCCACACGTCCTGGACCAGGAGCAGCGGGACGCTGCACACGGTCAGGAGCACGAGGACGGCGGCCAGCCGGTGCCGCAGCGGCAGCCGCCAGTGCACCGCGCCCCAGCCGATGCCGCTGGCCATGGAGCCGACCGCGAGGCTTGCGATCAGCACACCGGAGAGCGCCTTGGCGTTCTCCTCGTCGGCGAACGCCACGAGCGCGATCTCCAGCGTGCCGAGGATCGCGCCGACGGCGGCGCCGACCACGAACAGCACGCGCAGCCCCGGAGTGCGGATGGCCGACGGACCGTTGCGGTGCTCGTGCGCGGCCGGCGGAGGTTCGGTCCGCCCCTGAGCGGCGAACAGCAGGCTGCCGATGGCGGCCAGGGTGAAGGCGGTGACGACGCCGCTGGTCGCGTGGCCGGTCGTGGACAGGAAGGTGACCAGGACCGGGCCGACGATGAAGACGAACTCGTCGACGACGGACTCCATGGCCAGGGCCGTCGGCAGGCGGTGGCTGCCGCGGAGCAGGTGCGTCCAGCGGACCCGGATCATGGAGGAGACCGGGGGGATGCAGGCGCCGGCGAGCCCGGCCGAGGCGAACACCGTCCAGAGCGGCCAGTCCTGCTTGACGGCGGCGAGGAAGCTGGCCCCGGCTACGACGAAGACGGCCAGCACGGGCAGGAGGACCTTGCGCTGACCGTGGCCGTCGGCCAGCCGGCCCAGCACCGGCCCGGCGAGTGCCGTGGTGACCGCTCCCACGGCGGCCACGGCTCCGCCGAGGCCGTAGGAGCCGGTCTCGTCCGCGATGAGCAGCACGCAGCCCAGCCCCACCATGGACAGCGGGAGCCGCCCGACGAAGGCGGCCAGCACCATCGGCAGGGCGTGCGGCGTGCGCAGGACCTGCAGGTAGGGATTGGCCACGAGCGGGGAGCCTCCAGTAGGGACCGCCGTCCAGACGGTGCCCGCCACGCTACCGACCGTGGGACCCCCGGCCCGCTGGGCCGGACCCCGCCTCAGGCCAGGCGGCTCTTCAGGATCTCCAGCTCGTCCCACATCGTGCTGGGCAGCTTGTCCCCGAACTTCTCGAACCACTCGGTGATCTGCGGGATCTCCTCGCGCCATTCCTCGGGCTTGACGGCGAGCGCCTTCTCGACCTGCTCGGGCGTCAGGTCCAGGCCCGAGATGTCGAGGGAGTCCACCGTCGGCACGTGGCCGACGGGCGTCTCCACGGCGGCCGCCGTGCCCTCGAGGCGCTCGACGACCCACTTGAGCACCCGGCTGTTCTCGCCGAAGCCCGGCCACAGGAAGCCGCCGTCCTCGTCGCGGCGGAACCAGTTCACGTAGAAGATCTTCGGCAGCTTGGTGGCGTCGGCCTGCTTGCCGGTGGCGACCCAGTGCGAGAAGTAGTCGCCGGCGTTGTAGCCGATGAACGGCAGCATCGCGAACGGGTCCCGGCGGACGACGCCCACGGCGCCGGTCGCCGCGGCGGTGGTCTCCGAGGAGAGCGTCGCGCCCATGAACACGCCGTGGTTCCAGTCCCGGGCCTCGCTGACCAGCGGGATCGTCGTCTTGCGGCGGCCGCCGAAGAGGATGGCCGAGATCGGCACGCCCTTCGGATCCGCGTACTCCGGCGCCAGGATCGGGCACTGGGTGATCGGCGTGCAGAACCGGCTGTTCGGGTGGCTGGACAGCTCGTCGCTGTCCGGCGTCCAGTCGCGGCCCTTCCAGTCGGTCAGGTGGGCGGGCGGCTCCTCGGTCATGCCCTCCCACCAGATGTCGCCGTCGTCGGTGAGCGCGACGTTGGTGAAGACCGAGTTGCCCTGGTCGATGGTGCGCATGGCGTTCGGGTTGGTGTCCCAGCCGGTGCCCGGCGCGACGCCGAAGAGGCCGAACTCCGGGTTGAGCGCGTACAGGCGGCCGTCGTCGCCGAAGCGCATCCAGGCGATGTCGTCGCCGAGCGTCTCGACCTTCCAGCCCGGGATGGTGGGCTCGAGCATGGCGAGATTGGTCTTGCCGCAGGCCGACGGGAAGGCGGCCGCGATGTAGTACGTCTTCTGCCGAGGGCTGGTCAGCTTGAGGATCAGCATGTGCTCGGCGAGCCAGCCCTCGTCGCGCGCCATCACCGAGGCGATGCGCAGCGAGTAGCACTTCTTGCCCAGCAGGGCGTTGCCGCCGTAGCCCGACCCGTAGGACCAGATGGCCCGCTCCTCGGGGAAGTGCACGATGTACTTGGTGTCGCTGCAGGGCCACGGCACATCCTGCTGCCCCTCGTCGAGCGGGGCGCCGAGCGAGTGCATGGCCGGCACGAACGGCCGGTCCTCACCCATGGCCTCGAGGATCGCGCTGCCGATCCGAGCCATGACCCGCATGGAGACGACGACGTACTCGGAGTCGGTGAGCTCGACGCCGAACATGGGGTTCTCGGCCTCGACCGGGCCCATGCAGAACGGGATCACGTACATCGTGCGACCGCGCATCGAGCCGCGGTACAGCTCGGTCATGATCGACTTCATCTCGCCCGGGTCCATCCAGTTGTTGGTGGGACCCGCGTCGGCCTCGTCGACCGAGCAGATGTAGGTGCGGTCCTCGACGCGCGCGACGTCGGTGGGGTCGGAGGCGCACCAGAACGAGTTGGGCTTCTTGTCCAGGCGGGTGAACGTGCCGGCGTCCACCAGCTTCTGCGTGAGCCGCTCCCACTCCTCGTCCGTGCCGTCCACCCACACCACCTGGTCCGGCGTCGTCAGCTCGGCCATCTCACGGACCCAGGCCAGCAGGCGGGCGTGGGTGGTGGGGGCGTTGTCGAGACCGGGGGTGGCCACGGAAGTCACGGCGTCTCCATCCTGTGGGCTGCCGGGCGGAGGGGTGCACCGGCGGTGGTGCGGCTGCCAACCGGCGCGTTCCACGTGTGCAACGACGTCGGATCAGGTGAGGTTACCGGCGGGTCCCCCGCCTGTAACCGTGAGAGATGTTACGTCTAGGACGTCTTGCTTTCGGGTCGGAAGACCCTGGCGGCCTCCGGTGTTGACTCCGTCTCGTGACCTCAGCTGCCCTCTTCACACCCCTGACCCTGCGCGGCCGAACGCTGCCCAACCGCCTGGTCGTCGCGCCGATGTGCCAGTACACGTCGACCGACGGCTTCGTCGGGGACTACCACCTGGTCCATCTCGGGCGATACGCGCTGGGCGGCTTCGGTCTGGTCGTCGTGGAGGCGACGGGCGTGACCCCCGAGGGCCGGATCAGCCACGGCGACACCGGCCTGTGGTCGGACGACCACGTGCCCGGCATGGCCCGGATCGTGGACTTCCTGCACGAGCACGGCTCCCTGGCGGGCATCCAGCTGGCGCACGCCGGCGCGAAGGCCTCCAGCAAGCGGCCGTGGGACGGCGAGGGTCCGGTGACGACCGAGAACGCACACCCGGGCGAGGAGCCGTGGCCCACCGTGTCCGCCAGCGCCCTGCCGGTCGCGCCGGGCTGGCCCACCCCGCACGCGTTGACCGTGGACGAGCTGGCCGAGGTTCGCGAGGCGTTCGTGGCCGCGACACGGCGCTCGCTCGCGGCGGGCTTCGACGTCGTCGAGGTGCACGCCGCCCACGGCTACCTGCTCAACCAGTTCCTCTCCCCGCTCACCAACCGGCGCACCGACGGGTACGGCGGCTCCCGCGGAGGGCGGATGCGCTTCCCGCTCGAGGTGGTCGACGCCGTCCGCGCGGCCTGGCCCGAGGACCGGCCCCTGTTCGTGCGCGTCTCGTCGGTCGACGGAACCTCCGACGGCGTGACGCTGGAGGACACCGTCGCCTTCGCCCGCGAGCTGAAGGCGCGGGGCGTCGATGCGATCGACACCTCGGGCGGCGGCCTGGGCGGTGGGTGGCACCACCCGATCGGCTACGGCTACCAGGTGCCGCACGCCGCGCAGATCAGGGCCGAGGCGGACATCCCGACGATGGCCGTGGGGCTCATCGTCGACGCCAGGCAGGCCGAGGCCGTCGTGGCATCCGGTGCAGCCGACCTGGTGGCGATCGCCCGCGAGGCGCAGGACGACCCGAACTTCGCGGCCCGTGCCGCCCGCGAGCTCAGCGGTTCCTACGAGGTCTACCCGATCCAGTCCAGCGCCCGGCTCGCCTCGCGGGACCGGCTGCTCGGCCGCCTCGGACCGTGGACCGGTCCGGACCCCGTCCAGGTGGTCGAGCGCCCGGCCTGAGCGCGGTCACCGGCCCCGCTCCGGGGGCCGAGTGCGCGCCTCCGGGGTCCTGCAGGACCGCGGAAGCGTGCACAACACCCCCACAGCACGCCGCACGGCCCTAGCGTGCGGCGTCATGGCGCACCGATCGGCGCTCGTCGCCGTCTCCGTAGTCCAGCTCGCCGCGCAACTGGCCGGCCAGGTCGTCGCCCTGCGACGGCGGCGGTACTTCGACACCCCGCTCCCGCTGCTCACCGGCGATCCGGCGCACGTGGGACGGGACTCCCTGTGGGCGGGCACCGCGTTCAGCGCACCGGCCCACATGATGGTCGCCCAGGCGTGGGCCACCGCCCGGGTGGCGCGGGGCGACGATCTGGGCCGGCAGGTCCTGCGGGTGCTCGGCGCCGTCATGGTCCCCGGTTACCTGCTCGAGCGATCCGCCCGGCAGAGCCTCCGCCCCGGCGGTGTGGACCCGGTCGAGACCTCGATCGTCGCGGTGGCGCTGAGCGGTGCGGTGGCGATGGTCGTGCTCGCCCGGCGCTGACTCACCCGCCCTCGCGGCCGTAGTCCGGCCCGACCTCCGCGACGAACGCCTGCCAGTCGCCGGTGGGCTGCGCGCCGCCGCTGACCTCGGCGGCGAGCTTGTCCAGGTACCAGTGCCAGCCCATCGCGAAGTCGGCGACGTCGGCGTCGGCCGGGAACACCTGCACGAACCGCAGGTGGGTGCGACCGCCCTCGGTCCACAGGTCCAGGTCGATGCGCCACGCGTCGGTGTCCTGCTGCTCCCACTCGATGACCAGCCGCCGGGGCGGGTCGCACTCGACGATCGTCGCCGGCTCGCCGGTCTGCTCCCCCGCCTCGTGGGTCATGAAGAAGGTGCCGGTGCCGCCCGGACGGCGCTCGCCGTCGTACCGGCCGATCCACCGGGCGAGGCGTTCGGGTTCGGTGAGCGCCGCCCAGACGTCCTCCATCGGATCGGGCCACGACCGGCGGAACTCCAGTCGCTGCCGGCCGTCCTCGCACCGGGTCACCGTGCCGCGCCGGGTCACCGTGCCGCGCCGGGTCGCAAGGTCCTCGGTCATCTGCTCTCTCCTGCCCCTCGTGCCCGGCGTCCGCGGGCGATCTCGGTGTCCAGTGCGTCCAGCCGGTGCGCCCACAGGTCGCGGTAGGGCTCCAGCCAGTCGTCGAGCTCCCGCAGCGGTCGCGGGTCGAGCGCGTAGAGCCGCCGCTTGCCGTCGCTGCGGACGCGGACCAGCCCCGCTTCGCGCAGCACCCGCAGGTGCCGGCTGACCGCCGGCCGGCTGACCGGGAAGCGGCTGGCGAGCTCGCCCGCGGACCGCTCGCCGTCCACCAGCAGCCGCAACAGCTCCCGGCGGGTCCGGTCGGCCAGGGCCGCGAGCGCCTCCACGCTTTATGCGTAACACATGGGTTACGCGTTGCGCCAGGGTTCGCGGTCTCGGGCGTGGGGCATGCGAACGCCATGACGGTCACCGATCCCGACGTCCCAGACCCGCTCAACGACCCGCGCACGCTGCAGGCCGACCCGGGCGCCTCCGGCCAGGGAGCCGACCTCGCATCGGGCGAGGACGACGCCGAGGCGACCGGCGAGGACGAGCTCGCCACCAGCCGGACGGAGGCGGACGAGGCCGGCGGCGGCGACGTCACCGGCGGCGCCTTCTCGGAGGCCCCGCCGGCCTGAGCGGCCGCGCCTCCGGCGTGACGGAGCGGTCCGGTCCGGGTATGCCCGCGACCGTCACCCGCTCCCGAACCGAGGAGGACCACATGGCCACCGGTGAGACCGGATTCGAGGACGTCTTCTACGACCTCGTCTCCGTGCAGTACCACTCGCTCAAGGCCGGGCACGACTACGGGCAGTACGTCAGGGACGCAGAGAACGCGGGCCTGGACGACGTCGCCGGCTTCTTCCGAGACGTCATGGAGCAGGACTCGGCGCGCGCGAGGCGCTGCCACGAGTTCCTGAAGCGGCTCTCGGGCACCGAGCAGGGCGGGCCGGCCACGCAGTAGCACGATGGGCGGATGATCCGGACACCGCTCACCCGCTGGTTCGACCTGACGACGCCGATCATCGGCGCGCCGATGGCCGGGGTCGCGGGTGGTGCGACGGCGCGCGCGGTGTCCGAAGCCGGTGGACTCGGCATGGTCGGGGTCAGCGGCCGGCACACCGCCGAGTTCGTGACCTCGGAGAGCGCGATCCCCGCCGAGGCGGAGCTGCCGTTCGGCGTCGGGCTGATGACCTGGACGCTCACCGAGCACCCCGAGCTGTTCGAGGCGACGGTGGCCGCCCAGCCGAGCCTGGTCTCGATGTCCTTCGGCGATCCGGCGCCCTACGTCGGGCCGCTGCACGACGCCGGCATCGCCGTCGCCGCCCAGGTGAACACGCTCGCCGATGCCCGCCGGGCGCTCGAGGCGGGCGTCGACGTGCTGGTCGCCCAGGGCACCGAGGCCGGAGGGCACACGGGCCAGCGGGCGTTGCTCCCCCTGCTGCAGGAGGTCCTCGAGCTCACCGACCGTCCGGTCGTCGCCGCCGGCGGCATCGCGACCGGCCGGGCGATGGCCGCGATGCTGGTCGCCGGAGCCGCCGGCGTCTGGGTCGGGACGGCGCTGCTCTCCTGCACCGAAGGGCTCAATGCCGCTGCCGCGCGTGAGCGCATCCGGGCGGCGACCGGGGACGAGACGGTGCTGACCCGCGCCTTCGACGTCGCGGAAGGCATCGCCTGGCCGGAGCGCTGGCCGGGGCGCGCCCTGGTCAACGACTTCTCCCGCGCCTGGCACGGGCGGGAGGCCCAACTGGTCACCGACGACGCCGCGCGTCGGCTCGTCGTCGAGGCGAGGCGCACCGGCGACCCGGCGCACGCACCGCTCTACGCCGGGGAGGCCGTCGGACTGGTGACGACCGAACGGTCCGCGACGGACGTCGTCCGCGAGCTCGACGCGTCCGCGGAAGCGGCACTCGGGGCGGCGAGCCGGCTCGTGGACCGAGGCTGATCAGACGGCGCAGCCGCCGTCGTCGCAGCCGTCCGCGGCAGCCACGGTGACGAGTGGGTGGGCGTCGGCCCAGGCCCGCTCGAGGATCTGCAGCAACAGCTCGGCCGGCTGCGCGCCGGCGGCGCCGTACTTCCGGTCGACGACGAAGAACGGGACGCCCGTGGCGCCCAGCGCCTGGGCGGTGGCGCCGTCCTGGCGGACGGCGGTCAGGTAGCGCCGGTCGCTCAGCACCGCGCGGAGCTCCGCCTCGTCCAGACCCACCTCGACGCCGAGCTCGACGAGCGAGTCGACGTCGAACACCGACCGCCCCTCCTCGAAGTGGGCGTGCAGCAGGCGCTCCTTGGCCTGGCCGCCGAGGCCGCGCTCGGCGGCCAGATGCAGCAGCTCGTGGGCGCGCAGGGTGTTGCCGCTGATGCCGTCGGCCAGGTCGTACTCCAGGCCCTCCTCGGCGGCGATCTGCTCGACGCGGGCCATGGTGGCGCGCATGGCGTCCTGACTGGTGCCGTACTTAGCGGCCAGGGCCGGCAGCGTCGGGTGCGTCTCACCCTCAGGCACGGACGGGTCCAGCTGGAACGACCGCCAGACGACCTCGACCTGATCGCGGTGCGGGAACCGCTCGAGGGCGGTCTCGAGCCGGCGCTTGCCGATGTAGCACCACGGACAGACGACGTCGGACCAGACCTCTACCTGCATGCCCGGACCAACTTCGTTGTCCGTTCAATCATTCCGAAGGTTCGGGAGCTCAGTTTCCTCGCTCCTGAGCCTCCGTTCAGCGGACGCCGACGAGGTCGACCACGAAAACGAGGGTTGCGCCCGGCTGGATGACGCCGCCGGCGCCGCGGTCGCCGTAGGCCTTGTGCGCGGGGATGGTCAGCCGCCGGCGGCCGCCGACCTTCATGCCGGCGATGCCCTCGTCCCAGCCCTGGATGACCATGCCCACGCCCAGCCGGAACTCCAGCGGGTCGCCCCGGTCCCAGGACGCGTCGAACTGCTCGCCGCCGTCGTGGGTGACGCCGACGTAGTGCGCGCTCACCAACGTGCCGGGGGCCGCCTCGGCCCCGTCGCCGACGACGATGTCCTCGATCACCAGGTCGTCGGGCGCGGGTCCGGTCGGCGGCTCGACGTCCGGGCGGGTCAGCTCGGCCACGGTGCTCCCTCCAGGCCAGGACGGTCCCGGCACCGACTCCATCCAAGCAGCGGATGCCGGGAACCGCCCTCCCGCCTCGGATCAGACGCGGTCGACCAGGACGTCGTCCGCGGGGGCAGCGGGACGCGGGATGGCCGGCTCGAGGCGCTCGTCGCCGTCCGTCGGGCCCGAGTCGAGGGGGTGCTCGAGCTCGTCGACGTGCAGCCGCCAGAGCAGGATCGCCACGACCGCGAGCACCGGCGGGACGAGCCCGGCGACCAGAAAGGTCGTGGTCAGCCCGATGACCTGGCTCACCGTGCCGGCCAGGGCCATCGACAACGGCATGAAGCTCAGCGAGACGAAGAAGTCGAGGCTGGACACGCGACCGAGCAGCTCGGGCGGCACGCGCCGCTGCAGCAGCGTGCCCCAGATGACCATGCCGGCCTGGAACGTGGCGCCCATGACCGCGCCCGCGACGAGCATGAGCCACAGCTCGGCCCCGAGGCCGAAGACGACCAGGGGCACGCAGCCCAGGCCCCACAGCAGGTTCATGACCGTCAGGTACCGGCGCGGCAGGCGCAGCGACGCGACGACCAGCGAGCCCACCGCACCCCCGACGCCGAAGGCGGCCAGCACGTAGCCGTGCTGCGTCGGACCACCGCCGGCGTCCTTGATCGCAAACGGCACGAGCACCTCGAGCGGGCCGATGAAGACCAGCAGCATCAGCGACGCGAACAGCAGCGTGGCGAGCAGCCACGGCGTGCGGACCATGTAGACGAAGCCCTCGCGGACGTCGGCCAGCAGCCCGGGGGTCGCCTCGCCGCCGGCCGGCAGGTCGCGGCGGACCGGGGTCGTCGGCAGGCTCCACAGACACGCCCCCGCGAGCAGGAACGCCGCGGCCGTGGCGGCCATGGCGGCGCCGGGCGACCATGCGGCGACCAGGAACCCTGCCGCGGCCGGGCCGGCCGCGTTCTGCAGCACCGGCCGGAGCATGCCCTCGAGGCCGTTGACCGCCAGCAGCTCGTCCGCGGGCACGAGCGCGGGGACCAGTGCCGAGTACGCCGGGTAGTACATGCCCATCGCCAGCCCGCCGACCAGCGCCACGGCGGCCAGGTGCCAGAGCTGGAGGACGTCGGTCAGGGACAGCGCGGCGACGAGCGCGACGGTGCCGCCCTGCACCACGTCGGTGGCCAGCAGGATGCGGCGCTGTGGGAGCCGGTCGGCCAGCGCCCCGCCGAGCAGGGTCGTGGCCAGCATGCCCCCGGCCGACAGCGCGGCCACGAGCGACAGCGCCGCGGGGCCGCCGCGCAGCGCGACCACCTGCCAGACGACGGCGACCGCCCACAGCCCGGCCGCGAGCAGGGACAGCGCCATCGACGCCGCCAGCAGGCGGTAGTGAGGCAGCCGCAAGGGCGCGAGCGCGCGCGGCAGGGCGGTCATGGTTCTCCTTCGGGGGCGCCCGTCATGGTCGACGACGGGTACGACAGTTCGCACGCCCATTACTCATCGGCGGTGGACGCGCCCCGAGCAGCGGCCGTCTGGCCGGCGTCATACGGTCGGCGCCATGCTCGATCACCTGTCCCTGCAGTGCATGGACGTCGACGCGGCGGCGGCCTTCTACCCGCGGGTCTTCGCGTCGTGCGGCGTCCGCGTGCTCATGCGGCACGGCGACACGGTGGGGCTCTGCGGCCCCGACAACTTCCCGCGGCTGTGGCTGGGGGCGGCCGTCGACACCGGCACCCGCCCGGTGCACCTGGCGATCTCGGCGCCGTCCCGGGACGCCGTCGACGCGGTGTTCACCGCGGCGCGGGAGGCCGGCGCGGACATCCTGCACCAGCCGCGCGTGTGGCCCGAGTACCACCCGGGCTACTACGCGGTCTTCGTCCGTGACCCCGACGGCAACAACGTCGAGGCCGTGCACCACAGCTGGTCGGCGTGACCCCGGACGACGCGCCCTGGTGGACCCGTGCGGTCGTCTACCAGGTGTACCCCCGCTCGTTCCAGGACTCCGACGGCGACGGCATCGGCGACCTCGGCGGCGTCCTGCAGCGGCTGGACCACCTGGCCGACCTGGGCGTCGACGTCCTGTGGCTGTCGCCGGTCTACCGGTCGCCCATGGCCGACAACGGCTACGACATCAGCGACTACCAGGACGTCGACCCGCTGTTCGGCTCCCTGGAGCAGCTCGACGAGCTGATCGCCGGGCTGCACGCCCGAGGGATGAAGCTGCTCATGGACCTGGTGGTCAACCACACCAGCGACGAGCATCCCTGGTTCCGGGATTCGCTAGCGGCGGCAGCAAGCGGGACTGGTACTGGTGGCGGCCCCCACGCCCGGGCATGGCCGGCGGCGACCCGGGCGCCGAGCCGACCAACTGGCAGTCGTTCTTCTCCGGCCCCGCGTGGGAGTTCGACGAGACCAGCGGCGAGTACTACCTGCATCTGTTCGACCGCAAGCAGCCCGACCTCAACTGGGAGAACCCGGAGGTCAGGCAGGCGGTGTACGCGATGATGCGGTGGTGGCTCGACCGCGGGGTCGACGGCTTCCGCATGGACGTCATCAACATGATCAGCAAGGCCGTGAACCCGGACGGCTCGCTGCCCGACGGCCCCCCGCTGCCGGGGTCGGCGCTCGGGGACGGGACGCCGCACTTCTTCTGCGGGCCCCGGATCCACGAGTTCCTGCAGGAGATGCACCGCGAGGTGTTCGCCGGCCGCGAGGGTGCGTTCCTGACCGTCGGCGAGATGCCCGGCGTGACCGTCGAGCAGGCGCGTCTGTTCACCGACCCCGCCCGCGCCGAGGTGGACATGGTCTTCCAGTTCGAGCATGTCGGCCTCGACCAGGGTGCGACGAAGTGGGACGTGCACCCCCTGCGCATGCGCGACCTCAAGGCGTCCTTCGGGCGATGGCAGGCGGGGCTGGCCGAGGTGGGGTGGAACAGCCTCTACTGGGACAACCACGACCAGCCGCGCGCGGTGTCCCGCTTCGGCGACGACAGCCCCGAGTGCCGCCGTGACTCGGCCACCTGCCTGGCCACGCTGCTGCACCTGCACCGCGGGACGCCCTACGTCTACCAGGGCCAGGAGATCGGCATGGCGAACTACCCGTTCGCCTCGGTCGACGACTTCCGGGACGTCGAGTCGGTCAACCACTTCGCGGCCGCGATGCTGGCCGGGGAGGACGCATCGGCCGTGCTGACCGCGCTGCGCACGATGAGCCGCGACAACGCCCGCACCCCCGTGCAATGGGACGGCTCGCCGAACGCCGGGTTCACCACCGGGACGCCGTGGCTGCCGGTGAACCCGGACCACGGCGAGTGGAACGCCGCCGCCCAGCGCGAGGACCCGGACTCGGTGTTCGCCCACTACCGGAAGCTGATCGCGCTGCGGCACGAGGAGCCGGTCGTGGCGCTCGGCGACTTCACGATGCTGCTTCCGGACCACGACGACGTCTACGCCTTCACCCGCAGCCTGGACGGCGACACGCTGCTGGTCGTCTGCAACCTGAGCCGGACGCCGTACCCGCTGGCCGACCTGCTGCCCGATGCGGCGAACGGGCGGCTGGTGCTCGGCAACCTCGGCGCCGGCGACCCCGCCGTCCTGCGGCCGTGGGAGGCCCGCGTCCTCCGGCCCTGATGGAGTGATCCCTCCGCGTGACGCGGAGGGATCCACTCCCGTTCACACCGCGACGGCGATCTTGCCGGTGATCTGCCCGTCGATCAGCTGCCGGACGGCGGCCGCCGTCTCCGCGAGCGGCACGGTGCGGTCGAGCAGCGGCGTGACCGCACCCGTCTCGATATATCCGGTGAGGGCCCCCAGATCCTCGGCGTTCTCCCTGTTCACGAAGAAACCCAGCCGCTGGCCGACGAACGGGGAGAGCAGCGCCGCCCGGAACTGACGGCCCAGCCCGTCGAGCAGCCGGCCGCCCGTCTCCCCGCCGACGATGACCAGCCGTCCCTTCGGCGTGAGGGTCGGCCGCAGCTGCGCGAGCGGGCGCCGGCCGGCGATGTCGACGATCGCGTCGTACCGGCCGGCACCGAGGTCGTCGGCGCGGTAGTCGACCACCCGCGCGGCGCCGAGGGCGCGTACCGCATCGAGCTTGGCGGCGCTGGCCACCCCGGTCACCTCGGCACCGAGCGCGACCGCGATCTGGACGGCGAAGCTGCCGACACCGCCGGAGGCGCCGATCACCAGCACCTTCTCCCCGGCCCGGACCCGCGCGTGGTCGCGGACCGCCTGCAGGGCGGTGCTCCCGGACACGGGGACGGTCGCCGCCTGCTCGAACGAGAGGTTCGCCGGCTTCGGCGCGAGCTTCTTCGCAGGGGCGACGGCGTACTCGGCCAAGGTGCCGTTGGCCGACGCGGTGCCGTACACCTCGTCGCCGACGTGGAAGCCGGTCACCCCGGGGCCTACGACGTCGACCGTGCCGGCCAGGGTCCGGCCGGGGTTGATGAACGTCGGCCGACGCAGGCCGAAGGCGAGACGAGCGGGATAGGGCAGGCCGGCCATCAGGTTGCCAAGTGCCGCGGTCCACGCTCGCGGCACGGACCCGGACGAGCACCTCGCCCTCCCGCACCACCGGCCGCGCGACGTCTCCGAGGGTCAGCACGTCCTCGGGCGCGGCGCCGTACCGCGTCTGCACGATCGCCGTCATCGTCGCGGCCTGCGCCGGGCGTTCGCTGGTCCTCATGATCTCCGTCCCCTCTGTCGGTTTACAGCGTAAGTTTGGAACTTACGCTGTAAGCTTGTCAAGAACCGGACGACCGAGGAGAACGCCATGACCGCCGCCCGCCGGCCGAGGACACCGCTCAGCCGGGAACGAGTGCTCGACACCGCGGTCGCTCTCGCCGACGAGATGGGCATCGAGGCGCTGAGCATGCGCAAGCTCGGCGAGGCGCTCGGCGTGGAGGCGATGTCGCTGTACAACCACGTGGCGAACAAGGTCGACCTCCTCGACGGCATGATCGATGCCGTCTTCGCCGAGATCGGGTCGCCCTCGGCTTCGGCGGGCTGGCGGGCGGCGATGTGCGAGCGGGCGATTGGGGTGCGCCGGGTGCTGCGCCGGCACCGCTGGGCGATCGGCCTCATGGAATCGCGGACCTCGCCCGGCCCCGCGACGCTGGCGCACCACGACGCGGTGATCGGCGTGCTACGGGGCGGAGGTTTCACGATCGCGCAGACCGCGCACGCGTTCGCGCTCCTCGACAGCTACATCTACGGCTTCGCGCTGCAGGAGAACGGGTTGCCGTTCGAGGGGGCGGAGGAGACGGCGCAGGTGGCGCGCGAGATCTTCGCGGGCTTCCCCGCCGACGCCTACCCGCACGTCGTCGAGCTGACGACCCAGCACGTGCTGCAGCCCGGATACGACTTCGGCGACGAGTTCCAGTTCGGCCTCGAGCTCATCCTCGACGGCCTCGAGCGGCTCCTGCGCCGGCCGTGACGGAGTGGTCTCACCGCGTGACGCGGAGAGAAACCACTATGCGAGGGGGCTGCCCACTATGCGAGGGGGCTGCGCGGTAGCAGGCGGTCGCTGATGATTCGCTTCTGGATCTCGCTGGTGCCCTCGAAGATCGTGGTCAGCCGGGCGTCACGCCAGTGCCGCTCGACCTGGCGCTCGGTGGTGTAGCCGTTGCCGCCGTGCAGCTGCATGGCCTGATTGGTCACCCGCACCGACATCTCGGTGGCCTCGAGCTTCACCATCGAGGCCTCCTTGTGCACCGGCAGACCGAGGTCGAGCAGGTGCGCCACCTGGCGGTAGAAGGCCCGCGACTGCTCGATCTGCGCCGCCATCTCGGCGACCGCGAAGCGCAGCGCCTGGAAGTCGCCGATGGGATGGCCGAACTGCTCCCGTTCCTGCAGGTAGACGATCGAATCCTCCAGCGCGGCACGGGCCAGCCCCACGGCACGGGCGGCGGTGTGCACCCGTGCGGTGTTCAGGAACTTCTGGGCCTCGGCGAAGCCCGCCTGCTTCGCGGCAGCCGTGTCGAGGCCCTCCTCCTCGCTCTCCTCGCGGGCGGCGCGCGCCTCGTCGATGACGTTGTCCTTCGGGATCCGGACGCCGTCGAAGGTGAGGTCCCAGGTCAGGAAACCGTGATACCCGATCTTGTCGATCGGGTGGCCGGACAACCCCTCGGGGAACTTTCCGCGTTCCTTCTCGAGCAGCAGGTTGAGCAGGCCGGCCGAGCGCGACTCACCGTCCTCCGGGTCCCGCTCCCGCACGAGCACCTGGATGAAGTCGGCCGCCTTGGCGTTGCCGCACCACCGCTTGCGCCCCGTGACCACCCACTCGTCGCCGTCCAGCACGGCCCGGGTCGAGACGCCGGCCAGGTCGGAGCCGGCGTCGGGCTCCGACAGCGCGATAGCGCCGATCCACTCGCCGCGGGCGCTGCGTGCCAGCAGCTCGTGCCGGCGGTCGGCGTCGGCCACCGCCGTCCCGAGGCCCTGCGAGCGGGCCAGGATGCTGGCGGTCGACATCCAGGCGCGGGCCAGCTCCTCGCTGACCATGCAGTACTCGAACACGCCCAGGCCCAGCCCGCCCTGCTCGGCAGGCACCGTGATGCCGAAGTAGCCGAGCTCGGCGAGGCGGGCGAGCAGCGACTCGGGGATCTCGCCCTTCTGCGGGTCGAGCTCGTTGGCGACCGGCAGCACCTCGTCCATGGCGAACCGGCGCGCCTGCTCCTGCAGCTTCTCCCGCTCGGGCGTGTGCCAGGGCGGCAGCAGCGCCGGCGGCTCGGGCTGCCAGGTCTCGTCGGCGGTCGCCATGGCTCGTCCTCCTCGGTGAGGGCGGTGATTCCGTACACCTTGGCCGCTGACCATGCCCGCCGCATGCCGCCGTCATCCCTGAAGGTGATGGAGACCACCGACCCGCGCCTTCGGTACAAAAGCGGGGTCAGGAGCTGGTGCGCTCCCTCGCCAGCGCCACGTAGTGGTCCAGCAACGCCGCGTCGTCCACCGCGCCGCGGTTGACCGCCCTCGCTGGGTCGGCCCCCTGGAACAGCCGCTTGAGCGGCACCTCCAGCCGCTTCCCGGTGCGCGTGTGCGGCACCCCGGGGACGGCGATGATCTCGTCGGGCACGTGCCGGGGTGACGCCTGCTCGCGGATCGCGGACTCCAGCCGCCCCACCAGCTCCTCGGTCAGCTCCGCCCCCGGCGCCAGCTGCACGAACAGGGGCATCCAGTAGCCACCGTCGCGCTGTTCCACCCCGAGGACGACGCAGTCGACGACCTCCGGGACCGACTCCACCACGGCGTAGATGTCGGCGGTGCCCATGCGCACGCCGCCGCGGTTGAGCGTCGAGTCCGACCGGCCGGTGATCAGGCAGGTGCCGCGCTCGGTGACCTCCAGCCAGTCCCCGTGCCGCCACACGCCGGGCCACGGCTCGAAGTACGCCTCGCGGTAGCGAGCGTTCCCCGGGTCGTTCCAGAAGTACAGCGGCATGGAGGGCATCGGCTCGGTCACCACGAGCTCGCCGAGCTCGCCGACGACGGGTTCGCCGTCCTCGTTCCAGGAGGCCGCCGCGACGGCGAGCATCGGCCGCTGCAGCTCGCCCGCCACGACGGGCAGCAACGGGCTCGAGCCGATGAAGCCGGTCGCGACGTCGGTGCCGCCCGACAGCGACCCGAGCAGGACGTCGGACTTGACCGCCTCGTAGACCCAGCGGAAGGCCGCCGCGGGCAGGGGTGACCCGGTGGAGCCGATGCCCCGGACCGCCGACAGGTCGTAGTTCTCCCCCGGCCGCAGCCCCGCCTTCTCGCAGGCGGTCAGGTAGCCGGCGCTGGTGCCGAGGTAGGTGATGCCGGTCCGCTCGGCGAGGGCGAACTGCGCGTCGAGCGAGGGGTGGTTGGGCGCGCCGTCGTAGACCAGCACCGTCGCGCCGGTGAGCAGCGCCGACGTCGAGATGTTCCACATGATCCAGGCGGTCGAGGCGTACCAGAACAGCCGGTCGCCGACGCCGACGTCCAGGTGCAGCTCGATCTGCTTGCGCTGCTCGAGGACGACGCCACCGTGCCCGTGCACGATCCCCTTGGGCAGACCGGTCGTGCCCGACGAGTAGACGATCCACAGCGGGTGGTCGAAGGGCGGCGCGGCGAACTCCGGCTCCTGCTCGTCGGCGACCGCCTCGGCCCACGGCAGTGCGCCGTCCGGCAGCTCGTCCGGGAAGAGCCGCGGCACGGCGACCGTCGTCCGCACGCTGGGCATCGCCTCCCGCAGCTGCGCGACGACGTCCCGGCGGTCGTGGTTCTTCCCGCCGAACCGGTAGCCGTCGACCGCGACCAGCACCGTCGGCTCGATCTGGGCGAACCGGTCGAGCACGGCACGGGTGCCGAAGTCGGGCGCGCACGAGGACCAGACCGCGCCGATCGACGCCGCGCCGAGGAAGGCGACCACGGCTTCGGGCACGTTCGGGAGGTAGCCGGCCACCCGGTCCCCCGGCTGCACGCCGAGCCGGCGCAGGGTGGCGGCGAAGGCCCCGACCTGCGCGCGCAGCGCGGCCCAGGAGACCTCGACGGGCGCGGCGTCCTCGGTCGCGACCACCAGCGCCGGGTGGTCGGAGGCGTGGCGCAGCGCCTGCTCGGCGTAGTTGACCGTCGTCCCCGGGAACCAGACGGCGCCGGGCATCTCCCGGGAGGTCAGCACCCGGTCGTCGGGGACGCCGGGGAGGACGCCGGTCCACTCGGCGAGGTCGCCCCAGAACTGGTCCAGGTGCTCCACCGACCATCGCCAGAGACGGTCGTAGTCGGCCGGCTCCCCGAACTCCCGACCGCGCCGCTCGGCCACCCACCGGGCGAAGGCGGCGATGCGGGTGGCGTGCATGCTCTCCGCGGTGGGGCGCCAGAGTTCGGGCTCGCTCACGACCCGCACCATGCCATCCTGTCCGGACGCGGACCACGCCCGACTCCAGGAGCACCCGTGCAGCCCGAACCCGAACGCAACGTGCTGGGCGGCCCGCTCGAGCCGTGCGGGACCGAGCCCCTCACCGGCTTCTACCGGGACGGCTGCTGCAGCACCGGCCCGGAGGACCTCGGGTCGCACACCGTCTGCGCCGTGGTCTCCACCGAGTTCCTGCAGATGCAGCGCCGACTGGGCAACGACCTCACGACCCCGCGGCCCGAGTACGGATTCCCGGGCCTGCGGCCCGGCGACCGGTGGTGCGTGGTGGCCGTCCGGTGGCTGCAGGCCTACCAGGCCGGTGCCGCGGCGGGCGTCGTCCTCGCCTCGACGAACCAGGCAGCGCTGGAGATCGTGCCGATCGAGGCGCTGCGTCAGCACGCCGTCGACGTGCCCGACGACATCGGCGACCTGGGCTGAGGGCGCCTAGCGTCGTGCACGTGGCCGACTTGCGCTTCTACTTCGATCCCGTCTGCCCGTTCGCGTGGCTCACGTCGCAATGGGTGCGCACGGTCGCCGCCCAGCGGTCCTACCGCGTGGAGTGGCGCCTGGTCTCCCTCCGGCTGCTCAACGCGCATGTGGACTACGCGGCGCAGTTCCCGCCGGACTACGAGGCCGGCCACACCGCCGGCCTGCACCTGCTGCGCGTGGCCGCCCGGGCCCGGGACGAGCACGGCCCCGGCGCCGTCGGTCCCCTGTACCAGGCGCTGGGCAGCCGCCTCCACGAGCACGAGGAGCCTGCCGGCCCCACGGCGTCCGCGAGCTGGTGACGGATGCGCTCGCGGAGTCCGGGCTGCCGGCAGAGCTCGCCGGCGCGCTGGACGACCGGTCGTGGGACCAGGTGGTCCGCGCCGAGACCGACGAGGCGCTGGCGGCGACCGGCAAGGACGTGGGGACACCGATCCTGCACTTCGCCCCGCCGGACGGGCCGGCCTTCTTCGGCCCGGTGATCAGCCGGCTGCCCGATCCCGCCGAAGCGCTCGAGCTGTGGGACCACGTCGTCGCCCTCGCCCGCTTCCCCGGCTTCGCCGAGCTCAAGCGCAGCCTGCGGGAGCGGCCGCAGCTGGCGTCGGCGGGCGTGGCACCGGGCGAGGTCGGCATCCAGGAGGACTGGCACGGCGGCAGCCGGCGGCTGAAGCGCTGAGCGCCGGAATGAACGGCGGGCCCAGGGCGCTGCCGCCCGCATGAGCGATCTCCTCGACGTCCCCGTCACCACGCTGCAGGGCGCGCCGACGACCGTGCGCGAGCTGACCGGCGGCTCGGCCGCGCTGGTGGTGAACGTGGCCAGCCGGTGCGGTTTGACGCCCCAGTACGGCGCGCTCGAGGCGCTGCACGAGGAGTACGCACCGCGCGGCTTCACGGTCCTGGGCGTGCCGTGCAACCAGTTCCTGGGCCAGGAGCCGGGAACGGCCGAGGAGATCGCCGAGTTCTGCTCCGCGACCTACGGCGTCACCTTCCCCATGACGGGGAAGCTCGAGGTGAACGGGCCGGGCGCCCACCCGCTGTACCAGCGGCTCACCGCCGCCCCCGATGCCGAGGGCAAGGCCGGCGACGTGCAGTGGAACTTCGAGAAATTCCTGGTGAGCCCGTCCGGCGAGGTCGTCGGCCGGTTCCGCCCCCGGACGCTGCCGGACGCGCCGGAGATCCGCACGGCGATCGAATCCCTGCTCCGACCGGAGTAGCAGGGGCGCACTATCCGCGCCCTGGCACTCCACTCCGATGCCGCAGGTAAGGTAAGCCTTCCTTTCCTGCCCTGTCCGCTCGGAGCCGCCCGTGACCGCCACCGATGTGCGCGGTCCGGCGACCCTTACCGGGCGGGGCGGCGGGGCCGGCACCCGCCGACTCGGCGTGCTGCTGCTCCTCCTCGCCCTGGTGGCCGTCGCCTGCCTGGCCAGCATCGCCGTCGGCACCCGGTCCATCGGGCTCGGCGAGGTCTGGCGCGCCCTGCTGGAGGGCGATCCGGCGAGCGAGGAGGCCGTCATCGTGCGGCAGCTCCGGGTGCCGCGCACGGCGCTCGGTCTGCTCGTCGGTCTGGCCCTCGGCGTCTCCGGCGCGCTCATGCAGGGCCACACCCGCAACCCGCTCGGCGACCCGGGCCTGCTCGGCGTCACCGCGGGCGCCAGCCTCGCCGTCGTCCTCTCCATCGCCCTGCTCGGCATCACCACGCCGGCCGGCTACGTCTGGTTCGCCTTCCTCGGGGCGCTGGCCGGCACCGTGCTCGTCTACGCCATCGGCTCGGCCGGCCGCGGTGGGGCCACGCCGGTCACCCTCGCGCTGGCCGGGGCGGCGCTGTCGGCGCTGATGTACGCCCTGGTCCGGGCGGTGCTCGTCAGCGACCAGCAGACGCTGGACTCCTTCCGGTTCTGGGTCGTCGGCTCGCTCGCCGGCCGCAACGACGACGTCGCGTGGCAGGTCGCACCGTTCGTCGCAGTGGGTCTCGTCCTCGCCCTGGCCAACTCCCCCGCCCTGAACCTGCTCGGCCTCGGCGAGGACGTCGCCCGCGGGCTCGGCCAGCGGATCTGGCTGGCCCGGCTGGTCGGCCTCACGGCGATCACGCTCCTGTGCGGCGCCGCCACAGCCGCGTGCGGGCCGATCGCCTTCGTCGGCCTCGTCGTCCCGCATGCCGTGCGCGCGCTCACCGGGCCGGACCACCGCTGGCTCGTCCCCTGCTCCGCCCTGGGCGGCGCCGCCCTGCTGCTCACCGCCGACGTGCTCGGGCGGGTCGTCGCCCGGCCCGCCGAACTGCAGGTCGGCATCGTGCTCGCGCTGGTCGGTGCGCCGTTCTTCATCGCACTGGTCCGCCGCCGGAAGACGGTCGCGCTGTGACCGCGACCCCGACGACGGTGCGGCGTCCGCACACCGTCGTCCGGATGGGGCCGGTCTCCGGCACCCTGCGCCGGCGGCACTTCGCCGTGCCGGTGGCGGCGTGCGTCGCGCTGGTGCTGCTGTCGGCCGTGAGTCTCGGCCGCGGCGACTTCCCGATCGGCATCCCCGACGTGCTGCGCACCGTGGTCGGCCTCGGCGAGGGGCCGCAGAACTTCATCGTGCTCGAACTCCGCGCCCCCAGGGTGGTCGTCGGCGTCCTCGTCGGGCTGGCGCTCGGCGTCGCCGGCGCACTGTTCCAGACCTTCGCCCGCAACCCGCTGGCCTCCCCCGACACCCTCGGCATCACCATGGGCGCCTCGGTCGGTGCGGTCGCGGCGATCGTGCTGGGGGCGGCGGCAGCCTCGCCGGACTGGGCATCCCGCTCGCGGCGCTGCTCGGCGCCCTGGGCACCGGACTGCTGCTGTTCCTGCTCACGTGGCGGGCCGGCATCGACGGCTACCGGCTGGTGCTCGTCGGCATCGCGCTGTGGTCCATCGGCACCGCGCTCACCGACTGGCTGCTCACCAACGCGGAGATCCACGACGCCGCGTCGGCCTACGTCTGGATCACCGGCTCGCTCAACGCGCGGACCTGGGACCACGCCGCGCCCCTGGCCATCGCGCTGGCGGTGCTGCTGCCAGTGGCACTGGCGCTGAGCCGGGTGCTGGCCGTCCTGCAGTTCGGCGACGACACCGCCCGCGGGCTGGGCGTCCGGCTGCAGCCGGCGCAGGCGGCCACCGTGCTGGTCGCCGTGGGCTGCATCGCCTTCGCCGTCTCCGCTGCCGGACCGGTCACCTTCGTCGCGCTGGTCGTGCCGCAGATCGCCGTCCGGCTCACCGGGGGCCCGCGGCCCCCGCTGCTCGCCTCCGGCCTGCTCGGCGCCGTCCTCGTCGTCGGCGCGGATTTGGTCACGCGCACCGTCCTGCCCGAGGCGCTGCCGGTCGGCATCCTGACCGCCGTCATCGGCGCGCCCTACCTGCTCTGGCTCCTGGTCCGCGGAAGGCGGGGATCGACCGTATGACCCAACTGCTCAAGCGCCCGACGGGACCGGTCCGTCTCGCCGCCGAGAGGATCAGCCTCGCCTACGACGAGCGCACCGTCGTCCGCGACCTCGACCTGCAGCTGACCGAGGGCTCGTTCACCGCCATCGTCGGGCCGAACGGCTGCGGCAAGTCCACGCTGCTGCGGGCGCTGGGCCGGCTGCTGCGGCCGACCAGCGGCCAGGTGCTGTTGGACGGGCGGGCCATCGCCCGCACCCCCACCCGCGAGGTCGCCCGCGTCCTCGGGCTGCTGCCGCAGTCCCCGATCGCCCCCGAGGGTCTCACGGTCGCCGACCTGGTCGCCCGCGGCCGGCATCCCCACCAGACCTGGCTGCGCCAGTGGTCCCGGGACGACGAATCGGTGGTCGCCGAGGCGCTGGCGTGGACCGACATGGCCGAGCTCTCCGAGCGCCCCGTCGACGAGCTCTCGGGTGGCCAGCGCCAGCGGGCCTGGATCTCCATGGCGCTCGCCCAGGGCACCGACCTGCTGCTGCTCGACGAGCCGACGACCTACCTCGACCTCTCGCACCAGATCGACGTCCTGGAGCTGGTCGGCCGGCTGCACGCCGAGCGCGGCCGCACCGTCGTCGTGGTGCTGCACGACCTCAACCTGGCCGCCCGCTACGCGCAGCGACTGGTGGCCATGAAGGAGGGCGCCCTCGTCGCGTCCGGGACGCCCGACGAGGTGCTCACCGAACGCCTGCTGGCCGACGTCTTCGACCTGGAGGCGCGGGTGCTCGCCGACCCGGTCACCGGCACCCCGATGGTGGTGCCGGTCCGCCGGTTGCGCTGAGCGCGCGAGCCCCCTTCCGAGGCAAACTTAGGGCAGGCTAACCTTCCTCCGATCGGGATGATCATGCATCCCTGACCCGAGGGAGTTCCGTTGCACCGCACCGCTCGCCGCCTGCTCGGCGGCCTCCTGGCCGTGGGCCTGACCGTCGGGGTCAGCGCCTGCGCCACGGACGACACCGCCACCGAGACCGCCGCCGACACGGGCTGGGAGTTCACCGACGACCTGGGCATCACCGTCGAGCTGGACGAGGTGCCCACGCGCATCGCCGGGCTCAACGACCTGACCGCCTCCCTCTGGAACTACGGGATCGAGCCGGTGGCGACCTTCGGCCAGACCTCGGCCGAGGACGACGTCGCCTTCGAGGGCAGGGACCTCTCGGACGTCGCGATCGTCGGCTCGGCGTACGGCGAGATCGACCTCGAGGCGCTCGCCGCCGCAGCGCCCGACCTGATCGTCACGACGATCTACCCCGCCGACTCGTCGGGGGAGATCGCCGAGGACGCCGCGGGCTACGGCTTCAACGACCTGGCGCAGCAGGAGCAGGTCGCCGAGATCGCGCCGATCGTCACCATCGCCTATCGGGGTTCGGCCGCCGACGTCATCGAGCGGGTGGTCGACCTGGCCGCCTCGCTCGGGGTCGACACCGAGGACGGCGAGGTCGCCGAGGCCCGGGCGGACTTCGAGGCGGCGTCCGAGGAGCTGGCCGCGGCCGCCGAGAGCGGCGTCAGCGTGCTGCCGGTGTTCGCCACCCAGGCCGACGGCTGGTGGATGGCCAAGGCCGCCGACGACCCGCAGCTGAAGCTGTACCAGGACCTCGGCGTGACCTTCGTCGACCCGGGCGGTGACGGCTACTTCTGGCACTCCGTCGGCTGGGAGGAGGTCCCGAACCACCCGAGCGACGTCCTGCTCTACTCGCTGCGGTTCAGCATGACGCCGGAGGAGATCGCCGCCCAGCCGACGGCCGCGCTGCTCCCGGCCGTGGAAGCCGGCCAGCTGTACCCCTGGAAGTACATCGGGCCCGACTACGTCGCCCAGGCGGCCTACATGGAGGAGCTGGCCGGCTACCTCGGCGAAGCCCAGAAGGTCAGCTGAGCGCCCGTAGTGGAGTGGGAGGGCGCGGAAAGTGCGCCCCTCCCACTCCACTCAGCTCGAGAGGGCGGCCGGGGTCTCGGGCAGGGGCGTCGGCGCCGGTGCGGTCCGGGCCGTCTGGGCCAGGACGATCCCCGTCAGGACGACGGCGCCGCCGCCACCTGCCAGGCCGAGAGCACCTGCTCGAGCCACAGCCACGCCACGACCGACGCGAACACCGGCTCGATCGTCGCGACCAGCCCCGCGGTGGTCGGCGGCAGGTGACGCAACGCGGCGATCGACAGCCAGAAGGGCACCATCGCCCCGAGGACGACGATCCACGCGACGAGCAGCCAGAGCGGCAGCTCCACCGAGCCGACGGAGATCGGCACCCGCTCGCCCAGCTGCCCGGTGTCGAACTGCCACCAGGGCGCGGCAACGGCCCAGAAGGCGGCAGCGGCGACGAAGCTCCAGCAGGTGAGCGTCACCGGGTCGCGGGTCACCGTCGCCCGCTCACCCATCAGGTAGTAGGTCGCCAGGCACACCGCCGCCACGAGCGCGGCGAGCACGCCGACCAGGTCGAGCGAACCGCCGTCCTGCCAGACCTCGGCGACCAGCACCAGCCCCGACAGCGAGAGCAGGAGGGCGAGCCAGAGCCGGCTGCGCACCTCCTCGCGGCGCACCAGCCACACGTACAAGGCGATGAAGACCGGCGCGGTCATCTCGAAGACCAGCGCGATCCCGACCGGCATCCGGCCGATCGCCACGTAGTAGAGGAACTGGGTGAGCGCGACGCCGACCACGCCGAAGACGGCGAGGGACGGCACCTCCCGCCAGGTGATCCGCAGCCGCCCGGGCGCGATGACGGCCAGCACCAGCAGCAGGCCCAGCGCGGCGCCGGTGCAGCGCAGCGCGGTCAGCCGCGTCGGCGCGATGCCGGCCTGCAGGGCCAGCGTGGAGACGGTGCCGTTGACCGCGAAGAACGCGGCGGCGGCCAGCGTCAGCGCGTAGCCGATCGGGGGGCGGGCGACGCGGGGCACCCGGGCAATGTAGTCCCCGTCGGTCGCCTTGCCCCCTACTGGCCGCGTGTGGCGCTGAACCGCTGGCGGACCCGGAACTCCGCACCCGGCTCGGCCTCCTCCGCCCGCCATCGGAACGACGTCGGCGTGACGTCCGAGAAGATCCACCGGAGCCGGACACCATCGCGCTCCCCGGCGAGCTCCAGGCCGCCGTGGGCGGGCCGGGCGGAGAACGGGATGACCCAGCCCCGCAGCGGGCCGTGCCACGTGGACCGGTAGGCCCCCAGCTGCTCGTCCCAGAAGCGCAGGCTCAGCCCCCACTCGCCGTCGCGCTCACCGGCGGCCCGGGCGGCGCGCGAGGGGCTGAGCCAGACGTCGGCGAGCGCCCGTCCGTCCAGTGCCCAGCCGAAGTGCCACTCGCCGTCGCTCACCTCGACCGCGCCGTCCGGCGCGACGTCCTCGACCCGGAGATCCCAGCTGCCGATCAGCGGCGCGAAGATCCCGAGCCTTTCGGCCAGCTCGGGTCGCGGAGCCGCTGCGGTGAACACCTCGAGCATGGCGGCACGCTGCCCGTGCGCGGGGCTCAGGTCAAGCGAGAGTGCAGGCCCCACCTGCGCCGCGGGCACACTGGGCACATGGAACCCCGCCCGGCGTGGTCGGACCGGCGGCGGCGGACCATGACCGGCCTGGGCCTCGGTGTCGTGGGCTTCGGTCTCGCCGCCGTCGTCCTGCCCGACCAGTACGGCCTGACGTCGGCGTTCCTGGCGGCGCTCTGCGCGTTCCTGCTCGTCGTGGCGGCGATCGTCTTCGTCGTGATCCCGGGCCCGGACACCCTGCGCACCCTGCTCACCACGGTTCCGTTGGCGGCGCGGTGCTCGTGGTCGCCGTCCTGCTCCTGCTGTCGACCGACGCGGAGCTGCGGTGGCTGTGGACCCTCGTCGCGGTGGCGGCGGCGGCCTGGACGGCCGCGGCGGTGTGGGAGGCCCGGCGCTCCGGCTCCTGACCGGACCGAGAGACTCGGGGGCATGGAGCTCCCGACCGCGCTGTACGAGCCGACGGACGACGGCTATGTGGCGACCGCGCTGACCATCGGCCCCTGGGACCCGGGCCTGCAGCACGCCGGGCCCCCGGCCGCGCTGCTGCTGCGCGCGGCGGAGGCGGCCGGCGGCGTCGAGGGCGGTCAGACGGTGCGCATGGCCTACGACATCTTCGCGCCGGTGCCGGTCGGACCGGTCGCCGTCCGGACGGCGGTGGTGCGCCCGGGCCGCCGGATCGAGCTGGTGGAGGCCGTCCTGACCGGCGCCGAGGACCGGCCGCTCATGCGGCTGTCGGCCTGGCGAATGCGGACCCGGACGGACGGGTCCGCCACGACCGACCTGCCGCACCCGGCAGCCGCCGCCCGGAGCAGAGCCGGCCCGAGGACGCCGCCTTCTTCACCGAGGAGGTCGCCTACCACCGGGCCCTGGAGTGGCGGTTCGCCACCGGCAGCTTCAATTCCCCCGGCCCGGCGTCGGCCTGGACGCGACCGCGGTGCCAGCTCGTGGCCGGCGAGCCCATGACGCCGCTGCAGCACCTGCTGGTGATGACCGACGCGGCCAGCGGCATCTCGGCCGCGCTGGACTGGAGCCGCGCCACCTTCGCCAACGTCGACCTGCTCGTCTCGCTGCAGCGCCCGCCCCGGGGCGACTGGCTGGGCATGGACGCGCGCACGGTCCTCGGCGGCACGGGCGCGGCGCAGTGCACCGCCGTCCTGTTCGACGGCGAGGGCGCCGTCGGCCGGTCGGCCCAGTCGCTGTTCGTGGAGCCCCGCTGACCGCTGCGCCTGGCGGATGCCCGCTCGGACGACGAAGGTGGAGACGATGACTTCCCGATCCTCTGGAGATGCATGGACGCGCTGATCGAGCTGCGGGACTGGCTGTCGGGACGCGGCCTGGAAGTCGTCCTCATCGTCATCGGAGCGGTCTTGCTCGCCCGGTTCGTCTCGTGGGTGGCGTCGAAGATCACCGACCGGATCGACAGCCAGGCCACCGGCGGCGACGCCCTCGTTCGCTCGGAGGCGGCGAAGCACCGTCACTCCCTGATCCAGGTGCTGAGCTGGGCGGCGATCGTGCTGATCTGGTCGGTCGCGAGCTTCTTCGTGCTGGACCGGCTCGGGGTGCCGATCACCGGGCTGGTGGCCCCGACGGCCGCCCTCGGCGTCGGACTGGGCTTCGGCGCGCAGCGGATCGTCGGAGACGTCCTGGCCGGCTTCTTCATCATCACCGAACGGCAGTACGGCTTCGGCGACGTCGTCGCGATCAGCGTGACGGGGGCGGGGGAGCCGGCGACCGGCACCATCGAGGACGTCACGCTCCGCGTCACCCGGATGCGCTCGTCGAACGGCGAGGTCATCACGATCCCCAACGGGGCGATCGCCAAGGTGGTCAACCTGTCCCGCGACTGGGCGCGCGCCGTCGTCGACGTCCCGGTGCCGACCAGCGTCGACGTCAACCGGGTCAACGAGGTCCTCCGCGAGGTGGGACGGGAGGCCTTCCGCGACCCCGGACTGCGGCCGCTGCTCCTCGACCCGCCCAGCGTCATGGGCGTCGAGAGCCTCGACCTCGACCAGGTCAACGTGCGCATGGTCGCGCGGACGTTGCCGGGCAAGCAGTTCGAGGTGGGCCGTGACCTGCGCGCCCGCGTCGTCCTGGCGTTCCGCGACCAGGGCATGAGCGTGCCTCCTCCCACCACGGTCGAGGCCCCGGCCGGCGACGTCCAGCTGGCCCGGGAGGGGGAGCGATGACCGCCCCGCAGGACGGGCGTCCCGAGCAGCAGCCCGAGGTCGCCCCCACGGTCAGCACCGCGCCGGCTCGGTCGCGGTGGTCGAAGCTGCCGGCCCACCTGGGCCGCGCCCGCACCTCGACGGTGGTCCTGGCCGTGCTCTTCGTCGGCCTCGGCCTGCTCTACCTGGAGATCCGGCCCACCCCCACGGGACGAGGACCGACCGCCGAGACCTCGAACCAGCAGCCGGCGTCGACCACGACGCCGGCGGCCCCCGCGACGACGACCCCGCCGGCGACCGACGAGCCGGGCACCACCACGCAGACCCCGACGACGACCGAGGACTTTCCGACGACGACGCCGGGCGAGCCGCCCACGACCACGACGCCGGACGCGCCCACCGGGACCACGGCGCCGACGGAGACCGCACCTCCGGGCCCGGGGACGATGCCGACGACGGTCAGCCCGCCAGGATGAGCCTCAGAACGACGTGACGACGGCGATGCCTGGCTGCCGGCCCACCTCGGCCAGCGCGGCGCCGGCCTCGTCGAGGCCAAGTTCCCGCGTCACGAGGCGACGCGGGTCCAGCCGGCCGGCCGCGATCAGGCCCAGCAGCTCGGGATAGGCGTGCGCGGCCATGCCATGGCTGCCCAGGACCTCGAGCTCGAGCGCGATCACCCGCTCCATGGGCAGCTGCGGCCGGCCGACCGACGGCGGGAGCAGGCCGACCTGCACGTGCCGGCCGCGGGGGCGCAGGCTCCGGACGGAGTTGCCGCACGTGGCCGGGGCCCCGAGGGCGTCCAGCGAGAGGTGCGCACCGCCGCCGGTGAGCTCGGCGACGGCGGCCGGAACGTCGCCGTCCCCGGCCACGAGGTGCTCGGCGCCGAGCTCCCCGGCCAGATCCAGCGCCGCCGGCGACACGTCGACGGCGACCACCCGGGCGCCCGCGGCCACGGCGATCTGGACGGCGGAGAGCCCCACGCCGCCACAGCCGTGCACCGCCACCCACTCGCCGGTCCGCACCCGCCCGACCTGGGCGACGGCCCGGAAGGCCGTGGCGTACCGGCAACCGAGCGCGGCCGCGGTGGCGAGGTCGAGCTCCGCCGCGACGGCGACGAGGTTGACGTCGGCGGCGTCGAGGGCGACGAGTTCGGCCAGCGAGCCCCAGTGCGTGAAGCCCGGCTGCGTCTGCCGCGCGCACACCTGGTGGTCGCCGGTCGCGCACTGCGCGCACCGGCCGCAGGCGTTCACGAACGGGACCGTCACCCGGTCCCCCACCGACCACCGGGTCACCCCGTCGCCGACCGCTGCCACCGTGCCGGCCAGCTCGTGCCCGGGCACGTGCGGCAGGACGACGTCGGGATCGTGGCCCTGCCAGCCGTGCCAGTCGCTGCGGCAGATCCCGCTGGCGCCGACGCGGACGACGACCCCACCGGGCCGTGGATCCGGCTCGGGCACCTCCCGCACCTCGAGAGGACCGCCGAAGGATTCGAAGACCAGCGCGCGCACGGGCGCCAGCCTGCCCGGCGTCGTCCCGGGCCGAACGGGTGCCCACCGCCACCCGCGGGCCGAACCAGCCGGCGTCCACTGGGCGGGACCCATGTTTCACGTGGGACACCGGGTGCCCTTAGGATCGGCGGTGGCTCACGAGAGGCAGCGACAAGCACCTGGCTGGCTGCCCGGCAACCTCTACTCCGTCTGAGGTGCTCCAGGGGAAGAGCCGGCCGGACGGCGCCCGCCGCCCGGCAAGGACGGAGTTCCTCGAGCGCCGCAGGTTCTCCGCGACGAGAGGAGCTGGCGCATGACCGATCCGCAGAGCTGGAGCTTCGAGACCCGGCAGATCCACGCCGGGACCAGCCCCGACCCAACGACCGGCGCCCGCGCGCTGCCCATCTACGCGACCACGGCGTACCAGTTCCGCGACAGCCAGCACGCCGCCGACCTGTTCGCGCTGGCCGAGCTGGGCAACATCTACACGCGGATCATGAACCCGACGCAGGACGCCCTCGAGCAGCGCGTCGCGTCACTGGAGGGCGGCGTCGCGGCGCTCGCGGTGGCCAGCGGCCAGGCCGCGGAGACCCTCGCCATCCTCAACCTCGCCGAGGCCGGCGATCACGTGGTCGCCTCCGCCTCGCTCTACGGCGGCACCTACAACCTGCTGCACCACTCGCTGCCGAAGCTCGGCATCACCGTCTCCTTCGTCGAGGACCCCGACGACCCGGAGAACTGGCAGTCGCTCGTGCAGGAGAACACCAAGGCGTTCTTCGGCGAGTCGATCGGCAACCCCAAGGGCGACATCCTCGACATCGCGACCGTCGCCGAGGTGGCGCACCGCAACGGCGTGCCGCTGATCGTCGACAACACCATCGCGACCCCGTACCTCATCCGGCCGCTGGACTTCGGCGCCGACATCGTCGTGCACTCAGCGACGAAGTACCTGGGCGGACACGGCACGGTCATCGCCGGCCTGATCGTCGACGGTGGGAACTTCGACTGGACGCAGGGCAAGTTCCCCGGCTTCACCACGCCCGACCCGACGTACCACGGCGTGGTCTACGCCGACCTCGGCGCTCCCGCCTTCGCCCTCAAGGCCCGGGTGCAACTGCTCCGCGACCTCGGTCCGGCCATCTCGCCGTTCAACGCGTTCCTCGTCGTCCAGGGCATCGAGACGCTCTCGCTGCGCATGGAGCGGCACGTGGCCAACACCCAGCGGGTCGCCGAGTGGCTCGAGGCGCACGACGCGGTCGACTCGGTGAACTACCCGGGCCTGCCGTCGTCGAGGTGGCACGCCGCGGCACAGAAGTACGCCCCGCGGGGAGCCGGCGCCGTCCTGACCTTCGAGCTGCACGGCGGCCGGGAGGCGGGCCAGAAGTTCGTCGAGGCGCTCGAGCTGTTCAGCCACGTGGCCAACATCGGCGACGTCCGCTCGCTGGTGATCCACCCGGCCTCGACGACGCACTCGCAGCTGACCCCCGAGGAGCAGCTGACCACCGGTGTCACCCCGGGCCTGGTGCGGCTGGCGATCGGCCTCGAGGGGATCGAGGACATCCTGGCCGACCTGGAGGCAGGGTTCCGCGCGGCCAAGTCCGGCTGACGTGGGCGGGTGGGTCGAGGGGGATCCGGCGGGTGACCGCCGGTTCGTCGACCTGCCCGCCCTCTCGCTGGAGCGCGGCGGTCGGCTGCCGGGCGTGCGCGTCGCGTACGAGACGTGGGGCACGCTCGCGCCCGGAGGCGGCAACGCCGTGCTGGTCGAGCACGCGCTGACCGGGGACAGCCACGTGGTCGGCGCGGTCGGTCCGGGACATGCGACACCGGGCTGGTGGGCTGGCCTGGTGGGGCCGGGCGCCCCGCTGGACACCGAGCGGTTCTTCGTCGTGTGCGCCAACGTGCTGGGCGGCTGCCAGGGGACGACGGGGCCGTCGTCGAACGCACCGGACGACGGGCCGTGGGGATCGCGGTTCCCCGAGATCACCGTCGGCGACCAGGTACGGGTCGAGGCGGCGCTGGCCGATGCCCTCGGCGTCGAGCGGTGGGCCTGCGTGGTCGGCGGATCGATGGGCGGCATGCGGGCCCTGGAGTGGGCGGTCGCGCTGCCCGACCGCGTGGCCACGCTGTTCTTCCTGGCGTCCGGTGCGGTGGCCACCGCCGACCAGATCGGGACCCAGACCACGCAGCAGGCCGCGATCCGGGCCGATCCGCGCTGGCGCGGGGGCGACTTCCCGCTCGACGACCCGCCGGTCGACGGGCTGGGCGTCGCCCGCCGGATCGCGCACCTGACCTACCGCAGCGCGTTCGAGCTGGGCGAGCGGTTCGGGACGAGGGTGCAGGACGACGGCCGGTTCGCCGTCGCCTCCTACCTCGACCACCACGCCGACAAGCTCGCCCGCCGGTTCGACGCGGGCAGCTACGTCCTCCTCACCGAGGTGATGAACACGTGGGACGTCGGGCGCGGGCGCGGGGGCGTGGCGGCGGCGCTGTCGCGGGTGACCGCCCGCTCGCTCGTCGCGGGCGTCGACAGCGACCGGCTCTACCCGCTGGCGCTGCAGCAGGAGGTCGCCGACGGGCTGGGCGTGCCCCTGCAGGTGATCGAGTCGCCGTACGGGCACGACGGCTTCCTGATCGAGACGGAGACAGTCGGCAGCCTGATGCGGGACCTCCTCGGCTGACCCGCGAGATCTGCACACTCGTGGCCATCAGCGACTGATGGCCACGAGTGTGCAGATCTCGTGCGTCGGTAGCGTCGGGGACATGAGCTACGACGTCGCCGCGGTGCGCGCCCAGTTCCCGGCCCTGCGTTCCGGCACCGCCCACTTCGACGGCCCCGGCGGCACCCAGGTGCCCGAGCCGGTCGCGCGGGCGGTCGCCGAGACGCTGACCTCGTCGATCGCCAACCGCGGGCGCACCACGGCCGCCGAGCGTCGGGCCGACGACACGGTGCTCGCGGCGAGGGCGGCGATGGCCGACCTGCTCGCCGCGGACCCCCGCGGCATCGTCTTCGGTCGCAGCGCCACCTCGCTCACCTTCGACCTCTCCCGCACGCTGGCCGCCGGCTGGCGTCCGGGCGACGAGGTCGTGGTGACCCGGCTCGACCACGACGCGAACGTCCGGCCGTGGGTGATCGCCGCCGAGGCGGCCGGCGCGACGGTCCGCTGGGTCGGCTTCGACCCGGACACCGGCGAACTGACCGCGGACGACGTCGCCGAGCAACTGGGCGAGCGCACCCGGCTGGTCGCCGTCACCGGTGCCTCCAACCTCATCGGCACGCGGCCGCCCCTGGCCGAGATCGCCGCCCGGGTGCACGCCGTCGGTGCGCTGTTCGCGGTGGACGGCGTCCACCTGACCGCCCACGCACCGGTGGACCTCGGCGCGCTCGGCGCGGACTTCTACACCTGCTCGCCCTACAAGTTCCTCGGCCCGCACTGCGGCGTCCTGGCCGCGGCGCCGGCGCTGCTCGAGACGCTGCGTCCCGCGAAGCTGCTGCCGTCGCCCGACGCCGTCCCCGAGCGGTTCGAGCTCGGCACGCTCCCCTACGAGCTGCTCGCCGGCACGACCGCCGCCGTCGACTTCCTGGCCGGCCTCTCTCCCACGCCCGGCACGCGCCGCGAGCGCTGGTGGCGGCGCTGACCGCGCTCGAGGAGCACGAGGACGAGCTGCGCGGCCACCTCGAGGCGGGGCTGGCCGAGCTGCCCGGCGTCCGCGTCCGGTCACGAGCCGCCGTCCGGACGCCGACGCTCCTGCTGACGTTCGACGGCCGGGACGCCGCCGGCGCGCACCGGTTCCTCGCCGAACGCGGCGTCAACGCGCCCGCCGGCTCGTTCTACGCGCTGGAGCCCAGCCGGTGGCTCGGGCTCGGCGATGCCGGCGGCCTGCGCGTCGGGCTGGCGCCCTACACCGACAAGGACGACGTCGAGCGCCTGCTGGCCGGCCTGCGGGAGTGGCTGGTGAGTTGACGCCGGCGGTCCTCTCTCAGGCCAGCGCGTCGCCCGGGACCATGCCGGCCGGCGGCAGCGGACGGCGGACCACCGGGCGCACCTTGCGCGCCTCCGGCAGCCGCTCGTAGTACGCCGCCGCGTTGCCGCGGATGTGCAGCAGGTCGTCGTCGGTGGCCTCGCGGACCACCTTCGCCGGCACCCCGGCGATGACGGATCCCGGCGGGAACTGCTTGCCCTGCGTGACCACGGCCCCGGCCGCGACGATCGAGCCGGTGCCGATGCGCGCGCCGTTCATGACGACGCTGCCCATGCCGACGAGCACCTCGTCCTCGATGTGCGCGCCGTGCAGCACGACGCGGTGCCCGACGGTGACGTCGCGCCCCACGACGAGCGGGAAACCCGGATCGGAGTGCAGGGTGCACCCGTCCTGGACGTTCGAGCCCTCGCCGATCTCGATGGTCTCGTGGTCGGCCCGGGCGACGGCGCCGTACCAGATGCTCGACCGCGGTCCCATCGTCACCGCGCCCACGACGACCGCGGTCGGCGCGACGAAGGCCTCGTCGTCGATCTTCGGGGCGCCGAAGGGCAGTTGCGCGATGTAGTTGTCGGCCACGCGAGCACTCTCGCACGGGTCGGCCCGGTCGGCAGCCCCCTAGATCAGACCGTGGGCGTGCACCGCCTCGGCGACCTCGAGGAAGCCGGCGACGTTGGCCCCGAGCACCAGGTCGCCGGGTGCGCCGTACTCCTCGGCCGTCTGGTGGCAGCGGGTGTGGATGCCGCGCATGATCTCCTCGAGCTTGGCCTCGCTGTGCTCGAAGGTCCACCGGTCGCGCGAGGCGTTCTGCTGCATCTCCAGCGCCGAGGTGGCCACGCCGCCGGCGTTGGCCGCCTTGCCCGGCGCGAAGGCGACGCCGGCCGCGCGGAAGACGTCCACGGCCTCGGGGGTCGAGGGCATGTTCGCGCCCTCCACGACGTAGCGGCAGCCGTTGGCGGCCAGCACCTTCGCGGCATCGCCGTCCAGCTCGTTCTGCGTCGCGCTGGGGACGGCGACCTCGCAGGGCACGTCCCAGACGCTGCCGCCGGCCACGAACCGGGCCGACCCGCGGCGCTCGGCGTACAGCTCGATCCGCCCCCGCTCGACCTCCTTGACCTGCTTGAGCAGGTCGAGGTCGATGCCCTTCTCATCGACGACGTAGCCGCTGGAGTCGGAGCAGGCGACGGCCATCCCGCCGAGCTGGTGGATCTTCTCGATGCCGTACACGGCGACGTTGCCCGAGCCGCTGACCACCGCGCGCTTGCCGTCGAAGGAGTCACCGGCGGTGTCCATCATGGCCTGCGCGAAGAACGCGGCACCGTAGCCGGTGGCCTCGGTGCGCACGAGCGCACCGCCCCACCCGAGCCCCTTGCCGGTCAGCACGCCGGACTCGTAGCGGTTCGTGATCCGCTTGTACTGGCCGAAGAGGTAGCCGATCTCGCGGGCGCCGACGCCGATGTCGCCGGCCGGCACGTCGGTGTACTCACCGATGTGCCGGTAGAGCTCGGTCATGAACGACTGGCAGAACCGCATGATCTCGGCGTCCGAGCGGCCCTTGGGGTCGAAGTCGGACCCGCCCTTGCCACCGCCGATCGGCATGCCGGTGAGCGCGTTCTTGAAGACCTGCTCGAAGCCGAGGAACTTGACGATGCCGAGGTTGACCGACGGGTGGAAGCGCAGCCCACCCTTGTAGGGCCCGAGGGCGGAGTTGAACTCGACCCGGAAGCCCGGTTGATCTGCACCTCGCCCGAGTCGTCCTGCCACGGCACCCGGAAGATGATCTGGCGCTCGGGTTCGCAGATGCGCTCGATCGTCTTCATCTCGGCGTACTCGCTGTGCCGGTCGAGGACGACGGCGAGTGACTCCAGCACCTCGCGGACGGCCTGGTGGAACTCCTCCTCGCCGGGATTGCGCCGCAGGACCTCCGCGTAGATCTCCTGCACCTTCGCGGGCACGTCGACGTGCACGGTTCCTCCTGAGCTGCGTGGGACGGCGGAGCTCAACGTACGCGCGGCGGTCGAGCGCTCAGGGCACGACCTCCGCCAGCGCCCTGGGAACCTCGGCCGGCAGCTCGCGGGCGAGGAAGCCGAGCCGGCCCACGGACGACGCCAGCCGCTCACCGGCCCGCCCGTGCAGATAGGCGCCCCAGACCGCGGCCTGGGCCGGGTCCGCCCCGCGAGCCAGCAGACCGCCGGTGATGCCGGCGCGCACGTCGCCCGAGCCCGAGACGCCCAGGCCCGCGTTGCCGCTCTCGTCCTTCCACAGCCGGCCGTCCGGAGCGGCGATCCAGGAGGTCGTGCCGCCGAGCCCCACGGTCGCCTGCGCGCGGGAGGCCAGGTCGAGCGCGGCCCGGGCGGGATCGTCGGCGATCGCATCGGTGTCCCGATGCAGCGCGTGGGCGATCTCGGTCGGGTTGGGCGTGAGCACCACCCGGCCCTCCAGGTGCAGGAGGCACTGCTCGTCGGCGGTCACGGCGGCCAGCCCGAGGGCGTCCAGGGCCAGCGGGCCGCGCAGGTGCGGCAGCAACCGCTCGCCGAAGGCCTGCGTCTCCTCCTGGTCCTGCATGCCCGGACCGATGAGGACCGCGTCGGCTCCCTCCGCCAGGTCGCGGACGGTGTCGGCGGCGGCGGCGCTGACCGCGCCGCCGTCGGTCTCGGCCAGCCCGAGGACGAGGGCCTCGGGGAGCGCCGCCGCGACGAACGGCGCGAGCGACGACACCGTGGCGACCTGCAGCTTGCCCGCACCGGCGCGCATGGCCGCCTCGGCGGCCAGCAGCACCGCGCCCACGGTCCGGGTGCTGCCGCCGATGACGAGGATGGAGCCGCGGGCGTTCTTGTCGCCCGTCGGCTCGGGCAGCTGCCAGCCACGGAGGACCTCCGTCGTGACCGGCGTGGGCTCAGGCGGGCTGGGCGGCATCGGGCTCCTCGGTGACGTGCTCGTCCTCGGCGACCAGGTGGTCGACGACGTTGAACTCCGCCAACCGGAGATATCCGTCGGCGTCCATCTCGTAGCGGGTGAAGGAGGCGTTGGCGACCTGGTGCTCCCGGTCGACCTCGAGCAGCTCCTGCTCGGTCAGCTCCTCGAGCACGTACCGGAACACCATGATCACGGCCTGGTGCGCCACGACGAGGAGGCGCTCGCAGTCGTGCCGCAGCGCCTCGGTCGCCAGCAGGCTGCGGATCCGCAGGGCCACGTCCGCCCAGCTCTCGCCGCCCGGAGGGCGGTAGTAGAACTTGCCGAGCAGGTCCCGCCGACCGGCCTCGTCGGGGAACTGCTCGCGGATGCCGGCGCCGGTCATGCCGTCGAAGGCGCCGAAGTCCCGCTCCCGCAGCCGCTCGTCGGTGCGGACGCGGACGCCGAGCCCGTCGGTCGCGAGCGTCGCCGTGGTCAGTGCACGGGCGAACGGTGAGCTCAGGACGGCGGTCGGTCGCTCCTCCTCGGGCAGCCCGGCCAGATGGCGGCCCAGTGCCTCCGCCTGCGCGCGGCCGGTGTCCGACAGGGGGACGTCGGGGTCGCGGACGTCGAGCTCGAGCCGGCCGGCGCCCGCCTGCTGAGCCTTCGCGTCGGCGACGTTGCCCATGCTCTCGCCGTGCCGCACGAGCCAGATCACCGACGGTCCCGGTCCCCGGTCGCTCACGACTCCTCCTCGCTGGTCACGCGGGAGGCGGTAGCCGCGCAGCGGAGGTGCGAAACCGTCGGTACCCGGCGGCAGGATGAGGTCCGTGACGCTGCCGACCGACCTGCCGGTGCTCGCCTTCGCCGACCAGGAGGCCCTCGAGGAGTGGCTGGAGGCCGAGCACGCCACAGCGCCGGGCCTCTACGTGAAGCTGGCCAAGAAGGGTTCCGGCGTGCCGTCGATCAACTGGGAGCAGATGGTCGAGGTGCTGCTCTGCTTCGGCTGGATCGACGGCCGGGCCAACCGGCTCGACGACCGGTACTACCTGCAGCGCATCACGCCCCGCCGGTCGCGCAGCGTCTGGTCGCAGAAGAACGTGGCCACGGTCGAGCGCCTGATCGCCGAGGGGCGCATGCGACCGGCCGGTCTGGCCGCGGTCGACGCGGCGAAGGCCGACGGCCGGTGGGAGCGGGCCTACGCCGGACCGGCGACAGTCACCGTTCCCGACGACCTCGCCGCCGCTCTCGACGCCGAACCGGCGGCCCGCACGGCGTTCGACGGGCTGGACGGCCAGAACCGCTACGCCGTCCTCTGGCGGGTGCACACCGCACACCCGCCCGCGACCCGCGCGAAGCGGATCGCGAACCTGGTCCGGATGCTCGCCGAGGGCGGCGCATCCACTAGCTAGACGGAGTCGGTGCCGGGCCGCTCGGCCCAGAAGGACGCGTCCCGCTGTCGCCACCACAGCATCAGGACGACGCCGGTGAGCAGCACGCCCACCCCGATCACCAGGGGCGGGCCGAGCCCCAGCCAGGCCTGCCCGGTGTAGGAGTTAGCGACGTCGGCGAGGTCGCGCACCGACAGCACCAGCAGCCAGCCGAGCAGGCCCGCCCCGACGAGCGGGCCGACGCCGAGCAGCAGGAACTCCCGGACGCCGCGGAGCAGCCGGCGGCGGAAGTACACGGCGCAGGCCAGGCCGGTCAGCGCGTAGTACAGCGCGATGAGCAACGAGAGCCCCGTGATCGAGTCGTAGAGCGCGTTCTCGCTGAGCAACCCCACGCCGACGTACCAGGCGATGGCCACGACCGCGACCCACCAGGTCGACACGTCGGGCGTCCGGTGCCGCGAGATCGACGCGAACCGCCGCGGCAGCGCCGCTCGTCGCGCCATCGACAGCCCGGTCCGCGACGCCGGGATGATCGTGGTCTGCGTCGAGGCGATGGCCGAGGTCGCCACGGCGAGCAGCACGACCCAGTCCCAGCCGCCGAGCGCCTCGGTCGACAGCAGCGCGAAGACGGCCTCCTCCTCGCCGGCATTGCCGGCCAGCCACTGCGTCCCCGCGAAGGAGACGACGGCGGTGGCGACGCCGAGGTAGGTCAGCAGCAGGACGACGGTCGAGAGGACGGCCGCACGCCCCGGCGCCGTCCTGGGGCCGGCCGTCTCCTCGGTGAGGTTGACCGCCGACTCCCAGCCCCAGTACGCGAAGACGCCGAGCAGCAGCCCGCCGGTGAGGGCGCCTCCTCCCGCACCGAAGGGGTCCAACCAGTTCCAGGACGGCTCGAGACCGCCGAACGGGCTCTCCCCGCCGATCCCGCGCACGAGCGCGACGACGGCGAAGACGCCCAGCGCCACGGTCTGCGCCACGATCAGCGCGTTCTGCACCCGGGCCGAGAGCTCGGTGCCCCGCACGCAGACCCAGGCCATGAGCAGGATGAGGGCGGCGGACAGGCCGGTGACCGCGAGCGGTGACCCGGTCCAGCCGTCCAGGCCGAGGGCCAGCAGGCCGAAGGTCACCCCGACCTCGGCGAGCGAGCCGAGGACCAGGACGCCGGTCATCGTGATGGCCCAGCCGCCGATCCACCCGGCCCACGGCCCCATCGCCCGGGTCACCCACGAGAACGTCGTCCCGCAGTCGGGGTCGGCGCGGTCGAGGGCGGCGAACGCACCGGCGATGAGCAGCATCGGCACGAACGAGGCAGCAGGACGCCGGGTGCGTGCACCCCCACCAGGGCGACCACCGGCCCGATGATCGCGGCCAGCGAGTAGGCCGGGGACGTCGAGGCGAGCCCGATGACCAGCGCGTCGACGAATCCGACGGCGTCCGGCCGGAGGGTCCTCGCCGCCGGCGGCCGGACGGCGCTGCCAGGGGAGCTCACCGGCACCGTTCTCCCAGCCGGCGGGCCGGAGGGCAAGTCAGCCGGTGAGGCGGACGGCCCAGCGGTAGCCGGCCTGGTCGACGCTGGTCACGGCGACCGGGGAGCCGTAGGTCCGGGCGTGCACGATCATCCCGTTGCCGATGTACAGGGCCACATGGCTGACCGGTGTGTAGTAGAAGACCAGGTCACCGGGCTGCAGCTCCGACCGGGAGACCTGCTGCCCCATCGTCGACTGGGCCCGGCTGGAGTGCGGCAGCGTGTAACCGGCGGCGGCGTACGCGTAGGACGTCAGGCCGGAGCAGTCGAACCTGTCCGGACCGGTACCGCCGTGCTGGTAGGCGTCGCCGACCTGGGCCAGCGCGGTCTCGATCGCGATCGCGACGGCGCTGCCGGGGACGACGGGCAGGTCGACGGCCGACGGCGCCTGGATCGCGCGGCCGGCGATCGACTCGGTCACCACGGTCTGCTCGGCGGCCGAGAGCCGGGCGAAGTCCGCCTGGTACTCCGTGGCCTTCCGCTCGACCTCGGCCTTCTGCTCGGCCAGCTTCCCGAGGCCGGCCGCGGCGGTCGCCGCGGCGGCGTCGGCGGCGGCCTGGGCCCGCTGAGCTTCTGCCTGCGCGGCCGCCACGCGGGCGACGACGCGGTTCGTGTGGTCGGCGATCATGTCCAGGGTCGTCATCTGCTGGACGAGCTCGGCGGCCGACTCGCTGGTGAGGAAGGCGGCGACGCGGGACTGCGTCTTGCCCGTGTAGCCGCTCTGGGCGATCGCACGCAACGCCGGCTCGAACTCGGCCAGGGCGGCCTGGGCGTCCCGCGCCTGCTGGGCGGCGGTGGCGGCGGCCTGCTGCTGCGCCGCCACGATGAGCTCGGCCTCGTGCACCTGCTCGTCGATCACGGTCAGCTGGTGCGCGGCCTCCTCGACCAGCTTCCGCGCCTCGGCGGCGGTTCCCGGCGTGGCGCCGGCCGGTGCCGGTGCCAGCACGCCTGCCACCACCGCCACGAGAGCGGAGCCGACGGTCAGCACGGCGCGAGCGCGCCGCCGGGGGTTCCTGCGCCCGGTGGACATCTGCCTGGCCTGCACCGTCCGCCTCCGTCTGCTTGCGCCGGGCCCGGGGAAGGGGCCGCGTTGGATGCGCGTCGAAACGGACGGTAGGGATTCGGTGTCGACAAGTAGCGGACGACTCGCTGATCGGTTCCCGCGCAGCGCCCCGCCAGTCACAGCTGCCTCAGGCGCGCGCACGAACCACTTCCCTCCCCCGGCGCTCCGCGGGACGAGGTAGAGGGCGCAGAAAGCACTCCGGGGGCGCTGGCGCGCCCCCGGGCGAGTCAGCCACCCGGCGGGGTGGCGGGAGATGGGTGGACCGGTCTCAGCCGGCCAGCGGCTCCTGGGCCTGCAGGCTCGCGACGGTCTCGAGGTCGCGGAGGATCGCGGCCAGCTCGTCGGCCGTCCACGGCTCGCAGCACGTGCAGTCCGCGTCGAAGGTGGCCAGGCCGAGCTTGCCGCCGGCCTGGTCCTCGGCGATGGCCAGGTGACCGGCGGACGGATGCCGGTGGCACGCGCACGCAGCGGCACAGAGGCCCAGGCCCCAACCCGAGATGACGACCGTGCGGCCGTCGTCGCGGACCTTGCCCACCTGGAACACGGACGGCTTGGAACTCCTGGTCATGGGAGCCTCCCCTCGACAGTCCCGGGAAAGGCGGGACCTTGTGCACGCTGGAAATTGCGAACGTGACCGATGTATCGGCAGGAATGGAGTGGTACTGAATCCCTCGACCGAATCTGGTCCCGTCCGCGGGTTTCGAGCTGTCGCTCTTCCGGTACACAGCGTAATTGGCCCAGCACGCCTCGTCGCCGTCACTTTCCACCAGGCATCCCGGTGGGCGTTGGCGTATGTGCACCGCCGAGGTCCGGTTCCGGTGACCGGCGGGGCGGGTGTGACCCGCGAGATGTGGCGACTCAGCTCGCGGGGCTCACGCTGCTCATGTTGAAGTCCGGCACCCGCAGCGGCGGCATCGCGGCGCGGGTGAACCAGTCGTTCCACTCCCGCGGCAGCGTCCGCTCCGTCAGCCCCGCCTGCACGGTCCGCCCGAGCAGGTCGACCGGCGACTCGTTGAACCGGAAGTTGTTCACCGCCCCGCTGACTTCGCCGTTCTCCACCAGGAACACGCCGTCGCGGGTGAGGCCGGTCAGGAGCAGGGTCTGGGGATCGACCTCGCGGATGTACCAGAGCGTGGTGAGGAGCAGGCCGCGTTCGGTGGCGGCGACCATCTCGTCGAGCGAGGCGGTCGCGTTCGGGTCCTCGAGGATCAGGTTGTCGACTCCCGCCGTCGCCGGCGCCGTCGTCCGCAGCGCCCACGCGCGGGGGCGGATCAGGTTCGCCAGCGTGCCGTCCTCGATCCACTTCACCGCCGGGCACGCCATGCCGTTGTCGAAGACCGACGCGGAACCGGACGAGGCACTCACCACCTGGAAGGGCGCCGTCTCCAGCCCCGGCGCGGCCGGATCGCTGCGCAGGGTCAGCGGCAGCGCGGCCAGCCGCTCACCCGTGCGGTTGCCGCCCCCGGCCTTCGCGAAGACGTTGCGGCCCTCGTCGGCATCCCGGGACTCCATGGTCCAGTAGAGGTAGATCATCAGGTCGCTGACGGCCGAGGGCGGCAGCACCGTCTCGTACCGTCCGGCAGGGAGCTCGATCCGCCGCTGCGACCAGGCCATCTTGCGCTGCACGTCGGCGGCGAGGTCGGCCACCGACACGTCGCGGAAGTCGCGGGTGCCGGTGCCGGCCCAGACCGACCGGCCGAAGTCAGGCGTCTTGCCGTTCAGCTCGACCCGGCCGGTGGGCTGGTCGTGCCGGAGCCGTAGCCCGGTGGAGCTGCCCAGGTAGACGGTGCGCATCGAGTGCTCGGCGAACCCGAAGAGCAGCTCGCCCCGGTCACGGGCCTCGCCGAAGGCCTGACCCAGTGCGGGGGCGAACTCGCCGAACACCCCGATGGAGGTCTCGGCGGGGTCGGCGTCCCAGTCGCCGTTGCCCGCCGGGGGGTCGCTGATCAGCGGGACGGCGTCCTCGGCCGGGCCGGCGTCCCGGGCCGCCCGCTCGCTCGCGGCGACCAGCTCGGCGACGTCCGGCGTCCCGGTGCGGGTGACCGTGCCGGCGGCCATCCCGGCACCACCGTCGACGAAGGAGATGACGACCACCGAGCGAGAGCGCATGGCGCCGTTGGTCGTGAGGCTGTTGCTGGCCCACCGCAGGTTCGCCTCGGAGCTGTCCACCACGAAGGTGACCTGGCCGTGGGCGGTCGACAGCGCGAGAGCCTTCTCCACCAGTTCCTGGGCGCGCAGGACGCTCATCGGCCGGCCTCCTGCACGGTGTTGAGGATGTTCACGTTCTCGAACAGCGCGGTCGGGCAGCCGTGGCTGACCGGTGCGACCTGACCGGGCTGGGCCTTGCCGCAGTTCATGGCGCCGCCGAGCACGTAGGTCTGGGGGCCGCCGACGACCGACATGGCGCCCCAGAAGTCGGTGGTCGTCGCCTGGTAGGCGACGTCCCGGAGCTGGCCGGCGAGCCGGCCGCCCTCGATCCGGTAGAACCGCTGGCCGGTGAACTGGAAGTTGTACCGCTGCATGTCGATCGACCAACTCTTGTCGCCGACGACGTAGATGCCGCGCTCGACCCCGGCGATGATCTCGTCGGTCGACGGCCCGTCGGGCGCCGGCTGCAGCGACACGTTGGGCATCCGCTGCACCGGCACGTGACCGGGGGAGTCGGCGAAGGCGCAGCCGTTGGACCGGGGCATCCCGCGCAGCCGGGCCATGTTGCGGTCGACCTGGTAACCGACGAGGACGCCGTCCTTCACGATGTCCCACTGCTGTCCGGCGACGCCCTCGTCGTCCCAGCCGACCGTCGACAGGCCGTACCGCGCGGTCCGGTCGCCGGTGACGTTCATCAGCGGCGACCCGTACTTCAGAGTGCCGAGCTTGTCGACGGTGGCGAAGCTCGTCCCCGCGTACGCGGCCTCGTAGCCCAGGGCCCGGTCGAGCTCGGTGGCGTGCCCGATCGACTCGTGGATGGTGAGGAACAGGTTCGAGGGATCGATGACGAGGTCGTAGCGGCCGGCGTCGACCGACGGCGCCTTGGTCTTCTCCCGCAGCAGCTCGGGGATCTCGGCCAGCTCGCCGCGCCAGTCCCACCCGCTGCCGGTCAGGTACTCCCAGCCGCGGCCGACCGGCGGCGCGAGGGTCCGCATGCTCTCGAACTGCCCGGTGGCCCGGTCCACGGTCAGCGCGGTGAACTCCGGGTGGATGCGCACCCGCTGCTGGCGCGTCCGCGTGCCGGCGGTGTCGGCGTAGTACTTCTGCTCCTTCACGTGCATGCAGCTGCTCTGCACGTGCTCCACGCCGTCGGCGGCCATCAGCTGCTCGGAGAGGTCGACGAGCAGCGCCGACTTGTCCGCGTCGGGCACCGCGAACGGGTCGACGTCGTAGTCCGACACCCAGGTGGCATCGGGGTAGACCGGCTCGGGAGCCAGCTCGACGCGGTCGGTGTTGATCGCCGCCGACACCTGGGCCACGGCGACGGCCTCCTCGGCCAGCCGAACGGCCTCGGCCGCGGTCAGGACGACGCCGGCCGCGAAGCCCCACGTGCCCTCGTGCACCACGCGGACGGCCAGGCCGAGGTCCTCGGCGTCGGTGAACGCCTCGGGCCGGGCGTCCCGCAGCGTGATGGTCTGCGTCCGGATCCGCTCGACCCGGATGTCGGCGTGCTCGCACCCCAGGTCGACCGCCCGGGTCAGGGCGGCGTCGGTGAGCGCGGACAGCGGCAGGGCGAGGAAGGACTCGTCGATGGCGCGGGCTCCTGGCACGGCCCCCTGTCTACCAGGGATCGTTCGCACCGCTACAGATCGCGCGACTCCGGTGTGCCGATCGTCCCGCCGGGTAGGGCGGCGGGCATGGCCGGAGCCCGCGACGACGTCACGATGACCTTCGGCGGCAACGCCACGATGCTGCTGCGCATCAGCGGGTTCACGCTGCTCACCGACCCGAGCTTCCTGCACCGGGGCGACCGGGCGTACCTCGGCAAGGGGCTGTGGACCAAGCGGCTGACCGACCCGGCGCTGCAGCCGACGCAGCTACCGCCGCTGGACGCGATCGTGCTCAGCCACATGCACGGCGACCACTGGGACGACATCGCCACCCGCCACCTGGACAAGGCCACGCCGGTCGTGACCACCCAGGAGGCCGCCCGACGGCTGGACCGGAAGGGGTTCGGCGCCACCGCCGACCTCGAGCCCTGGCAGCAGCACGTCCTCGGCGGCGACGGCGAGGAACTGCGGGTCACCGCAGTGCCCGGCGTGCACGGGCCGGGCCCCCTGGCGAGGGTGCTGCCGCCCGTCATGGGCAGCGTCCTGGAACTCGTGCGCGACGGGGCGGTCAGCTGGCGCGGCTACATCAGCGGCGACACCCTCTACCGGCCGTTCCTCGGCGAGGTGCTCGAGCGGTGCGGGCCGCTCGACGTCCTCATCCCGCACCTCGGCGGGACGAAGGCGCTCGGGCTGACCGTGACGATGGATGCCCGGCAGGGCGCCGACCTCGTCGAGCTGCTGAAGCCCCCGGTCACCGTGCCGGTCCACTTCGACGACTACGACCGGTTCAGGTCCCCGCTGGGCGACTTCCTCGCCGAGGTCGGCCGCCGGCAGCTGCCCGGAGAGCTGCGCACCGTCGGCCGCGGCGACACCGTCTCCCTGCGCGCGTGACGGAGTGGGAGGGGCGCGAAATCCGCGCCCTCCCACTCCGTGTCCGCTGGTCAGCCGCGCGCCAGCAGCTCGTCGAGCTTGGCGTAGCCCTCGTTGACGCCGACGTCCATGCCGCCGGCCAGGAAGCCGTCGCGGCCCTCGAACGAGTCGACCAGGGACGTCGCGGTCAGCCGGGTCCGGCCGTTCCCGAGGTCCTCGAGCACGAGCTTCTCCAGGGCGACGCCGTCGGGCATGCCCTCGAAGGTGAAGGTCTGCACGATCAGTTCGTCGGGCCGGACCTCGTGGAAGCAACCCCGGAAGCCGTACTCCTCGCCATCGCGCATCGCGACGTACCGCCAGGAGCCGCCGGTGCGGCAGTCCCACTCGTCGATCCGGTTCTCCATGCCGTTCGGGCCCATCCACTGCGCGACCAGATCCGGGTCGGTGTGCGCGCGGAAGACCTTCTCGGGCGGGGCGTCGAACTCCCGGGTGATCCGCACGATCGGCAGGTCGGGGTCGGCGACGATCCGGGTCTCGCGGGACGTGGTGCTGGTCATGACGGTGTTCCTTCCTGGGTCTTCGGTACGGGCGGAGCGTCGGGCTGTGGTTCGTCGGGCTGTGGTTCGTCGGGCTGTGGTTCGTCGGGCTGTGGTTCGTCGGGCTGTGGTTCGTCGGGCTGTGGTTCGTCGGGCTGTGGTTCGTCGGGCTGTGGTTCGTCGGGCTGTGGTTCGTCAGGCTGTGGTTCGTCAGGCATGGCCGCGAGGACGTCGTCCAGGCGGCGGTAGCGCGCCTCGGCGCGGCGGCGGTAGCGCTCGAGCCACTTGGTCATCAGGTCGAACACCTCCGCCTCCAGGTGCACGGGACGGCGCTGGGCATCCCGGCTCCTGGTCACCAGGCCGGCGTCCTCGAGCACCTTGAGGTGCTTGGACACCGCCTGGACGGTGACGTCGAACGGCGCGGCGAGCTCGCCCACCGTGGCGTCGCCGATCGACAGCCGCGCCACGATGTCGCGCCGGGTGGGGTCGGCGAGGGCCGAGAACACCCGGGAGAGCTGGTCCGCCACGTCGTCCTCCTCTTCAACCTCTCGGTTGAGGAAGACGGTAGACCCGTTGCGACCTGCCGTCAACCGACTGGTTGATAAACCTCGCGGGTGTGCTCAGCCGCGCGCCAGGCGAGCGGCTCGTGCGACGACCTCGGCCCGCAGCGCGTCGACGTCGACAGCCGTCGACCTGCCGGCCCGGACGACCTGCCGGCCCCCCACCCAGACGTCGGCGACGTGCCGCCCGCCGCCGGACCAGACCAGGTGGGCGAGCAGGTCCCGCGGGTCACCGACCGGCTCGAACGCCAGGTCGCGGGTGTCCACGTGGACCAGGTCGGCCCGCCGGCCGGCCTCGAGCACGCCGAGGTCGCGCCGGCCGATCGCCTCGGCCGCGCCGCCGGTGGCCAGCCAGAAGGCCTCGGCGGCCGGGAGCGCCGTGGCCGACCGGCCGGCCAGGCGGGCCAGCGCCGCGGCCAGCCGGACATCGGCGAGCAGGTCCAGCCCGTCGTTGGACGCCGGACCGTCGGTGCCCATGCCGACGCGGATGCCGCGGTCGAGCATGGCGCGCAGCGGCGCCACGCCACTGGCCAGCTTGGCGTTGCTGGCCGGGCAGTGGGCGACCGCGACGTCGTACTCCTGCCACAGGTCGAGGTCGGCGTCGTCCAGGTGCACGCAGTGCGCGGCGAGCACCCGCCCACCCAGCACGTCGTGCGCCGCCAGGAGGGCAGGCACCGACGAGCCGTGGGCGGCGAACAGCCCGGCGCCCTCCGTGGCGGTCTCCGCGACGTGCAGGTGCAGCAGCAGGTCGTGCTCCCGGGCCGCCTCCGCCGCCGCGCGCAGCACGGGCAGGGGCACCGTGTAGGCGGCGTGCGGGCCGATGCCGTACTCGACGGTGCCGTCGTCCGGTGCTCCGGTGGCCAGCGCGACGGCGCCGGCCAGCTGCTCGTCGAGGGGCGGCAGGCCCGGCAGCGGGATCAGCGGCGCCGCGATGACCGCGCGGGCCCCGGTGACGCCCACCGCGGCGGCGATCCGCTCGGGATGGAAGTACATCTCCACGCTGGTGGTCACGCCGTTGCCGAGCATCTCCGCCGACGCCGCGGTCATGGCCGTCTCGACGTCGTCCCCGGTCAGCCGCGCCTCCCGCGGCCACATGACCTCCCGCAGCCAGCGGTCCAGCGGCAGCCCCTCGCCCTGGCCGCGGAACAGCACCATCGGCGCGTGCGAGTGGGCGTTCACCAGCCCGGGCGTGAGCACCCCGGGCAGCTCCACCCGTTCGGCACCGCCGGCGTCGGGCGCCTCGGCGGCCGGTCCGGTCCAGCGGATCAGACCGCCCTCGACGTCCAGGACGCCGTCGGGCACGACGGTGCCGGCGCGGTCCCCGATCACGAGCGCACGGGCGGTGAACCGGAGTCGCATGGGAGCTCAACCTAACGGCGCACGCGGACAGGCCCCGGCGGCGCCCAGCCGCCGCCGTTACCGTGGGGCCCATGTCGCTCCTCGCCGCCGCAACCGACGAGGGCGGGATCACCGGCTTCCTGCTCGACCTCGTCGAGAAGCTCGGGCCGGTCGGGGTGGGTCTGGCCATCCTGGCCGAGACCGTGATCCCGCCCATCCCGAGCGAGGCGGTGCTGGGCCTGGCCGGGGTCCTCATCAACGACGGCCGGATGTCGATCGTCCCCGTCGTCCTGTTCGCCACCCTGGGCTCGCTCGTGGGCGCGACGTTCTTCTACTACGTCGGCCGGGCGCTGGGCCCGCGTCGCTCCCACGCCTTCCTCGACCGGCTCCCGCTGGTCGAGACCGAGGACGTCGACAAGACCTTCGCCTGGTTCGAGCGGCACGGGCGGTCGGCGGTCTTCTTCGGCCGCATGGTGCCGATCGTGCGCAGCTTCATCTCGGTGCCGGCCGGCGTCGTCCGCATGCCCTTCGGCCAGTTCCTGCTGTTCACCGCCGGCGGCAGCCTGATCTGGAACTCGGTGCTCATCGGTCTCGGCGTGGCGGCGGGCGACTTCGTCCGCGACAACCTGAAGTACCTCGACTACGTCGTGGTCGCCGCCGTCGTCCTCCTCGTCGGCTGGTTCGTCTACCGCAAGGCCTCCGGGAAGCTGGACCGCCCGCCGACGGCGGGAGCGAGCCTTCCGGCCGACGAGCGCGACCAGGCTTCGTGACACCGCGGCGTCTCCCCGAGGTCGTCGCGTTCGACGTCAACGAGACGCTGCTCGACCTCGCGCCGGTCCGGGCGGCCCTCGTGGAGGCGGGCGAGCCGGAGTCGGTGCTGGGCACCGTGTTCGCCCGCACGCTGCTCACCGGTTTCGCAGCCACCGTGGCCGGCACCTGGTGCCGGTTCCGCGACGCGTTCGACGCGGCCCTGGCCCAGGAGACCGACCTGCCGGCGGAACGGCGCGGACTCGTCGCCGACGCGTTCCGCGAACTCGTGCCGCATCCGGACGTCGAACCGGCGCTCCGCCGGCTGACCGCGGCCGGCATCCGGGTGGTCACGCTGTCGCACGGCTCGCCCGGTGTCACCGAGGCCGGCCTGGAGCGCGGCGGGGTCGCCGCCCTGGTCGAGCGGACGATGTCGAGCGAACTGGTCCGCGCCTGGAAGCCGGCACGCGAGGTGTACCTCTGGGCGGCGGGGAGCTGCTCGGTCGCACCGGAGCGCATGGCGTTGGTCGCCGCGCACGGCTGGGACGTCCTCGGCGCGCAGCGGGCCGGGCTGACCGGCGCCTGGTTCCCCCGCAGCGAGCGCACCTTCCCGGCGGTCTACGACCAGCCGCACGTCCGCGCCGATGACCTGGCCGGCGCCGTCGACGCCCTGCTCGCACTGCCGGCATGAGCACCGGCCTCGACATCCCCACCCCGCTCGGGCGGCGCGGGCGCACGTAACCGAACCCGAGGGCACGTCGCACGGCACCCTGCTGCTCGGCCACGGGGCCGGAGGCGGGATCGGCTCGCCGGACCTGGTCGCGGTGACGGCCGAGGCCGCTCGCGCCGGCTGGCGGGTGATCGGCGTCGAGCAACCCTGGCGGGTCGCGGGCCGGCGGATCGCGCCGGCGCCGCCCCGGCTGGACGAGGGGTGGCACGCGATCGTCGGCGGACTCCGAGCTCGCGGTCTGCTCACCGGCCCGCTGGTCCAGGGCGGTCGCAGCGCCGGTGCCCGGGTGGCCTGCCGGACGGCGGCCCAGCACGGCGCCGCCGGCGTGCTTGCGCTCGCCTTCCCGCTGCACCCACCGGGCCGGCCGGAGAAGAGCCGCGCCGACGAGCTGCTCGTGGTGGCGGCGCCGCTGGTCGTCGTCCAGGGCGAGACCGACTCCTTCGGCGGTCCGGCCGACGTCGCCGCCGTGCTCCGCGGCCGGGCGACGGCCTCGGTCTACGCCGTGCCCGGCGACCACTCGCTCAAGCGGAACGTCGACGTCGTCGCCGCGGCGGCCGTCACCTGGCTCGCCGCGCAGGCTGCCGCCTGACCGCCGCGGTCAGTGGGCGCGGCGCCGGCGCCGCCGGCGGATCAGCAGTGCGAGCAGGATCACCGCACCCGCCACCCCGGCGGCCGGCGCCGCGTAGCGGGCCATCGCGGCCCCGCCGGCCACCTCGAGCAGGTCGATCGGCTCCGGCTCCTCCTGCGGGCGGGTGCTCACCCGCGGCTCGTCCGACGGAACGCTGCGCACGGGTCCGCCCGTCGCGGCCTTGCGCGGCGGCGCGGTCGGCCCGCTCGGCGGCCTGCTGGGCGACTTGGGCGGGACGGCGATCGGGTCCGGCACGACCGCGGCCGGCGCCGCCTCGGTCGGCGCCGCCTTGGCGGGAGCCGCCTTCTTCGCCGGTGCCGCCTTCGCCGGGGCCGCCTTGGCCGGGGCCGCCTTGGCCGGGGTCGCCTTGGCCGGGGTCGCCTTGCCCGGGGCCGCCTTCTTCGCCGGGGCACTCGGGGCGCTGCTCGCGTCGGACACCGCATCCGTGGCCGCGGCGGCCGCCTTCTTCGTGGCCGCCGCCGCCTTCTTGACCGCCTTGCCGGCCGTGCCGTCTCCGGCCGCCTGCTCGGCGGAGGCCGCGATCTCCTCCACCGCACCGGTCGCCGTTGCGGCGGCCGTGGTCGCGGCCGTGGTCGCGGCGCTCTCCGCCCGCTGGGCGTCACCCTGGGCGTCGCCCTCACCCAGCTGCGCGGCCAGCTTGTCGGCGAACTGGCCGAGCAGCTTGTTGCCGACGTCGGTCATGACCCCGCGCCCGAACTGCGCCGGCCGGCCGGTGATGTTGAGGTCGGTCAGCACGTCGACGCGGGTGGTCGAGCCCTCGGCCCGGAGCTTCGCGGTGACCACGGCGGCCGCGGTGCCGTTCCCGCGCTGGTCCTTGCCGCGGGCGTCGATGACCGCCGTGTGGTTCGCCTCGTCCTTCTGGATGAACGACGCCTTGCCCTGGTAGGTCAGATTGATCGGCCCGAGCTTCACCTTGACGCGGCCGGTGAAGTCGTCGCCACTGACGGAGTCCAGGGCGGCACCGGGCATGCAGGGCGCGATCCGCTCGATGTCGAGGAGCACCCGCCATGCCTCGTCGACGGGGACGGGGACGATGAACGAGTTCTCCAGCTGCACGGTTCAACCTCCTGCGAGGACGGGGTCCTTGTGGAAGCTACAGCCCGGCGGCCGCCGTCACCGCCCGGCGGGTGAGGACGCGGGCCAGGTGTTCGCGGTAGTCGGCCTGCGCGTTGAGGTCGCTGCTGGGGCTCGTGTCCTCCGCCGCGCGCTCGGCCGCCGCGGCGACGGCCTCGGCCGTGGCGTCCGCGCCGGCCAGGGCCTCCTCCACGCCCCGCGCCCGCACCGGCGTCGGGCCCATGTTGGTGAGTCCGACGCGGGCCTCGGCGATCCGGCCGTCCTCCCGCCGGACCAGCGCGGCCACGGCCACGATCGACCACGCCTGCGCGACCCGGTTGAACTTCTCGTAGTGCATGCCCCAGCTCCCCTGCAGCTTGGGCAGCCGGATCTCCACGAGCAGCTCCCCCTCCTCCAGGGCGGTGGTCAGGTAGTCGACGAAGAACTCTGCCGCGGGCACCGTGCGCCGGCCGGTGAGGCCCGCGATGACGAACTCGGCGTCCAGTGCCAGGGCCACCGCCGGGAGGTCACCGGCGGGGTCGGCGTGCGCGAGCGCTCCCCCGAACGTGCCCCGGTGCCGCACCTGCCGGTCGGCCACGGTCTCGGTCGCCTGGGCCACGATCGGCGCGTACTGCGCGATCAGCGGGTCGGCGACGACGTCGGAGTGCGTCGTCATCGCGCCCACCACGATCGCGTCCCCGTCGTCCCGGACGCCGCGCAGCTCCGCGACGCGGGTGAGGTCGACCACCGTCTCCGGCGCGGCCAGCCGCAGCCGCATGACCGGGATCAGCGACTGCCCGCCGGCGAGGATCTTCACGTCCTCGCCGCCCGAGGCGACCGCCTGCAGTGCCTCGTCGACGGTCGTCGGGCGGGCGTAGTCGAACGGTGCGGGGATCACAGCGCGCCTCCAGGGGTCTCGTCGCCGGCCAGCGGCGTCGCGGCCGCGTCCACGCCCTGCGCAGTGGTCACCGCGGTCGCCCGGTCGGCGCCGTCCCCGCCCTGATGGATCGCCCGCCAGACGCGTTCGGGTGTCAGTGGCATCCGGATGTCGGACACGCCCAGGTGCCGGACGGCGTCCAGCACGGAGTTCACCACCGCGGGGGTGCTCGCGATGGCCCCGGCCTCGCCCACGCCCTTGGCGCCGATCGGGTTGCCCGGCGCCTCGTGCACGGTGTTGCCCGTGTCGAAGTGCGGCAGGTCGGCGGCCGAGGGCACCAGGTAGTCGACGAACGTCCCGGTGGTCAGGTTGCCGTCGGCGTCGTACACGGCCTCCTCGTACAGCGCCTGCCCGATGCCCTGGGCCAGCCCGCCGTGCACCTGTCCCTCCACGATGAGCGGGTTCACGATCTTGCCGACGTCGTCGACGCAGGCGTACTTGCGGATCTTCACCATGCCGGTCTCGGTGTCGACCTCCGTGGCGCAGATGTGCGTGCCGTGGGGATAGGAGAAGTTCACCGGGTCGAACGTGGCGTCGGCGTCGAGCGACGGTTCCACGCCCTCGGGGAAGTTGTGCGCCGCGAAGGTCGCCAGCGCCAGCTCCTGGATCGAGATGCCCGTGCCCGGCGTGCCGCGCACGGAGAAGCTGCCGCCCGAGAACTCCAGGTCGTCGGGGTTGGCCTCGAGCAGGTGCGCGGCGACCGTGCGGGCCTTGGCGACGACCTTCTGCGCCGCGTTGACCACGGCCGCGCCGCCGACGACGAGCGAGCGGGAGCCGTAGGTGTCCAGGCCACGCGAGGCGATGGAGGTGTCGCCGTGCAGCACCTCGACGTCCTCGAAGGGCACGCCGAGCTCGTCGGCGACCAGCTGGCTCCACGCCGTCTCGTGCCCCTGCCCGTGCGGAGTGGACCCGGTGACCACCTCGACCTTGCCGGTGGGCAGCATCCGGATGCTGGCGTGCTCCCAGCCGCCGGCGCCGTAGGCGAGCGACCCCAGGACCCGGGAGGGCGCGAGCCCGCACATCTCGGTGAACGTGGAGAACCCGATGCCCAACTGGACGGGGTCGCCGGACTCGCGGCGGCGCCGCTGCTCCTCCCGCAGCTCCTCGAAGCCGATGAGCTGCAGCGCCTGCTGCGTCGCGGCGTCGTAGTCGCCGCTGTCGTACTCCAGCCCGGCGGCCGTGGTGAACGGGAACTCCTCGGCCTTGATCCAGTTCTTCCGGCGCAGCTCCAGCGGATCCATGCCCAGCTCGAGGGCCAGCTCGTCCATGATCCGCTCGACCGCGAACGTGGCCTCGGGCCGACCGGCGCCGCGGTAGGCGTCGGTCGGTGTCTTGTTCGTGAAGATCCCCTGGCAGTCGAACCGGTAGGCCGGGAACTTGTAGATGCCCACGTACATGAACGCGCCCAGGATCGGGATGCCGGGGCTGACCAGGCGCAGGTAGGCGCCCATGTCGGAGAGGATCCGGCAGCGCAGGCCCTTGACGTTGCCCTCGCGGTCGCTCGCGATGTCGATGTACTGGATCTGGTCGCGGCCGTGGTGGGCACTCATCAGCGACTCGCTGCGGGTCTCGGTCCACTTGACCGGCTTCCCCATGCGCTTGGCGACGAGCAGCGTGATGACCTCCTCGGGCGTCACCTGGAGCTTGCCGCCGAACCCACCGCCCACATCCGGGGCGATGACGCGCAGCTTGTGCTCGGGCGTGCCGGTGATCATCGCGAGCATCAGCCGCAGGATGTGCGGCACCTGGGTCGAGGACCACATCGTGTAGTTGTCGCCCTGGGGCTGGACGACGGTGGCCCGCGGCTCCATGAAGGCCGGGATCAGCCGCTGCTGGACGAACCGGCGGCTCACGACGACGTCGGCCTCGGCGAAGGCCTGCTCGGTGTCGGCGCCGGTGCCGGCCTCGCCCGCGTCGAACACGAAGCGGAAGCTCTCGTTGGACTCCACGTGGTCGTGGCAGAGCGCCGGCTGGTGCCCGACGGCCTCCTCCATGTCGAGCACGGGGGGCAGCAGGTCGTAGTCGACGTCGACCAGTTCGACGGCGTCCTGGGCGGCGGCCTTGCTGCGGGCGACGATCACCGCCACCGCCTCGCCCACGTGGTTGACCTCCTCGACCGCGACCGAGGGGTGCCCGGGGTTGACCATGTCCGGCGTCACGGGCCAGGCACAGGGGATGGAGCCCTGTTCCTCGGCGAAGTCCCGACCGGTGAAGACGGCGAGCACGCCCGGCGCCTGCTGCGCGGCGCTGACGTCGATGCCGGTGATCTTCGCGTGGGCCACGGGGCTGCGGACGATCGCCAGGTGCAGCATGCCCGGCAGGACCAGGTTGTCGGTCCAGGTCGTTCGGCCGGTGATCAGTCGGGCGTCCTCCTTGCGACGACGCGCCTTGCCGATCTCGCGTTCCGGTGCCTGCGTGGCCGGTTCCTCGACGAGGGTCATGACTGGGCTCCCAGCGCCTCCGGCGCGGCCGCCGAGCCGTTCATCTCCGACGCGGCCTGCTGCACGGCCCGCACGATGTTCTGGTAGCCGGTGCAGCGGCAGAGGTTGCCCTCAATGCCCTCGCGGACCTCGTCCTCGGACGGGTTCGGGTTGTCCCTCAGCAGGTCGATCGAGGCCATGATCATGCCCGGCGTGCAGTAGCCGCACTGCAGCCCGTGCAACTCGTGGAAGGCCTTCTGCATCGGGTGCAGCCGGCCGTCGGTGCCGATGCCCTCGATCGTGGTGACCTCGCAGCCGTCGGCCTGGACGGCGAAGACGGTGCAGCTCTTCACGGCCTCGCCGTCGAGGTGGACCGTGCACGCGCCGCAGTTGCTGGTGTCGCAGCCGACCACGGTGCCGACCTTGCCGAGCTGCTCCCGCAGGTAGTGCACGAGCAGTGTCCTGGGTTCGACGTCATCGCTGTAGGACGCTCCGTCGACCCGCACGTTGATCGCGGTCACGAGACCTCCGCTCTGAGGTGTGGCCCCGGTCACCTCCGGGGGCGTAGCCGGAGTCTGGCGCCGTGGCGCACGTCCGTCCAGAGCGGGCGGTGACGGTGCCCTCGGGTGACCGGCCCGCACGGTCGTGCCGAGCCGAAAGTCCCTGTTCTGCGCGGTTTCCCGGGCAGGACGTCGTCCGCCCGCCGGTGGCCGGAACGTTGCACCGCCGTTGCAACGCGGGCGAGGGCCTCAGGCCGCGGTGGCCCGGTCCCCGGCCAGGACGGGCTGCTGACCGGCCCGGATCCGGGGGTCTCCGCCCGGAGGGCCCGGCGGCGCAGCACGGCGGAGAGGAGGAGGGGGACGACGCCGGCCGCGGCCAGACCGGCGCCGACCACGCTGGGGGCGCGATAGCCCAGCCCGGCCGCGATGACCAGGCCGCCCACCCACGCGCCGAGCGCGTTCGCCAGGTTCAGCGCCGAGTGGTTGAGCGCGGCACCGAGCATCTGGGCCTCGCCCGCGGTCTCCATCAGCCGCAGCTGCAGCAGGATCGCCAGCGTCGACCCGCTGATCGAGACCAGGAGGACGGCGACGACCAGGCCGGGCGCCCAGGGCGAGACCAGCGCGGTCACCGCGAGTACGGCCATCAGCGTGACCAGCGCACCGGCCAGGGACGGGAACAGCGCCCAGTCCCCCAGCCGGCCGGCCAGCGCCGTCCCCACGACTCCGCCGATGCCGTAGACGAACAGGATCACCGGCACGGTGCCGCGGGAGAGCTCGGCGACGTCGGTGACGAGGGGGGCGATGTAGCTGTAGAGGGCGAACATGCCCCCGAAGCCGACGATGCCGACACCGAGGGTCAACAGCACCTGCGGGCGGCGCAGCGCGCCCAGCTCACCGCGGACGGTGGCCTCCGGGCGGCCCGGCATCGAGGGGACGACGGCGAGGACGGCGGCCACCGTCGCCGCGGCGAGCACGGTGACCAGCCAGTAGGTCGAGCGCCAGCCGGTCGCCTGACCGAGCCAGGTGGCGGCCGGCACGCCGGCGACCAGGGCGACGGACAGGCCGAGCATCACCGAGCTCACGGCCCGGCCCCGCAGCCGTTCGGCGACCAGCGACGCGGCGACCAGGGAGGCGACGCCGAAGTAGGCGCCGTGGGGGAGCCCGGTCAGGAAGCGGGCGACCAGGAGGGTCCGGTACCCGGGCGCGACGGCGGTGAGGGCGTTGCCGACGAGGAAGGCACCCATCAGACCGACCAGCAGCGCGCGGCGGGGGAGGCGCGCGCTGCTCGCCGCGATGACCGGGGCGCCCACCACGACGCCGAGCGCGTAGGCGGAGATGACGTGCCCGGCCGACGGGATGTCGACCCCCACACCCTCGGCGATGTCGGGCAGGACACCCATCGTCACGAACTCGGTGGTGCCGATCGCGAAACCCCCGAGGGCGAGCGCGACGATCGCGATGACGACGCGGACGGTGCTCAGCGCGGGGATCGCGGGGGGTGGCGGAGCGACGGGCACTCAAGGAGCCAAGAACACGGCCCGGCCGTGCATTCCCGACGCGCCGGTCAGCGGGACCGTGAACTGCGCCGCAGCCGCAGCAGGTGTGCCGCGGCGGCCGCGCGGCGCGGCGACGTGGCCGGCAGCCAGTCCAGGCAGGCCTGCCAGACGGCGGCGTCGTCGCGCGCCTCGGGCAGCTGGGCGTAGCGGAGCAGGAGCTCGGGTCGCCGGCTGCGCAGCACGGCCTGGCGGAGCTGTGCGCCCACCCGCTCGCGGGCCGCCACGACGCCGGGCGCGCGGGAGCCGGGGAGGACGGCACCGGGGTACCGCTCGAGCGCCGAGCCCACCGAGCCGCCGGCGAGCAGCCGCCGGACCTGGTCGAGGTCGGTCTCGACGCGGGCGAGCAGCCGGTACGGGCGCGAGCCGACGAGGTCGGCGCCGATCAGCCGGCGCAGCCGGGAGAGCTCGGCGCGGATGGTCACGGCGGCGGCGTCACCGGGGTGGCACTCGGCGGCCAGCCGGGCGGTGGTCCGGCCCTCGCCGGCGGCGGCGGCCTCGGCGAGCAGGAGCAGGAGCTCCGAATGACGCAGGGACAGCTCCAGCGGCCCGCGGGGCAGGACCAGGCGTGCCCGCTCCCGTCCCAGCACCTCCAGCCGCGGGGCCGCCCGCTGCAGGGGAGGCAGCCGGCGCGACGCGTTCTGCAGCTGCTCGCGGTGCTGCCAGCGCAGCTCCGACTCGACGGCGGCCACGGTGGCCCGGACGAGGGTGAGCACGTGCGGGCTGGCGACGTGGTCGCCGCCGGTCACGTCGATGGCGCCGAGCAGCTGCCCGGTGAGGGGGTGGTGCACCGGAGCCGCCGAGCAGCTCCACGGCTGGACGGGACGGCGGTAGTGCTCGCTGCCGTAGAACTGCACCGCGTGGTCGATGGCCAGCGCCGTGCCCGGCGCGTTGGACCCGGCGACGTCCTCCGACCACCGCGAGCCCTCGACGAAGTTCATCCCGGCCGCCCGCGAGCGCAGCCTCGGGTCGCCCTCGACCCACAACATCCGCCCGCCCGCGTCGGTGACGGCGACGATCATCTCGCCGGCCTCGGCGTCCTGGACCAGCAGGCGCCGGATCACCGGCATGACCGACGCCAGGGGGTGCGCCTCCCGCCAGGCCAGCAGGTCGCCGTCCAGCAGCTCCACCGGCGGGGCGCCGCCGTCGGGGTCGACGCCTCCGCTCAGGCACCGGAGCCAGGACTCGCGGACGACGGAACGGACGGCCTCGTCGTGTGCCTGGCCGTCGGGGTCGGCGCCGGTGACCAACCGCTCGTGGGCAGCCCGCAGCCGCCGGGTGAGAGACCGGCTGGGCCGCCCGTGCGGCAGCGCCAGCCATGGGTTCACAGCCGGTGGCACGGAACGCTCCGCCAACAGTGGCTCATGTCACAGCCATCGTGACCGGTCCCCGTGCATTTGACCAGGCGTCCCGCCCGGCGGAGCCCGGCCCGGCGGGCTCAGTGCACGGCGACGGCGTCCACGGTGTCGTCGACCGGGATCTCCCAGGGGCGCACGACGACGACGAGGACGGCGACCGCCAGCGCGAGGGCCGCGAGGATCACCGTGCCGACGGCGAGCGCGTCGTTGCCCAGCAGGCCGACGACCGGGGACACCACCGCGCCGACGCCGAACTGGACCGCGCCGAGCAGCGCCGCCGCGGTGCCCGCGGCCTCGCCGTGTCGGGACAGGGCGAGCGCCGGCGCGTTGGGGAAGGCGAGCCCGCAGGCGAACAGGCAGACCCACAACGCCCCGACCACGGCCCAGAGGCCGCCGGTCGTGGTCGCCGACAGCAGCACGAGCGCCACGCCGCCGACGACGCCGAGCACCGTGCCGGTGACCAGCAACTGGGCCGGCGACCAGCGGCGCAGCAGCAGCGGGTTGAGCTGGGTCGCCGCGATCAACCAGATGGCGCCGGCGCCGAAGAGCAGTCCGAACTGCTGCTCGTCGAGGCCGAACTGCTCCTGGTAGACGAACGGCGACCCGGACACGTAGCTCAGCAGGCCGGCCATGGTCAGGCCCACGACGACGACGAGGCCGACGTACGCCCGGTCGCGGAACAGGGCCCGGTAGCCGAGCAGGGTGCCGCGCACGCCAGTGCTGATCCGCCGCTCGACGGGAAGGGTCTCCCGCAGCAGCAGCCACCCCAGCAGCACCATCAGCGCGCCGTAGCCGGCCAGCAGCGCGAAGATCCCGCGCCACGAGGTGAACCGGAGCAGCTCGCCGCCGACGGTCGGCGCGAGGACCGGTGCCGCGCCGAGCACCAGGAACAGCCGGGAGAGCGTCGTCGCGGCGGCCCGGCCGACGTAGAGGTCCCGCACGATGGCCAGCGCGATGACCCCTCCGGCCGCCGTCCCGACCCCCTGGAGGACCCGGAGGACGGTGAGCACCTCGATGGTGGGCGCCACCAGCACCAGGAGGGAGGCCAGCACGTGCAGCGCGGTGCCGGCCAGCAGCGGGCCCTTGCGACCCAGCGCGTCGGAGAGCGGGCCGAGCACCAGCTGACCCAGGGCCAGACCGATCAGCGTGCCGGTCAGCGTGAGCTGCACCGTGGCCGGCGTCGTCCCGAGTTGCTCGGTGATCGTGGGCAGGGCCGGCAGGTACATGTCGATGGTCAGCGGCCCCAGCGCCACGAAGGCGCCGAGGACGAGCACGAGGCGCACTGCGCTGGGACGGTCCGCGGCGGCGCCCGAGCGGTCGCGGGCGGCCGCGGATGGCCGCTCCTGGATGGTGGTCACGAGGTCCCTCGTCCGGTCGATCAGCTGACGCGGGGCCGCCGTTGGCACGATCCGCACTACGGGTGCGACAAGTGCGCCCGCCGTCGAGTCATTCCGAGTCGGGTCGAATTCGAAACGGAACTCACCGCGTGTCGAGCACCTCGGCGGTCGTGGTCCGCTCCACCAGCGGCGGACAGCGGCTCATGATCCGCAGCGCCCGGTGGTGGTCGTCGTCCCCCGAGCCGGCGCAGGCGTCGGTGACCACCCGGACCGGGACGCCGGCGGGGGTGTGCTTAGGTGAGCCTTACCTACCCCTGTCGAGGAGTTCGCCATGTCGCCCCGTCCCGTCGTCCGCGGCGCCGCCTGTCTGGCCGCCGCCCTCCTGCTCGCCGGCTGCGGTTCGGCCACCGAGTCCTCGGACACGCAGGCAGGGGCGACGACGGGCTCGGCGGCCGGCGAGTTCCCGGTGACGGTGAGCACGGCGTTCGGCGATGTCACCGTCGACGAGGAGCCGACCCGCGTCGTGGCGCTCGGCTGGTCGGACGCCGAGACGGCGCTGGCGCTGGGCGTGCAGCCGGTAGGGGCGAGCGACTGGCTCGGCTTCGGCGGCGAGGGAGTCGGCCCGTGGGCCGAGGGCCGGTACGACGAGGCGCCGGAGATCATCGAGACGCTCGAGCCCAGCTACGAGGCCATCGCGGCGCTGGAGCCGGACCTCATCCTCGACACCCGGTCGGACGGCAGCGAGGAGCGCTACGAGCTGCTCAGCGCCATCGCGCCGACCATCGGCCAGCCCGAGGGGGTCGGGCCGTACCAGACCACCTGGCAGCAGCAGCTCGAGCTGGTCGGCCAGGCGCTCGGCCGGACCGACGAGGCCGACGCGCTGGCCGAGGAGGTCGCGCAGCGGTTCGCCGACGCGGCCGCGGACCACCCGGAGTTCCAGGGCACGGAGGTCGCGGTCGGCGCCTACACCTCGGAGGGTTTCGGCGCCTACGTCCGCGGCGACGGCCGCGTGGACTTCATGGAGCAGCTGGGCTTCGTCAACAAGGCCGCGATCCAGGACCTGGCCGGCGAGAACTTCTTCATCAGCGTCAGCAACGAGCAGCTGCGACTGCTCGACGCCCCGCTGACGGTCGTCTTCCCCATCTTCGTCGACCCGGCCGAGATCACGGGCAACCCGCTGTGGCAGACCCTGCCCTCGGTGCAGGAGGGTTCCGCCGTCGTCCTGGAGGACACGACGCTGGTCAACGCCTTCTCCAGCGGCTCGGCGCTGGGCATCCAGTACGCCCTCGAGGAGACCGTCCCCCTCTTCGCAGCAGCGCTCGGGTGAGCCGGGCGTCAACCGACCAGGCGGCCGGTGGGGTCCACCCGCCACGAGCGGCCGGCCACGACCAGCCGCTCCGCGAGCTCGGCCAGCAGGACGGCGCCCTCGTGCGGAGAGGCACCCGACGGGTCGCCGAGCACGCCGGTCGGGCTCACCGCCGGCAGCCCCTCGGCCCGTAGCCGCGGCAGCAGCCGGCTGATCGGCGTCGTCACGCCGGCCACCGCGCGGTCGTTGCGCACACCCTCGGGTTCCACGTGCAACATCAGTGACGTCTCGGTCCGCCCGGCGTGGGTGTCCCCACCGACGACACCGCAGGGGAACCACGCGACGTCGCGCCCCTCGGACCGCAGGAGCGTGACCGCCGCCCGCAGCGCGCCGACGTTGCCCGCGTGGCCGTTGACGAGCAGCACACGGCCCGCCCAGCGCCCCGCCGAGCGGCCGTACTCGACCAGCAGGCCGGTCAACGCCTCCGTGCCGATCGAGATCGTTCCCGGGAAGCCCTCGTGGTCCTCGCTGGCGCCGTACGCCAGGGCAGGCGCCAGCAGGGCACCGTCGAACCCGCCGACCGCGGCCTCGGCGACGGCGCAGGCCACCGAGGTGTCGCTGTGGAGCGGCAGGTGGTGCCCGTGCTGCTCGAGCGAGCCCAGCGGGACCACGACCATCGCCCCGGCGGGCACGTCCGGCCAGGCCCGGGCGCCGAGGGAGGAGCCGCCGACGGAGGACACCGGCGCAGCGTATGCACCGGCGGAGCGGGCAGGGGAGTGCCGGAAACGGGTTGTGGGCGACGGGTCATGGGCAAGGGACGCCCCATGAGCGACGAGCAGACCCGCAAGGTGGCCGAGCTGATCCGTGGTCAGCGGTTCGGTTTCCTGACCACGATCACGATGGACGGGCGGCTGACCAGTCGTCCCATGACGCTCCAGGAGGTCGAGTTCGACGGCGACCTGTGGTTCTTCGCCGAGCGCGGCTCGAACCCCGTCGAGCACGTCGCCGCCTCGCCGGAGGTGAACGTCGGAGTCGGCTCCGGCGGCACGTGGGTGTCACTGACCGGCGACGCCGTCGTCGTCGAGGACGTGGCCAGGAAGCGCGAGTTGTGGAACAGCGGCGTCGAGGCCTGGTTCCCGCAGGGTCCGGACGACGACAGCGTCGTGCTGCTCAAGGTCGAGGCGGAGTCCGCGGAGTACTGGGACAGCCCGGGCGGGCGCCTGGCGACGGCGTTCAGCTTCGTGAAGGCGAAGGTCACCGGGGAGCGGATCGACGCCGGCGAGAACGAGAAGGTCGACCTCTGAGCGGCGCGGCTCAGGCCGTGCGGACGCCGGGCAGCCGCTCGAGGCCCGGTGCGCCCGGCTGCGCGGGCAGTGCGGGCAGCCGCGCCGGGAGGTGCCGGCCGCAGCGGGCGGCCGGCTCGGGGCGGGCGAAGAGGTAGCCCTGCGCGTGGCCGCAGTCGAGGTCGGCCAGGGCGCGCCGCTGGTCCTCGGTCTCCACGCCCTCGGCGATCACGTCCAGGCCGAGCGTGCGGGCCAGTTCCATGATCGAGGTGATCAGCGTGGTGGCCGACCGGCCGGTGGGCAGGTCCGACACGAAGCTGCGGTCGATCTTGATGACGTCGGCCGGCAGGTGTCGCAGGTAGGACAGCCCGGAGAATCCGGTGCCGAAGTCGTCGATGGCGATCCGGATGCCGAGCGCCCGCAGTGCCTCGAGCGAGGCGACCACGGCGTCGACGTCCCGGACCAGGACGCCCTCGGTCACCTCCAGGGTGAGCTGGGTGGCGGGGAACCCGGTCTCCGCGAGAGCGGCCGTGACGTCGGCGACGACATCACCGTCGGAGAACTGGCGGGGGGACAGGTTGACCGCCATGCGCAGGCGGGCGCCGGTCCCGGCCGACCAGGCCGTGCCCTGGCGCAGCGCCTCGCGCAGGACCCAGCGGCCGATGGCCGTGATCGCGCCGGTCTCCTCGGCGAGCGGGATGAACTCCCCGGGCGGGACGAGCCCGCGCTCCGGGTGGTTCCACCGCACCAGCGCCTCGAAGCCGGTGGTGCGGCCGTCGGACATCCGCACGACCGGCTGGTAGTGGACCTCGAGCTGGCCGGCGACCGCCGCGTCCTCCAGGTCCTGGGCCATCTGCGCGCGGTGCCGGGCGGCCTCGGCCATGCCGTCGGCGTAGGCGACCATCCGGTTCTTGCCCTGGGACTTGGCCAGGTACATGGCGAGGTCGGCGTTGCGCAGCAGCGCTCCGGCGGTGCGGTCCTCGGTGTCGGTGGACGCCGCCACGCCCACGCTGCCGTGGACGGTCACCGGTCCGCCGTCCAGCGGCACGGGCAGCGCCAGCGCGGTCAGCACTCGATCGCCGACGGCGCGAGCCACGTCGGGACCGCCGGTGACGACGACGGCGAACTCGTCGCCCCCGACGCGGGCGACGACGTCCCCGGGACGCACGCAGCCGCGCAGGCGCTCGGCGAGCACCAGGATGAGTTCGTCGCCGGCGGCGTGCCCGCGGCTGTCGTTGACCGCCTTGAAGTCGTCGAGGTCGATGAAGAGGAGGCTGACCGCGCTGCCGCGCTGCAGCACCCGGTGGGTGATCTCCTCCAGCAGCGTGCGGTTGGCCAGACCGGTCAGCGGGTCGCTGAGGACCTGGTCCTCGTTGAGCCGCCACGAGGCCAGGTGGGCGAGGCTGGCGGCGAGCACGAAGGCGCCGTGGATGCCGGCCCACAACCACGGGTCGTGCACGGCGTCGTGGCTGTAGACCGCGGTCGGGTAGATGGTGCCGAGGGCGCCGTGGTGGGCGATCACCATGACCAGGGCGATGCCGTAAGGCACCCAGTCCTGGTACAGCGAGACGACGCCGACCATCACGAAGAAGATGAAGTGCGCCTCGGTCACGCCTTCCCAGAGGTGCACGAGCGCGGCGGAGCCGGCCATCAGGCTGACCGTGGTGGCGGCCGCCCGCCCCTTCCGCCCGAGGCGCGGGGTCGTCGCGACGAGCGCCGGCAGGGCGACGGCGGCGAGCACGGCCACGGCGGCGGGCTGGCCCGCCCCCTGGGTCCATCCGAACAGCACGAGCAGCGCGGCGAAGGCCAGGCACAGCCGGACGATCGCGGTGTGCCGACGCTGCCAGACGCTCTCGGGCAGCAGGCGACCCTCGGGCAGCATGCGGACCGCCCGGTCGCGCAATCGGAGGATCACGGGCCGTCCATCGGCTCCTGACGGCCGTCCCTGGAGCGGACGGCCCGGGACGTCGCCCGGAGGGGTGGAGTCGACGACCAATGCCGCCCGGCGCGGCTCAGGTCCGGGAGATCGCCGCCCCGACGATCCGGTCCGGCCGGATGCGGACACCGCATGCGTTCCCCAACCAGCGCCCGAGGTCTCCCGTCGGCTCCGCGACGGCCGTCTCCGTCCCGTCCGCCCGGCGCACCACGAAGTCGCCGCCGGACCGCCGGAGCTCCGCCGCCCCGGCGCCGAGGACGTCGTCCAGACGGCAGCGCCGGCCGTCCGCGACCACGAACGGCTGCGGGACGAGCGTGCCGGCCAGCCGGCGCCCGCCCCTCCCCCGCCGCTGCACCAGCGGGCCCGGCCGCAACGGCGGCGTGCGGCTGTCGGTGGCGAGCGCGGCCACCGCCGGGATGCGGCGCACAGCGGCCAGCACCCCCCGGCGGACGACGTCACCGCCCCGTCCTCCGCCGGTCATCAACCGGCCGACGAGCCGGGCCATGCCGATGAGCGCGCGAGCATGCGGCTCGCGCTCGGGCTGGTAGGTGTCGAGCAGATCGTCGTCCGCCCGTCCCGTCAGGACGTCGGCCAGCTTCCACGCCACCTGGTGGACGTCGCGGAGGCCGAGGCCGAGTCCCTGGCCGACGAACGGGGGGCTGAGGTGGGCCGCGTCCCCCGCGAGCACCACCCGGCCGTGGCGCCAGCGGTCGGCGACCTGCGCGCGGAAGGTGTACTCCACCGCGCGCACGATCTCGACCTCCGACGGATCGACCGGCGCGAGCAGGGCGGCCAGCCGGTGCACGGTCGTCGCCTCGGCCACCGTCTCGTCCGGGGCCAGCCGACACTCCCACCGGTAGCGGCCGTCGGTGACCGGCATGAACGTGGCCGGACGCCGCGAGTCGCAGACCTGCGAGGCGCCGGGCCACACGGGCAGTTCCGACGCCGAACGCACGTCGAGCACCAGCCACCGGTCGGCCGGGGCGAGATCGCGCATCGTCGCGCCGACGAGGTCACGGACGGTGCTGTTGGCTCCGTCGCACCCGAGTACCGCGGCGGCCCGGACGGACCGGTCCGCACCGCCGTCCCGAGGGTGGACGGCGAGCTGCACGCCGTCGCCGTCCTGGCGCAGACCGGCCACCTCGGCGCCGCGCTCGATCACCACACCGGCCTCGGCCGCGGCCACCGCGAGGACGTCCTCGAGGTCGGGCTGGTGCACGAACGAACCCGGCGGATAGCCGTGCCGCCCCGCGTCCGGAGGCCGGCGGAACTCGGCGAGCACGCGGTGTTCCCCGTCGAGCAGTCGCAGCCCCGCCATGGGACGGCTGCGGGCCAGCACCCGGTCGGCCACGCCCGCGCCCTGCAGGACGCGGAACACCTCGTCGTCGAGGTGGACCGCCCGAGGCAGGGGGTAGGGAGCGCGGTGCCGCTCCAGCACCCGCACGGGGAGCCCGCGACGAGCGAGCAGCAGCGCCGCGGTCAGCCCGACCGGACCCGCGCCGACCACGACCACGGGGGGACCGGACACCGCCTCATTCTCCCGGACAGCCGGACGGCCGGCCGGGACACCAGGTCCCGACCGGCCGTCCGCCGTCGTGGTTCACCGAAGCCGGTGGCTCAGGAGCCGCCCATCATCTCCATGAGGTCGATGGCGTCCGCGGGCGCCTCGATGTCCTCCTTCTCGCCGAACCGGCTGAAGCGGAGGGTGCCCGGGGAGTCGCCCTTGTTCGTGATCTCCAGCGGGTAGGCGTCGTCGTCGTTGGCGACGGCGAGCTCGCTGCCGTCCTCCTGCGTGACGATGACGACCGCCTCGCCGTCGACCTCGCCCTCCTCGACGTCGTCCTGCACCGGGCTCTCCGGGTCGCGCAGCTCGTCGACGAAGCCGTCCAGGGAGAATTCGGCGAACTCCGCGGCCGCATCCCCGGGCACGAGGATCCACTGGTCCTCGAACATCGACGTCGCCTCCGACGGCATGCCGAAGGAGCCCCAGAAGTCGCCGGGGGCCTTGAGGAACGCGTCGCCGCCGACGCTGATCAGCTCGATGTCGACGCCGTTCATCGTGAGCGTGCCGATGGCGTCGCTGCCCTGCAGGTGGAGGTCCACGTCGCCCTCCTCGCCGCCCTGCTCGATGGTGCCGGTGACGTGCACCGACCCGGCCTCCTCCAGGGCGGCGGCCGCCGCCTCGGCGACCTCCGGGCCGGACTTGCCGTCGAGCGGGCTGCCGCCGCACGCGGTCAGGAGCAGCGCCGCCGATGCGGCGACCGTGAGCTTGCCGATGCGCATGAAAGATCCTCCGGACGTACCGGTTCCCGGAACTCGGACGTCCGGCCGCAGGAATCCTGCGTTCCGGAAGGCGTTCCGGGCGGTAGCCCGTCAGCCCGGCGTGTCGCGGGCAGTCGTGGGCCGGTGCGGTACCGGCAGCACCGCGGTGGCGGCCCGGGCCCGGTCGAGCGGCACGGCGCTGCGCAGGACGGCCGACCCGAGGCGGAGGTGCGGCAGGTCGGCGTCGATCATCGGCAGATGGCCGGGCAACGCGCCGGGCGGGGCAGCCACGCGACGATGATCACCGGCGTGACGGCGTCCTCTCTCAGCGCTCCGCCGTCCGGTGGATCGGGCCCTCGATGCCGGCCAGCCGCTCCCCCGTGCCGCCCCAGCGGCCGGCGATGATCTCCGCCGCGATCGAGATCGCGGTCTCCTCGGGCGTGCGCGCGCCGAGGTCCAGCCCGATCGGCGACGACAGCCGCCCCAGCTCCTCGCCGGACAGCCCCGCCTCCTCGAGCCGGGCCAGCCGCTCGTCGTGCGTCCGCCGCGAACCCATGGCACCGACGTAGGCGACCGGCAGCCGCAGGGCCACCTCGAGCAGCGGGACGTCGAACTTCGGGTCGTGGGTCAGCACGCAGAGCACCGTGCGCTCGTCGATCCGGCCGGCGTCGACCTCCCCCTGCAGATACCGGTGCGGCCACTCGACGACGACCTCGTGGGCGTCCGGGAACCGCTTGGCGGTGGCGAACACCGGCCGGGCGTCGCAGACCGTCACCCGGTAGCCCAAGAAGGCGCCGACCCGGGCGACGGCCGCGGCGAAGTCGATCGCCCCGAACACCACCATGCGGGCCGGCGGGGCGAAGGAGTTCACGAACAGCTCGAGGTCGTCGCCCCGCCGCTCCCCGTCGTGCCCGAAGTGCAGGATCCCCGTCCGCCCCGCGGCGAGCATGCCGCGGGCGTCGTCGGCCACGGCGTCGTCGAGCCGCTGGAGGCCGAAGGTGCCCGAGGCCCGGTCCGGCCACAGCACCATGCGCTTGCCCAGCCGGTCGTCGGGACCCTTCACGCAGGTCACCACGGCGACCGGCTCGTGCCGGTCGACCGACTCCGCGACGTCCCCCAGCTCGGGGAAGGACTCCCGGGAGACCGGTTCGACGAAGACGTCCAGGACCCCGCCGCAGGTCAGGCCGACGGCGAAGGCGTCGTCGTCGCTGACCCCGTAGCGCTGCAGGACCGGCGCCCCGGTCTCGACGGCGTCCCGCGCCTCCTCGTAGACCGCCCCCTCGACGCAGCCGCCGGAGACGCTGCCCACCGCGGTTCCGTCGGGACCCACCAGCATCGAGGCTCCCGCCGGGCGCGGAGCCGACCGCCAGGTCGCCACCACCGTGCCCATGCCGACGGTCTCCCCCGCCTGCCACCAGCCGATCAGATCCTCAAGGACATCGCGCATTCGACTGATCCTCTCCGGCCCCGTCCCGAGGCTCGTCCCGAGCATGCGAGGGATGAGAAGGCCGGGGTCCTTTCTCACGCACGCTGGATCACCCCCGTCAGCTCCTCGAACGCGGCCATGCTGTGCCCGGAGACGAAGTGGTCGACCGAGGGCAGGGCGGCGCGCATCCCTCCGGTCAACGGCTCGTAGCCCGCCCGTCCCTTGTGCGGGTTCACCCACACGACCGCGTGCGCCAGCCGGCGCAGCCGCGTCATCTGCTCGGCCAGCAGCTCGGTGCCGCCGCGCTCCCAGCCGTCGCTGCAGAGCACCACCACGGCCCCCCGCGCGGTGCCGCGCTGGCCCCAGCGGTCGAGGAACGCCTTGAGCGCCTCTCCGAGCCGGGTGCCGCCCGACCAGTCCGGGATGGCCGAGCCGCTGGCCGCCAGCGCCCGGTCGGGGTCGCGCAGCCGCATCTCGCGGGTCACCCGGGTCAGCCGGGTGCCGATGGTGAAGACCTCGGTCGAGGCGGGCCGCGCCCGGACGGCGGCGTGCGCGAACCGCAGCAGCGCGTCGGCGTACGGCGACATCGACCCGGACACGTCCACGAGCAGGACGACGCGGCGCGCCCGCGACCGTCGTCGGTGGCGCGCCAGCCGCCGCACCTCGCCGCCCTCCCGCAACGCCGCCCGGACGGTGCGCGCCGGGTGGACCGCCCCTCGCAGGCTCGGGGCCCGGCGGCGCGAGGGCCGCAGCGGCGCCGCGGGCGACAGCAGTGCGAACAGCCGGCGCAGGTGCTCCCGCTCGGCGACGGTCAGGTCGGCGACGTCGCGATGGCGCAGCACCTCGTCCCCGCTGGCCTGCACCGCGAGCTCGGAGGTCTCCGGGTCGTCGTCCCCCTCGCCGCTGCCCGGTTCGAGCGGCGCGGAGGCGGCGAGCCGCAGCATCTCCGGCCGGTCGGACCGGGGCCGCACCCGGGGCACCTCGCCGGCGAAGTACGCCGCGAAGGCCGCGTCGTAGCGGTCGAGGTCGTCCGGGCCGCCGCAGAGGGTGAGCCGGCCCGCCCAGTAGACGGCCCCGGGCTCGAGCACGTCGAGGGCCGCGACCGCGGCCAGCATCGCCTCGACCCGGTCCGGTGATGCGGCCACGCCCGCTGCCCGCAGCGTGCGGGCGAAACCCAGCACCGTGTCGACGACGTCCCGCGGTTCAGGCACCGAAGAGCGCCCCCGGGCCAGCGCCTGCACCCGGTCGGTGTCCTCGCGGTACTTCAGGACCGCGCCCAGCGTGCGCGCCGCGACGTCCGGGTCGAGCTCCCGGGCGCCGAGCGTGTGCAGGGCGCTCGCCCAGTCCATCGCCTCGGCGATGCCCGGCGGCTTCAGCAGGTCCAGGGTCCGCAGCGTGGCCGTCGCCCGGGCGACCTCCCGGGCCAGCCGCTCGGTGACCTCGGGCAGCCGACGGCGGAGGATCGCGACCTCGCGGTCGAAGTCGGGGTGCTGCAGCCAGTGGTAGAGGCAGCGGCGCTTGAGCGCGTCGTGCACCTCGCGGGTGCGGTTGGACGTGAGGACGACCAGCGGCGGGGTCGTCGCCCGCACCGTGCCCAGCTCCGGGATGGAGATGGTGAAGTCGGACAGGATCTCGAGCAGGAACGCCTCGAACTCGTCGTCGGCCCGGTCCACCTCGTCGATCAGCAGCACGCTCGGGGAGTCCTCGAGGGCCTGTAGCAGCGGCCGGGCGAGGAGGAACCGGCGGTCGTAGAGCGAGGCCTCCAGGCGCGCCGGGTCGCCGGTGTCGTGGGCGGCCTCCGCCGCGCGCAGGTGCAGCAGCTGCCGGCCGAAGTCCCAGTCGTAGAGAGCCTGGCTGGCCTCCAGGCCCTCGTAGCACTGCAGCCGGTAGATCGGCCGGCCGGTGACCTCGGCCAGCGCGTGCGCCAGCGCGGTCTTCCCGACGCCCGCCTCGCCCTCGAGGAACAGCGGGCGGTGCATGACCAGCGCCAGGTAGGCGGCCGTGGCCAGCCCTTCGTCGGGGAGGTAGCCGCTCTTCTCCAGGGCAGCGGCCAGCTCGCCGGGGTCCGCGGGCAGGTCGCGCTCGGTCACGGCGACGAGCATCCCACCCGGCGGGCCGTCGCGGCGCGGAGACGCAGAACGGCGGCCGGTCGAGTCTGGTCCTCGACCGGCCGCCGCCGTCGGTGTCCCCCGCGAGGGGGCCCGGCTCAGATGCCGCGGTCGCGGGTCGTGCCCGCGTCGCCCTCCATCTCGATCTGCTCCTTGCGCACGCCCTCGGTGACGGTGGCCTGCTCGGTCACGGTCTCCTTGTCCAGGCGGACGCGCTCGACCGGCACGGCCTCCTTGGCCACGACGGGGGTCTCGGCGTGCAGGACGACCTCGTGCTCCTCCTCGGAGATGGCCGGCCCGTCCATGGCGTTGCCGATGTTGGCGTCGGTGATGGGCTCGCGCTCGAGGCGGACCTCCTCGCGCGAGACCGGCACCGTCTCGGTGACGTTCTCGGTGACGACGTACTTGCGCAGCCGGGCCCGGCCGACCTCCTCGGACCGCGTGCCGACGTCGAGCCGCTCCTCCGAGCGGGTCATCGCGTTGTCGGTGGTCGGGCCGGAGGTGTCGTGACCCACGGTGCCGCGCGTGTCGGTGCCCGAGGTCATGCCGGTCGTCGCCATCCCGGTCGTCGACTCCATGCCGGTCGTCGACTCCATGCCGGTGGTCGACTCCATGCCGGTGCCCATGCCGTAGTAGCGGTAGAGCTCCTGCTCCTCCTGCGGCGACAGGTGGCCGTCGGTGTCGATCTTGGGGGCGTCCTTGACGCGCTCCTTGCTGACCGGGATGCGCACGCCGTCGTCGGTCAGGTCGGCGTTGCGCAGCGGTACGAACGACTCCTTCGTGCCGAACAGGCCGGTGCGCACCGTGACCCATTCCGGCTGGCCGGTCTCGTCGTCCAGATAGACCTCAGCTGCCGAGCCGATCTTCTCGCCGGACTCGTCGTAGACGTCCTGGCCGATCACGCGGCTGATGGTGTCGGTGCCGATCATCGTCTGCTTGCTCCTATCCGTTGCACGGGGCTGGTGCGGTCACACCAATGGGTGACCCCGATCGACACGGCGAAACGAGCCGAGGACGTCGACACACCCATGGCCGAACCGCGCCGGTCCGGAATCGCCGTACCGCACCACCACGTCTCGGGACGGGAACGGGCGTTGCCGCAGGTCACGACCCAGTAGATGCCGCGCAACCCACTTGTCGCGCGACCGCGTCGCCTCGATCACGGAAAGTGATCGGCCGGAAAGCCGGGCGTGTCGCGTACCCGACCCGGCGCGTCGCCGCCGTGTGACGGAACGCCTCGCCCAGCATGGGCGGGTGCCTCCCCGTTCCCCGTACGACAGCCTCGTCCATCCCCGCACCGTCAAGAAGCCGGTGCCCCAGGTGGAGGCGGAGAAGGACCTCGTGGTCGAGGACCCCAGCTCCGGCTTCGTCGGCGCGGTCGTCCGGTGCGAGAAGGACGTCGTCCACCTCGAGGACCGGTTCGGCAAGGTGCGCGGCTACCCCCTCGGGCCCGGTTTCTGGGTCGACGGCCGGCCCGTGGTGCTGGTGCGGCCGAAGCACGCCGCGCCGTCCGGCCCGCTGCGCAGCGCGTCGGGCTCGGTGTACGTCAACAACGCCCGCGCCCGGGTGGCCCGTGCCGGCCGCATCCATGTCGAGGGCAAGCACGACGCCGAGCTCGTCGAGAAGGTCTGGGGCCACGACCTGCGCATCGAGGGCGTCGTCGTCGAGCCGCTGCACGGCGTCGACGACCTGCCGGCCATCGTCCGCGACTTCCGGCCCGGCCCGGGACGGCGGCTCGGCGTGCTGGTCGACCACCTGGTGACGGGCTCGAAGGAGTCGCGGATCGCCGAGCAGGTCACCGGCGCACACGCCCTGGTCGTCGGCCACCCGTTCGTCGACATCTGGCAGGCGGTCAAGCCCTCGGTCCTCGGCATCCGCGCCTGGCCGACCGTACCGAAGGGCGAGGACTGGAAGACCGGCGTCTGCAAGCGGCTGGGCTGGGAGGACGACACCGGCTACGTGTGGGCGCAGCGCATCCTCGCCCGCGTCTCCAGCTTCACCGACCTCGAGCCCGCGCTGCTCGGCCGCGTGGAGGAGCTGATCGACTTCGTGACCGCCGACTGAGTCACTCCACGCGGCGCGCCATCGGCAACCGCGACCGGACGACCAGGCCGGTCACCAGCACCGCGAGCAGCGGGACGCCGATGGCCACGGCGGCCAGGAGGTCCCAGGGGACGACCACGACCGCGCCCATCCCCGAGCCGTACACCTCCGTCGTCAGCGGATGGGCGACCGCGATGCCCGGCGCCAGTCCGGCCACCACCCCCAGCGCAGCGCCGAACACGCCGATCACCGCGGCCGAGCCCATCGCCATGAGCCGCCGGGTCCGCGGCGCCGCGCCGACGGCGGCGAGCGTGGCGTGGTCCGGCCGGGCGTCGGCCACGGCGAGCCCCGTCGCGGTGAGCGTGGCCACCAGCACCAGCAGGCCGCCGACTGCGAACAGCAGCAGGCGGGCCACCCAGAGCTCGTCGGACCAGCCACGCTCGACGTACACGTAGGACTCCGCGCTGAGCGCGGTGATCGCCTCCTGGAGGCGCTGCTCCTCGGCCTCGGACACCGGTGCGCCCGGCCCGCCCACCAGCAATCGCGAGGTGACCATCTCCACGGGCAGCCGGTCGGCCAGCGCCGGGGGGACGACGACCGTCGCCGGCGCGCGGAGGATCGTCCCGGGCGACGCCGGCACGATCTCCGTGGCAGGCAGCGTGACGTCGCCCAGGAGTTCCTCGGTCCCGGAGCCCTCGTCCCAGCGGGTCCCCTGCAGGGTGACCATCCCGCTGTCGTCCACCGCACCCGAGCCGAAGACCAGGACGCGGTCGGGCCGGTACGCCGCCTCCACCGCGTCCCGGTGCTCCGGTGGCGTCACGGCGAGGACTGCCTCGCCGTCGAGGACGACGATGTCGCCCACCATCGTGAGCAGGCCGGGAGCGCCGGGGTACCAGCTGCACTCAGGCATCGGTCCGGCGCATCCGTCGGCGCGCACCAGGAGACCCGTCATGTCGTCCGCGGTCCACCGCACCGTCCGCACCGGGACGAGGTCGCGGCCGGGCAGCAGCCCACGCACCTCCGCCGCGACGTCGGCCCAGCCCGCCTCGTCGGCGTCGAAGACCGAGATCGACGCCGCCCCCATGGGCGCCTGCGGCAGGTAGTCGCGCTCCGACTGGGCGCTGTCGCTGGCGCTGCCGATCGCGAGCGTGGTCACCCCGGCCACCGTCGCCATGACCGCGGCGACCGCCGGCGCGGTGCGGGAGCGGTTCCGGGTGGCGTCCCGCACGGCCAGCCGGGCGGGCACCGGGAGCCGGCGGGCCAGCGGCGCGAGCAGACCGACCAGCCAGGGGGTGGTCAGGACCACGCCCGCGATGAGGAGCACGGCCCCGCCGGCCACCGGGAGCCCGGTGCCCCGCGCGCCGACGACCGTGAGCAGGAGGCCGGCGCCGGCGACGATCAGGCCGAGCACCGGCAGGTGCCACGACGTCCGGACCTGCCCCCGACGCCCGCTGAGGGTGGTGACGACGTCGGTCCGGGCGGCCTGCCGCGCCGGCATGTAGGCGGCCGCCAGCCCGGCGAGGGCGCCGACCGCCACGACCACGAGGACGTCGAGCACGGGCACCTGGAAGGGCCCGAACGTGGCGCCGGTCCGGTTCTCGAGCACCGGGATCGCGCCACGGGCGACCCCGATGCCGACGAGCGCACCCGTCACCGCGGCCCCGCCCCCGAGCAGGAGGCCGGAGGCCAGGACCGCCCGGCGCAGGTCCGCCGCCGTGCCCCCGTTGGCGGCCAGCAGCGCCAGGTCCCGCCGCTGCTTCCGCAGCCCGACGGCGAAGGCGGGGCCGGCCAGCAGGACGACCTCCAGCAGCAGGGCCGCGGCGATCAGCGCGGCGACCGCCACCTCGGCATTCGACCGTCCCGCCTCGGCCGGCCAGCTCGGCGGCTGGTACTCGGATGCCGGCGGTGGGTCCTGTGCCACCAAGCCGGACAGGACGACGAGGCCCTGCCCGTTGAGGTCCTGGACGGCCGGCCAGTCCAGGCCGCCGGGGACTTCGGCGAAGAACTCCGTGCGGGGGCTCACCAGGAGGTCGGCCTCACCAGGCGGGACCACGACGAAGTGGAGCCCGTCGAGCCCGGGCGCCTCCAGCACCCCGACGACGGTGCCGGGAACGTCCTCGCGGGTCAGCGCCAGGGTGTCGCCGACCTCGATGCCCCGGTCCGCCATGTCCCTGCTGATCGCCACCTCGCCGTCCCGCTCCGGCACCCGCCCCTCCGCGACCTCGTACGCGTCGGCGCGGGAGGTCCCGGTGAGGTCCTCCGCGTAGCCCTCGACGGTGGCGTAGCCGATGTCGGTCCGGAACAGGATCTTGCCGACCTGCCGCTCGACCACCGACGAGCCGGCCGGCAGCCGGTCGGCCACCTCCTCGGCCGTCCAGGGCGCGCCGGGCTCCTCCGGGGGCTGCAGGAGCTCGCCGTAGAGGGGATCGGCCCAGACCCGTTCCCGCGCATGGCCCTGGATCAGCGCGTCCGCCGGGCCGAGCCGGCTGGCAACGAACTCGTCGCCGGTCACGTCCTGGCTGCGGAAGAGCACGTCGCCGCCGACGATCGCCAGGACGGGCAGGCCGACCATGAGCCCCACCAGCGCCGTCCGGCCCTTCGCCCGGCGGGCGTCGCGCCGGGCCAGCCGCAGTGCGAGCCGCCAGCGCACCACCCAGGCGGCGAGCCGGCCCGGCCGGGGGCCGGGGTCGGCCGGCGGCGCCGGCACCGCCCGCTCCGGAGGGCTCAGCACGAGGCTCACCGCGCGCCGCCGGGCGACAGCAGCGACTCGACGCCGGCCGCGGGGCCGGACTGGTCGACCACGACACCGTCGCGCAGGAACACGACGCGATCGGCCCAGGCGGCGTGTCGGGCGTCGTGCGTGACCAGGACGCCGGCCGCTCCTGCCTCGCACCGGGCGCGCAGCACGCGCAGGATCTCCTCACCCGTGGCGGAGTCGAGCGCGCCGGTCGGCTCGTCGGCCAGCAGCAGCCGGCGGGGACCGACGAGGGCGCGCGCGATGGCCACGCGTTGCTGCTGGCCACCGGACATGTCGTCGGGGAAGCGCCCGGCCAGCTCGCCGACGCCGAGCTCGTCGAGCGCGGCTTGCGCCTCGGCGCGGGCCCGCCGCCCACCGACCCCGTCGAGCTCGCGCGGGAGCGCGACGTTCTCCACCGCGGTGAGCGCGGGGATGAGGTTGAGGTCCTGGAAGACGTACCCGGCGCTGCGCCTGCGGACGGCGGCGACGTCGGCCGGACGCAGGCCGGCGAGGTCCCGGCCCTCGACGTGGACCGAGCCGGAGGTGGGCCGGTCCAGCCCGCCGGCCAGGTGCAGCAGCGTCGACTTGCCCGAGCCGGACGGCCCCATGACGGCCACCAGCTCGCCGGCGTGCACGGTCAGGTCGACCCCGCGCAGCGCGTGCACGACGGCCTCGCCCTGCCGGTGCTCGCGGGTGACGCCGGAGAGCAGCAGCACCGGGGCACTCACGGCCGGACTGCCTTCGTGACGTCAGCGGACGGGACCGGCGAGGTGACGGGGCGCCGGGTGGCCGCGCGGGCGACGCGTGCCTCGCAGTGGTCCAGCCAGCGGATCTCGGCCTCGGCCCGGAACACCAGCGAGTCGAGGACCAGCGACCAGGCGAGGTCGGCGTCGGGATCGGTGGCCCTGGCCTTGAGCCGGGTCAGCTCCTGCAGCGCGGTCATGGTCGCGGTGCGCTGGGTCTGCACGACGCCCAGGACGTCGACACCTGGAGTAGAGACCGCCAGCGCGAGCTTGATCGAGAGCTCGTCACGAGGCGCGCTCTTCGCACTGACGGGAGAGCGAAACCACGACGTCAGCGCCCGCCGACCGTCGTCGGTGATCCGGTAGGCGATCCGTCCCTCGGGGTCGGGATCGCCGTCCTGGGCGACGAGCCCGTCGCGCTCGAGCCGGTCGAGGGTCGTGTAGACCTGCCCGACGTTCAGCGGCCAGGCCGCCCCGGTGGCGGCGTCGAACTCCGCGCGCAGCTGGTAGCCGTGGCTGGGACCGCGCTCCAGGAGCGCGAGAAGACCGTGTCGGATGGACATGGATACGGAGTATGCATACTCGGTATCCCCGGGGGAAGCGGGTGGGCCCCCCGGATGCGGTTTCGCCCCCGGACGGCTCCGTCCGGGGGCGGCCGGTCAGCCCGGGATGTAGTTGAACGAGTCGGGGTCGGGGCCGGTGCGCTCGTCCCGGTTGAGCCCCGAGATCGCCGCCATCGCCGACTCGTCGAGCTCGAAGCCGAAGATGTCGAAGTTCTCCTCGACACGGCTGCGGGTCACCGACTTCGGGAAGACCACGTCGCCGCGCTGGATGTGCCAGCGCAGCGTGACCTGGGCCGGGGTGCGTCCCAGGCCGGCCGCGATCTCCTTGATCGCCGGATCGTCGGCGACCTGCCCCTTGGCGATCGGCGCCCACGCCTCGGTGACGATCTCGTGCTCGGCGTCGAAGGCACGCAGGTCCTCCTGGGTGAGGTAGGGGTGCACCTCGATCTGGTTGACCGCTGGGCGCACCTCCGTCTCGGCGAAGAGGGTGCGCAGGTGGTGCTGCTGGAAGTTCGAGACGCCGATGGCCTTCGCGCGGCCGCTGGCGTAGATCTCCTCCATCGCCTTCCATCGCTGCACGTAGTCGCTGACGCCGGGCAGCGGCCAGTGCACCAGGAACAGGTCGAGGTAGTCGAAGCCCATCTCGGCGAGGCTCGTGTCGAAGGACCGGAGGATGCCGTCGCGTTCCAGCTGGTTGTTGTTGAGCTTGCTGGTGACGAAGACCTCGGCCCGGTCGAGGCCCGACTCGCGGACCGCGGTCCCGACCTCGCGCTCGTTGCCGTACATCTGCGCGGTGTCGATGTGGCGGTAGCCGACCTCGAGCGCCGTGCGGGTCGCCCGCACCGTGTCGGCCGGGGGGATCTGGAAGACGCCGAAGCCCAGCTGCGGGATCTCGACGCCGTTGTTGAGGGCGATGGTGGGCACGCCGGAGGCGGGCTCGGTCACGGGGGTCCTCTCGATCGGGTGCGCCGCGACGGGCGGCGGCTGCCGGGCGGTCGGCTACCCGACGGCGCGGTGCTCTATCCGGACGGTTCCGTCCTGCGGAAGCTCGGCGACCGGGCCGCCGGCCGACCGGAGCCATCGCGCGCCGGCCACCGCCAGCACGCCGGCCAGGCCGGCCGCGGCGGCGGGGACGGCGAACGCGGTCTCCGCTCCCCAGGCGTCGACGGCCGCGCCGGAGACCGCGGACCCGACGGTGACGCCCAGGGTGAGTCCCGTGACGACCCAGGTCAGCGCTTCGGTCAGGGCCGAGCGCGCGACCCGCGACTCGACCAGCGACATGCCGGAGACGAGCACCGGCGCGATGGCCAGGCCGGCGACGAAGCCGACCGCGACGAGGCTGACCAGCGAGTCCACCGCGAGCAGGAGCTGCGCGGCCACGGCGAAGAACACCGCGCAGCCGATGTACCGGGCGGCGAGGCTGCCGGGCAGCCGGATGACGCCGTAGACCAGTCCGGCCACGAGGCTGCCCAAGGCGTAGACGGCGAGAGCGAGCCCGGCCAGCGCCGGGGCGCCCTCCGCCTGGGCGTAGGCCACGACGACGACGTCCATGGCACCGAACACCGCCCCGACCGCCAGGTAGACGACGGCGACCAGGACGACGGTGACGTTGCCGAGGGCCGAGCGGCGGCGGGGCACGCCGTCGTCGACCCGGTGCACGGGCGGCTCGGTGTCGCGGAGCCGCGACAGCCACGTGCCGCCCAGGAAGCCGATGACGACGCCGGTGAGGAACCCGACCGGCGGGTTGATCAGCGTGGCGAGCAGCGTGACCAGGGGCGGGCCGACGACGAAGACGACCTCGTCGACGACGGACTCGAAGGCGAACGCGGTCTGCCGCGTGTCGGCGTCGAGCGCGTGGGCCCACCGCGACCGGACGGCCGAGCCCACGTTCGGGCCGCACGCACCGGTCAGCCCGGCCAGGACGAACCAGGACCACTGGGGCGCTCCCAGGACCACCGCGGCGACGAAGGAGACGCCGAAGAAGAGGTAGCCGGTGAAGGCGACCCGCAGGACGGCGCCCTGTCCGCGGCGGTCCATGGCCCGCGCCCACTGCGGGCTGACCAGCGAGCCGGCCAGCGCGAGGGTGCCGGCGACCGCACCGGCGACCGCGTAGCTGCCGGTCGCGCCCTCGACGAGGAGGACGGCCCCCAGGCCGAGGATCGGCATCGGCAGGCGGGCGAGCCAGCCGGCGAAGGAGAACCAGGCCGATCCGGGAACGGCGAACAACCGGACGTAGGGACTGAACACGCTGCGGGGTGACACGGGTCTCTCGCGCTCTCTGGCCACGAGCGAGTGCAGAGACTGCTCCGCCGGTCTCTCGGGTGGCGGGTGCGACGTTAGCAACGTCCGCCCGTCGCGCCGGATCGCATTTCGCCGTTCCGGCACTACATTCGGGGCATGACCAGCAGTCCGCTGCCCGACCCCTGGGTGCGCCCGGCCGACGAGCCGGCCCCGGGCACGGGCGGGCTGGTCGACCGGCACGGCCGCGTGGCGACCGATCTGCGCGTGTCGCTGACCGATCGGTGCAACCTGCGCTGCACGTACTGCATGCCCCCGGAGGGCCTGGACTGGCTGCCCAAGGTCGAGGTGCTCACCGACGAGGAGATCGCCCGGCTGGTGCGCATCGGCGTCGAGCAGCTCGGCATCCGGGAGGTGCGGTTCACCGGTGGCGAGCCGCTGCTGCGCCCGGGGCTGGTCGGCATCGTGGCCGCCGCGACGGCCCTGACCCCGCGGCCCGAGGTGAGCCTCACGACCAACGCCATCGGGCTGGCCCGTGTCGCCCCGGCGCTGGCAGCCGCGGGGCTGGACCGCATCAACGTCAGCCTCGACACCCTCGACCGGGACAGGTTCCGTCAGCTGACCCACCGCGACCGGCTCGACGACGTCCTCGCCGGTCTGGCCGCCGCCCACGAGGCCGGCCTCACCCCGGTGAAGGTCAACGCCGTCCTGCTGCACGGCATCAACGAGGCCGACGCCGTCCCGCTGCTGGACTTCTGCCTCGAGCACGACTACCAGCTGCGGTTCATCGAGCAGATGCCGCTCGACGCCCACCACGCGTGGACCCGCGGCCGGATGGTCACCGCCGAGGACATCCTCGGGCAGCTATCGGCGGCGCACACGCTGACGCCCGACACCGAGGAGCGCGGCTCCGCCCCGGCCGAGCGGTTCCTGGTCGACGGCGGCCCCGCCACGGTCGGCATCATCGCCTCGGTGACCCGGTCGTTCTGCGGCGCCTGCGACCGCACCCGGCTCACCGCGGACGGTCAGGTGCGCAACTGCCTGTTCGCCCGCGAGGAGTCCGACCTGCGGACGCCGATGCGCGAGGGCGCGACCGACGAGGAGCTCGCCGACCGCTGGCGGATCGCCACGCTCGGCAAGCTGCCCGGCCACGGCATCGACGACCCGAGCTTCCTGCAGCCGTCCCGGCCGATGTCGGCGATCGGAGGCTGAGGTGGCGGTGACCGTCCGCTACTTCGCCGGGGCACGGGCGGCGTCCGGCGTCGACACCGAGACGCGCGAGGCGGCCACGCTCGACGAACTGGTCGCCCAGCTCGTCGAGGCGCACGGCCAGCACCTCGAGCGGGTGCTGACGGCGTGCTCGTTCCTGGTCGACGGAACCACGACCCGCAACCGGGCGTTGGTGCTGTCACCCGGGGCGGTGGTGGACGTGCTGCCCCCGTTTGCCGGCGGATGACCCGGGCGAAGGGACGGTCATGAGCATCTTCGAGAAGGCGAAGGCCAAGGCCCAGGAGCTGCTGGCCCGCGCGGAGCAGGTCTACGGCGAGTCCCACGGCGACGCCGCGGCCACCGCGGCGGGCGAGGCGCACCTCCTGGAGGCCGAGGTCGACCCGGCCGCCACGACCGAAGGACGGCCGGACGACGACGGGCTGGCCGGGGCGCGCTGAGCGGCGTGCGGGCCGAACAGGTCACCGGACCGGTCGCCCATCACGCGGAGGGCCCGGTCTGGTCGCCCTCGTGGGGCGGGCTGCGCTGGGTGGACATGCTCGCCGGCGACGTCCTCGCCCTGGACCCGGACGGAACGGTCCGGCGCCGGTCGGTCGGCACGGTGGCCGCGGCACTGCGGCCCCGGCGGGGCGGTGGAGCGGTGATCGCGCTGGAGCGTGGGTTCGCCCTCGAGGACGCCGACGGCTCGCTGACGCCGCTGGACCCGGTGTGGTCCGGTGACGACGTCCGCATGAACGAGGGCGGCTGCGATCCCGACGGCCGCTTCTGGTGCGGCTCCATGGCCTATGACCAGCGGCCGGGCGGTGGCGCGCTGTACCGGCTGGACCCCGGCGGACCCGTGCACCGCGTGCTCGACGGGGTGACGATCTCCAACGGCCTCGAGTGGAGCCCGGACGGCACGCTGGCCTACTACGACGACACCGGCACGCACCGGACGGACGTCTTCGACTACGACCCCGACGCCGGCCTCACGAACCGTCGTCCCTTCGTGGACTTCGGCGAGGACGGCAACCCCGACGGCCTCACCGTCGATGCCGAGGGCGGTGTGTGGGTGGCGCTGTTCGGCGGCGGTGCGGTGCACCGGTACGACCCGACGGGTCGCCTGGACGCCGTGGTGGACGTGCCCGCCGCCCAGGTCACCGCGTGCACCTTCGGGGGCGAGCGCCTCGACGAGCTGTTCATCACCACCTCGCGGGAGAACCTCGGCCCGGACGACGACCCGCAGGCGGGCTCCCTGTTCCGGGCCGAGGTCGGCGTCCGTGGTCTCCCGGTCCGGGAGTTCGCCGGCTGAACCCAGGATTGCCGCCTGGGGCGCCATGGGAATAACGTTCGGCATGGTTCCGGCGGGGATCGCCGACGTCGCGCCGTGGCGGAGCTGGGACTCCGCCGCCGAGGGTCTCCTGCGCCTTCTGCACGAGCACGTCGGCTGGGACCTCTGGATGGTCACCTGCGTCTCCGAGAGCCGGCAGACCGTCCTCCACAGCCATCCCGAGGGTCTGGTCCGGCCGGGTGCGGCCCTGCCCTGGGAACGCAGCCTCTGCCGGCAGATGGTGGAGGGAACCGCGCCCCGGATGGCCACGGTCACCGCCGCCGTCCCGGAGTACGCGTCCCTCACCACCGGACCGCTCCGTGACGCCGCCGCCTACGTGGGCGTTCCGATCGTGGCGCCCGACGGGTCGCTGTTCGGCACCCTCTGCGGCGTGGCCTTCCGAGCAAGGCCGCGGAGTGCGGCGCGCGAACTGCCGGTCATCGAGGCATGCGCCCGCGTGCTCAGCACCCTGCTGGCGGCCGGGATGCCGGTCGGCCCTGCACCCACCGCTACGGGCAGGCGACCCACTCCTCCTCGCCGTCGGTGAAGACCTGCCGCTTCCAGATGGGCAGCCGCTTCTTCACCTCGTCGACGAGCTCGGCGCAGGCGGCGAATGCCTCGCCCCGGTGCGCGGCGCTGACCGCGCAGGCCAGGGCCACGTCCCCGATGCCGAGCAGGCCGATGCGGTGGCTCACCGCGACCGCGTGCACGTCCGGGCGGGCGGCGAATTCCTCGGCCAGCTCGCGGATCACGGCCTCGGCGGTGGGGTGGCCGACGTACTCCAGCTCGGTGACCGACCGGCCGCCGTCGTGGTCGCGCACCACGCCGGCGAAGGAGACGACGGCGCCGGCCGCCTTGTCCGCGACGGCGTCCTCGTGCTCGGCGACCGACAGCGGCACGTCGACGACCCGGGCGATCACGGCGCCGAAGGTACCCCGGGCACGTCGAGGTCGGTCGGATCCGCGAGGCCGGTGCAGTCCACCTCGGTCACCTTTCCCGCTGCGGAGTGCTCGGCCAGGTAGCGGCGGGCACCCTCGTCGCCCTGCGCCGTCTCGATCACCCCGGCCCAGTGGTCGCGGCCGAGCAGCACCGGATGGCTGCGGACGCCGTCGTAGGTGGCCACGGCCAGCGCGTCGGGGCTCGCGTGCTCGGCCATGCGCCGAAGCGCCTCCGGCGTCATGCCGGGCATGTCGACCAGGGTGATCAGAGCGGCGTCGACCGTGCCGGGGAAGCCGCGGAGGCCGTCGAGACCGGTGCGCAGGGAGGAGGCCATGCCGGACTCCCAGTCCTTGTTCGCGAGCACGGTCGCGCCGGTCAGGTCGGCGGTGCGCCAGACGTCGACCGCCTGCGCGCCGAGCACGACGAGGACGACATCGGTGGCCGCCCGCGCCGTCCGAACCGCTCGCTCGACCAGCAGGCTGCCCTCGTACTCGACCAACGCCTTGGGCTTCCCGTAGCGACGGCCGCCCCCGGCGGCGAGGACGACGGCGGCTGTCTGCATGTCCCCACCTTGTCAGCGCGAGTAGACCGCGACCTCGGAGGCCTTCACGGTTGCCCACACCTCGGACCCCGTCGCCAGTCCCAGCTCCGCGAACGCGGCTGCGGTGACGTCGGCGACGAGCGGCACCTCCCCGGTCAGTTCGCACCGGACCGTCGCGCCGTGCGGGGTGGCCCCGACCAGTCGGGCGGGCCACACGTTGCGCGGGCTGCCCGCGGGCCTGGCCAGGTAGAGCGCGACCGACTCGGGGCGCACCGCGGCGAACACCGGGCCGTCGACCTCGTCGGCCACGGCCACCGTGCCGCCGTCCGCCAGCCTCACCGTGCGCCCTTCGCCGGTCCCGGGCAGGAGGGAGAGGCCGACCAGGCGGGCGACGTAGTCGGTGCGCGGGCGCCGGCTGACGTCCACCGGCGTCCCGGCCTGCACGACCCGGCCGTCCTCGAGGACGACGACCCGGTCGGCCAGCGCCATCGCGTCCACCGGGTCGTGGGTGACCAGCACCGTGCTGCCGCCGAAGTCCGCCAGGTGCCTGCGCAGCTCGGCCCGGACCTCCAGCCGGGTGCGCGCGTCGAGGGCGGAGAGCGGCTCGTCGAGCAGCAGCAGTGCCGGCTCCCCCACCAGCGCCCGGGCCAGCGCCGCACGCTGGGCCTGGCCGCCGGACAGCTGGGCCGGGTGCCGGGCCGCGAAGCCGTCGAGACCGACCCGGGCGAGCCACGCCGCAGCAGCCTGCTGGCGGGCGGCCGGGCCGATGCCGCGGCTGCGCAGCGCGAACTCGACGTTGTGGCCGATGGTGAGGTGCGGGAAGAGCAGCGCGTCCTGGAAGACGACGCCGAGCGAGCGGCGGTGCGTGGGCAGCCGCGTTCCCGCGGAAGCGTCGTCCCAGTGCTCTCCGTCCACGACCACGCGGCCGGAGTCCGGAGGGAGCAGTCCGGCGAGAACTCGGAGCAGGGTGGACTTTCCTGCGCCGTTGGGGCCGAGGACGGCGAGCACCTCGCCGTCCTCGACCGCCAGCTCGACCTCGAGAGCGAGGGGCCCCCGGAGCACCGTCACGGTGGCCTCGAGCGTCATGACGCCGCCCGGCCCAGCCAGCGGTCCCGCAGCAGCAGGAGCGTGGCCAGCGAGACGGCGAGCAGGACGAGCGAGAGCACGATCGCCGCCTCGGGATCGCGCTGCAGCGCCAGGTAGACGGCCAGCGGCATCGTCTGCGTCGTCCCCGGGAAGTTGCCGGCGAAGGTGATGGTGGCGCCGAACTCGCCGAGGGCGCGGGCCCAGCAGAGGACGGCGCCGGCGGCGATGCCGGGAGCGACGAGGGGGAGGGTGACGCGGCGGAACGTCGTCCAGCGGTCGGCGCCGAGGGTGGCGGCGACGTCCTCGAAGCGGGCGTCGGCCGCCCGCAGCGCCCCCTCGACGCTGATCACGAGGAACGGCATGGCGACGAAGGTCTCGGCGATGACGACCGCCGTGGTCGTGAACGGGATCGTGATGTCGAAGGCCTGGTCGAGCCAGCGGCCGACGAGGCCCTGCCGCCCGAGGACGAGGAACAGGGCGACACCGCCGACGACCGGCGGCAGGACGAGCGGCACGGTGACCAGCGCGCGCAGGACGCTACGGCCGCGGATGCGGGAGCGCGCAAGTACCCAGGCGAGCGGGACGCCGAGCAGCAGCGAGACGCCGGTCGCCATGGTCGCCGAGACCAGCGACAGCCGCAGCGCCTCGCCGACGCCGGGCTCGGTCAGCCGGCTGCCGAGGGAGGACCAGGGCGTGCGAATGAGCAGGCCGAGGACCGGCAGGACGAGGAAGGCGACACCGAGGGCGGCCGGGAACAGGAGCGGGGCAGGGATCCGGGTCGAGTCGCCGCCGCGGAGAGGGCTCACGACGGCGGCAGGAACCCCGCGTCGGCGAGCACCTGCTGGCCCTCCGCCGAGAGGACGAGGTCGACGAACGCCCGCGCCGCGTCCGGGTTGGCGGAGTCCTCCAGAGCGCCGATCGGGTACCGGTTGACCGCCTGGGGGGCCTCGCGGAACGCGAACGCCAGGATCGAGTCGCCCGCGGCGTGGACGTCGGAGAGGTAGATCAGCCCCGCGTCCACCTCGCCGAGCTGGACCTTGGTCAGCACCGCGCGGACGTCGTCCTCGTAGGTGTCCGGGGCGTCGGACCGACCCGATGCCTCCAGCACCTCGGCTGCGGCGGCGCCGCAGGGCACCTCGGGCGCGCAGACCGCGACCGTCATGTCGGCGGTGACGAGCTCCGACAGACTGGGCATCCCGCCCTCCGGGAGGGCCACTCCGGCCGGGTTCTCGATCGGGACGGCGAGCATGAGGGGGTTCTCCGCGAAGAGCTCGGCCGCGCCGATCAGGCCACCGTCCTGGACCCGGCTCATCTGGGCCTCGTCGGCGGCGGCGAACACGTCGGCGGGGGCCCCCTCCAGCAGCTGGGCGGCCAGCGCGGAGCTGCCGGCGACGTTGAACCGGACGTCGAGCTGCGGGTTCTCCTCCATGAGCTGCTCGCCGAGCCGGGTGAAGACGTCGGTCAGCGAGGCGGCGGCGAAGACGGTCAGGGTGCCGGTGAGGCCCTCGTCGCCCTGCGGGTCGGTGAGCACCTCCTCCTCGCCGGGCGGCGCGTCGCCGTCGTAGCCGCCGCACCCCACCAGCACGGTCAGGCAGGCGACGGCCAGGAGCACACGTCGCCTCACGGGACGTCCACGCTGACCTGGGTGGCCTTGACCGTCGCGACGGCGCGGACACCGACCTCGAGGCCCAGCTCGTCGGCGGCCTCGCGCGACATCAGCGAGACCAGCCGGAAGGGACCGGCCTGGATCTCGACCTGGGCCATCACCGTGTCCCGGAGGACGCGGGTGACGATGCCGGTCAGCCGGTTGCGCGCGGAGGACGGCGTGGCCCCTGGTTCGGGCGCCTCGCGCAGCCGGGTCGCCACGCCGGCCAGGTCGGCCCCGTCCACGGTGGCCGGCCCGACGTCGCGGGAGACCACGAGCCTCCCGCTGTCGATCCACCGTCGAACGGTGTCGTCGCTGACGCCGAGCAGGGCCGCGGCCTCGGCGATCCGGTAGCTGGTCGGCACGCCGTGCACCGTAGCTCCGCACCTGCGGGCATGACAACGATCTCCGCTCCGCAGGTGCGGAAGGCGGTCGTCCTGTCAACACCGCAGCGCGAGTTTGTGGACCGGGCACGCCGTCCACAACGTGCCACGACCGGACGTCGGTCCCGACGGGCAGCATGCCTCGCGTGACGACCGGGGCCATGCTCACCGAACTCCTGCAGCGCGGCGCGCTGCTCGACGCCGACATCACCAGGGAGGTCGCAGAGACGTTCGCGAGGCACGATCCCTCGGTCGACGCCGACGGCGGGGTGACGCGAGAGCTGCTCGCCGGCCTGGAGGAGACGTGGGAGCGGGGGTGGCAGCCCGCCGACGTCGTGCACCTCGCCCAGCGCGAGGCGACGAGCAGTGCCGTGCCGCTGGCGGTGGCGCTGATCGCCGAGCACGCCCGCCGGGTCGACGCCGCAGGCCGCGCACCCGACGTCTGGGTGGAGCAACTCGCGGAGCTGGGTGCGCTGGGGGCCGGCGATCCTGCGGTGATCCATGCCTGGCACCGCACCGGGCGGCGGGGTGCGGAAGAGGCCTGGCGCATCGTGCTGCGGCTGGCGGTGGCCCTGAAGTGGTCTGCCCGGATGGATGCGCTGGTGCCGCCGCCGTCCCGGTGGGGTCCGCCGCGCGTGCGGCACGACAACCACCAATCGGGCGGCGACGAGCGGGCGCTGCGCCGGATCCGTGGCCTGCTGACCAAGGCCGAGTCGACCGAGTTCCCGGAAGAGGCGGACGCCCTGACGGCCAAGGCCCAGGAGCTGATGACGCGGCACGCGCTCGACACCGCTCTCCTGGATGCGGGACCGGCATCCGCCGGAGGGCAGGCGGTGACGGCGCGGCGGGTGCACGTCCGGGACCCGTACGTACGCGCCAAGATGCAGCTGCTCGGCGCGGTGGCGGAGGCCAACGACGTCCGGCTGGTCTGGTACCAGACGCTCGGCATCGCGAACCTGGTCGGCGTCCGTGCCGACGTCGCCGCCGTGGAGCTGCTGTTCACGTCGCTGCTCCTGCAGGTGGCGCAGGGGCTGGCAGCCGCCGAACGATCCGGCCGGCTCCGTGGGTCACGGTCGTTCCGGCACTCCTTCCTGCTGGGGTACGCGCACCGCATCGGGGAACGCCTGCAGGCGGCCCGGCAGCGCGCCACGGCCGAGGCGGCGGCGGAGCACGGGGCCGATCTGCTCCCGGTGCTGCGCAACCGGCAGGAAGCGGTCGAGCAGCGGGTCAGCGAGCTGTTCCCCCGCGTCCGCTCGAGCCGCAGCCGGGCATCGGTCGACGCGGGCGGCTGGTACGCGGGGCGCGCGGCCGCCGAACGCGCCGACGTGGGCCTCCGCCGGTCGTCGCTGCGCTGAGCCGCCGACGCTTCCGCGGAAGCGCCCCGGGCCGCTGGCCTGCCGTTCTGTCAGCGGCCGGCCCTAGCATCCGAACATGCGTTCGAAGAATGTGATGCAGCATCCCTCCGGTTCACCGTTGCCCGAGCTGGCCCGGGCCATCACGACCGGGGCGGTGCGCCTCGCGGCGGCCACGGCGGCGTGGCTCCGCCTCGTCGCCGAGTTCGACGAGCGCGGCGGGTGGAAGGGCGTGGGCATCCACTCCTGCGCGCACTGGCTGGCCTGGCAGTGCGGCATGTCGCAGGTCACAGCGCGGGAGCACGTCCGCGTGGCGCGTGCGCTGCCCGGACTCCCCCTGGTCGATGCGGCGTTCTCGGCCGGGCGGCTGTCGTACGCGAAGGTCCGGGCCCTGACCCGCATCGCGGCCCCCGACTGCGAGGCGCCGCTGCTGGAGTTCGCACTGACGGCGACCGCATCGCAGACGGAGCGGTTCTGCCGGGCCTGGCGCCGCGTCGACGACGAGGCGGCGAAGCCCGGCGCCGAGTGGCGGCAGCAGGTCGAGCAGTCCTTCCACGCCTGGACCGACGACGAGGGGTACCTGACCCTGAAGGTCCGCATGCCGGCCGAGGCCGGCGCCGCGCTGATGGCCGCCATCGACTCGCTGGCCGAGCGCGAGGCCCGCCGGGAGCGGGCGCAGAGCAAGAAGGCGACGGCCGCGCAGGACACGATTCGCGCCGCCGGAGGGCAGGTCGACCGGGACGTCGAGAAGCGCTGCGGGGACGACGAGGCCGTGGGGCTCGCCCGCGAGCGGACCGCCGCGCGGCGCATCGCCGCGCTGGGCGCGCTGGGCGCGCTGGCCGAGGCTCGCGTGGCGATGGACCGCCGTCCCGGTGACCCGCCCCGCCGCGAGGTGGTGATCCACGTCGACGCCGGCGTGCTCGCCGACGACGCCGCGGCGGGTCGGGCCCACTTCGAGGGCGGGCCGGCGCTGACCGCCGCCCAGGCTCGGCGCCTCGCGTGCGAGGCCACCGCTGTGGTCATGCTCGAGAAGGACCACGAGCCGCTCGCCCACGGTCGCCGCAAGCGGCGAGCGACGAAGGCACAGCGTCGGGTGCTGCTCCGGCGCGACGGCGGCTGCGCCCGTCCCGGCTGCCCCGAGACCCGCGTCGAGCGGCTGCACGCCCATCACATGCGGCACTGGCTCTTCGGCGGGCCGACCGACGTGTCGAACCTCGTCCTGCTCTGCGACGTCGACCACGGGCTGGTCCACGACCAGGAGCTCGTGCTGAGCCGGAAGGCCGGCCGGCTGATCGTGCTGGCCCCGGACGGCCGACGGGTCTGGGGCACGGCCGACGCGGCGTTCGAGGGTGGCCTGGATCGCGCCGCCGACGCCACGTTCGTCGGCGTGCCACCGCTGGACACGGTGGTGGGCCGTCGCCCCGAGGAGGCGCTCCCGGCGGCGCCGGCGCCGCGCACCGGGCCGCCGCGCACCGGGCCGCCGCGCCCCGGGCGGCGGCCCACCCGACCGACACGGCCGCGCCGGCGGGGCACGCGTGGAGCGGTGCGCCCCGCCTCCCGGAGCACCGGCCGCAGGACCGACCGGCGGACCGACCGGCGGGTCGACCTCCGGCGCGAGGCTGCGCAGATGAGCCGCGTGCTGTTCCCCGACGGGGAGCCGGCGCTGGCCGGGCACATCCAGGAGCGCTCGGAACGGCTGGACCTGCACTGGGCGATCGGCGTGCTGATCGGCAACCGGGACCTCGCCCGGAAACTCGCGGCCGAGGCCGGCGTCATGCTCAGCGGATGATCCGCGCTTCCGCGGAAGCGCCATGGCCGAGGGCACGGTTTGCCGAGGGTCCGCGGCGGGGAGTGGGAGCCGGTGCCGCCACGCTCCCCCGAGGACGACAACCCCGCCGGAAACTCGGCATCGGTCCGCACCCGCCGGATCCGCGAGTTCGCCCGGGAGGTCCTCGGCTTCGACGAGTTCCGGCCCGGTCAGGAGTGCGCCATGCAGGCCGTCGTCTCCGGCCGCGACACCCTCGCGGTGCTGCCGTCGGGCGCCGGGAAGACGGCGGTCTACCAGGTCGCGGGCCCGCTGCTCGACGGCCCGGTGGTCATCGTGTCGCCGCTCATCGCCCTGCAGCGCGACCAGGTCGACCGGCTGGCCGACATCGAGCAGCAGGCGGGGCGTGCGGCCCAGCTCAACTCGACCCTCTCCGCCGGCGACCAGCGAGAGGCGCTGCAGTCGATCCAGGACGGCACCATCCGCTTCCTCTTCCTGGCCCCCGAGCAGCTCACCAAGCCGGAAGTGGTCGACTCGCTCCGCGACGCGAACCCGGCGCTGTTCGTCGTCGACGAGGCCCACTGCGTCTCGGCCTGGGGGCACGACTTCCGCCCGGACTACCTGCGTCTCGGCGGCGTCATCGAGCAGCTCGGTCACCCGACGGTCCTCGCCCTGACCGCCACGGCGGCACCGCCGGTCCGCGCCGAGATCGTCGAGCGGCTGGAGATGCGCGACCCCGAGATCGTCGTGGCCGGGTTCGACCGACCGGAGATCCGGCTCGAGGTCGACCAGTACGCCGATGCCCATGGCAAGGACGAGCGGGTGCTCGACCGGGTGCTCGCCGAGCTCGGCGAGGGCCGCGGGCCGGGCATCGTCTACAGCGCGACCCGCCGGGGCACCGAGGAGATCGCGGGCCGGCTGCAGGACCGAGGCCTGCGCGCTCGGCCCTACCACGCCGGACTCAACAAGGGCGACCGCGAGGACACCCAGCGGGCCTGGATGGCCGACGAGCTCGACGTCGTCGTGGCCACCACCGCCTTCGGCATGGGCATCGACAAGCCGGACACCCGCTTCGTGATCCACGCCGAGCCGGCCGACTCGGTGGACAGCTACTACCAGGAGATCGGCCGCGCGGGCCGCGACGGCGATCCGGCGCTCGCCGTGCTGGTCTACCGGCAGGAGGACCTCAGCCTCCGGCGGTTCTTCGCCGCCGGCGCCCCGGCCGAGGAGGAGCTCCAGCAGGTGGCCGGGCTGGTGCAGGCCGCGGCCGCAGCCGGCATCGAGGACGGCGTGGACGTGCAGGACCTCCGCGAGGAGACCGGCCGGGGGGCGACCCCGCTGGCCCGCGACCTGAACCTGCTCGAGCAGGTGTCGGCCGTGGTCCTCGACGAGGACGGCGCCGCCCACCCGGCGGACGACGCGCCGCCGCCCGGTGAGGCGGCCGCCGCGGCCCGTGAACTGGCCGAGCACCACGAGCGTGTCGACCAGAGCCGCGTGGAGATGATGCGCGGCTACGCCGAGACCACCGACTGCCGGCGCCAGTTCCTGCTGGGCTACTTCGGCGAGCAGCTCGACGAGCCGTGCGGCAACTGCGACAACTGCTCGGCCGGCACCGCCCACGAGCCCGCGGGCGCCGACGACCCGGACACCCCGTTCCCCGTCGAGACCCCGGTGGAGCACTCGGAGTGGGGCAACGGCGTCGTCATGCGGGTCGAGGACGACCGGCTCGTCGTCCTCTTCGACGACGTGGGCTACAAGACCCTCGGCCTGGCGGCGGTCACCGAGAACGACCTGCTCCGAGCGCGCATGTGACGCAGGAGCCGGGTAAGGGGGCTGGACCGGAACGGCGACAAGGAGATCCCACGTGAAGGTCCTCGGCATCAATGCCCTCTACCACGACCCGGCGGCGGCGCTCGTCGTCGACGGGCAGGTCGTGGCCGCTGCCGAGGAGGAGCGATTCAGCCGGCGCAAGCACGGCAAGCGCCCGCTGCCGTGGAGCGCGTGGGAGCTGCCCGAGCTGGCGGCCGCCTGGGCGCTGGCCGAGGCCGGTCTGACGCCCGCCGATCTCGACGCGGTCGCCTACTCGTTCGATCCGCGGCTGATGCCCAGCCCCGAGGAGTCGGGGTTGTACGACGAGGGCGACGTCATGCGGAAGATGTACGCCGAGAAGGCGCCGTCCTTCCTCGCCCACTACCTGCCGGGCCTGTCCGAGGACAAGGTCGTCTACGTCCCCCACCACGTCGCGCACGCGGCCTCCGCCGGGCTCGCCGCCCCCTACCCGTCGAACTCGGTGCTGGTGCTCGACGGCCGCGGCGAGGCGGTCAGCCACCTCGCCGGCCGCTACCTCGACGGCAAACTGGAGACGCTGGCCAGCCAGGCGCTCCCCCACTCCCTCGGCCTGCTCTACGAGGACCTCACCGAGCACCTCGGCTTCCTGCGCAGCTCCGACGAGTACAAGGTGATGGCGATGGCCTCCTACGGGAAACCGCGCTTCGCCCAGGAGCTCGAGCGGGCGATCCACGCCACCGGCGACGGCGGCTTCCGCACCGAGAAGATCGACTTCTCCCAGTTCGCCCCCCGGCTGCACAAGGGCGACGACTGGACCGACGCCCACGCCGACCTCGCCGCGAGCGTCCAGCTGCGGCTCGAGGAGACGATGCTCGACCTCGTCCGCTGGCTGCACGCGCAGACCGGCGACTCCGCGCTGACGCTCGCCGGCGGCGTCGCCCTGAACTGCGTCGCCAACAGCCGCATCTACGCCGAGGGCCCGTTCGAGCAGGTCTGGGTGCAGCCAGCGGCAGGGGACTCCGGGACGGCGCTCGGCGGCGCGCTGTCGGTGGCCCACGATCTCGGTGACGTCACCGAGCCCATGCCCGGGGCCGACCTCGGGCGAGGCTGGACCGACGAGGAGATCGAGAGCTGGCTGATCACCGCCGCCATCGACTACGAGAAGCCGCACGACGTCGCCGACGCGGTCGCCGAGGTGCTGGCGAACAACGGCATCGTCGCGTGGTTCCAGGGCCGCAGCGAGTACGGCCCGCGGGCCCTGGGTCACCGCTCCCTGCTCGCCCACCCCGGCCACCAAGGCAACCTCGAGCGGATGAACAACGTGAAGGGCCGCGAGCAGTTCCGCCCCGTGGCGCCGATGGTGCTCGCCGAGCGGGCGAGCCAGATCTTCGGCCGCGGGCCGATCCCGTCGCGCTACATGCTGTTCGTCCACGACGTCGCGCCCGAGTGGAGGGACCGCATCCCCACCGTCACCCATGTCGACGGCACCGCGCGGATCCAGACCGTCGACCGCGCCGACGAACCGCTGGTGGCCCGCATGCTCGAGTGCTTCGAGCGGCGCACCGGCATCCCGGTGGTGGTGAACACCAGCCTGAACACCGCGGGCCGCCCCATGGTCGACGACCCCCGCGATGCGCTGGAGTGCTTCGGTTCGGCGCCGGTCGACCTGCTCGCGATCGGCCCGTTCGTCGTCCGCCGGAGCAGGTCCACCCTGCCGGGCTGAACCGCTGGGCCGCCGGCGTCCGAACACCCTTCGGACCACCCGTCCGCGGCGGAACGCCTCCGTCCGGTTGTGCGCCACACGATCGGGCGACCGTCGTTTCCGCCGGTCAGGCGGGGTAACTCCGTTCCGGTACCGCCGTGCGCACGGCGGACGTATCTGGGAGGACATCATGGCCGCTTCCGCGGGCAACAACGTCGCAGGTCGGGGCAAGACCGTCCCCGAGATCCTGGCCCTCGCATTCGGGGCCGTGTACCTGCTGGTCGGCATCGTCGGGTTCTTCATCACCGGCTTCGACGACTTCTTCGCCCACAACACCGAGGAGAAGCTGCTCTTCTTCGAGATCAACGGGATGCACAACGTCGTGCACATCCTGATCGGTGTGGCCGGTCTGGTGCTGGGCCGCACGCTGTCCGGGGCGCGGACCTACGGCTGGCTGCTCGCGGTGGGCTACGGCGCCGCGTTCATCTACGGCCTGTTCGCCACCGGCCAGGAGTGGGACTTCCTCAGCCTCAACTGGGCCGACAACATCCTGCACATCGCGACCGCGCTGGTCGGTCTGGTCATCGCCCTGATGCCGGTCCGCAACGCGATCGACTCGCGCCGCTGACGCTCTGACCGGCCGGCCTCCGGCCGGTTCGACCGCGAGCCGGGTCCCGACGTCCCCACGGACGTCGGGGCCCGGCTCGCGGCGTCTTCCCGAAGCGTCCTCCGACGGAGCACACTCGGCGGTGCGGCGGACAGCCGAGCCTCCGGCAGACCGCCCGGGACCCCGAGGGGACCCCCATGGACGACGACCCCGTGCTGCGATCCCTCAGCGCCGACGTCGAGCGCGAGGACCCCGAGCTCGCCGCGCTGCTCAGCGGCGGTGCACCGTTCGACCGCCCCGTCAGCCGGCCCGCCCGCCCGCGTGCGCACTCCGGCGCGATCCGTCTGTTCGTGGTCGTCGCGTCCGTGGCGGTGCTCGGCGCCACCCTGCTGCTGCCGGCCCGCGTGGTGCTCGCGGCGGCCGCGATGCTGCTCATCCTCGCCTCGCCGCTGGCCGTGTGCTGGCTGCTCGAGAACGACGACGGCCAGGCGACGCCCCGCCATCCCTGACCGCCTTCACCCCCGGTGCGACGACGGTCACGTCCGCAGTTACCTTGCGGGCATGGACTTCGCCCTCTCCCCCGAGCCCAGGAAGTCTGCGACCGGCTCTGGGACTTCATGCGCGAGCAGGTCTTCCCGGCCGAACCGGTCTACGACCAGTGGCGGGCCGAGCGAGGGCACGACAACCACGAGCACCCGCCGGTCCTCGAGGAGCTGAAGGCCGAGGCGCGCAAGCGGGGACTGTGGAACCTGTTCCACCACGAGCTCGGCGGGTTGTCCAACCTCGAGTACGCCTCCGCCGCCGAGGTCATGGGCTGGTCGCCGGTGATCGCTCCCGAGGCGACCAACTGCGGTGCGCCCGACACCGGCAACATGGAGACGCTCATGTTGTTCGGCACGGACGAGCAGAAGCAGCGGTGGCTGAACCCGCTGCTCGAGGGCGAGATCCGCTCCGGCTTCGCGATGACGGAGCCCGACGTCGCCTCCTCCGACGCGCGCAACATCCAGACGTCGATCGTCCGCGACGGCGACGACTACGTGATCAACGGGCGCAAGTGGTGGACCAGCGGAGCTGCCGACGAGCGCTGCCAGATCTTCATCGTCATGGGCAAGACCGACCCCCAGGGCGCCGCGCACCGGCAGCAGTCGATGATCCTGGTCCCTCGCGACACCCCGGGCCTGGAGATCATCCGGCACCTGCCGGTGTTCGGGTACCAGGACCAGCACGGACACTCGGAGTTGCGGTTCACCGACGTGCGGGTGCCGGCCTCGAACATGCTGGCCGGCGAGGGCGACGGCTTCATGATCGCCCAGGCACGACTCGGCCCCGGGCGGATCCACCACTGCATGCGCGCCATCGGCATGGCCGAGCGGGCGCTGGCGCTCATGGTCGAGCGCACCAAGGCCCGCGTCGCGTTCGGCCGCCCGCTGGCCGACCAGGGGACCGTCCGCGAGGCCATCGCGCTGTCCCGGATCGAGATCGACCAGGCGCGGCTGTACGTGCTCAAGACCGCCGACCTCATCGACAAGTACGGCGCCAAGGGCGCACGCACCGAGATCTCCGCGATCAAGGTGGCGGCGCCGAAGGTGGCCGTGGACGTCATCGACCGCGCCATCCAGGTGCACGGCGGCGCCGGAGTCAGCAACGACACCCCGCTGGCCCGCTTCTACGCCCACGCCCGCACGCTGCGGATCGTCGACGGCCCGGATGCGGTGCACATCCGCGGCGTCGCCAAGGAGGAGCTGGCGCGGGAGCGCCCCTTCAGCGGCTGAGCGGACCGGCTGAGCAGAACCGTCAGGGGGCCACCGTGCCGCCGAGCCCTCCGCCGGCCAGCTTGGCCATGAGCTGGGTGCGGTGGAGGCCGGCGGCCTGCAGCTCGTCGGCGTGGGCCTCGGTGTCGATCTCGTCGGGCAGCGACGCCTCCACCTTGTCCGCGGTGTCGTTGTCGCCCTGAGTGCGCAGCACGCGGACGAGTTCCTCTTTGGCCAGCTTCACCGGCTCCTCCATCCCTCGGGTCGTGGACGAAAGTCTGGGCGGCGCCGGGAACACCTGCAACGCGGTCAGCCGCGGGCGCTCCGCCGGTAGAGATGCCCACCGACCGCGGCGAGGACGATGCCGAGGAGGAGCTGCCCGACGCCGACGCCGATCTGGCCGGTGCCGAACCAGGTGACCGACGACACGAGCAGCACCACGGCCACGCCGAGCAGCAGCAGACCGATCAGCCGCTCGCGCCGGGCGTCGGTGGACCGGGGCGCGTCGGGGGTCGGGTCAACCATGGCCGACAGCCTGCCAGCGGCCGTCGGGCTCAGAGGCGGCAGGCCATGATGATCTCGTCGCGGTCGTCGCCCGGGGCGACCCGGATCGCGCCCGGCAGCCGCCCGACCTCGACGTAGCCCAGGCCCCGGTAGAAGTCGTCCAGTCCGGTGCCCCCGCGCGCGGTGAGGTGGAGGAACTCCCAGCCGCGACTGCGGGCGATGTCGTGCACGCCGGCCATGAGCGCCCGGCCCAGACCCTGTCCCTGCCGGGACGGGTGCACCTGCACCCGCAGCACCGTTCCCCAGTGCAGGCGCAGGGGACTCAGCGAGCCCACGACACTGGCGAAGCCCGCCGTCGCGCCGTCCACGGTGAGCAGTGCCAGGACGTCCCGCCCGGAGCGGACGCCGTCCAGGAGCTTGTCCAGCAGCGGGACGACGTCCTCCTCGGTGACCGGGGGGACGAAGCCCACCGCGCCACCGGCGTTGGTCACGTCGGTCCAGCAGGTCAGCAGGTCCCGCCGGAGGACGTCGTCGACATCGGACACGGGACGGACCTCGGCACCCACGGCGGCCATCCTCCCGCGCAGGACCTCCTGGCGTGTCACCGGGCGGAGGGCCAGCCTTCCGCCATGACCGAGATGTCCCTCCTGCCGACGATCACCGCGCGGGACCTCGACGACCGGACCGGCTACGACCCCGCCTTCCTCGGGGTCGACGTGCCGCTGCCCGTGCTCGCCTCGGACGCCCCCACGGTGCTGCTGCACTACCTCCACTACAGCGTGCTGCACCGACCCGACCGTCGGTTCGCCGCGCTGACCGCGCTGGACCTCGACGGCGCCAAACTGATGTCGATCGGCCGCACCGACCGCTGGCAGCTCGACCCGCGGCTGGCCGCGGAGCTGCAGGCCGGGCCCGCCGTCTACGCGGACAACGACCTCGACCGCGGGCACCTCGTCATGCGGGCCTCCTCGACCTGGGGCGCGACGAAGGAGGAGGCGAAGCAGGCGGAGGCCGACACCTTCTTCTTCACCAACGCCGCCCCCCAGGCCTCGACGTTCAACCAGGGCCGCGAGCTGTGGCTCGGCCTCGAGGAGTACCTGCAGGAGCACGCCGCGGGGTTCGACCGGAAGCTCGTCGTCCTCGCCGGCCCGGTGCTCGAGCCCGGCGACCCGCCGTACCGCGGCATCCAGGTCCCCCTCCGGTTCTGGAAGGTCGTGGCGTTCGTGCAGGACGACGCGCTGGCCGCCACCGGCTACCTGCTCGACCAGTCGCCGATGGTCGACGACCTGCGGGGCGCGGTGGACGAGGCCGCCGCGGCGGGGCGGATCCCGCCGCTCGGCCCGTTCCGCACCTTCCAGGTGCCGATCGCGGACATCGCGGCCCTCACGGGGGTGGTCCTGGACCAGCTCACCCTCGTCGACCGGCTCGGGGCTCCGGTCACGGGCGTGGCCCCGCCGCCGGGGCAGATCTCGACCGGCTGGAAGCAGCTCGGCGCCCTCGAGGACGTCGTCCTCACGAACTGACCCTTGTCAGGCAAGTGGTTACTTGCCTATTGTTCGGGCGTGGGCGACGTGTCCGGCGACGTCTTCAAGGCCCTGGCCGACCCGACCAGGCGCGCCGTCCTCGACGAGCTCCAGGAGCGGGACGACCAGACCCTGTTCGAACTGTGCACCCGGCTGATCAGCCGGCACGGCCTCGGCTCGAGCAGGCAGGCCATCTCGCAGCACCTGGAGGTCCTGGAGGCGGCCGGCCTGGTCACCACGCGCCGCGAGGGCCGCTACAAGTTCCACTCGCTGGACACCTCGCCGTTGAGGGCCATCACCGAGCGGTGGCGGCTCGGACCCCGAGGAGAGTGACGATGCGGATCAACGTGACCAGCGTCCTGGTCGACGACCAGGAGAAGGCGCTGCGCTTCTACACCGACGTGCTCGGCTTCGTGAAGAAGACCGAGATCCCGCTGGGCGAGCACCGCTGGTTGACCGTCGTGTCGCCGGAGGCCCCGACGGCGTCGAGCTGGCACTGGAGCCCGACGAGCACCACGGAGCCAGGGCGTACAAGGACACCCTGGTCGCCGACGGCATCCCGTACACGTCCTTCGCCGTCGACGACGTGCAGAAGGAGTACGAGCGGCTCACCGCGCTCGGCGTGCGCTTCACCCAGGAACCGACGCTCATGGGCTCGATGACCACGGCGGTCCTCGACGACACCTGCGGCAACCTGATCATGATCGCCAGCATGTAGCGGTCAGCCGCTCTTGGTCGGCGGCTTCCCGGCGGCCCGCGCCTCCTCGGCCCGGGATCGGTCGTACGCGCAGGCGTCGCCGACATCGGCCGCCGGATCCGCACCGCCGGTGGGGTCGGGCGAGTCCGTCGTCGACGGGGCGCTGGGCTGTCCGTTGCCGGAGGCGGGGGCGTCGTCCGACGGCGGAGCGCCCGACGAGGCCGGCGCCGGGTCGAGCGTGTCGTCGACGATCTGCCGCATCCGGTCGTAGTCCGGATAGGCCGGGTCGATGAGGTCGGCGTCGAAGACGACGCTGCGCACGTTCGCCTCCTGGACGAGGAAGGCGAGGTCCACGAAGTCCTGCAGCGCCGACCGCGGGATGTCGGTGCTGACGATGTCCTGCGTGGTGGCCGCCAGGTCCTGGTACTCCCGCAGCAGGGTGACCGGGTCGGCCGCCTCGATGATCGCGTCGATCGTGCAGCGCTGGCGAGCCATCCGGTCGTAGTCGGTGAGGCCGTAGCGGCCTCGGGCGAAGGCCAGTGCGGTGGGGCCGTCCATCTCCTGGTCCGGCCCCGGGGCGATGTAGTCGTCGGGCAGCTGCTCGTCGGGGACACCGCCGACCGGCACCCAGTAGTTGACGTTGACGGTGATCCCGCCGAGGGCGTCGACGAGCCGGCTGAAACCGTCGAGGTTGACCAGCACGAAGTAGTCGATGCTCAGTCCGAGCGCCTCACCGACGCCGAGCTTCAGGAAGTCCGCGCCCGGGTCGTCGGTCGGCCCGAGGATGTCGGGGTACTCGGCCGGCCCGTTGCGATAGACCGCGTTGAGCAGGCTCTCGCTCTCGCTGCCCGCCCAGAACCCGTCGGGGTAGACCTCGGCCAGCGGGCTGTCCGGGGGAAGGGCAGGTTCTCCAGGTTGCGCGGCAGGCTGAACAGGACCGTGTCGCCCGTGCTGGTGTCGGTGCTCGCGACGATGACGGTGTCGGTGCGCACGCCCTCCCTGCCCTCGCCGCCGTCGCCGCCGAGGAGCAGCACGTTGACCCGCTCCTTGTCGCCGAACGGGTCGGCGGTGTCCTCGACGGTGGCCGACCGGCCGTCGTCCTCGAACACCTCCGCGATGAGCTCACGCTGCGTGAAGGCCAGCCGGCTGACGAACACCGCCGGCGCGGCGACCGCCACGACGAGGACCAGCACGACCAGAGCCCCGAGCACGTGGTGGCCGCGCGAGCTCCGAGGTGGGACCAGCATCCGGTAGCCGGAGATCACGACGACGGCCCACAGCAGGCTGACGAGGACCACGCCGCCGACGATCCAGAGCAGGCGGTCGGTGTCCACGGCGGAGCGGACGAGCGTCCGGCGCCCGCCGGTGGCCAGCCACACACCCCCGCCGACGAGGGCCAGGAACGCCAGCAGGGTGAGGACGCCGAGCCTCCGTCGACCCGCCGCGAGGAAGGCGGTGCCGGGCAGCAACGCTCCGAGAGCGGTCAGGCCGAGGGCGGCGGCGAAGCTGCGGGGTGCCCGGCGGGGTGCGCGGCGGACGACGGGAGGGCGGGCCGTCACGGGTCTGGTGGGGTCGTCGCTCACGCGCCGTCCACCGCTGTGGGCCGCCTGGTCATCCGGCCATGATCCCACCGATCCCCGGCAGCGGCCTGTGACCGACGAGCGGCCCCTGAGCAGAGGAGTGATCCGGCTCCGTTCGGGGAACCACCCCCTGTGGACGACCGTTGGTTACGGTTGCGTAGGTTACGCAGGCGTAGGTCGCCTCGAGCCCCGGAGGTCCGCATGTCCCAGACTCCCCCGCAGGCGGCGGTCCTGACCGAGCTGGAGCCGGTGGTCGAGGAGAACCTGAACCGGCACATCAAGCTGGCCAAGGAGTGGCATCCGCACGACTACGTGCCCTGGGACGAGGGGCGCAACTTCGCCTTCCTGGGCGGCGAGGACTGGTCGCCGGAGCAGTCGAAGCTCGACGAGACGGCGAAGGCCGCGATGTTCGTCAACCTGCTGACCGAGGACAACCTGCCCAGCTACCACCGGGAGATCGCCACCCGGTTCGGCCGGGACGGCGCCTGGGGGCAGTGGGTCGGCCGCTGGACCGCCGAGGAGGGCCGGCACGGCATCGCGATCCGCGACTACCTCGTCGTCACCCGCGGCGTCGACCCGGTCGCGCTGGAGCGCGCCCGGATGGACTACATGACCCTCGGCTACGACTCCGGGGACAAGTCGCCCCTCGAGGCGGTCGCCTACGTCTCGTTCCAGGAGCTCGCGACCCGCGTCTCGCACCGCAACACCGGGAAGGCGACCGGCGACCCGGTGGCCGACCAGTTGCTCGCCCGCATCGCGACGGACGAGAACCTGCACATGATCTTCTACCGGAACCTGGTCAGTGCGGCGTTCGACATCGACCCCGACGAGATGATGAAGGCCGTGGCCCACGAGGTCATGCACTTCGAGATGCCCGGCGCCAACATGGCGAACTTCCGGAAGAACTCGACGATCATCGCCAAGGCCGGCATCTACGACCTGCGGCTCCACCACGACGAGGTGGTCAGCCCGATCCTGCGCAAGTGGCGGGTGTTCGACCGCGACGACTTCGGCCCGGAGGGCGAGAAGGCGCGCGAGGAGCTGGCCACCTTCCTCGCCGGTCTCGACGAGCAGGCGACGAAGTTCGTGGAGAGCCGCGAGCGGCTGCGGGCCCGCATGATGGCCAAGGGCGAGGTCCCGGTCCAGGTCTGAGCGGAGTGCCAGGGCGCGGAGAATGCGCCCCTGCCACTCCACCTAAGCTGGGCTCCCGTGCGCCTGGCTACCTGGAACGTGAACTCCATCCGCTCCCGGGCCGAGCGGGTGGCCGCCTGGTTGGAGCGCAGCGACGTCGACGTCCTGGCACTGCAGGAGACCAAGTGCCGCGACGACCAGTTCCCGGAGATGCCCTTCGCGGCGCTGGGCTACGAGGTCGCGCACGTCGGCTACTCGCAGTGGAACGGTGTCGCGATCCTGTCCCGCGTCGGCATCGAGGACGTCGAGATCGGCTTCCCGGGCCAGCCGTGCTGGTCGGCCGGGGGCGGCGGGGCGGGCGAGATCGCCGTCAGCGAGACCGAGGCCCGCGCTCTCGGGGCCACCTGCGGCGGCGTACGGGTCTGGAGCCTGTACGTGCCCAACGGCCGGACGCTCGCCGACCCGCACTACCGGTACAAGCTCGACTGGCTGGCGGCGCTGCGGACGACGGCCGGCGAGTGGCTGGAGAAGGACGCCGGGGCGCAGATCGCGCTCGTCGGCGACTGGAACATCGCGCCCGAGAACGACGACGTCTGGGACATGGCCGTCTTCTCGCACTCCACCCACGTGTCGCCGCCGGAGCGGGCGGCCTTCCGCGCCATCGTGGACGCCGGGTTCGCCGACGTCGTCCGGCCCCACACCCCCGGCCCCGGCGTCTACACGTACTGGGACTACACGCAGCTGCGCTTCCCGCGCCGCGAGGGCATGCGGATCGACTTCGTCCTGGGCTCCCCCGCCCTGGCCGCCCGCGTGACCGGGGCGCGCATCGACCGGGAGGAGCGCAAGGGCAAGGGCGCGAGCGACCACGCCCCCGTCGTCGTCGACCTGGCGGACTGAGCGGTGCTCGTCCTCCTCCCGCCGTCGGAGACCAAGGCCGCCGGCGGGGACGGGCCGCCGCTCGAGCTCGCCGCCCTGACCGCTCCGGAGCTCACCCCGGTGCGGACCGAGCTCGTGGAGGCACTGGTCGAGCTGGCCGACGACGTCCCCGCCTCTCGCACCGCGCTCGGCCTGTCCCCGAAGCAGGACGAGGAGATCGCCCGCAATGCCGACCTCTGGACCGCACCGACCCGGCCGGCGCTGCAGCGCTACACCGGCGTCCTCTACGACGCCCTCGACGTGGGCAGCATGACGCGGGTCCAGCGGTCGCGTGCCGCGCACCGGCTGGCGGTGGGGTCGGCGCTGTTCGGGCTGGTCCGGGGCGGCGACCAGATCCCCGCCTACCGGCTGTCGGCCGGTTCCGCCCTGCCCGGGTTGCCGACGCTGCGAGCCCTCTGGAGACCCGCCCTCGCTCCGGTGCTGGCCGCCGTCGACGACCTGGTGGTCGACCTGCGCAGCGGCTCCTACGCGGCGTTGGCTCCCGTTCCGGGCGCCGTGACCGTCGGCGTCCTGAGTGAACGCCCGGACGGGACGCGGTCGGTGGTCAGCCACTTCAACAAGGCGCACAAGGGCCGGCTGGCCCGGCTGCTGGCCACGACCACCGCCGAGCCGGACACCCCGACGCGACTGCGGGGGTTGCTGAGGCGTGCGGGGTTGCACGTGGAACATGACGGCGGGAGCGCCGTCACGCTCGTCGTGCCTGCTCCCTGAGCCGTGGTCCTGTGACCTTCCTCGGATTCGTTGCACACAACGGACAGTCCGTGACATAACGTGGGGCAGGACGGCGGGGACTGCAACGAGCGGCCTTCGCCGAGGTTCGCCGACGCGGTCGGGCAGAAGGGCATCGTGAACGGTTCCGCTGACCCGACGGTCGCACCGCAGGGCGCCGTCCGCTCGGCCGGCCGGCTGCGGAGCGACGCCGCCCGGTTGGACGCCGCCCGTCGCCTGCTCCCCGGTGGGCGCGACGCGCACGCGCTGGACCGGCTGTCCGAGCTCGCCGCGCGTCTCGTGCGCGCCCCGGGCAGCCAGATCTCGCTGCTCACCGACGTCCAACTCGTGGCGGCGGGCAGCGGCCTGCCGACCGGGACCGTCGGCTCGGAGGGCTTGCTGGAGGAGTCGCTCTGCACGGTGACCGCTGCGGGGGACGGCGTCCTCGTGCTCTCCGACACGAGAGATGACCCACGGGTCCGCGAGCTCCCGCCCGTCACCTCGGGGCAGGTCGGCGCCTATCTGGGCGCCCCCCTGGTCACCACCGGAGGCCAGGCGATCGGCGCACTGTGCGTCTTCGACCCCAGGCCCCGGGAGTGGTCGGACACCGACGTGGCCACGGTCCGGCAGCTGGCCGAGTCCGCGGTCACCGAGCTCGAGCTCTCGGCGCTGGTCCACCAGTACGAGGACGACCGGGTGCGCTGGGGGCTGGCCATCGATGCCGGCGGCATCGGCACCTTCGACTGGGACCTGATCAGCGGCCGCCTGTCGTGGGACGACCGCCTCATCGCGATCTTCGGCTACGACGCCGACACCTTCACCGAAACGCTCGAGGCCTTCAACGACCGGCTGCACCCGGACGACGTGGACCGGGTCGGTGACCTCCTCCAGCAGTGCATCGACACCTGTGGGGAGTACGACGCCGAGTACCGCGTCGTCCTGCCCGACGGCGAGACACGGTGGGTGCACGCCCGCGGCCGGGCACTGAGCGGGCCCGGCGGCACCGCCGTCCGGCTGGTGGGTGCCGCCTACGACACCACCGACGAGCGGGCCGGCGCGGCTTCGGTCACCCGGGTGCTGGAGGCGATGCCCGCAGGGTTCTACAGCCTCGACCGCGAGTGGCGGTTCACCCACGTCAACGCCGAGGCCGAGCGCCTGCTGGGCAGCAGCCGCGAGGAGCTGCTCGGGCGGGTGCTCTGGGACGCCTTCCCCGCCGCGGTGAACAGCATCTTCGAGGACAGCTACCGCACGGCGGTCCGGGTGGGCGTGCCGGTCTCCTTCGACGCCTTCTACCCGGAGCCGCTGAACGGCTGGTACGAGCTGCGGGCGTGGCCGACGCCGGACGGTCTGTCGGTGTACTTCCTGGAGGTCACCGACCGACGCCGCGTGCAGGAGAGGGCCGAGGACTCCGCGCAGCGACTCGCGCTGCTGGCCCAGGTCAGCGCCGAACTCGCCGGCACGCTCGACGCAGGTGCCGCCACGGCGCACCTCCCGCGGCTGGTCGTCCCGGCGCTGGCCGACTTCTGCATCGTCACCCTCGTCGACGCCGACGGCCGGCCGCGCGACGTCGGCTCGTGGCACGTGGAGCCGGCATCGAGGCCGGTCCTGGAGCGGTACGCGGCGGTGCGCCTCGACGCCCTGCCCGTCGACTCCCCGGTGGCGCGGGCGCTGATCGGCGGAGAGGCCACCCGCGAGCCGATCCCGCGGGTCCTGGACCTGCTGGGACCGGGAGAGGCGCGCGACCTGCTGCAGGTGCTGCGGCCGGAGACGGCCGTGGTCCTGCCGTTGCGTGGCCGCGGACGCACCCTGGGCCTGCTGACCATGTACTACCGGGCCGGCACGACCGTCACCGACGAGGACCTCGCGACCGCCCAGGACGTCGCCGACCGCGCCGGGCTCGCCCTGGACAACGCGCGGCTCTACAACGCGCAGCAGCAGCTGGCGGAGGGCCTGCAGCGCAGCCTGCTCACCGAGCCGCCGGAGCCTGATCACGCGCAGATCGCCGTCCGCTACCTGCCGGCGGCCGAGGCGGCCCGGGTCGGCGGGGACTGGTACGACGCGTTCCTGCAGCCGAACGGGTCGACCATGCTGGTGATCGGCGACGTCGTCGGCCACGACACCGCTGCCGCGGCGGCGATGGGACAGCTGCGCGGACTGCTCCGGGGCATCGCCACCTACAGCGACGCCGGCCCCGCCGAGGTGCTGCGCGGCCTGGACGCATCGATGACCACCCTTCGGACGCGGACGCTCGCCACGGCGGCCGTCGCCCGCTTCGAGCAGACGGAGGACGAGCGGGAGCGCGGGCTGACCCGCATGCGCTGGGCCAACGCCGGCCACCTGCCGCCCCTGGTGATCAATCCCGACGGGAGCGTCGCGGAGCTGGCGGCCTGGACCGGCGACCTGCTGCTGGGCGTCGACCCGGACACCCGGCGGCAGGAGTCGGTCGTGACCCTGGACCGCGGGTCGACGGTCCTGCTCTACACCGACGGCCTGGTCGAGCGCCGGGACAGCGACCTCGACGCCGGCATGGTTCGGCTGCGGGACGCGGTCATCGAGTTGGCCGACCTGCCGCTGGAGGCGCTGCTCGACGAGCTGCTCGAACGGCTGGTGCACGGGCGACCCGAGGACGACGTCGCGCTGGTCGCCGTCCGCCTGCACCCGCAGTAGAAGGACCCCGCGTCCCCCCAGCCCTCGCACGCTCGGGCCGGGCCCCTGACGCGGAGCCGTCAGCCGCGGTCGCGGCGGATCGTCGCCTTCCGGCCTTTGATCATCGTGGCCTTCAGCGCCCGCACGACCTCGTCGGCCGCGGATTCGGGCACCTCGACGAGGGCGAACCGCTGGTGGATCTCGATCGAGCCGATGTCACGTCCCTTGAGCTGCGTCTCCCCCGTGATGGCACCGACCAGGTCGCCGGGCCGGATGCCGGCGTCCCGGCCCGCGCCGACGAACAGCCGGGCCGCCGGACCGCCGGGAGCGCGCCGGGGCTTCGACGACTCGGCCCGGCCGGTGCTCCGCGAGTCGGGCCGCTTCCCCCGTCGGGGCGGAAGGACACCTGCGGGATCTCCTCGTCGTCGTCCGCCCCTCCACCGGCCTCGTGCGCGAGCTTCACCGCGGCGAGGGCGACCTCCACGAGGTCGAACTCGTCGGTGAGGGTCTCGACGACGACGCGGAAGCGGTCGAGCGCCTGGTCACTGCCGTCCTCGAGCAGGCTCTCCCGGAGCGCCGCCCGGGTGAGGTCGAGGCGGCGCGCGCGCAGGTCGGCGACCGTGGGCACCTTCTCCACGGCGATGGTGGCGCCGGCCACCTTCTCGATCGTCTTGAGCATCCGGTGCTCGCGGGGCTCGGCGAGGGTGATGGCCACGCCCTCGCGGCCGGCCCGGCCGACCCGGCCGATGCGGTGCACGTAGGACTCCGGCGCCGACGGGACGTCGTAGTTCACCACGTGGGTCAGCTGGTCGATGTCGAGGCCGCGGGCGGCGACGTCGGTGGCCACGAGCAGGTCGGCCGTGCCGCCGCGGAGCCGCCCCATCACGCGGTCGCGCTGCTCCTGGCTCATGCCGCCGTGCAGCGCCTCGGCGCGGTACCCGCGGCCGTTGAGCGTCTCGGTGAGGGAGTCGACCTCCTCCCGCGTGCGGCAGAAGACGATCGCGGCCGTGGGCGCCTCGACGTCCAGGATGCGGCCGAGCGCGGCGGGCTTCGCGGCCCTCGGGACGACGTAGGCGGTCTGCCGCACCAATGGCGACTCCCCCGCAGCGGCCTTCTCGCGGGCGATGGCGATGCGGACCGGGTCGGTGAGGTGCCGACGGGCCAGGGAGTCCAGCCGGCGCGGCATCGTCGCGGAGAAGAGCACGGTCTGCCGGGTCTCCGGGGTCTCGCCGAGGATCGCCTCGAGGTCCTCGGCGAAGCCCATGTCCAGCATCTCGTCGGCCTCGTCGAGGACGACGGTCTGCACGGTGGTCAGGTCGAGCGCGCCCCGCTGGACCAGGTCGAGGGCGCGGCCGGGGGTGGCGACGACGACGTCCACGCCGTTCTCGAGCGAGCGCAGCTGGCGACCGATCGGTGCACCGCCGTAGACGGGCAGGACCCGCGCACCGAGATCGCGGCCGTACTTGTGCAGCGCCTCCGACACCTGGACGGCGAGCTCCCGGGTGGGGACGAGCACCAGGCCCAGCGGTGCCCTGCCGCGCCGCTCCACCGGGAGACGCTGCAACAGGGGCAGGGAGAAGGCGGCCGTCTTGCCGGTGCCGGTGGCCGCCTGGCCGAGCAGGTCGCGCCCCTCGCGCAGCGGGGGATCGCCTGCTGCTGGATGGGGGTGGGCTCCTCGTAGCCGAGGGCGGAGAGCGCGGCCAGCAGCTCGGCGCGCAGGCCCAGCTGCTCGAAGGTGACGTCGTCCTGCTGCTCGCTCATCGGGGTCATCGTTCCCTGGGCGCGGCGGTCCCACTCGGCCGGGGGCGTGACAAGCTCCCCTCATGAGTGACGAACTCTGCTTCCGGCCGGCGACGGAGCTGGCCGCGATGCTGGGCGCCCGGGCCATCTCGGCGCGGGAGCTCCTGGATGCGCACCTCGAGCGGATCGATCGGCTCGACCCCGACGTCAACGCGATCGTGACGCTGGACGCCGACGGCGCACGCGCGGCCGCCGATGCCGCCGATGCCGCGCTCGCGGCCGGCGAGCTCGTGGGCCCGCTGCACGGCCTGCCGGTCGCGCACAAGGACACCCATGCCACCGGCGGCATGCGCACCACCTGGGGCTCCCCCTGCACGCGGACACCGTGCCGGTGCGCGACGAGCTGGTCGTGGCCCGGCTCCGCGCCGCGGGCGCGGTCCGGGTGGGCAAGACGAACGTGCCGGAGTTCGCGGCCGGGTCGCACACGTTCAACCCGCTGTTCGGTGCGACGCACAACCCCTACCGGCACGGCCTGTCGGCCGGCGGCTCGTCGGGTGGGGCGGCGGCCGCGCTGGCGGCGGGGTTCGTCCCGCTGGCCGAGGGCAGCGACATGGGCGGCTCGTTGCGCAACCCGGCGGCGTTCTGCAACGTGGTCGGGCTGCGCCCGACGCCGGGCCGGGTGCCGACCTGGCCGTCCCCGATGGCCTGGTCGCAGCTGTCGGTGCAGGGGCCGATGGGGCGGACCGTCGCCGACGTGGCGCTGCAGCTCTCGGCGATCGCCGGCCCCGACCCCCGGGTGCCGATCTCGCTCGGCGACGACCCGGCGCTCTTCGCCGGGCCCCTGGCCGACCGGCTCGACGGCCTGCGGGTGGCGTGGGCCCCCGACCTGGGCGGTCAGGTGACCGTCGACCCGGCGGTCACGTCGGTCCTGGAGTCGTCGGTGGGCGTCTTCGAGTCACTGGGCGCCGACGTCGAGGAGGCCTGCCCGAAGCTGGACGGCGCCGACGAGGTGTTCGGCACGCTCCGGGCGTGGCTGTTCGACGCCAACTACTCCGAGCTGGCCCGCCGGAACCCGGACAAGGTCAAGGAGTCGATCCGCTGGAACGCCAAGATGGGCGCGAAGCTGACCGGTTCCGACCTCGCCCGCGCCGAGCAGCTGCACACGACGCTGTACGAGCGGATGATCGCCTTCTTCGAGCGCTTCGACGTGCTGCTCGCACCGACGACGCAGGTGCTGCCGTTCCCGGTGGAGATCGAGTACCCGACCGAGATCGCCGGCGTCCACCAGGAGAACTACCTGGAGTGGATGCGGTCGTGCACGCTCGTCTCGGCGACCGGCTCCCCCGCCCTGTCGGTGCCCGGCGGGTTCACGCCGGACGGGCTGCCGGTCGGGCTGCAGATCATCGGCCCGGCGCGCGCCGACCTCCGGGTGCTCCAGGTCGGGCACGCCTTCGAGCAGGCGACCCGCTTCGGCGAGCGCCGTCCCTCCCTCTGAACGCCTCTAGGCTTCTCTAGCGGATGCGCTAGACGACGCAACAAGCGCCCATATTCGCCTGCGGGCGGTCATCGCCGGACTGATGGCCGCCCTCTGACGCATGAGGGCGCCGGCGAGATCGGCCGCATGCCGGTGTCCGCGCCCCTGGATACCGGTCCTGTGCGGATCTCGACGTCAGCGCAGGCGAACGACCGTCGCCGGACGCCCGTTCTTCGGCCACCTTGCCGCGAGGCGCCCAGACCGGCTCGCCGGTGTCGGCGAATCGGACGAGGGACCGCTCTCCCCACCACGACCTCCAGGTCACCCTGTGTCGGCGGGCGTTGGGTCGCCGATCGCCTGGGCGTCAGCGCACGCACGCAACTCGGCGAGAGACGCTTCGTCGGTTCTTGGAGTGTTGGGCGATCGGATGAGCCGACAGCGCGGATCTCGCGATCCGCATCGGCGTCACTCCTCCGGGCGGGGGAGGCGGCGGGCCTGGCGGCGCTTGCGCAGACCGCGCAGCGTCCGGACCGCCACCAGCAGCTCGGCGAGCTCCTGGCGGTCCCCGGCCGAGATGTCGGCCAGCTGCGCCGCGGCCCGCGCCTGCGTGGCATCCCAGGCCTCGACCCAGGCCTCGACGAGCTTCTCGGGCGGATCGGTGTCCGACGTGCGGAGGCTCAGCACGTCCTCGGTGAGCGAGGACTGCTCCATCGCCAGGTCGTCGCGCAGGGAGGCGCGCGCCATCGACGGCCAGCGCCGGTCACGCGGCAGCGCGATCACCTGCTCGCGCAGCGGCACGAGCCCGAGCCGCTCCGCCAGGCACTGCATCACACGCCCGGCCAGCTGGACCGGCGCGCCGGTCCGCTCGGCGACCACCGCGAGGTCCAGGGCTGCCGGCAGCAGCGGCGCGGCGGCCGCCTCCGCAGCCAGCTCGGCCGGGACCCCCGCCTCCCGGAGCCGCGCCGCACGCTCCGCGTACGCCTCGGCCTCACCACCCAGCACCCAGTCGTGCAGCCCCGCGCGCACGGCGGCCACGGGCGCGGCGAACCGGTCCCTCACGTCGGCGATCGGCGGCGCCTGCTGCTCCGCCAGCTCCGGCAGCCGCAGGATCCACCGGGCGCCCCGCTCGGCAAGCCGCGTCGCCTCGGTGCGCAGCTCCACCTGCGTCGCCGCGGACACCACGTTGTCCAGCGGCCGGACGGCGTCCCACAGCCGGTCGACGTCGAAGACGGCACGGGCGACGGCGTGCGCCAGCACGACCCGCGCCAGCGGTGCCCCGGTCTCCTGCGCCAGCCGGAACAAGCCCGTGACCCCGGCGGTGTTCACCGCCCGGTTGGTCAGGACGGTCGCGATGATCTCCCGCCGGAGGGGGTGGCCGGTGAGCGCCGTGGGGAACCGCTCGCGCAGCGGAGCCGGGAAGTAGTCGACCAGCAGGCCCTCGAGCGCCGGGTCGTCGGGCAGGGGCGACCGCAGCACCTCGGTCTCGGTCTGGAGCTTCGCGTACGCCAGCAGCACCGACAGCTCCGGGCTGGTGAGCGCGTGGCCGTCGCGGCGCCGCTCGGCCAGCTGCCGGTCGTCGGGCAGCGCCTCGACGCTGCGCACCAGCCGGCCGGACCGCTCCAGGCTGCGGATGAAGCGCTCGTGCGCGTCGAGCAGGCTGCGCGCCGACGTCGTCTCGACCGCCAGGGTCGCGTTCTGCGCGTGGTTGTTCGTGAGGACGGCGGCGGCCACCTCGTCGGTCATCTCGCCCAGCAGAGCCGCGCGATCGGCGGCCTGCAGTTCACCGGCCGCGACCACGCCGTTGAGGGCGATCTTGATGTTGACCTCGTGGTCGGAGGTGTCGACGCCGGCCGAGTTGTCGATGGCGTCGGTGTTGACCCGCCCGCCGGTGAGCGCGTACTCGATCCGGCCGCGCTGGGTCAGCCCGAGGTTGCCGCCCTCCCCGACGACGCGGACGCGCAGCTGCTGGCCGTCCACCCGGACCGCGTCGTTGGCCTTGTCGCCCACGTCGAGTGCGCTCTCGCCCGACGCCTTGACGTACGTGCCGATGCCGCCGTTGAACAGCAGGTCCACCGGGGCCAGCAGGATCGCGCGGATCAGCTCCACCGGCGAGAGGGTGTCGACGTCCTCGGCCAGACCGAGGGCCGCGCGCATCGGCCTGGACACCGGGACCGACTTGGCCGTGCGAGGCCACACCCCGCCACCGGCACTGATCCGCGACCGGTTGTAGTCGGCCCACGAGGAGCGCTGCAGCCCGAACAGCCGCTTGCGCTCGGCGTAGGACGACGCCGCGTCGGGCGTGGGGTCGACGAAGACGTGCCGGTGGTCGAAGGCAGCGACCAGCCGGATGTGCCGCGACAGCAGCATGCCGTTGCCGAACACGTCGCCGGACATGTCGCCGATGCCGACGACGGTGAAGTCCTGGGTCGCGACGTCGACGTCGAGCTCCCGGAAGTGACGGGTCACCGACTCCCAGGCACCGCGGGCGGTGATGCCCATCGCCTTGTGGTCGTAGCCGACCGAGCCGCCGGAGGCGAAGGCGTCGCCCAGCCAGAACCCGCGCTCGATGGCCACGGAGTTGGCCAGGTCGGAGAACGTCGCCGTCCCCTTGTCCGCGGCGACCACCAGGTAGGTGTCGTCGCCGTCGTGGCGCACCACGTTCTCCGGTGGCACGACCGTGCCGTCCACCAGGTTGTCGGTGAGCGACAGCAGGGCACCGATGAACAGCTTGTAGCAGGCCTGCCCCTCGGCCATGAACGCGTCGCGCGACTCCGGCGGGTTCTTGACCACGAAGCCGCCCTTGGCGCCGGTCGGCACGATGACCGTGTTCTTGACCATCTGCGCCTTGACCAGGCCGAGCACCTCGGTGCGGAGGTCCTCGCGGCGGTCGGACCAGCGCAGCCCGCCGCGGGCGACCGCGCCGAAGCGGAGGTGGACGCCCATGACGCGGGGCGAGCTGACCCAGACCTCGCGGGCCGGGCGCGGCTCGGGCAGGTCGGGCACGCTGGTCGGATCGATCTTGAGGGCCAGTGGTCCGCCGGCGTAGTAGGTGGTCCGCTGGGTGGCGGTGACCGCGGCCAGCAGCGAGGTGAGCACCCGGTCGGCGTCGAGGGACTCCACCTCGCCGATCGACTTCCGCAGCGACTCGACGATGTCGGCCTGCCGGGTCTCGCGGCCCCGGGTCCGGCCGGGGGAGAAGCGGGCCTCGAACAGCGCCACGAGGCGGGCGACGACGACGGGGTGCGCGGCGAGCGTCTCCTCGACGTAGCGCTGGCCGAACGGCAACCCGGCCTGGCGCAGCCACTGCACGTACGCGCGGATGACCGTCACCTGGCGCCAGTTCAGCCCGGCGAGCATGACCAGGGCACCGAGCCCGTCGTCCTCGGCTTCCCCCCGCCAGACCGCGCCGACGGCCTCGGTGAACCGCTCGGGCAGCGACCGCAGCAACGGCAGCTCGACCTGGGGCACCGCGACGCCGAAGTCGTAGATCCAGGTGGGTGGCGCGCCGATGCGGTCGATCTCGTACGGGCGCTCGTCGACGACGTCGACGCCCATGTTCTGGAGCACCGGCAGCACCTCGGAGAGCAGCAGCCGCTGCCCGACCCGGTAGATGACCAGCCGCCGATCCCCGGGGGCGGCGCCCTTCGGCGTCCAGAGCCGCAGCGACAGCTGGCCCTCGCTCAGGCCCTCCAGCCTGGCCAGGTCGTCGACGGCCTGCTCGGCCGAGAAGTCGTTCTGGTACGCGGGCGGGAACGCGTCGGCGACCTGGGCGAGCAGGCGCTCGGCGTCGGCGCCGTGGCGGGCCTGCAGTGCGTCGGCGAGATCGTCGGTCCAGCTGCGTGCGGCGGCGGCGAGCTCGGCCTGCAGTGACTCGACGTCCACGGCCGCCGGCTTGGCGGAGCCGCGCTTGCCCACCGGCACCCGGACGACGAAGTGCAGCCGGGCCAGCACCGATTCCGTCGACCGCGCGGTGTACTCGATGCTCGTGCCGCCGAGCCGGGACAGGAGCAGCTCCTGCATGGCCAGCCGCACCTCGGTCGTGTACCGGTCGCGCGGCAGGTAGACCAGCGCCGACCAGAACCGGCCGGTGGGGTCCTGCCGCAGGAAGAGCCGCGTCTGCCGGCGCTCCTGCAGGTGCAGCACGGCGAGCGCGACCGGGAGCAGCTCGTCGGCACCGACCTGCAGCAACTCGTCCCGCGGATAGGTCTCCAGGACGTCGAGCAGCTCCTTGCCGGTGTGGCTGTCGGCCGGCACCGCGGAGCGGGCGATCACCTCGGCGACCCGGCGGCGCACCAACGGGACGTCCACGACGCTGCTCGTGTATGCCGCCGACGGGAAGAGCCCCACGAAGCGCAGCTGGCGGGCCGCAGCTCCGGCGTCCGACGGCAGGTTCACCGCGACGAGGTCCAGCCAGGCCCGGCGGTGGACGGTGGAGCGGGCGTCGGCCTTGGTGACGGCGATCAGGTGCTGCTGCGGCGATCGCGATGCCTCCGGCATGGCATCGAGGTCGCTCATGTCGGCGTCGCTGCGCAGGACGCCGAGGCCGGTGCCGTGCACGGGCTTGGCGGTCAGCTTGCCGCGGGAGGGGACGAGGTCGACCTCGCGCGCGCCGAGGAGGACGAAGTTGCCGTCGGCCAGCCAGCGCAGCAGCGCGGCGGCCTCGGCGGGGTCGTCGGCCGGGTCGCCGTCGGGGCTGGGGGAGGGTGTGCCCAGGGCCTCGAGCCGGCCGGCGAGCTCGAGCACCCGTGCCCGCAGGCGCTCGGCGTCCTCGTCGACCGCCCGGACGTCGTCCAGCACGGTGCGCAGCCCGTTGACGAGGTCGGCGCCGGCCTCGTCGTCCAGCGTCCCGTCGAGGACGACGGCCATCCACGACTCGGTGACCGCGTCGGATCCGCAGCCGACGGCCAGCGAGCTGTCGCAGAAGGCCTTGATCCTCCCGCGCAGGTCGCGGCGGACCACGACGACCGGGTGCACGATGTGCGCCAGGGTCAGCCCCTGGCGCACGACCTCGGCGGTGACCGAGTCGACGAGGTAGGGCATGTCGTCGGTGACCAGGCGCACGACCGCACGCCCGTCCGGCAGCCGCTGCACGTCGACGGTCGCCGACCCCGGCGGGCGCACCTCGGCCAGCCGCAGGTGGCCGATGGCGAGGCCGGCCAGCTCCCCCGGGTCGTGGCCGAGGACCTCGGCGGCGGGCTCGCTCCAGTAGTAGCGCTGCAGCAGCGCCGGCAGGTCGTCCGGTGCGCAGCCGGCGGGCAGCCGGTCCTTGGCGGTCAGTTCCTCCCGTGCGGCCCCGGCGGCCCGGTCGAGCAACTGGCGCTTCTCGTCACGGGCGGCTTCGAGTGCGGCGAGCTCCGTCAGGGTTCCTGACGAGCGGCCGCCGTCCGGTCCGCGCACCGGGATCGCCGGGGCAACGGTGGTGCTGGCCATATCGAGCCACGCTACTGCGATCGGTGGTGCGCGTCACGACGACGCGACGGGAGGCGATCAGCGGTCGAGGAGCTGGTCGGCGACCCACCCGACGACGGCCAGGATGAGCCCGCCGAGGATCGCCGTCCCGAAGCCGTCGACCGTCAGGCGGTCGGTCAGCAGTGCGGTGAGACCCAGCAGCGCCGCGTTGATCACGATCAGGAACAGACCCAGTGTGAGCAGCACGAACGGTAGGGACAGCACCCGCAGGACGGGGCCGACGAAGGCGTTCACCACGCCGAAGATCAGGCCGATCCAGAGGTAGGTGCCGTAGACCCCCAGCGGACCGTCCGGGTTCTCCTCGACGTTCAGGCCCGGCAGGACGTCGTACTTCGTGAGGAAGAAGAACGCCGCGGCGAGGATGACGACCTTGATCGCGAACTTGATCACGGGACGACGCTAGCGGTGCGTGATCACCCGATGGGGGATGTCGGCCCGTCTGTCGCCGTCTAGCCCGAGCCCTAGACAGGCGCAGACGACACAATCCGTGGGTGACCTCCGCCGACGTGCAGGTCCACCTCCGGCCGCCGGCATGGGCCCGGGGGTGGGTCGCGGTGTTCCCCATCCTGTTCGCCGGCATGTTCCTGTTCGTCATCCGGCCGGACGGGAGCCAGTGGCTGTTCGCGGTGGTCGTGTTCGTCTTCTCGCCCGTCCTCGCCTGGCGCCTGTTCCGGCTGGCCGCGATCGGCACGGGCGACGGTCGGCTCGTCGTCCGCAACCACTGGCGCGACCGCACGCTGCACCGCGACGAGGTCGCGGAGGTCGGCGTCACGAAGGTCACCGCCGCCGGCAACCGCTCGGTCGGCCTGCGGCTGCGCGACGGGTCGATGGTGCGGCTCGACGTGACCGAGACGCCGTTCGGCGGGCGCCGGCTGCAGCGCCAGGAGGCGGCGGTGCGGGACTGGGTCGCCGGCCGGCCCCAACCGTTCCTCTAGTCACTCACGACACGCGCTAGCGCGTTCTACCGATCTCTACGCCAGGATCTAGACGACGCCATACGGTGCTCGACATGGACCCCGTGCGGAACCCGTACGCGCCCGGAGCCGGCCAGCGCCCGCCCGAGCTGGCCGGGCGTGACTCCGAGCTGTCCGCGTTCGACGTCGTCCTCGAGCGGATCGCGCACGGCCGGCCGGAGCGGTCGCTGGTACTCACCGGCCTGCGCGGCGTCGGCAAGACCGTCCTCCTGAACCAGCTCCGCTCCGCGGCCATCTCGCGCGGATGGGGGACCGGCAAGATCGAGGCGCGACCCGAGCAGTCGCTGCGGCGGCCGGTGTCGTCGGCACTGCACATGGCGCTGCGCGAACTCGGCCCGCGACACGGCGACCAGGAGTCGATGGACGAGGTCCTCGGCGTGGTGAAGGCCTTCGCCCAACGGGTGCAGGCCACGGATGCCAGGGTGCGCGACCGCTGGCAGCCGGGCATCGACGTCCCCGCGGCCACCGGCCGGGCCGACTCCGGCGACATGGAGATCGACCTGGTCGAGCTGCTCAGCGACGCCGCCGGCGTCGCCGCCGACATCGGCAGCGGCATCGCCCTGTTCATCGACGAGATGCAGGACGTCCAGCCCGACGACGTCTCGGCGATCTGCGCCGCCTGCCACGAGCTCTCCCAGCAGGGCGCGCCGTTGATCGTCGTCGGCGCCGGCCTGCCGCACCTGCCCGCGGTCCTGTCGGCCTCGAAGAGCTACTCCGAGCGGCTCTTCCGCTACCTGCGCATCGACCGGCTGGAGCGCGAGGCCGCCGACCGGGCGCTCATCGCACCCGCTGAGCGGGAGGGCGTGAGCTTCGAACCGGAGGCGCTGGACGCGCTGTACGAGGCCGCCGACGGCTATCCCTACTTCGTGCAGGCCTACGGCAAGGTCACCTGGGATCTCGCCGCCGCCTCCCCCATCACCGCGGACGACGTGGCGATGGCCGCCCCCGTCGCCGAGGCCGAGCTCGCGGTCGGCTTCTTCGGCTCCCGCTACGACCGCGCCACCCCCGCGGAGCGCGAGTACATGCACGCCATGGCCGAGCTCGGCGGCCCCAACGGCGCGGCGGTGGCCACCTCGGAGGTCGCCGTCTCGCTCGGCCGCAAGCCCGCGTCCCTCTCCCCTGCCCGCGACTCGCTCATCAAGAAGGGCCTCGTCTACTCCGCCGAGCGCGGCCAGATCGCCTTCACGGTGCCGCACTTCGGCCGGTACCTGCTGCGCCACCCCGACTGAGCGGTGCGCCGCTCGACGGCGACGTCGCGGACCAGGGTCTCGGCCTCCGGGGTCGTGCCTCGATCGTCCGCGGGGGACGGCGTGTCGATCGCGGCGCTCAGCGTCTGCTTGGCAGCCGTCGGCGGCATCGCGACAATCCCCGTGAGCGGCTCCAGGGGCGGGGCCACATTCCCGAGCGGGCCCGCGGCAACGGCGGCCGGACGTGGAGGCACCGCATGCAGGACGGCGCCGCCGCGCCCGGCCCGGAACTCCTGGCCGCAGGTTCGGGACACCGCCCAGGACCCGTCACCGATCGCTTCCTCGAGACCATGCCGGCCGCCTTCTGCTTCCTCGACCGGGACTGGTGCATCGGCTACGTCAACGTCGAGGCCGAGCGGCTCATCGGCAGGGACCGCGACGAGCTGCTGGGGCGGCTGGTCTGGAGCGCGGTCCCTCAGTTGTCCGACAGCCCCTTCGAGGCCTCGTTCCGATCGGCGGTGGCGACCGGGCATCCACTCACGTTCGAGGCGGCCGCCCCCGACGGGAGCGGGGGCTGGCTCGAGGTCCGTGCGTGGCCCGGACCGGACGGCCTGGCCGTGTACGCCCTCGACGTCACCGACCGTCGGACCGCCGAGCAGGCCGCCCGCCGGGCGGTGGCCCGAACCGCGCTCCTGGCTCGGCTGAGCGCCGAGCTCTTCGGGCAGCGCGACGCCGGAGCCGCGCTGGGACGCCTGGCCCAGTTGGTGGTCCCCGTCCTGACGGACGGCTGCATCGTGACGGTCGTCGACCGTGAGGGGCGGGCGCGCGACATCGGTTCCTGGCACGTCGATCCGGCGCGCCGGCCGCTGATGGAGCGCTACGCGCAGATCCGGCTGGACTCGCTGCCGGCCTCCTCCCCCGTCGCGCAGGCCCTCTACGCCGGCACCGCGGTGACCGAGTCCGTTGCGGCGGTCCTCGACCTCATGCCCGCCGGCCCGGCACGCGACCTGCTCGAGGCCCTCGACCCCGAGTCCGCGGTCGTCCTGCCCCTCACCGACGAGGAGCGGACCGTCGGCGTGCTCACGCTGTACCTGGACCGGGGACGCGCGGTGACCGAGGAGGACATCGACACCGCCCGGCAGGTCGCCGCCGAGGCGGCGCGGGCGATCACCCGGGTCCACGTGCAGAGCCAGCAGGCCCAGCTCGCCGAGGCGCTCCAGCGCAGCCTGCTGACCGAGCCGCCGGCCATCGCCGGGACCGCGGTCGTCGCCCGGTACGTGCCCGCCGCGGAGGCCGCCAGGGTCGGCGGGGACTGGTACGACGCATTCCTGCAGCGCGACGGCGATCCGGTGGTCGTCATCGGCGACGTCGTCGGGCACGACACCGCCGCGGCCGCGGCCATGGGCCAGCTGCGGGGGCTGCTGCGCGGCATCGCCCACCACAGCGGGGCCGGGCCGGCTGACGTCCTGCGGGGGCTGGACGAGGCGATCGCGCAGATGCACACCGACACGATGGCCACCGCCGCGGTCGCCCGGCTGGAGCGCGCTTCCGGCGCGGTGGGGCCGGGCGGTGCCTGGGACCGGCTTCGCTGGGCCAACGCCGCCACCCGCCCCCGGTGGTGGTCGAGCCGGACGGCACGGTCGCCGTGCTCGGCGGACCGGTCGGCGACCTGATGCTGGGCGTGGACCCTGCGGCCGAGCGCGCCGAGTCGGTCTTCCCGCTGCTGCCGGGCTCGACCGTCCTGCTGTTCACCGACGGCCTGGTCGAGCGGCGGGACAGCACCTACGACGACGGCATCGCCCGCTTGACCGGTCAGCTGCCCGCGCTGGCGTCCCGCCCGCTGGACGAGCTGTGCGACGTGGTGCTCACGGCGATGTTGCCGACCACCCCCCAGGACGACGTCGCCCTGGTCGCCGTCCGGCTGCTGACCCGGTAGGGGCAGGAAGCGGCCGGACTCACGGTTGACAGCCCGCATCCCTGGGAAACCAGCGTGCGACGTGGACTCTGGAACCGGGGGAGAAGGCATGGGGCACCTGGCATGGCCGCTGCGGCCGTTGCCGGACGGCCGAGGGGAGATCTGGCGCTGGGACCTCGCGAGCCTGTCCGAGCTGCCGGCTGCCCGCGCCGTCCTCCGGACACATCTCGACGGGGTGGGTTTTCCGCCCGACGAGGAGGACAACGCCGGTGAGCGCCTGGTGCTCGCCTTCGACGAGCTCGCCTCCAACGCGCTGCGGCACGGGGAGTCACCGGTGGTGGCCACCGTCATCGCCGGCAGCGGCGGCTGGCTGCTGGACGTGAGCGACCGGGACCCGCACACCATGCCCGCGCCCGCCGTCGACCGGGACCCCGCGAAGGGTGGACTGGGCCTGCACCTCGTGGCGCGGCTGTCCGTGGCGCACGGCTGGTACGTCGACGGCGGCGCGAAGCACGTGTGGGCGTGCCTGCCCTCCGTGGTCAACGACCGCCAGCCCGCCCTCGCCTGAGAACGCCGCGACCCCCGCTGCCCAGAGGCAACGGGGGTCGTGACGAGTGGAGGCCCGGAGGGTCTCCGCGAGGAGCGACGGTGGGCTCAGCGGGCAGGGGTACGGCTCCTGGCCGCGGTGTCGTCCGGAGGACGACAGTGTCAGAGCACGAGCGACAGCGCGCCCTTGCCGTAGCCCGGCACCTCGATCGCGAGGTCGAGGCGGTTGAAGTTGGCGAGCATGCCCTCGATGTCGCCCGGCAGGTCCTCGCCCGGCGCGTAGAGCTTGTGCAGCTTCGAGTGCGGGGCGCCCGGGACGTTGAACAGTGCCGACAGCACGTTCACGACCTCGTGCAGCGCCTCCACCATCAGGCCGCTGAGCTCGCGGTCCTCCTCGACGGCGTCCTGCGCACCCCCGGGCGGGAGCAGGGCCAGGGCCGCGCCGGTGTAGGCCGCCGCCCCCAGGTCCAGCACGCAGAGGGCGTTGATCGCCATGTACGGGTCGACGTAGACGGCGACCGCCACCGGGTCGTCGGGCGTGGGGGTGACCGGCGCACCGGGGTTCACGCCGACCGGCTTGCCGACCAGCCCGGTGAGCATGTCGCGGACGTCCTTGGCGGCGGGCAGCTGCACCGTTCCGGTCGTCATGCGATCACCCCGTCCAGGTGCTCCTTGAACGTGTCCTCGGTGAACGGCTTGGCGATGAGGAAGAGGGCGCCGGCGTCGGCCGCCTTCGCCCGCATGTCCGCCGAGCCCTCCGAGGTCACGAACCCGAACGGGACGACCGAGCCGGAGGCGCGCAGCGCCTGCAGGCACTCGATGCCGGTCATGTTCGGCATGTTCCAGTCGGACAGGACGAGGTCCGGCTGCTCCGACGACACCTTGGCCAGCGCGTCGGCGCCGTCCTCGGCCTCCACGATGTCGTGGTCGTCGTAACCGGCCTGCCGCAGGGTGCGGATGACGATCTGCCGCATCACGCGGCTGTCGTCAGCGACGAGGATCTTCACAGGGACACCTACCTTTCGTGATGCGGAGTTACTGATGGGCACCGGGCAGCGGCGGCAACGCGCCCTGCACGGAGATGGTGAGCGGCTCGCCCCGCCACAGGACGTCGACGCGGACGACGTCCTCGGGGTTGCGCACCGCGGGGGCCTCGCCGACGTCGGGCAGGCTGAGTCCGGACGGACCGGGCAGGGCCGCCTTGACGTTGCCGCCGACCACGTTGGCGATCTCGCCGAACGCGTCGGCGACGTCCTCGTGCTCCAGGGCCTCGGGAGCATGCTCGCCGAGCAGGGCACGGGTGAGGTTCGCTGCGGTCTCGTGACCGGTCGTCAGGACGACGCTGCCGGTCCACGGACCGACGACGTCCACCCAGCTGGAGACCACGTCCCCCGGCAGCTCGCCGGGGACCGGGACGAGGTACTCGTCCTCGCCGACCAGCGAGACCCACGCGTCCTCGGCGATCGACTGGATGGTCGGCTCGTCGATCAGCTCGGTGATGACCGGGCGGTGCTCGCCGGCGCGGCGGCGTTCGCCGGTGTCGGGGAAGGCGGTCACAGCGCAACCTCCTGCGGGAGCAGGCCGAGCAGCGCGAGCTTGTCCCGCAGCGCGTCGGCGGTGAACGGCTTGATCACGTACTCGTGGGCGCCCGCGGCCAGAGCGCGCACGATCTGCGTGTGCTCGCTCTCCGAGGTCACCATCATGATCGTCATCGCGCGGTACGCCGGGTTGGCGCGGACCGCGGAGACGAACTGCAGCCCGTCCATCACGGGCATGTTCCAGTCGACGGTGGCCAGGTCGGGTACCCAGCCGCCGGCGAGGACGTCGAGACCCTCGCGGCCGTCACCGGCCTGCTGCACCTCGAATCCAACGTTCTCGAGGGTTCCGGAGACGATCCGGCGCATGGCGCGCGAGTCGTCGATCACCAGAGCACGCACTTCAGGCCCCCTTCAGCGGGCGGTAGGCGGAGCTGCGGCCGACGACGACCCGCTCCCAGGAGTCGTCCACCCCGAGCGTCGTCTCTGCCGCGCCGAGGAACAGCCAGCCGTCGGGTCGCATGAGTTCGCGCACCCGCCGGAGGATCACCTGCTTGGTGGGCAGGTCGAAGTAGATGAGGACGTTGCGCAGGTACACCACGTCGAACGGCCCCATCCGCGGCAACGGTGCCGCCAGGTTGCACTGGGACGCCGCCACCATCCGCCGCAGCGGGGCGTTGACCTCCCACTCGGTGCCCGCGCGGGTGAAGTGCCGCACGAGCATGGCCGCGGGGAGCCCGCGGTTGACCTCGAGCTGGCTGAAACGGCCGGCCCGAGTGCGCTCGACCATCTCGCGGGAGAGGTCGGTCGCGGTGATCGAGACCCGGGACGACGCGTTGGGCAGCGCGTCCTCGAGGAGCATCGCGATCGTGTACGGCTCCTGCCCGCTGGAGCTGGCCGCGGACCAGATCTGCAGCCGGTCGTTGGGGCCTCGCTTGGCGAGCAGGTCGGGCAGGACCGTGCCCGTCAGCGCGGTGAACGGGTCGCCGTCCCGGAACCAGGAGGTCTCGTTGGTGGTGAGGGCCTCGACGATGCGTCGGTTCTTGTCCGGGTCGGGCCTCGTGCGCACCGACTCGACGAACTCGCTCACGTCGGGCAGCCCCAGCTGACGCGCGATGGGCAGCAGGCGCGCCTCGACGAGGTACTCCTTGCCCGGCTGCAGGACGATCGCGCTCTCCTTGTGGACCAGCTCGCGGACCCAGTCGAAGCTGGTCGTGGTCAGGGTCATCGGGCTCCTCCGGCGACGACGGTTCCGGTCAGGACGCCCGTCAGGTGGCGGTTGATGGCTTCGGGGATGCGGTCCAGGGGCAGCACCTCGTCGGCGTAGCCGGCCTGGGTGATGGCGCCGGGCATGCCCCAGACGACGGACGTCGCCTGGTCCTGGACGACGACGGTGCCACCGGCGGCGCGGATCTCGCCCGCACCGTTGCGGCCGTCGGCGCCCATGCCGGTGAGGACGACGCCCAGCACGGCGCCGTCGTAGGCGGCCACGGCCGACCGGAACAGCGGGTCGACGGCGGGGCGGCAGAAGTTCTCCGGCGGCCCCTGGGTGAGCCCGGTGTGCAGCCCGCGACTGCTCTTCCGGACGACGAGGTGGTGGTCACCGGGGGCCAGGTGCACGGTGCCGGGCAGCAGCGGGCTGCCGTCGGCGGCCTCCACGACGCGGAGCGCACTGAGCCGGTCCAGGCGCTGGGCGAACTGCCGGGTGAAGACCGGCGGCATGTGCTGGACGAGCAGCACCGGCACCGGCAGGGACGTCGGCAGCTGGGGCAGCACCTTGGCCAGGGACTCGGGACCGCCGGTGGAGGAGCCGATGACCAGGACGGCGGGCTTCTTGCCCGGGCCCGTGCGCGGAGCGGCCGGACGGGGCGGCGGGACCGGCGCGTCGGCCGGGCGGACCGGGGCGACCGGGCGACCCAGCAGGGCCTTGATCTTCGGGATCAGCTGCTCGCGCACGCTCTCCATCGACTGGCCGACGCTGCCGACGTTGGCCGGCTTGGTGACGTAGTCGTTGGCGCCGGACGAGAGCGCGTCGAGGGTGGCCGAGGCACCGCGCTCGGTCAGCGTGCTGAACATGATGATCGGGACGCGGCTGCGCTGACCCCCGTGGCGGCGCGGATCGCGCGAACGGCCTCGATGCCGTTCATCTCCGGCATCTCGATGTCCATCGTGACCAGGTCGGGCTGGAGCTGCTCGAGCTTCCCGACGGCGAGCTTGCCGTTCACGGCAGTACCCACGACCTCGATGTCGGGGTCGGCGGAGAGCACGTCGGTGACGATCTTGCGGACGACGACGGAATCGTCGACCACCATCACCCGGATCGGGTCCACGCGTGTCCTCCTGCTTGTCTGCCGAGTCCAGCCCGGCAGGCTGTCCTTCATGTATCGGCACCGGCCTCCGCTGCTTGAGCGGATCACCGGCGCCGATGCCGCGGCAGGCGGAGATGCCCGGCGCGGAAAAGTGCGACGGGGGAACTGTCGGCATCCGTCGTGCAAAATGGAACAGGCCCGACCGAACCGTTACTAAATAGGCCGGCGACCGATTCTTGCGCAATCGTGAAAGCGTCTCGCCCATTTGTCGACAATTGCCCGTGAGCGGCCGACCGTGCAGTTCAGCCGGCCACCCCGCTCATGACTGTGCGCGTTTCCACCGCATCCGGCGCCGATGAGGTGGATACGCGCACAGCGGGACGGAGCGGCGACCCGAGGTCAGCCGGACAGGCGGCCGAGCGGGGCGAGCAGCACCGCGAGCGACCCCTCGTCCACCAGGTCGGCCATCGCCGTTCCCTGGACGCAGCCGGCGAGGGCGTTCCAGACGCCCGAGGCGCCGTCGTGCACGCCGAAGCCGCCGTCCAGGAAGGCCTGGACGGCGTGCAGCTGGGCCGTCGCCAGCGCTCGGGTGCGGCCGGAGACGTGCGCGGCCCACGAGGCCTCGTGCATGGCCGCCGCCCACGAGCGGTGGTCGGCGCGGCCCTCGTCCACGGCCAGGCGCCACTCGGCGCGGCCGGGCTCGTCCAGGGCGCGGACACGGTCCAGCAGCGCGGCCACGTCGTCGCCGGCGGCCCCGAGGTCGGCGCCCACGGGGAGCGGGGCGAGGAGACCACGGTCGAGCACGCGGTCGAACGGGCCGGTCAGCTCGCGGCGCACCAGGGGAGGGAGCACGCCGGCGGCCCAGTGACCCAGGGCGGCGTCGGCGAGGACCTCGGCGGCCTCGGCCAGCGCGTCGGCGTCCACGAACACCACGGCCGGGTGCTCGCGGCCGAGGACATCGTCCCGGAGCAGGCGCTCCAGGGTGGGCGCGTCACCGATGGTGCCGCGCTCGAGCTGGTCGACGAGGACGGCGGCCCGGTCGCCGGCGGCCGCCGCGACCCCGCGGACGTGCGGCACCGTCACGGCGAGCTCGCGGGCCCGCCGCGAGCGCACGGCGAGGACGCCGCGCTGCGCGCCGTCGAGGCCGCGGCCGGGATGGGCGGCGGCAAGGGCGGTGAGCGCGGGAGCGTCGGCGCCCAGCCCGGCGAGGAGGACCTCGGCGACCGCGCGGCCGGCGGGCAGCCGCACCAGGTCGAATCCGAGCGTCGCGGCACTGACCAGCGAGTAGGGCATGGCAGCGCCTCCAACCGGCGATCGCGGACGTCGTCGGACCATGCTGACGCCGCGGCCCCACGAACGCCACCACACGGCAGCGCGGCCGTCACCCCTTCGCGGGAGCGCGAAAGGATGACGGCCGCGTGGTGGAGTCCTGTGTGTTACTGAGAACTCACGTTGCGTGAGCGCCTCAGGCGCTGACCGCCTTCTCCACGTCGAGCGCCAGCAACAGCTGCCCGTCGAGCTTGTAGGCGCCGCGGATCAGGTCGCGCGCCTGCCCCTCCAGCGTGTCCGGGGGCGCCTCGAAGTCACTGGCATCGACGTCGACGACGTCGGCGATGGAGTCGACCAGCAGGCTGACCGCTTCGCCGTCCAGGCGGACGACGATGACGACGGCGTCGGTGCCCTCGGGACGAGCCGGGCGGCCGAGCCGCTCGCGCAGCTCGATCGCGGTGACCACCTGGCCCCGCAGGTTGATCAGCCCGGCCACCGCGCTCGGCGCGAGCGGAACGCGGGTGAGCTGCTGGCTGCGCAGCACCTCCTGGACGTGCTCGACCTCGATGCCGTACAGGTCGCCGTCCAGCCGGAAGGTCGCCAGCTGGCCGCTGGCGGCGCGCGGCTTGGTGTCGATGGATGCAGTCACGTCAGACCTCCAGCAGGGACGTGGCGACGCCGTCGGACGTCAGCGGTGCGACGCCGGCGGCCGGAGCCGGGGGAGCGTTGTAGAAGGCCGGGTCGGCGGCGAGGATCGCCGCCCGGACGTCGAGCAGTTCGGTGACCTTGTCCCCGAGGACGGCGGAGCCCAGCAGGCCGAGGTCGTCGATGTCGCTGCGCACGGCCGCCTCGCCGTCCACGATGTCGAGGATCTCCTCGACCACGATGGCCACGCTGCGCCCGTGGTCGGCGTAGACGATGACCTCGAGGACCTCGCGATCGGTCTCCCCGTAGGCGCCGAGGTGCCGGTCGAGCCGGACGATCGGGAGGATGGCGCCGCGGTACTGCACGACCTCGCGGTTGCCCACCCTTTCCACCGCCTCGGTGCGGACCTGCTCGAGCCGGGTGACGGTGTCCAGCGGGATCGCGACCCGGCGACCGCCACCGATGGCGGCCAGCAGCATCCGCTGCCGGTCGGCCTCCGCGGCGGCGTGGTGCGCGGCCGCCTCGCGGGCCTCCTGCCGGTCGGTGGTCTCGGTGCGCAGGGCGCGGCGGGCCAGGGCCTGGACGTCGAGGATGAGCGCGACGGTGCCGTCACCCAGCACGGTGGCCCCGGAGTACAGGCCGATGGCCTTGAGCTGGCCACCGACCGCCTTGACCACGATCTCCTCGGTGTTGATCACCCGGTCGACCACCAGGCCGAACCGGCGACCCTCGGACCGGAGCACCGCGATGACCACGTGTCCGTCGTGCCGCTCCGACGTCAGGCCGAGGACGTCGGTGAGCCGGACCAGGGGGAGCAATTCGCCGCGGAGGCGGTAGACGGGCGCGCCGCCGACCTCCTCCACCGCGTTCGCGGCCTTCTCCGCGTCGAGGGAGACGAGTTCCTGCAGGCTGATCTGCGGGATGGCGTAGCGGTCCCCGGCGCACTCCACGGTGAGCGCCGGGACGATCGCCAGCGTCAGCGGGATGCGCAGGCGGCAGACGGTGCCGAGGCCGGCGTCGGACTCGACCTCGATGGTGCCGCCGATCGCCTCGATGTTGGTCTTGACGACGTCCATGCCCACGCCGCGGCCCGAGACGTTGGTGACGGCGGCGGCGGTCGAGAAGCCGGGCAGGAAGATCATCTGCAGGATGTCCTGCGGGCCCATCCGCTCCAGCTGCGCCGCGGTGATCAAGCCCCGCTCCACCGCCTTCGCGCCCACCCTGGCCGGGTCGATGCCCGCGCCGTCGTCGGCGACCTCCACGACGACCTGGCCGCTCTCGTGCTTGGCGCGCAGGGTGAGCACGCCCTCGGCGAGCTTGCCGGCCGCCGTGCGGACCTCGGGCGCCTCGATGCCGTGGTCGACCGAGTTGCGGACCAGGTGGGTCAGCGGGTCCTTGACCGCCTCGAGCAGGGTCTTGTCGAGCTCGGTCTCCCGGCCCTCCATCTCGAGGCGGACGCTCTTGCCGCACTGCAGACCGAGGTCCCGCACGACGCGCGGCAGCTTGGACCAGATGTGGTCGATCGGCTGCATCCGCGTCTTCATGACGCCCTCCTGCAGCTCGCTGGCGATCAGGTTCAGCCGCTGGGAGGCGCGGATCAGGTCGGTGTCGGTCGACCGGGCGACGTTCTGCACGATCTGGTTGCGGGTGAGCACGAGCTCGCCGACGAGCAGCATGAGCTCGTCGAGCAGGTCGACGTCCACCCGGATGGTGCTGTCGGCCACGGCGCGGCGGGCGTGGCCGCCGGCGCCGTCGGCGGTCGCGGACTCGCCCTCGGGGTGGTCGAGGGCGGGTTCCCGGCTGGTCTCCTCGAGGACGGCACTCGTGTCCTCCGGCTGCCCCTCCGGGACGGGCGCGTGCTCCGCGACCGGAGCGGGCGCCGCCGCCCTGCGGGTGGTGGCCGCGGCGGCCTTCTTCGCCGGCGCCTTCTTGGCGGCGACCTTGGCCGGGGCCTTGGCGGCGACCTTGGCCGGGACCTTGGCGGCGACCTTGGCCGGAGCCTTGGCCGGGGCCTTGGCCGGGGCCGCCTCGGTCCGCGGGGTGGGGACGGCGGCCGGTGCAGCGGCCGGTGCGTCCTCCATGGCTGCGGTGATCGCGGCCACGACGGCGGAGACGTCGACGGGGCCTTCGCCACCTGACGCCTCGATGGACGTGAGCAGCGAGCGGACCGTGTCCACCATCTGCAGGAGCACGCTCGTGCGCGCCGGCGTCAGCGCGAGTTCGCCGTCCCGCAGGCGGGAGAGCATGTTCTCGCCGACGTGGGTGACCTCCTCGAGCCGGTTGAACGCGAGGAAGCCCGAGGTGCCCTTGATGGTGTGGATCGTGCGGAAGATGCTCGACAGCCGCTCGCGGGAGTTCGGGTCCTGCTCCAGGGCGACGAGATCGGAGTCGAGCTGGTCGAGGTTCTCGTGGCTCTCGACCAGGAACTCCTCGACGATGTCGTCCAGACCGTCCACCGTTGCTGCCTTCTCTCTCGTTGCCAGGGGCGCAGTCGCCCCCGTCGGGTCATCGGCGGGACGCCGGTGGACTCGAGGCGAGCCCGCCGGCGTCCGCCGTCCTCGGTGTTTATCGGCACCCGTGGGGCAGGTCGGGCCCTAGTAGGTGAACTTCCCGACGGTGGTGCGCAGGTCCGCGGCCATGCGGGAGAGCTCGTCCACGGCGGTGCGTGTCTGGGTCAGCGCCTGCGTGGTCGACTCCGCCGCGGTGGAGACCCCGGTGATGTTCGAGGCGATCTCCGTGGAGCCGGCGGCGGCCTCCTGCACCGACCGCGACATCTCGTTCGTGGTCGCGGTCTGCTCCTCCACCGCGGACGCGATGGTGGTCTGCCGGTCGGAGATCTGCGCGACGATGCTCGAGATCTCCTCGATCGCGTTCACCGCCGCGGTGGTGTCGCCCTGGATGGCCAGCACGCGCTTGGCGATGTCCTCGGTCGCCTTGGCCGTTTCCTGCGCCAGCTCCTTGACCTCGTTGGCCACCACGGCGAAGCCCTTGCCCGCCTCACCGGCGCGTGCGGCCTCGATGGTGGCGTTGAGCGCCAGCAGGTTGGTCTGCTCGGCGATGCTGGTGATCACCTTCACCACGTTGCCGATCTCGGCCGAGGACTCACCCAGCTTCGCCACCGTCGCAGTGGTGGTCTCCGCGGCCGCGACGGCCCTCGTCGCCACCTCGCTGGCCTCCGCGGCGTTCGACGCGATCTCCCGGATGGAGGCACCCATCTGATCGGCCCCGGCCGCCACCGTCTGCACGTTGCGGCTGACCTCCTCCGCCGCGCTCGAGACGACCCCGGACTGCGCGGAGGTCTCCTCCGCCGACGCCGAGATCTGCGCCGAGCTGGCGGAGAGCTCCTCCGACGACGCCGCCACCGCATCGGCCGAGGCGGCCACGCCGGCGAGCACCTCCCGGAGGCTCTCCTGCGCCGCGGCGAGCGCGCCGGCCATCCGGCCGAGCTCGTCGCCGGATCGGATCTCGGGCGTCACCGTGAGGTCCCCGATCGCCAGCGCGTCCACCGAGGTCTGCACGGATCGGACGGTGCGGACGATCTGGCGGACCACCCAGACACCCAGCAACCCCGCGACCAGGATGCCGGCAGCCAGGGCCGACCAGAGGATCAGGATGGACTGGCTGGCGAGGTCCTGCGCCGCCGCAGCGTCGCGCGTGGCGTCCTTCCCCTGCCGGGCCTGCTCGGCTCCGAAGGCATCCGAGAGCGCCCGGCCGGCCTCGGCCAACGGGCCCTCGGCGACGGCCAGGGCAGCGGCGGTGTCGCCGGCGTCGACCGTGGGGTACAGCTGTCCGGTGACGACCGCGTCGTAGGCGGCGATGGCCTCCTGCACGGGTGCGAAGTCGGCCGGGTCGCTCAGCGTGTCGACGTAGACGGCGACCTCGGCGTCGAACTGGTCCTTCCGCTCCGCGAGGTCGGCGCGCAGCGCCTCGCGGGTGTCCGCGGACGCGATGGCGTAGAGGTTGTTGCGGGCGCGGCTGCCCTGGAAGGTCCGCTGCGCCTCACCCAGCCGTTCCAACGGCACGATGCTGTCGGTGTCGAGCCGCTGCGCCGCGTCGGCGAGCGTGGCGATGCGCGCGGCGCCGAGGCCGGTCAGGCCCACCGCGACGACGGCCAGGACGGTCAGGGCGGCACCGATCTTGACGCCGATCGGGCGCCCGGCGAACCAGCTGAACCGGCTCGTGCGCGGGGCGGGGGTGCGGACGGACATGGTCGTTCTCCAGGGTTGACGAATGGTGCGCGACGGGACGCAACGGCCTTGCGCCGTACTCGGGATGCGGATGCGCCCCGTGGTGCCGGTGTGACGGACAGAAGTTAGGACGCGGACGATTCGAGCGACGGCGGCACGACGGCGTGTCGAGAACGGCGGGTCAAAAAGCGTCGCGACCGCCTTTTCCATGTCGACTTGGCGCCCATTCTGGGAACGCATTCCGGGGACGAGAAGAGGGGCGGTGACCGGAAGGCCCCGGTCACCGCCCCTCCGTCTGTGCGGAGGTTCAGTAGGTGAACTTCCCGACGGTGGTGCGCAGGTCCGCGGCCATGCGGGAGAGCTCGTCGACGGCGGTGCGTGTCTGGGTCAGCGCCTGCGTGGTCGACTCCGCCGCGGTGGAGACCCCGGTGATGTTCGAGGCGATCTCGGTGGAGCCGGCGGCGGCCTCCTGCACCGACCGCGACATCTCGTTCGTGGTCGCGGTCTGCTCCTCCACCGCGGACGCGATGGTGGTCTGCCGGTCGGAGATCTGCGCGACGATGCTCGAGATCTCCTCGATCGCGTTCACCGCCGCGGTCGTGTCGCCCTGGATGGCCAGCACGCGCTTGGCGATGTCCTCGGTCGCCTTGGCCGTCTCCTGCGCCAGCTCCTTGACCTCGTTGGCCACCACGGCGAAGCCCTTGCCCGCCTCACCGGCGCGCGCGGCCTCGATGGTGGCGTTGAGCGCCAGCAGGTTGGTCTGCTCGGCGATGCTGGTGATCACCTTCACCACGTTGCCGATCTCGGCCGAGGACTCACCCAGCTTCGCCACCGTCGCAGTGGTGGTCTCCGCGGCCGCGACGGCCCGGGTCGCCACCTCACTGGCCTCCGCGGCGTTCGACGCGATCTCCCGGATCGATGCCCCCATCTGATCGGCCCCGGCCGCCACCGTCTGCACGTTGCGGCTGACCTCCTCCGCCGCGCTCGAGACGACCCCGGACTGCGCGGAGGTCTCCTCCGCCGACGCCGAGATCTGCGCCGAGCTGGCGGAGAGCTCCTCCGACGACGCCGCCACCGCATCGGCCGAGGCGGCCACGCCGGCGAGCACCTCCCGGAGGCTCTCCTGCGCCTCGTCGAGCGCGGCGGCGACGTGACCCACCTCGTCGCTGGACCGCACCCCGGAGGACACGGTCATGTCGCCCTTCGCGAGCGCCGACGCGACGGACGCCACCGCCTGCAGCGGCCGCACGATCCGGCGGGAGATGCCCAGCGCGAGGACCAGGGTGACGACGAGCCCGAAGGCGATCGCGAGGGGCATGATCCACTTCCCGCGGCTCTCGTTGGCGTGCGCGTGCGCCACCGCCGCGTCGCTGCGCTCCTGGAGGGACTTGCGCAGGTCGGTGGTCAGGGTGAAGACCTGGTAGTAGACGTCCCAGCCCGGGCCGACGACGAGCGCGTCGCCCGCGTCGAGCGCCGGCGGGGTGTTCTGGGCATAGGTCCGCACGATCTCGTCGTCGACCGCGAAGTACGCGTCCCATTGCTCCTGGATGGTGGCGAAGGTGGAGCGCTCCTCACCGGTGAGCACCTGCGTGGGCACCGCCTCCAGGTTCTCGCGCAGCCGCTGGGCGCTGTCGAGGAAGCCGGCCCGGTTGGCGTTGTCGTCGGCGACCGCCGCCGCACCGCCGATGCGGCGCGTGTCCCACGCGTACGAGGCCTGCCAGCCCGTGACGTCCGAGTTCGACGTCTCGATGTCCTGCACGGCGCTGAGGGCGCTCTGGAGGCCCTGGACCTCGTCGAGCGCGGCGGTGGCGCTCTGCAGTGACAGCACGCCCAGGACGCCGACCGCTCCGGCGGCGACCATTCCGGCCGCCCCTACCGCGAGGATCTTGCCGCGGACGCCGAGGGTCCTGCGGCGTGCGGACGACGTGTTGCTGCGAGTCATGCTCACTCGTTCCTCTTGTCTCTGGACGGCGATGCCCACGGGCATCGCGGGACGCGTGTGACGTCGATCTAAGGTGTTTCGATTTCCAGCGCCGCCTTCTCCGCGACCGTGTCGCGCATTGGCCGGAGAAATGTCGGTGACCCTTGCCGACTGTGTCGACAAAGCCATTCTCGACCCGAGCGCATGGGTCGGGAAATGCAAACGGGGGTGACACCGATGAGCTCGGTGCCACCCCCGTCCACGGGCGATACGACCACGTCAGTAGGTGAATCTCCCGACGGTGGTGCGCAGGTCCGCGGCCATGCGGGAGAGCTCGTCCACGGCGGTGCGTGTCTGGGTGAGCGCCTGCGTGGTCGACTCCGCGGCCGTGGAGACCCCGGTGATGTTCGAGGCGATCTCGGTGGAGCCGGTCGCGGCCTCCTGCACCGACCGCGACATCTCGTTCGTGGTCGCGGTCTGCTCCTCCACCGCGGACGCGATGGTGGTCTGCCGGTCGGAGATCTGCGCGACGATGGTCGAGATCTCCTCGATCGCGTTCACCGCCGCGGTCGTGTCGCCCTGGATGGCCAGCACGCGCTTGGCGATGTCCTCGGTCGCCTTGGCCGTCTCCTGCGCCAGCTCCTTGACCTCGTTGGCCACCACGGCGAAGCCCTTGCCCGCCTCACCGGCGCGCGCGGCCTCGATGGTGGCGTTGAGCGCCAGCAGGTTGGTCTGCTCGGCGATGCTGGTGATCACCTTCACCACGTTGCCGATCTCGGCCGAGGACTCACCCAGCTTCGCCACCGTCGCAGTGGTGGTCTCCGCGGCCGCGACGGCCCGGGTCGCCACCTCACTGGCCTCCGCGGCGTTCGACGCGATCTCCCGGATCGATGCCCCCATCTGATCGGCCCCGGCCGCCACCGTCTGCACGTTGCGGCTGACCTCCTCCGCCGCGCTCGAGACGACCCCGGACTGCGCGGAGGTCTCCTCCGCCGACGCCGAGATCTGCGCCGAGCTGGCGGAGAGCTCCTCCGACGACGCCGCCACCGCATCCGCCGAACCCACCACCGTGGCCAGCACCTCCCGCAGCTGACCCACCGCCGCATCCAAGGACTGACCCATCCGGCCCAACTCGTCCCTCGTGGTCAGGCCACTGGACTTCGTCAGATCACCAGCCGCCAACGCCTCCGCCACCGCCTGCACCTTGCCCACACCCGTCGCGATCGCCCGCGCCACCAGCAACCCGACGCCCAGGGCGGCCGCGATGCCGACGGTCAGGAGCAGGACGACCTGTGTCCGCTGGCTCTCGTAGGACTCGCGTGCGGTCGTGGCTGCCTCGTCGGCGGCCTCCACCTCGAGGTCGTGCACCTGCTGCAGGATCTCCTGGGCCTGGGCTGCGGGAGGAGCCGCCTGCGTCTTGTTGGCCGCCCACCAGGCGTCCAGGTCGTTGGCGTCGGCCAGCGGGGTGAGGACGTCGGCGATGGCGGACTCGTAGGCGTCGAACTTCGCGACCGCCTCGGTGACGAGCGCGCGCTTCTCCTCAGTGGGGTTCGTCTCGCCGTAGTGCTCCACCGCGGCGCGGAAGTCGGCGATGCGCTCCTGGAGCAGGACTGCCGCCTCCGCAGACTCCTCGTCGGTGGGAGTGATGAGGGAGTCACGGGTCGACACCCGCACGTTGGCGATGGCGGTCTGCATCTCGGCGACCACCTCGAGGCCAGCGATGTTCGTGTCGTGCATGACCTGGGTGCGGTCGGCAGCAGCGCTGAGGGCGGACAGGCCGAGCAGGCCGATGGCGAGGGCGACCAGCGCCGTGACAGTCACGGCAGCGAGGGTCTTGGTGCGGACGCCCCTGTCCCCCCACCAGGCGGTGGGTCTGGACGCCGACGCGGTGGTGGGGACCTCGCCCGGCCCTGCAGGTGTGTGGGACATGACTCGAGTACTCCTTGGACAGGCCGCCGGCCGCGGGAAGAGGGGTGTGGGACGTGCCTGCGCGGCACGTGCGCGGGGTTCCGGTACGTGAGCACCGCTGCTCCTGCCGGACGGGCGAGAACATAGGCCCGGGGAAATGCACTGAAAACCACCGAAACGCTCCTACCGCTCGATGTTTCCCATTCTTGACCCGAGGTGCGGGTCACTTCTTCCCGTCTGTCGACATGGCGATCGTGGTCACTCCGGGACGATTGGGAGAAATGCACGCAGAGCCAGTCCGCCGAGAGGTCAGCAGGTGAATTTCTCGACGGTGGCGCGCAGATCGGCGGCCGTCCGTGAGAACTCGTCCACGGCGGTGCGCGTCTGGGTCGGCGCCTGCGTGGTGGAGCCGGCCCGACGGAGAGCGCGCAGAGGCCCGTACCAAGGCACCACGCGTGCCGTGATGCTCGTCGTCAAGCAGCTCTCCCGAGCGAGGTTCGGGGATCCGCCGACATCCGTGACGGGTCGTCCACGGCCGCGACCGTCTGCGCGGACCCCTGCGTGGCCTGGGCCGCAGCCGGAACGCCGGTGGTGTCCCCCGAGATCTCGGTCGTCCCGACGGCGGTCTGCCGATTGCGTCCGTCACCCTCGAGGGTCGGGATCGCCTCGATGGCCGCCCGCACCGCGATACCGCCACCCCGGGTGGCCGCCGACTCCCGGGGTGCGTTCTCGTCCACTCGCGCCGACCCTGCCGAGGGTTGCTCGGCCGTCGTCGCCCGCCCGCCGGAATCCCGGCCGACGGCGCCGGTTCGCGCCGCCTCGATCGCCGCGTCGAGCGCCCGCACGTAGGTCTGGTCCGTGATGCTGCGAACCACCTTGACCATCTCGGCGACATCGGTCGACGGGTGTCGGAGGCGCACGACGGGGGGCCTCGTGGTCCCGACCACCGGAGCCACCCGAGCCGCGTGGGTGGGCCCATCCGGGCCGACCTCGTCGGCCGCCTCGGAGACCTCGATGGTGGGTGCGCTGGTCTTCTCCACGAACGGAACCTCGGGGCCCACGATCACCCCGTCATCGGCGGGAGCGTGGGCGTGCCCCCGGCGACGGCGCACGGCCGGCCTGACGGGCCGAGCGACGGCGACGGTCGCCACGCATGAGAGCAGGCTCCATCCGAGCAACGCCCACACCAGCATCCGGGCCGAGGGCGCGGCGTCACCACCGGTCCGCGCCCGCCCGTCTGCGTCTTCCCGGATCTCGGTCCGCAGGCCGATGAAGTCCTGCGTAACCGCGTTGTGCACCTCGGCCAGGGGGCCGGTCACGATCGCGCCGGCGACGCCCGGGTTGCCGTCGTCCAGCGGCGAGTGCAGTCCGCCGTCGCGGACTGCGAAATAGCTCCCGATGTGGTCGGTCAGGGTGCTGACGCGGTCCGGGTGCCGGGTGCGGCCGGCGTAGGCCTCGAGCTGCTCCTCGAGCTGTGCGCGACCACTGGCCAGCCGCTCCTCGTGCGCACCGCGGTCGGCCACGTCGGCGAGCGAGTAGGCGGTGTACCCGTGTCGCACGGCCTCGTAGGTGGCCTGGATGGCGCCCAGGTCGGAGGAGGCGACGACGTGCCCCTCGTGGAGCGCGCGCCGGCTGTCGTCCAGCTGATCGATGCGACCGGCAGCGCCCACGCAGAGCAGCACTCCGATGCTCGCGCTCAGGGCGAGCACGGTGAGATACCTGCCGGCGGGGAGCCGATCGGCGGACGGGCCACCTCGGCGGCGGGCGGGGCTACAGGCTGGAGCGGTCATGGTCACCGAGCTCTCCGTGCGGGAGTTGATCGGGTGCGCGGAATCCCTGCAGCACCAGGAGTCACACGCGTCACAGGTGGAGAAAGTTAGGGCCGAGGGCCCGATCGTCGGCCGGAAAAGACGTCGTGTCCCGATCACCGGCAGGAATTGTTCGGCGACCGCCATTCACATGTCGACTAGTCGAACTGCCGGACGCATGAGAAAGGGGATGGCGGCCGGAAACGGCATCACCCCTCGCTGCTCCGCGGCGTCGTCAATGGGGAGATCGCCCGACGCTGGTACAGGTCGGCAGCCATGGGGGAGAGCGCGCAGCGCCATCGTGGAAGGCGCCCCCGACCGGTCGACAGCGAGGCTGTCGGCCGTCCCATCGACACGTGTCCGGGCGGCTCGGAATCCCGGAGAGGGCCGGCGACCGGATGTCGGTCGCCGACCCCCTTCGAGTTGGAGGCCGTCGTCAGTAGGTGAACCTCCCGACGGCGGTGCGCAGGTCCGCGGCCATGCGGGAGAGCTCGTCGACCGCGGTGCGCGTCTGACCCAGCGCCTGTGTCGTGGACTCCGCGGCCGTGGAGACGCCGGTGATGTTCGCGGCGATCTCCGTCGTGCCGCCGGCGGCCTCCTGGACCGACCGGGACATCTCGCTGGTCGTGGCCGTCTGCTCCTCCACCGCCGAGGCGATCGTGGTCTGCCGGTCGCTGATCTGGCCCACGATGCTCGAGATCTCCTCGATCGCCGTCACCGCCGCGGTGGTGTCACCCTGGATGGCCAGCACCCGCCTGGCGATGTCCTCGGTCGCCTTCGCCGTCTCCTGCGCCAGCTCCTTGACCTCGTTGGCGACCACCGCGAAGCCCTTGCCCGCCTCACCGGCCCGGGCCGCCTCGATCGTCGCGTTGAGCGCCAGCAGGTTCGTCTGCTCGGCGATGCTGGTGATCACCTTCACCACGTTGCCGATCTCCGCCGACGAGTCACCCAGCTTCGCCACCGTGACAGTCGTGTCGCGGGCCGCGGCCACGGCGCGGTCGGCCACCTGACTCGCCTCGGCCGCGTTCGACGCGATCTCCCGGATCGAGGCCCCCATCTCCTCGGCGCCCGCGGCGACCGTCGCGACGCTGCGCGAGACCTCCTCCGCGGCACCGGCGACCACACCGGACTGCGCGGAGGTCTCCTCGGCCGACGCCGAGATCTGAGCCGAGCTGGCACTCAGCTCCTCCGACGACGCCGCCACCGCGTCGGCGGAGCTGACGATGTCCGAGACGGTGGTTGCCATGGCCTCGGTGGCCGTGTTCAGCGCCGCAGCCATCTGGCCGAGCTCGTCGTGGCCGCGCACCGGCAGCCGGACGGTGAGGTCACCGGCCGCGACGCGGTCCAGCCCCCCGCGGACCTCCCGCACCCCGCGGACGATCCCCCGGGAGACCATGAAGGCCACCAGCAGGCCGCCCAGAGCGGCGAGGACGGTGACTAGGACGGCGATGTCGCGGGTGGACGAGTCGGCGTCGCGGGCCTCCTGGCGCAGTTGCGCGGCCCGCCCGTCGACCGAGGCGACCAGCTCGGTCATGGCTTGGTCGAGGACGTAGAACACGTCCCACTTCTCGCCGGTGGAGACCGCGTCGCCCTCGTCCAGGCGGCCCTGCTCCCACAGCGCGAAGATCTGGTCGTTGTAGGCGCTCATCGTCGCCCAGTTGGTCTCGATCGTCTCCAGGCTGGTGCGCCCCGTCTCGTCGAGGAGGCTGCGGTCGACCGCGAAGAGCTGCTCGAAACCCTCGGCTCCGTCGCGGTAGGCGGCGACGTTGTCGCCGTCAGGGGCAGCGGCGGCCGCGCCGCCCTCGACGCGCGCCTTCCAGGCGGTGATGTTCTGCCAGTTGGCGGCCCAGAGGAGGTCGTACCGCGCCGCCTCCACGGCCTGCTGGACGACCACCGCGGTGTCGGCCTGCTCCTGCAGGTCCATCGCGCGAGTGCCGTTCACAGCGGCAACGGCGGTCGAGCCGACGAGCCCGACCAGGAGGACGGCGGCCAGGCCGAACACCCGCGTACGGACGCCGCGGTCGCGGTACCAGTGCCGCGGAACGGACGTGTGTGGTGCAGAGCGGTTCAGGGACATGGTGCTGCTTCCTTCTCGACCGTCCACAGCGACGGGGCTTCGCCGCTGTGGCGCGTGATGCGCAATTGCATCGTCGACGGCCTCCGCGGATTGCTTAGCGCTGAGAGAACGTGTCGCACGAGAAGACGCAGATTGATCGGCGACCGTTTCGGCCGAATCGTCGAGTCGACAGTCGCGAACGAACCCTGGAATGCGAGAAGAGGGAGCCTGCGACCGGTGCGGTCGCAGCCTCCCTCCTCATGGAGACGGGATCTCCTCAGTAGGTGAACCTCCCGACGCTGCTGCGGAGGTCGGACGCCATGCGGGAGAGCTCATCGACCGCGGTCCGCGTCTGGGTCAGTGCCTGGGTGGTCGAGCCGGCGGCTGCCGAGACCCCGGTGATGTTCGCCGCGATCTCGCTCGTACCGGTCGCGGCCTCCTGCACCGACCGCGACATCTCGTTCGTGGTCGCGGTCTGCTCCTCCACCGCGGACGCGATGGTGGTCTGCCGGTCGGAGATCTGCGCGACGATGCTCGAGATCTCCTCGATCGCGTTCACCGCCGCGGTGGTGTCGCCCTGGATGGCCAGCACGCGCTTGGCGATGTCCTCGGTCGCCTTGGCCGTTTCCTGCGCCAGCTCCTTGACCTCGTTGGCCACCACGGCGAAGCCCTTGCCCGCCTCACCGGCGCGTGCGGCCTCGATGGTGGCGTTGAGCGCCAGCAGGTTGGTCTGCTCGGCGATGCTGGTGATCACCTTCACCACGTTGCCGATCTCGGCCGAGGACTCACCCAGCTTCGCCACCGTCGCAGTGGTGGTCTCCGCCGCTGCGACGGCCCTCGTCGCCACCTCGCTGGCCTCCGCCGCGTTCGACGCGATCTCCCGGATGGAGGCACCCATCTGCTCGGCGCCGGCCGCCACCGTCTCCACGCTGCGCGAGACCTCCTCAGCCGCACCGGACACCACACCGGACTGCGCGCTCGTCTCCTCCGCCGACGCCGAGATCTGCGCAGCGCTGGCGGAGAGCTCTTCCGACGACGCCGCGACGGCATCCGCGGAGGAGACCACCGTGGACAGGACGTCGCGCAGGTTCGCCTGAGCAGCGTCGAGGGCCGCGGCCATCTGACCGATCTCGTCCTTGCTGCGGACGCCGGTCGGCACGGTGAGGTTGCCGGTGGCCAACGCCTCCAGCGACAGCTTGACCGTGCGCACGGGACCGACGATGGAACGCATCGTGAGCATGCTGATGGCGGCGACCAGGACCAAGCCGGCGATGCCGGTCGCCAGGCTGACGTACTCGGCGGTGTCGATCCTCGTATGGAGATCGGCCTCAGCGGCCTTGTAGGCGACGGCGAGCTCGTCCTTGGCAGCACCCACCGCACCGTCGGTGAGGTCGTTGGCCGCCTGGATCTCCTCCCACCGGAGGCGGGTGCCGGCCTGATCGGCCACGGCGGACTCCACGAACGCGGTGATCGCGGCGGTGTACGCGGAGTAGGACTCGGTGAGCTCGGCCACCGCATTCGCGGCGGCCGGCACATCGGCCAGGTGGATCTCGCCGAGCTCCGCGAGGAGCGCCTCCGGCGTGGCGATGTCATCGGCGAGCTCGGGCAGCTGCTCGGCCGGGTTCTCCCGCGAGATCGCCTTGAAGCCGTCGACCTTGAGCTCGCTGGCGCGCGTGTCCAACTGGAGTACCAGCTGCTCGGCCCGGCTGACGTGGTCGAGCTGTGCATTGGCCGCGCGCACGTAGGAGTTGCCGATCAGCAGCGAGACCACGATGCCGGCGAAGGCGATGAGGACGACGCCGACAAGCGCACAGAACTTCACCACCAGGGATCGATCGGCGAACCAACCCGCGCGCCGTCGGGAGGAGGAGAGGGTTGTGGTGCTCACGGGAACCGTCCTGGTAAGGAGAAGACAAGTCACCGGGGGCTTCGGCGACACCGGAATTGTCGTGAGCCACGCCATGCCGCCGTCAGTTGAGACCCCGAGGTCAGCCCAATCGTGATGTTTGCGTCGGGTGAGCCGACCTTCCCGAGCGATTTGTCGACAGCCGACATTCCTGGGACGCCGATGAATGGCGCCCCTCGGGAGGAGAATGTGCTGGTCGCGACCATTCGGCGTGCGAATTGTCGACGCGTGACGAGTCGCCGTCCCGCTGTGGGCCTGAGGTCGCCCTGCCCATGATCAGGACACGCGGGGCCGCGTCGGATCAGGTGAGGAGTTCGGCGAGCCGCTCGAGGAGGGTCAGGACGGCGGGCGGATCGGGGACACGGTATCGGGCCGAGGTCGTTCCTTCCCCGATCTTGACCGGCACGTCGTCGCGGCCGAGGACCCGGAAGCCGTCCTCGTCGGTGACGTCGTCCCCGAGGTACATGGTCCGCGCGGGCCGCAGTTCCGCGATCAGCCGCTGCAGGGCGGTGCCCTTGTCGGCGTCGGTGACCGCGATCTCGAGCACTTCCTTGCCCGGCTTCAACGTCAGTGACGAATCCACCAACATCCGTGCCCGCTCCAGGATCGCGGCGGCCGCGGCGCGATCGGCGACCTGTCGTACGTGCACGGCCACGCTCGCCGGCTTGACCTCGAGCAGCGCCCCGGGCGTACCGGCGACGAGCGGGTGGAGCAGGTCGGCGAGGGAGTCGCGCCGGACGGCGAGGTCGTCGGTCAGCGGGCCGTCGAACTCCGCCCCATGGCTGCCCACCCAGCGGTAGGGCCCGATGAGGCCGCTCGTCCGCTGGAGGTCGGCGACGCCCCTGCCGCTCACCAGCGCCACCGTCACGCCGTCGCACCTCACGAGCCGGGTCAGCACGTCGGCCATCCCGGGCAGGAGGACGGCGGCCGAGGGATCACCGACGAGGGGCGAGAGGACCCCGTCGTAGTCACTCGCCACGAGCAGCGGCCGGGCACTGGCGAAGCCCGTCAGCGCGGCGTCGAGATCGGCCGGGAGAGCGCTCACCCCTGCGCCCCGCCGCTGTTGCGCGACAGCGCGTCGAAGAAGGACGACGCCCAGTGCTCCAGGTCGTTCTTCGCGAGGTGGCGGCGCATGGCGCGCATCCGGCGGGCCGCCTCGGCGGGCTCCGTGCGCAGCGCCCGCACCAGCTGGTTCTTCACACCGGCGATGTCGTGCGGATTGACCAGGAAGGCCTGCTTCAGCTCGGCCGCGGCGCCCGCGAACTCCGAGAGCACGAGCGTGCCCCGCAGGTCCCCGCGCGCGGCCACGTACTCCTTGGCGACGAGGTTCATCCCGTCGCGGTAGGGCGTCACGAGCATCACGTCGGCGGCCCGATAGAGCGCGGCGAGCTCGTCGCGCGGCATCGATTGGTTGAAGTAGTGCACGGCCGGACCGGCGATCGAGCCGTAGACGCCGTTGATGTGGCCCACCTGCTGCTCGATGGTCTCCCGCATGTGCACGTAGTGCTCCACGCGTTCGCGGCTGGGCGTGGCGACCTGCACGAGGACGGTGTCGGGAGCCTCGACCGCGCCGTCCTCCAGGAGCTCCTGGAAGGCGGCCAGCCGCACGCCGATGCCCTTCGTGTAGTCGAGCCGGTCCACCCCGAGGATGATCTTCGACGGGTTGCCGAGCTCCTTGCGGATCTCCTCGGCACGGGCGAGGACGTCGGGGGAGCTGGCCAGCCGATCGAAGGCGGCCACGTCGATGGAGATCGGGAACGCCCGCGCGGCGACGTTCCGCCCGTCGTACTCGATGACGTGCTTGCGCGCCGGCAGGTCGTGCAGCCGCCGCGCGAGCTGCACGAAGTTCGCCGCCGCGGCCGGCCGCTGGAAGCCCACGAGATCGGCCCCGAGCAGGCCCTCCACGATGGCCGAGCGCCAGGGCAGCTGGGTGAACAGCTCGTACGGAGGGAACGGGATGTGCAGGAAGAACCCGATGGTGAGGTCGGGTCGGCTCTGCCGCAGCAGGGCGGGCACCAGCTGCAGCTGGTAGTCGTGCACCCACACGATGGCGCCTTCTGCGGCGACGGCGGCGGCGCGCTCGGCGAAGCGCCGGTTGACGGCGACGTAGGTGTCCCACCAGGTCCGGTGGTACTCGGGCTTCTCGACGACGTCGTGGTAGAGCGGCCACAGCGAGGCGTTCGACATGCCCTCGTAGTAGCGGTCGACCTCCTCCTCGGTGAGCGGGACCGGGATGAGCGACATGCCACCCGACTCGAAGGGCTCGGGGGCGTCACCTGCCGACCCGGACCAGCCCACCCAGGCGCCGCCGCGGCCGGCCACGAACGGTTCCAGTGCGGTCACCAGCCCGCCGGGGCTGCGCTGCCAGCGGGTCTCGCCGTCCGGTCCGGTCACCTGGTCGACCGGCAGCCGGTTGGCGACCACGACCACGGGGCTGTCCGCCCGCACGCCGTCCACCGTGCCGTTCCCCGAGTTGTCCGCCATACCGCCTCCGACCCTAGCGGGACAGCGCGTAGCCGGCCGCCGCGGCTCCGAGACCCAGCACGAGGCTGGCCGCCAGATAGGCCAGCGCCCGCACGAGCAGGCGCTCCTCGACCAGCCGGAGGACGTCTGCGCCGAAGGTGGAGAAGGTCGTCAGGGCCCCGCAGAAGCCGGTACCGACCAGGGTCACCACCGAGGCGGGGACGTCGGCCCGGCCGAGGAGCACGCCGACCACCGCGCTGCCCACCACGTTGGCCGCCAGCGTTCCGACGGCCGGGTCCCGACCGACCCGGACGACGAGCCGCAGGACCAGCAGCCGCAGGGGAGCGCCGACCATCGCGCCGAGGGCCACCAGCAGTGGGGTCACGCACGCCTCCGGCCGGCGAGGGCACCGAGCGCGACGGCGGCGATGCCGCCCACGACCGACGCCAGCACGTATCCGGCGCCCAGGAGCAGCGCGCCGTCGTCCAGGAGGTCGACGACCTCGACGGCGAACGCCGAGTACGTCGTGTACCCGCCCAGCACGCCGACGCCGACGAACGGGCGCACCCATGCCGGTTCGGGGGAGCGGCCGGCGAGGACCGCCAGCAGGACGCCGATCAGCAGGCAGCCGGTCAGGTTGACCAGCAGCGTGGCCCACGGCCATGCGCCCGGGGCGCCGGCCACGCCTCCGCCGACCGCCCACCGGGCCAGCGCGCCGAGGGCTCCGCCGAGCGCGGCGAGCAGGTACGCCATGTCCGCCGGTCTCCCCCGTCCTCCGCGAACTCATCGGGCAGCATGCCCTCAGCGAGGGTCGCACGCGGGCGGCCCGGGGTCGGGGAGGAGTCCCGGATGGGACCGCTGCAAGGCGTACGGGTCGTCGAGTTCGCCGGGCTGGGTCCGGGGCCGTTCTGCGGCATGCTGCTGGCCGACCTGGGCGCGGACGTCGTCCGGATCGACCGGCGGGGCACCCGGGGCGGGCTGATCGGCGCCCTGGGCGCCACCTCGTTGCTCGACCGCGGCAAGCGGTCGATCGCCCTGGACCTCAAGGACGACGCCGATCTGCGGGTCGTCCGGGCGCTCGTCCAGCGGGCCGACGTCCTCCTGGAGGGCTTCCGGCCGGGCGTCATGGAGCGACTCGGGCTGGGCCCGCAGGAGCTGCTCACCGTCAACCCGGCCCTGGTCTACGGCCGGATGACCGGCTGGGGACAGGCGGGGCCCCTGTCCGGCATGGCGGGGCACGACATCGGCTACATCGCGCTGGCCGGGGCCCTCGGTGCCACCGGGCGGCCCGACGAGCGGCCGGCTCCGCCGCTGAACCTGCTCGGCGACTTCGGCGGTGGGGGAGCGTTCCTCGCCATCGGCGCCCTGGCGGCCCTGCTGCACGCGCGGGCCACCGGGCAGGGGCAGGTCGTCGACGCGGCGATCGTCGACGGCACCGCCGTCCTCACGACGATGATCCACGGCATGCTCTCGGGAGGTTCCTGGATCGACCGGCGGGGGCGGAACCTTCTCGACACCGGGGCGCCGTTCTACGACGTCTACCGCTGCGCCGACGACCGGTTCGTCGCGGTCGGGGCGCTGGAGGAGCAGTTCTACGCGGCACTGCTCACCGGCCTGGGCCTGGCGGGGGACGAGTCGCTGCCCGACCGCACCGACCCCCGCCAGTGGCGGCGCTGCGCGAGCGCTTCACCGAGGTGTTCGCCGGCCGCACCCGGGCCGAGTGGTGGCAGGTCTTCGAGGGCACCGACGCCTGCGTGGCACCGGTCTGGTCCCTGGTGGAGGCGACGAGCGATCCGCACAACCGCGAACGGGGGTGTTCGTCGAGGTGGACGGGCAGGTGCAGCCCGGCGTGGCGCCACGGTTCTCGGTCACGCCGGGCGCGGTCGGCACGGTGCCCGCGGTGGGGGAGCACGCCGACGAGATCCTGGCCGAGATCGGGCTCGCGTGATGTCCGGTCCCTTCGAGGTGGTCATCGGTGCCGGGGTGATGCGCAGCACGGACCCGGCCGCCGTCCACTGGCCGCACCGCTGGACGGAGGAGGGAGTCACCGTCGACGGCGACTTCACCGGAGCGCACCTCCTCCACGCGTCCGTGGCGGGGTGCGTGCTCAACGACGTGTACCGCGAGGCGGCTGAGCTGGGCATCGGCATCGACGGGGTCAGGGTCACGGCCGGCGGGGACTTCGACCGGAGGACCTGGCGGTCGACCGGCATCGAGTACACCGTCGAGCTCGCCGCCGACGCGCCGCTGGCCGAGGTGCGGCGCCTGCTCGAGGTCGTCGACGAGGTGGCGGAGATCCCCGCCGCGCTGCGCGCAGCCACGACGGTGCGCCGGGTCGGCCGATAGCTGCCGGAACCGCGGTTCTGGCTCCTGCTCCAGGGAGCCGGAACCGCGGTTTCGGCGCTCAGCGGCGGCGGGTCTCCGGGAACAGCAGGTCGACGAAGCGCTCCACCACGGGCTGCGGCTCGTGGTTGGCCAGCCCGGGGCGCTCGTTGGCCTCGATGAAGACGTAGTCGGGGCCGTCGACCGCGGGCACCAGGAAGTCGATGCCGGTCACCGGGATGCCGAGCGCCTCTGCCGCCCGCACGGCGGCCTCGGCGATCTCGGGATGCAGCCGATCGGTGACGTCGACGATGGTGCCGCCGGTGTGCAGGTTCGCCGTCCGCCGGACGGTCAGCCGCTCCCCGTGCGGGGGGACGTCGTCCATCGCGTACCCGGCCTCCGCGACCACCTCGGCGGTCATGTCGTCCAGGGGGATGCGCGACTCCCCGCCCGTGGCCCGCTCACGCCGGCGGCTGGTGGCGCGGACCAGCTCGGCCACCGGGTTCCGGCCGTCCCCCACCACCTCGGCCGGACGGCGGACGGCGGCAGCGACCACCTGCCGGTCGATCACCACCACGCGGAGGTCCTCCCCGGCCACCCGCTCCTCGACCAGGACGTCGGGGCAGAACTGCGCCGCGACCCGCACGGCCCGCTCCAGGGCCGCCTCGTCGGTCACGCCGACGGTGATGCCGCGGCCCTGCTCACCTCGGGCCGGCTTCACGACCACGTCCCCCGCGTCGGCCAGCAGCGCGACGGCGTCCGAGAGGTCGTCCTCCCCGGCCAGCGCCCCGCGGGCCACGCGCACCCCGGCCCGGCGCATGATCCGCCGGGTCACCCGCTTGTCGTCGCACCGGCTCAGGGCCACGGCGGTGGTGAACTCGGACAGCGACTCGCGGGTCAGCACCGAGCGACCGCCCAGGGTGAGCCGCATCTCGCCCCACTCGGCGTCGGTCACCTCCACCCGGATCCCTCGCCGCAGCGCCTCCTCGGCGATGATCAGCGCGTAGGGGTTGAGCTTGTCGAGGCCCGGCGGCCGCGCCGAGAACAGCGGCGTGTTGATCGGGTTCTTGCGCTTCACGCAGACCGCGGCGACCCGGACGAACCCCAGCTTGCGGTAGAGCTTGATGGCCGCGGTGTTGTCGTGCATCACCGACAGGTCAAGGTAGGCGCGGCCGCGGGCCACGTAGCGCTCGACGAGGACGCGCACGAGGGCCTCGCCGGTCCCGGGCGGGGCGTCCTGCTTGTCGGCCACGAGGCACCAGAGACTGGTCCCGCCCTCGGGATCGCCGAAGGCGAGCACGTGGTCGACGCCGGTCACCGTGCCGACGATGCGACCGGTGCGGGTGTCCTCGGCGACCAGGTAGGTGTAGGTGCGGGTGCGGTGGTTGGCCCACATGGTCGCGGCGTCGGCGGCGACCATGCCGTTGCGCGCGTACAGGTCGTTGATCGCCTCCATCTCGGCCTGCGAGGTGACGGTGCGCACGAAGACGTCCCGGATGACGTCCGGACGCGGCCGGTAGCGGTGCAGGTCGAGCCGGTAGGTGAGCGACGGGTCGATGAACAGCTCGTCGGGCGCCATGCCGATGAGCACCTGCGGGTCGCGCGGGTAGACGCAGATGTCGCGCCGCCCGGTCTCCTCGCCGCGCAGCACGTCGACGATCCCGCGCAGGTCGCGGAAGGTCTGACCGAAGACCAGCTGACCCCAGCCCAGATCGAGGACGACGTCGCTGTCCATGCCTTCGATCTCGTGCGCCGAGGGCTCGTGCCACGACCGGCTGGTGAGCGAGGGCACGGTCTGGACGGTGGTGCGGCGCCGATGACCGGCGATGCGGGGCATGCCGACGTCCCCCTCAGACCCCGTGGGCCTGGAGCCAGAGCTCGAGCAGCCCCAGCTGCCACAGCTTGTTGCCCTTGAGGGGGGTCAGTTCCCCGTTCGGGTCGCGCAGCAGCCCCTGCACGTACTCCGCCCGGAACAGCCCACGGTCGCGCGCGGCGTCGCTGGACAGCGCATCGCGCACCAGGTCGAGCACCTTGCCCTGCAGGTGCGTGATCGCCGGCACCGGGAAGTAGCCCTTGGGCCGGTCGATCACCTCCGGCGGGATGATCCGCCGGCCGATCGCCTTGAGCACTCCCTTGCCGCCGTCGGCGAGCTTCAGCTCCGGCGGGCACAGCGCAGCCAGCTCGACCAGGTCGTGGTCCAGGAACGGAACCCGCGCCTCGAGGCCCCAGGCCATCGACATGTTGTCCACGCGCTTGACCGGGTCGTCGACCAGCATGATCTCGCTGTCGAGCCGGAGGGCGGCGTCCACGGCGGTCTCGGCGCCCGGCGCGGACATGTGCTCGCGGACGAAGGCGAGACTGGGGTCCTCGGCCAGCGAGTAGCGATCGGAGACGACCGCGCGCATCTGCTCGTGGTCGCGGTCGAAGAACGACCGGGCGTAGGTCTGCACCGCTTCCTCGCGGCCGACCCCGGCCAGCGGCGGGTACCAGTGGTAGCCGGCGAAGACCTCGTCGGCCCCCTGGCCGGACTGGACGACGCGGATCGACTGCGAGACCCGCTCGCTGAGCAGGTCGAAGGCCACGACGTCGTGGCTGACCATCGGCTCGGCCATGGCCCCGATGGCGTGGCCCAGCGCCCCGGCGAGCTCGTCGGAGCCCACGCGGATCCGGTGGTGGTCGGTGGCGAAGCGCTCGGCGATGACGTCGGAGTAGGCGAACTCGTCGCCCTCGCGCCCGCCCACCGACTCGAACCCGATGCTGTACGTGGCCAGCCCGGTCTGGCCCTCCTCGGCGAGCAACCCGACGATCAGGCTGGAGTCCAGACCACCGGACAGCAGCACGCCGACCGGGATGTCGGCGACCAGCCGGCGCCGGACGGCGACCCGCAGGGCCTCCTCGATGGCGTCCTCCCAGTCGCGCGGGGACCAGCTCGCGTGCTCGGGACGGCGCTCGTAGGTCGCGTTCCAGTACCGGTGCTCGGTGCTCGTGCCGTCGGGCTCGACCACCCGCACCGTCGCCGGCGGCAGCTTGCGGACGCCGTTCAGGATCGTGCGGGGCGCCGGGACGACGGCGTGCCAGGTCAGGTAGTGGTGCAACGCCACCGGGTCGATGGACGTGTCGACCTCCCCCGCCCGCAGCAGCGCCGGCAGGGTGGAGGCGAAGCGGAGCCGCTGCCCGGGCGTCTCGGCGAGGTACAGCGGCTTGATGCCCAGCCGGTCGCGGGCCATGACGACCCGGCCGGTGTCCCGCTCGTGGATGACGAAGGCGAACATGCCGTGCAGGTGCGACACGACGTCGGGGCCCCAGTGGTGGTAGCCCTTGAGGATCACCTCGGTGTCGCTGTGCGAGAAGAACCGGTAGCCGTGGCCCTCGAGCTCGGCGCGCAGCTCCCGGTAGTCGTAGATGCAGCCGTTGAACACCGCGGTCAGGCCGAGCTCGTTGTCCACCATCGGCTGCGAGCCGCAGGTCGAGAGGTCGATGACCGAGAGCCGGCGGTGCCCGAACGCCACCCGGCCGTTGCTCCAGGACCCCTGGCCGTCCGGTCCGCGGGGCACGAGGGCCTCGACCATCCGGGCCACCGCGGTCGTGTCGGCCAGGGTCCCGTCGAACGTGATCTCGCCGCAGAGCCCACACATACGTCCCGATCCAACCAGCGGGGCCACCCCGCCGCGACGCGACACCGGCCCGCGTGGCCGACGTCACGCGATCGTCACGTCGCCGTTCCACGTGGAACAGCGACGAGGGCGGCCCCGTGCGGGACCGCCCTCGTTCGTGCCGGCCCGGTCAGCGGCGGGGCTTCTTCGCCTTCTTGACCCTGACCGGCTCGGCCGCGGCCGTGCCGGTCAGCGACTGCACCGCCGCGACCACGTCGACAAGACCCGCGCCCTTGTCGTACGAGGTCGAGTAGCCGCCGACGGTGGTGTACGCGGCGCCGTCGGTGAACTTGTAGGTCGTGCTCTTGAGCGCGGCCTCGATCTCCGCCGGCGCCGCCGTCGGGTCGGCTTCGAACAGCTGGGCCACGATGCCGGCGACGTGCGGCGCGGCCATCGAGGTGCCGCTGATCGTGTTGAACGTCGCGATGTCGGTCAGCCCCGGGCCGTTGCGCGGGTCGAGGCCGGTGGAGCAGATCGGCATGGTCGGGCGGCAGGCCGAGGTGATGTTCTCACCCGGAGCAGAGAGGTCCGGCCAGGTGGACGGGTCGGCGGATGCCCCGCGCGAGGAGTAGTCGCTGACCACGCCGTCCCGGGTGCCGCTGTCCTGGTCGTAGTAGGAGGCGACGGAGATGATGCCGCCGGTGGGGTCCTGGCCCGCGGGGTTGGTCACCGACGCGGAGCCGTCACCGCCGTCGTTGCCGGCGGCCCAGACGGTCACGACCCCCTCGGCGGCCAGCGCGCGCTGGAGCTTCACGGTGGCCGAGTTCGGATCGAACTCGCCGCCGCCGATCGGACCGTAGGAGTTGTTGGTGACCTTGATCGGCGGACACTCCGACGCCGGCACGCCCGCACCGCACGGCGCCTCGTGGTTCTCCAGCACCCAGTTCAGGGCGGAGTCCGCGCCGATGATGAGCAGGACGGCGCCGGTGGAGATCGACACCAGGCTCGCCCCCGGAGCCGCACCCTGCAGGTGACCGCCGTCGTCGAGCGTGGTCGGCCGGCCGGCGACGATGCCCGCCACGTGCATGCCGTGACCGCCGCCGGAGACGGTGTCGGTGTCGACGGCCGTCGGCAGCGGGACGACGCAGTCGGTGCTGGTGGTCGACTCGTCGAGGCAGAGGCTCTTCAGGCTGGCGACGACGGCGCTGCTGCCGTCCTCGTTGCGCAGGTACGGGTGCGTCGGGTCCACGCCCGAGTCGATGACGGCGACCGAGACACCGCTGCCGTCGAGCGCGCTGCCGTCCGGGCCGCTCAGCGTGGCCACCGCCTCGGCACCACGGGTGGCCGTGTTCGAGGTCTCCTGGAAGAACTCGATCGGGGTGTTGCCCTCGAGGTAGGTGACCCCGGGCTGCGTTCGGGCCGCTTCGATCTGGGCGGCCGAGCCGGAGGCGACCGCGACACCGACCTTCCGGAACTCGGTCACCAGCCGCATGCCACTGGCCGCGACGGCAGCGCGGGCGGCGGCGATGTCCGTTCCGTGGACCATCACCGTGGTGGTGCCCGTCAGCGTGCTCAGCTGCTCGGCGAGGAAGTCCTGGACGGGAGCGGCCGACGGGGCGGCCTGGGCGGGGGTGGCCAGGACGGCGGCGGCGACGGCGACAGCCGCCGCGCTCGCTGCGCCCAGTGCTCGGCGGGACCGGCTCATGGCACTCCTTGGTGGCTCCGCGGCAGTGGCTGCGGGGCGGATCGGCGGGGCGGATCGGCCTGTGTGCGCTGTCTCAACGAGGCATCCGCCCCGGAGTTACTCACCGGTCACGAAGGCGTCCGGCAGGGCCCGTCGCCGGGCGGCCCGACCGAGCCCGGAGAATGGGCCCGTGCAGGGAGCTGACGTGCCGGCCGCGGTCCGGGGTCCGTCCCGGTGAGCGGTGCGCTCGTCGCTGTCATCACCGTGGTCGCCGTCGTCCTCGCCCTGCTCGGGGTCGCCTCGACGCTGGCCCGCCGCCGGGTCGGTCTCGCGCACCTCGGCGTGGCCGGCTTGCTGGAGGCGCTGGTGCTCCTCCAGGCCGTCCTGGTGATCACGGCGATGGCCGGAGGCGCGCAGCCGGTCGAGCTGCCCACCTTCGTGTCCTACCTGGTCACCGTCGTCCTGGTGCCGGTCGCCGGTGCGCTGTGGGCGCGGGTCGAGCTGACCCGCTGGGCGGGAACGGTGCTCGCCGTCGCGGGCGCCGTCGTCGGTGTCATGGTGTGGCGGCTGCTCCAGTTGTGGGAGGCCGCCGGTGGGTGACGGCGATGGCTTCCGGGCGCTCGGCGCACCCGCCGATCAGGACGGCACGACGACGAGTCGGAGCGGTGTGGGCCGGGTGCTCGTGGCGATCTACGGAACGTTCGCGCTGGCCGCCGGCGCCCGGGCGGCGGTCCAGCTGGCCACGCGGTTCGACCAGGCTCCCGTGGCCTACCTGCTGTCGGCGTTCGCCGCGGCGGTCTACCTGGTCGCGACGATCGCGCTGGCGCGGGGCGGCCGGTGGGGACGTCGCACGGCCCTGGTCGCCATCACCGTCGAGCTGATCGGCGTCCTGGTGGTCGGGACGCTGTCCCTCACCGACCCTGCCTCCTTCCCGGACGAGACGGTCTGGTCGGCCTACGGACGCGGCTACCTCTTCATCCCGCTGGTGCTGCCGGTGCTCGGACTCCTGCTCCTGCGCCGCACGGCTCAGAAGTCGCCGCCACCGAAATCCCCACCACCGAAGTCCCCACCACCGAAGTCCCCGCCGCCGAAGTCCCCGTAGTCCGAGCCGCCGCCGTCCCACCCGCTGTCGTCCCACCCGCTGTCGGCAGCCGCGCCGTCCTCGTAGCCCTGGGCGTAGGCCTCCTCGCCGCCGCCGAAGAGGCCGCCGTCACCGACACCGGTGTCGAACAGGGCGTCGGCCACGGCCGTGCCGATGACGAGGCCGCCGATCGTGCCGAGCAGGCTGCCGCCGATCATGCTGCCCATGCCCGGGCCGCCGTAGCCACCGCCGTGACCGGGGCCGTGACCCGGGCCGTGACCCGGGCCGTAGCCGCCCAGGGCGCGCTCCAGCGTGCCCGGCCGGCGCAGCTCCGCGCGGGTGGCCACGCGGGCGAGCGTCGCGGCGTCGTCGGTCCGCGGGCGCTCGGAGGAGGGGACGGCCGCGGCCAGCTGGGTGAGGACCTGCTGCCGCTGGTCCGGGGTGAGCTGGGCGAAGGCCTCGGCGTGCGCCTGCTCGATGGTCTCCGGCGGTGCGGTCCGCAGCAGGTAGCGGTACCGCGCGACGGCCTGGTCGTCGGGCAGCTGCTCGCCGCGGCCGTGCGGCGCGGCGGGCGGCGGGTACTGCGGCGGGTACCGGCGCTGCTCGCCGTCCCGGTGGCGTCCGAAGATCCGGTCGAGCAGTCCCATCGTGACCTCCTCGCAGGTCCCGCCGCGGTCCCCCGGGTGTGTCCCGGCGACGATCGGCCGGTCCGCTGCGTTCCCGGCGACGAGGCCCACCACACGCCCGGCACGAGTCCGCAGGTCAGCTCGGTACCGGTCCGTTCTCCGCATTCACCTCGCACGGTTAGATTGCGCTCGTGCCATCGGACGGTCGAAGCAGCGCGCACGGTGCGGAGTCCGTGCTCGAGGGGAAGGCCGACCTCGGGCGGCAGGCGGGGATCGTCACCGCCGCCACCGCGGTGGTCTCCGGGAACGGAGGCCACGAGGCGACGCCCGGGGCCCTGCCCGCCGTGCTCGCCGACGTGCCGGTGGCCGTGCTGGTCATCGACCGCAACGCCAGCACGGTCGTGTACGCCAACACGGCGGCGGTCGAGCTCGCAGGCAACGTCGGGCTGCCGGTGGACGTCGACACGTGGGGGGCCTCGGCAGGGCTGACCGACCTCTCCGGTGATCCCTTGGCCAGCACCAGCGGACCGCTGTCCGCCGTCGCCCAGGGGCGGCCGGTGACCGGCGAGGCGGTGAGGCTGGCGCCGGGCGAGAGCAGCGAGCCGGACCGCGCATCAGGGCACGACATCGAGCACGAGCAGCTCCTGTGGGTCACCGGCTTCCCGCTCTCGCAGTCCGGGAGCGAGCAGCCCCTCGCGCTGGTGGTGTTCCTGAAGCTGGACCCGCCGGAGGAGTCGCCCGACCCCGAGGCCTACCTGCAGGCGCTGCGCGAGCGGGCGGTCATCGCCACCGACATCACCTTCGCCATCACCGATCCGCGGCAGCCGGACAACCCGCTGGTGTGGGTCAACCCGTCGTTCACCCGCATCACCGGCTACGAGGCCGAGGAGGCGGTCGGGCGGAACTGCCGCTTCCTCCAGGGCCCGGCCACCGATCCGGAGGCGGTCACCGAGATCCGGACGGCCCTGGCCGCCGGGCGCGGGGTCACCACGACGCTGCTCAACTACCGCAAGGACGGCACCGCCTTCTGGAACCAGCTGTCGATCAGCCCGGTCCTCGACGGCAGCGGTGAACTGGTCAGCTACGTGGGCGTGCAGACCGACGTCACCGAGCGGGTCCGGGTCGAGCGCGAGCGCGAGGCGGCGTTCGCCGCCGAGCAGGCCGCCCGCCACGAGGCGGAGCTGGCCCGGGCCATCGCGGAGCAGGCGCGCGCCGACGCCGAGCGCGCGCAGGAGGACGCCGAGCGCGCGCAGGGCCGGCTCGCGCTCATGGCCGAGGCGACCAGCACGCTGATCGCCACGCTGGACATGTCCGAGCTGCTGGACCGCCTGGCGGCGCTCTGCGTACCGCTCCTCGCGGACTGGGTCTACCTGACCCTGCTCGACGACTACGGCGACGTCCGGACGGCGGTCGCCCGCCACCGCGAGGGGCACGAGGCGGACCTGCAGGAGTTCACCGCCCATCACGTGATGCACCTGCCGGACGTCTCGCCGAGCCGGCGCAGCATGACGACCTCCCAGCCGGTGCTGCTCGCCGAGCTGACGCCCGAGGTCATCGCCGAGGCCATCACCTCACCGGTCGCCCGCGAGGCGTTCGCCCGGATGGGCGGCAGCTCCGTCCTGACCGTCCCGATGGTGGCGCGGCGGCGGACGCGCGGGGCGATGGCGCTGGTGCGGACGTCCGCGCAGCGGCCGTTCACCCGCGACGACGTCGGCCTCGCCGAGGAGCTCGCCGCCCGTGCCGCCCTGGCCATCGACAACGTCCGGCTCTACCAGCGCGAGCACAGCGTGGCCGACACGCTCCAGCGGTCACTGCTGCCGGAGCTGCCCGACATCCCGGGCATCGAGGCGGCGGCCCACTACGTCAGCGCCTCGTCCGCCGCCGACGTCGGCGGCGACTTCTACGACCTGCTGGCGTTGCCCGACGGCTCCATCGGCCTGGTCGTCGGCGACGTCGTGGGCCACGACGTGGCGGCCGCCGCCGCCATGGGGCACCTGCGCGGGCTCCTGCGAGCCTGCCTCTGGGACGCCGAGGACGCCGACCCCGGCACCGTGCTGGGGCGGGTCGACCGGCTGGTCCAGGGCCTGCGGGTCGCCTCGCTGGCGACGATGGTCTACGTGCGCGCCGTCCGCCCGGACCAGCCGGGGGAGTCGTGGCGGGTGCACGCCGCCAGCGCGGGGCATCCCCCGATGCTGCTGCGGCAGCCGGACGGCGACGTCCGCGTGCTCGACGAGGTCGGCGGGCTGCTGGTCGGGGTCGACGCCACCCGGCACCGCGAGTCGATCGACCTCGTCGTGCCCACGGGCACGACGTTGCTCGCCTACACCGACGGCCTGATCGAGTTCCCCGGCAGGGACATGGACGCCGGCATCCGCGAGCTCTGCGAGCGGATCGCCGCCGCCCCGGTCGGGGCGGGCCCCCGGGAGCTGTGCGACGCCGCGGTCAGCGGCGCGCTGGACCACCGGGACGACGTCGCGCTGATCGCACTGCGCTTCGGCTGAGCCCGGACCCGACCTACGCCTCGCTGCGGTGCAGCAGGCCGTAGCTGCCCCGGTGGTAGAGCAGCGGACGACGGTCGGCGTGGGCGCCCAGGTCGAGCACCCGGGCCACCACGATCGTGTGGTCCCCGCCGTCGTACTCGGCCCAGAGCTCGCCGTCGATCCAGGCGACCACGTCCTCGAGCACGGGGGCACCGTGCGGGCTGGGCCGCCACGGGATGCCCGCGAACTTGTCCTCCCCGGACCGGGCGAAGTTCTGCGAGACGTCGTCCTGGCCCTCGGCGAGGACGTTGACGCAGAACCGCCCGATCCCCCGCAGCAGCGGCCACGTCCTCGATGTGCGCGCCGGCGCGAAGGCCACCAGTGGGGGATCCAGCGACAGCGAGCTGAACGACTGGCAGGTGAACCCGATCGGCCCGGCGTCGGTCACAGCCGTCACGACGGTGACGCCCGATGCGAAGTGGCCCATCACCTCGCGCATCACCTGCGGATCGACGATGCGCGGGGTGTCCATCACCGGGCCTCGGCCCGTGGCACCGACCGGCCGCCCGCCCGGTACAGCGAGCTCGGCAGGTCGTGACCCACGGCGCGCTCGGTGACCCGTGCCGCGGCGAGGACGGCGTCGAGATCCAGGCCCGTCCGCACCCCGGACTCCTCGAGCATGTAGACCAGCTCCTCGGTCGCGATGTTGCCGCTGGCGCCGGGCGCGAAGGGGCAGCCGCCGAGCCCGCCGACCGACGAGTCGAGCTGGGTCACCCCGGCCTGGACGGCGGCCAGGGCGTTGGCCTGCCCGGTGCCACGGGTGTCGTGGAAGTGCACGCCCACCGGGACGCCAGGGCAGGCACGGCGGACGGCGTCGAGCAGCTGGACGACCCGCATCGGCGTCGTCGTGCCGATCGTGTCGCCGAGGCAGAGCTGGTCGGCCCCCGCCGTCACCGAGGCCCGCGCGACGTCGACGGTCCGCGCGATCGGGGTCCGCCCGTCGAACGGGCAGTCCCACGCCGTGGCGATGATGACCTCGAGCGAGCCGCCCGCGCCGTGGGCCAGACCGGCGATCTCGGCGACGGCGGCCACGGCCTCGGCGGTCGAGCGACCGGCGTTGGCACGGCTGTGCCCGTCGGAGGCCGAGACCACGTACTCGAGGTTGGCGACGCCGGCGTCGACGGCCCGGGTGGCCCCGCGGGCGTTGGCGACCAGCGCCGACCAGTGGACCTCGGCCCAGCGGGCGAGCTCAGCGGCGAGCTGGTCGGCGTCGGCGAGGGCGGGGACGGCCCTGGGGGAGACGAAGGACGTCGCCTCGATCCGCCGCACCCCGGTCGCGACGAGCGCCTCGAGCATCTCCAGCTTGGCGGCCAGCGGCACCGGCGCCTCCAGTTGCAGCCCGTCGCGCATGCCCACCTCGCGGACGTCCACCTCGGTGGGCAGCACCAGGTCGAACTCGTACACGCGGCACCTCCTCCTGTCGCGACACCGGGCACCAGGCCGCCGTGTCGTACCCACCCGCATCCTGCACCCCGCCGTTCCCTCCTCCGGGGGCGACTCGTTCGGGGGATCGGAACGGTCTCGTGACGTGGTGCCCCACGTCGGGGGGTACGAGCAGGGAAGATGTGCACAGGCCGGGGGACGGGTGAGGAGGTGGGAGTGATCGAGGTGGTCGACGCGCTGCCCCCCGCCGACCGGCGGAGTGCCTTCGCCAACGCGCCCATGGGCATCGCGCTGACGACACCGGACGGCGTGCTCGTCGACGCGAATCCGGCGCTCTGCGCGATGCTCGGCCGCTCGCTGGAACAGCTCTACGGACGATCGGTGCTCGACCAGATCCGTCCCGACCTCAGGTCCGCCGCCAACGACGCGCACGCCTCGCTGATCGCGGCCCCCAACCGTCCCATGCGGCACGAGACCCGCCTGCAGCGCGCCGACGCGACCGACGTCCCCGTGCAGGTGACCGCCTCGTGGGTGGACGCGGCACCGGGCCAGGCGGCGCACCTGGTGATGATCGTGGAGGACATCACCGACCGGAAGGCGCTGGAGGCGCAACTGGTCCACCGGTCGCTGCACGACCCCCTGACCGGGCTGCCCAACCGGCTGCTGTTCCAGGACCGGCTCTGGCACGCGCTGGAGCGCGGCCGGCGGGAGAACACGCCGACCTGCGTGCTGATCGCCGACCTCGACGGCTTCAAGGCCATCAACGACGAACTGGGTCATCCCATGGGCGACCTCGTGCTGGTCACGTTCGCCGAGCGGCTGCGGTCGGTGCTGCGGGCCAGCGACACCGCGGCCCGCCTGGGCGGCGACGAGTTCAGCATCGTCTGCGAGAACACCGAGCCCGCCGACGCCGAGGTTCTCGCCGAACGGCTGCGGACCACGGTCACCGAGCCGCTCACCCTCAGCGGCCGGCCGGTCTCCATCGGGTTGAGCATCGGGATCGGCTCGGTGCCCGGCGGCGAGGAGCCGGCCACGGTCTACGAGCGCGTCGTCCGCGAGGCCGACGACGCCATGTACCGGGACAAGGCCCTCCGACGGGGCACCGGCACCGTTCCGCCGCCCTAGCCGAGAGCTGCGGCGACCACCGTCCGGGCCTCCTGCTGCACCTGCGCCAGGTGATCGGGACCCTTGAACGACTCTGCGTAGATCTTGTAGACGTCCTCGGTGCCCGACGGCCGAGCCGCGAACCAGGCGTTCTCCGTGGTGACCTTGAGCCCGCCGATGGGGGCGTCGTTGCCCGGCGCGCGGGTCAGCCGGGCCACGATCGGCTCACCGCCGAGCTCCGTCGCGGTCACGTCCTCCGGTGACAGCTTGCCCAGCCGGGCCTTCTCCTCCCGCGTCGCCGGTGCATCGATGCGTGCGTAGGCGGACTCGCCGAAGTGGTCGGTCAGCTGCTTGTGCAGCTTCGAGGGGGACCGGCCCGTCACGGCCTGGATCTCGGCGGCGAGCAGCGCCAGCAGGATGCCGTCCTTGTCCGTCGTCCAGACCGTGCCGTCGTGCCGGAGGAACGAGGCTCCGGCGGACTCCTCGCCGCCGAACCCGACGGTGCCGTCGAGCAGGCCGGGGACGAACCACTTGAAGCCGACCGGGACCTCGACGAGCCGCCGGCCGAGGTCGGCGACCACGCGGTCGATCAGCGAGCTCGAGACGAGCGTCTTCCCCACCGCGGTGTCGGTCGACCAGCCGGGGCGGTGGCTGAGCAGGTAGGCGATCGCGACGGCGAGGAAGTGGTTCGGGTTCATCAGGCCGCCGTCGGGGGTCACGATGCCGTGCCGGTCGGCGTCCGCGTCGTTGCCGGTGGCGACCTGGAACTCGTGCCGCCGCCCGACGAGGGAGGCCATCGCGGCCGGGGACGAGCAGTCCATCCGGATCTTGCCGTCCCAGTCGAGGGTCATGAACCGCCAGGTGGGATCCACCTCGGGGTTGACCACCGTGAGGTCCAGGCGGTGCCGCTCGGCGATCGCGGCCCAGTAGTCGACGCTCGCGCCACCCATCGGGTCGGCGCCGATCCGCACGCCGGCCTGCCGGATCGCCTCGACGTCCACGACGCTGGGCAGGTCGTCGACGTAGGTGCCGAGGAAGTCGTAGGGCCGGGCCGCGGTCCGCGCCTGGTCGAGCGGTACGCGCTTGACCCCGCTCAGACCGGCCCGCAGCAGCTCGTTGGCCCGGGCGGCGATCCAGCCGGTGGCGTCGGTGTCGGCCGGGCCGCCGGTGGGCGGGTTGTACTTGAAGCCACCGTCCCGCGGTGGGTTGTGGGACGGCGTCACGACGATCCCGTCGGCCAGGCCCGTCGTGCGCCCGGCGTTCGCGCGGAGGATCGCGTGGCTCACCGCCGGTGTGGGCGTGTACCGGTCCGCGGCGTCCGCGAGCACCGTCACGTCGTTGCCGACGAGCACCTCCAGCGCCGTCGCCCAGGCCGGTTCCGACAGCGCGTGGGTGTCGCGGCCGATGAACAGCGGGCCGTCGTGGCCCTGCTGTGCCCGGTACTCGCAGATGGCCTGCGTCGTGGCGAGGATGTGGGCCTCGTTGAAGGCGGCGTCGAAGCTGGAGCCGCGGTGCCCGGAGGTGCCGAAGGCCACCTGCTGCGCCGCCTCGGCCGGGTCGGGCTCCACCGTGTAGTAGGCGCTGACGAGAGCTGGGACGTCGACCAGGTCCCTGGGCTCTGCGGGCTGTCCGGCGCGCGGGGAGGTCATGCGCTGATCTTGGCGCGTCAGCCCGTGGCGCGCTCGATCGGGCGCCCGGCGGGCGGGCTAGTAGCCCGGCCTGACGGCCAGCCCGAACAAGACCACCAGGACGACGATGCCGATCCCCACCCAACCCAGGACGATGCCGGCGATCGCCATGCCGTCGCCGCCCTCACCGCGCTCCCGGATCTGGCTGCGGGCGATGTAGCCGAAGATGAGGGCGAGAACGCTGCCGATCCAGTAGATCCACAGGATGCCGAGCACCATCGAGGCGACGGCCAACCCGTTCGTGCGCCGCGGTGGCGCGTACGGGTAGCCGTACCCGTACGGCTGGCCGTACGGCGGGACCCCGCCCGGCGGAGGGACGAACTGCGCGGGGTACGTCGGTGCGGGCGGCTGGCTGACGTAGGGGGACGTCACCCCTGGCGGCCTGCCGCGGGACCCCAGGGGTCCGGATGACCGGAGTGCGGTCCTTGCCAAGTCATCTGCTCGTCCTCCACCGTGCCCGACGGTCCGCCCCTCGGTCCGGCGGAACTGTACGAGCCGGTTCCGGACCACCATCGGTCAACGCGCCGGGTGCCGTTCGAGCGAGGCGACCTCCACCCGGGTGATGTCCGTCCGCGCGGCGCGGAGATCGCTCGGGAGGAATCGCCTGAGCGCGTAGCTCAGCTCACCGCGAATTCGCTTGACCAGCGGGCATTCGGCAGCGGCATGCTCTCGGCATGGACCCCGGGAGCGCACGCGCCCCAGGAATGTCGGTAGCCGGGTGGAAGGTGTCGGCATGACCACCACGGCAGCGGTCGAGGCCATCGACCTGGTCAAGCACTTCGGTGACAACCGCGCGGTGGACGGCGTCAGCTTCGTCGTCCCCCAGGGCACGGTGCTCGGCCTGCTCGGCCCCAACGGCGCCGGCAAGACCACCCTCGTGCGCATGTTGACCACGCTCAGCGTGCCCACCAGCGGCACCGGCCGGGTCGCGGGCTTCGACATCCTGAAGGAGCCGAACCAGGTCCGGAAGAGCATGGGCCTCACCGGTCAGGCGGCCACCGTCGACGAGATCCTGACCGGCCGGGAGAACCTGCGGCTGATCGGGAGCCTGTACGGGCTGCCCAAGCGCTACGTCCGCGAGGTGAGCGACTCCCTCCTGGAGCGCTTCGACCTCGCGGGCGCCGCCGACCGCATGGCCAAGACCTACTCCGGGGGCATGCGCCGCCGGCTCGACCTCGCGGTGAGCCTGCTCGCCGCGCCGCCGATCCTCTTCCTCGACGAGCCGACCACCGGCCTCGACCCGCACAGCCGCTCGGGGCTGTGGGCGGTCCTCCGCGAGCTCGTCCAGGAGGGCACCACGCTGGTGCTCACCACGCAGTACCTGGAGGAGGCCGACCACCTCGCCGACGAGATCGTGGTCGTGGACAAGGGCAGGGTCATCGCGGCCGGCACGCCCACCCAGCTCAAGGACCAGGCCGGCCGGGCCAGCGTGGTCGTGACGCTCACGCACGCCGCCGACCTCGACCGGGCCGAGGAGCTGATGCGGTCCTGCAGCCAGGAGGTGCACGTCGAACGGGGGAGCCGCCGGCTGACCGCTCAGGCGAGCGGCCTGGGCGACATGACCCGCATCGCCGCGGTGTTCGAGAGCAGCGGCATCGAGCTCGACGACCTGGGGCTGGCGCGGCCCAGCCTCGACGACGTGTTCCTGCACCTCACCGGGCACCGCGCCGAAGCGGAGCGCACGCCCGAGAACGACGACGACGCGACGAGCCAGGGAGTGCCGCAGTGACCGCCGTCCAGACCCCGCGCGCACAGGCACCCGCGCGTCCGCCCGTCTCGCCGCCGTCGCTGCTGCGCGCGGCGTCGACCATCGTGTGGCGGAACCTGATCCACATCCGTCGGATGCCGGAGATGCTGCTCGACGTGACCGTCCAGTCGGTCATGTTCGTGCTGCTGTTCGCCTACGTCTTCGGCGGGGCGATCGCGGCCCCAGGCGCCGACTACAAGGAGTTCCTGCTCCCCGGGATCATGGTGCAGACCATGGTCTTCTCCTCGGCGATCGTCGCCATGGGCTTGACCAGCGATCTGCAGAAGGGGTTCGTCGACCGGTTCAAGTCCCTGCCGGTGCCGCGACCGGCGGTGCTGGTCGGCCGGAGCCTCTCCAGCCTGATCCACTCGAGCATCGGAGTCGCCGTCATGGCGGGAACCGGTCTGCTCATCGGCTGGCGGATCCGCAACGGGTTCACCGACGCCGTACTGGCGTTCGCGCTGCTCCTGCTGTTCGGCTTCGCGCTGATCTGGCTGGGCATCTGGGTCGGCTCGTTGATGCGCACCGTCGAGTCGGTCCAGGGCTTCATGTTCACGGTGATGTTCCCGCTGACGTTCGTCGCCAACACCTTCGTCCCGTCCGAGAGCATGCCGCCGTGGCTGCGCGCGATCGCCGAGTGGAACCCGGTCTCCGCGATCACCCAGGCGTGCCGCGAGCTGTGGGGCAACGGCCCCCCGGCCGGGCCGGACGCCGCCTGGCCGCTGCAGCACCCGGTGCTGGTGTCGATCGGCTGGTCGCTCGTGCTCACGGCGATCTTCGCGCCGCTGGCCGTCTCGGCGTTCCGTCGGCGGTCCCGCGACTGACGCTCATCCCTCCACGCGGTCGAGGAACCTGCGGAGCGTCTCCAGGAAGACCTCGGGCTGCTCGCTGTGCACCCAGTGGCCCGCGTTCTTGATGCGGACCAGCCGGGTGGAGGGGAAGAGCGCGTCCATGTGCGGCCGATCCTCGTCGAGCACGTAGGTCGAGTCCGCCCCCGCGATCCAGAGCACCGGACCGTCGAAGCTGGCGCCCGGGGGCGGGTCGGGGAAGCCGCGCAGGTCGCCGAGGTCCCGCTCGAGCAGCTCGAGGTTCAGCCGCCACCGCCAGCCGCTCGGCCCGTCACCGTCCTGGCCGCCCACCCCCTCGCGGACGAGGCTCTGCAGCAGGAAGCTGCGGACCATCCGGCTGGGCACCGCCGCCCGCAGGGCCTCGTCGGCCTCGCCGCGGGTCTCCAGCGCATCGAGGTCCAGCGCCCGCATGGCCGCGATGAACTCGGCGAAGGGCGAGGCCTCCTCGTCGGGGTCGTCGGTGCGCCCACCCGTCGCCGGATAGGGCACCGGCGCCACGTCGACGACGACCAGGGCGCGCAGCAGCTCAGGCCGGCGCAGCGCCAGCTGCATCGCCACCTTGCCGCCCATCGAGTGGCCCACGACCGTCACCGGCTCGCCGAGGCGCTCGAGCTCGGCGGCGACCATCTCGGCCATGTCCTGGTAGTCCACCCGGTCGGTCCACGGGGAGTGCCCGTGGTTGGGCAGGTCCAGCAACGTCACCCGGTGCCCGTCGGCGAGTCCCTTGGCGATCGTCGTCCAGTTCTTGCCCTGGCCGAACAGGCCGTGCACGAAGACCACGTGCGGACCGGCGTCCCCGAGGGTTCGCGAGGCCAAGCGTTCGTCTTCGCTCACCCGGCGATTCCATCAGACGTTGCGTCGGTGCCGCCCCTTACCGTGCCGGGGACGAGGGGAGACCCCATGCCCGGACGACGGCGGCGGAGCACGACCGCCCGCAGCACGACCACCACCCGCAGGACGACCGGCAAGCGCGCCACGACGCCCACCCGGTCGAAGAAGACGGCCCCGCCGCTGCCCACCGCGGGTCCCGGGGAGCGGGTGTGGGTGCTGGCCGTGCCGTTCCGTGCGTCGGCGCCGGGGGCGGTGTGGCATCCAGGGCTGCAGGCGCACGTGTGGGTCGGTGCCGAGCTCCCGCCCGAGCTCGCGCCCTACGACCCGCCGCCGTACACGTTCGAGCGGTTCCTCGAGGACGAGCTCAACGAGAAGCCGCGGCCGATCCCCCTGGCCCGTCCCCTCACCCCGCGCGACCAGCAGTGCGACGGTGCCGACGTGGTGGCCGCGCACGCCGCCGCGGGCGGCCGGGTCTTCCTGCTCGGCGACGACCCCGGCGTGGGCAAGACCGGCACCGCCATCCTCGCGGTCAAGGCGGTGGCGGAGCAGCGCGACGTGCGCACCGTGCTGGTGATCGCCGACCGGCCGGCCGCCATCACCATCCCGCACTGGGCGCGGTCCATCGCCGGGTTCGGCGACGGCGGGCTCCGCTGGTGCGTCACCACCTGGGACCGGCTGGCCAAGGTCTCGAAGCTGCGCTTCGACGTGGTGGTCGCCGACGAGACGCACATGGTCCGGCACACGACCACCCAGCGCTGGAAGCACTGGAAGGCCGTGTCCGGCGCCGCCCGGGTCACGGACGTCCCGTACGTGCTGGCGGCGACCGCGACGCCCGCGCACACGCCCCTGGAGCTGCCCTACCTGGCGCCCGAGTTCGCTGCCCGGCACGGCGAGTCGGTCCGCGAGTGGGCCGACCTGCCGAGCCGGCTCGCCGCGCACGGGTTCCACGTGGAACGTGGCCGCTACGGCTGGCAGTGGACCGAGGACACCGACGCCCGGCGCAGCGACCTCGCCCGCCTGCAGGGCTGGCTGGCCGACACCGACCCGCCTGCGACGCTGCACCGACCGGCACCGTGGGGCCCGGTGTCGGTCACCGGAACCCCGGTCGCGCTGACCCCGGCGGAGCGGTCCGCCTACGAGTCGGAGTGGTCGGAGTTCCGAGCCGAGATGCAGCTGGCCCGGCGGGGTCGGCAGAGCGCCCGCGGCCGCGCCGCCCTGCTGCGGTTCCGGCAGAAGGCCGGGCTGATCCGAGTGCAGGCCACCGTCGACTGGGTCAGGGCCCAGGTGGAGGCAGAGCGCCAGGTGGCGGTGTCGGTCGAGTTCGTCGAGACCGCCGCCGACCCGATCCGGGAGGCGCTGCTCGACGCGGGCGTCACCGTCGCGGGCATCTACGGACGGGACAGGTTCGACGTGGAGGGCGAACGACTGCGGTTCCAGCGTGGCGAGGCGATGGTCTGCGTCTTCTCCGTCACCGCCTCGATCAGCCTGCACGCCGGCGAACTGCTGCCCGACGGGCGGTCCGCCACGGAGAACCCCCGCGTCGGGCTGTTCCACCAGCCGCGGTTCTCCGGCATCCAGGCTCGGCAGGTCACCGGCCGGACGCACCGCGACGGCCGCACCTCACCGTGGCGGATCGCCTTCGCCGAGGACACCGTCGAGGAGCAGATCGCCCGCGTCATGGTCGAGCGGCTGGCGGTCAGCGGATCGGCCGCCGGCGCCGACACGTCCTCGCTGCAGGAGATCGCCGAGCTGCTGGGAGCGGACTGGCTGCCGGCCGCGGCGCTGACCGGGGAGGCCTGAGCTGACCGAGGAGCCCTGAGCTGACCGAGGAGCCCTGACCAGGGCCTGGGCGTCAGGCCGGCTTCCCGTCGCCAGCCGGACCGTCGCCGTCCGCTGAGACGGGCACCCGCGTGACGGCCCCGTCGCCCGTCGAGCCGCTGAGCCGGCGCAGCAGGGCGTGGACGTCGATCCCGGTGAGGTCGCCGGAGAGCTGCAGGCCCTGGGCGACATTGGCGGCGACGGACTTGCCGAGGGAGCCGGCCCCGTCGGAGGAGATGACGGTCATCTTGTCCACGCTCGACAGCGGCGCGGCGGCGGCGCCGACCACGTCGGGCAGCACCTTGACCAGCATCTCCAGGATGGCCGCCTCGCCGTACTTGGCGAACGCGTCGGAGCGGGCGTCCAGCGCCTCGGCCTCCGCCTGACCCCGGGCCAGGATCGCCGCCGCCTCGGCCGCACCCTCCCGCTCGACGGCGTCGGCGATGGCCTGACGGCGCAGCCTCTCCGCCTCACCGCGCTTGGCACCCTCGATGGCCTCGGCCTCCGCGAGCGCCGACCGGCGGGCCCGCTCGCCCTCACCGGAGAGCTTCGCCTGCTCCGCTGCCGCCTGCGCCGCGGCGATCGTCGCCTGCCGCTGCGCCTCCGCGGTGAGGATCGCGGAGTTCTTCCGGCCCTCCGCCTCCTGCTCCACGCGGTACCGCTCGGCGTCGGCGGGCCGTCGGACCTTGGTGTCGAGCTGCCGCTCGGTCAGGGCCGCGGTGCGGACGGCCACCTTCTCCTGCTCGGCGAGGATCGCCTGGTCCTGCGCCGCCTGGGCCAGCGGGCCGGAGGCCGCCGCCCGCGCCTTGGCGGCGTCGGTCTCGGCGGTGATCTCGGCCTGCCGGAGCGCGAGCTGGCGCTGCGCCACCGCGATCGCCTCGTCGGCGAGGAGCTGCTCCTGCTGAGCGGCCTGACGTGCCCGGGCCTCGGCGATGCTGGCCTCCTTGAGCACCCGCGCCGCCTCGGGTCGTCCGAGGTCGGCGAGGTAGGAGCCCTCCGCCTGGATGTCCTGCAGCTGGAAGGTGTCGAGGACCAGGCCCTGACCGGTGAGGGAGGACTCCGCCTCCTCGGCGACGGCCGAGGCGAACGCGGCGCGGTCGCGGATGATCTCCTCGATCGTCAGCCGGCCGACGATCGAGCGGAGCGCACCGGCGAGCACCTCCGACGTGAACGTGTCGATGCCCTGCTGCTGGTTGAGGAAGCGCTGGGCCGCAGCGCGGATCGAGCTCTCCGTGCCGCCCACCTTGACGATCGCCACGCCCTCGAGGTCGCACTTCACGCCCTGCTTGGAGACCGCGCCGCGGATGCCGACCGGGATCCGGCGGCTGGAGAGGTCCATCGTGTGCAGCTTCTGGACGACGGGCAGTACGAAGACGCTCGCGCCCATGACCACCTTCTGGCCCGAGCTGTCCCGGGACACCACGCCGGAGGAGTCGGTCACCTGGCGACCCTGCCGTCCCGTGACCAGGAACGCCTGGTTCGGGCCGGCCACCTTGATCCGGGACAGGATCAGCAGGACCAGCAGGATCATCAGCGCGGCGATGCCGCCGATCGCGTACAGCAGGGTCATGGGGAGGTGCCTCCGGGCTCGGGCAGGGAATCGGGCAGGGGATCGGGGGCGGTGGAGACGACCTCGACCGCGGTGTCGCTGAGCGCGTCGACCACGTACACCGGCGTACCGGCGCGGAGCGGCTCGTGGCTGCGCGCCGAGAACTTGAGGTGCTGTCCGGCGAGGGACAGCCGGACCTCGCCGAACCCGCCGGACGGGATCGCGGACAGGACGACGCCCTGCGCGCCCACGAGGTGGTGGCGGGTCAGCGTCTCGGACGTGGGCATGTCCTCGAGTGCGCGCGTGAGGCGCACGGCACCCCAGGCCAGCGGGACGGCGACCGCCACGCCGACGAGGACCGCCAGCACCGAGATCGCCTCCGGGAGTGCCTCGGGCAGCACGCTCACGGCCGCGGCGCCACCGAAGCCCACCCCGCCCAGCCCCGCGGCCAGCACCGGGACGGAGAACCATCCGTCCGCGTCGACGTCGCCGATGCCGAGTTCGCCCAGTTCGCCGACGAAGAGCGAGGCCAGGAGGACGACGAGCCCCACCGCGCCGAGCACGAGGAAGACCGTTGCCACTGCGTGCGTCCTCCCCGTCGATCCTGGTGTCCGCACGATTCCAGTTCCGGCACGAGCGCGGCAAGGAAGTCCCCCACCCGGTGGACCGCCGAGCCGGCGGCCTCAGCCGAGCCGGCGGACCACTCGGTCCCTGCCGGGACCGGACAGCTCGTCGGCGACGGCGCGGCGGCCGGCGACGGCCATCAGCAGCGCCTCCGCCGTCCCGGTGACCTCCGGTCCCCGGCCGAAGGTCCAGTCGATGTCCGTGGCGACCAGCCGGACGTCGCGGACCCGGACCGCGCCCCGCAGGACCGGCCCGAACAGCGCGGTGCGCAGGGCGGGCACCAGCCGGTCGGCCGGGATCTGCCGCGGCTTCCCCACCGGCCGCCGGATGTCCTGCTGGTGGATGAGCCCGTCGGTCAGCGCGATGGCCCCGCCCAGGCCGGCCGTGAGCCCGGCGGGCGTCAGGTGGTCACGCAGCAGGTCGACCAGCTCGGCGGGGGTGCGCCGGGCGTAGTCGCGCAGGCCCAGGGCGTTGATCCGGTCCACCAGGAAGAGGCCGCTCGCGAAGCGCGACGCCAGCTGCCGCGGGCCGAGCTCGTCGTAGCTCAGCACGTGCGCGACGACGTCGTGGACGGTCCAGCCCGCGCACAGCGACGGCGCACGCCACTGCTCGGGCTCCAACCGCTCCAGCAGGTCCAGCAGCTCCTCGCGCTCGGCCCGTGCCTGCGCCATCACGCTCATGCGCCGGAACCCTAGGGCTCACAATGGCGGGTCGGGAACGGGCCATGTGGCGAGTAGGACCCCTGCGGCGAGAGCGAGGTGCGGCGTGCGGCGCGAGCCGAGCATCCTGCACCTCGATCTCGACGCGTTCTTCGCGGCGGTGGAGCAGCGCGACAAGCCGTCGCTGCGCGGCCGACCGGTGGTGGTCGGCGGGGTGGGCGGTCGCGGCGTCGTCGCCACGGCGTCCTACGAGGCCCGTGCGTTCGGCGCCCGGTCGGCGATGTCCACCGCGGAGGCCCGGCGTCGCTGCCCGCCCGGGACCGCGTTCCTCGGCGGCCGGTTCGCCGCCTACCGGCAGACCTCCGACGTCGTCATGGGCCTGCTGCGGGAACTCTCCCCGCTCGTGGAGCCCGCCTCCCTCGACGAGGCCTACGTCGACCTGGGTGCCGGCGACGGGCACGACCTGTCCGTGGACGGGGTCACCGAGCTCGCCCGGCGCCTGAAGCACCGCATCGCCGAGGCGACCGGCGGCGTCACGGGTTCGGTCGGCATCGGCACGTCGAAGCTCATGGCGAAGATCGGTTCGGACCTGCAGAAGCCCGACGGGCTGGTCGTCGTCCCGCCGGGGCAGGAGCTCGACGTCCTGCACCCCCTCCCGGTGACCCGGCTCGGGGGTGTCGGGCCCGCCACCGCCGGGCGGCTGCACCAGGTCGGCGTGAAGACCGTGGGTGACCTGGCCACGAAGTCGCTGACCGATCTGGTCGCGCTGGCCGGCAAGGCGCACGGCGCCGGGCTGTACGCGCTGGCACGGGCGGTGGACGAGCGCGCCGTCGTCCCCGACCGCGAGGTCAAGTCGGTCTCCCACGAGGAGACCTTCGAACGCGACCTCACCGACCTGGAGGTGCTGGGGCGGGAGATCGACTCGATGGCGGCGCGGGTGAGCAGGAGGCTGCGCTCGGCTGCCCATTCCGGTCGGACGGTCACCCTGAAGCTGCGCCGCTACGACTTCACCACGCTGACCCGGTCGCAGACGCTCACCCAGCCGACCGACGACCCCCGGCAGATCGCCACCACCGCACGCCGACTGCTGGCCGACGCCGGCACCGCCGGCGGGCTGCGGCTGCTGGGCGTCGGGGTCTCGGGTCTGTCGGTGTACGCGCAGGGTGACCTGTTCGCCGAGGACGACGAACCGGCGGACGACGACACCCCGGTGACGGCCGCCCAGGTGCGCGACGAGCAGTTGCCCGTGGAACGCCGCTGGTGGCCCGGCCAGGACGTGCGCCACGACGAGCACGGCCCCGGCTGGGTGTGGGGGGCGCGGACTGGGCCGGGTGACGGTGCGGTTCGAGGGTCCGCTGACGGCACCGGGGCCGGTGCGCACGCTGGCCGCCGACGACCCCGCCCTGCACCCGGCCGATCCACCCGACTGGAGACTGCCGGGATGACGCGTTCCTGGTGGGGTTGGGGCACGATCGACCGCGCGCTGCCCGACGCCGAGTGCGTCGAGCTGGCGGCATTGCTCCCCGGACTGCCCGACCGTCCCCGCCCCGTACCGGACATCGCCGACGTGGTGGTGCCCCCGCCGCGGCTGCGGCCGCCCACGTCGCTGCCGGTCACCACCGCTCCGGACGTACGGGTGTCGCACGCCTACGGCAAGGCGTACCGGGACGTCGTCCGTGCGCTGTCGGGGAAGCTGCCCGCCGCACCCGACGCCGTCGCCCTGCCGCGGACGGAGGACGACGTCGTGCGGCTGCTGGACTGGGCGGCCGGGGCCGGCATCGCCGTCGTCCCCTACGGCGGCGGCAGCTCGGTGGTGGGCGGCGTCGAGTTCCGCGGCGACGGGCCCTGGCTGAGCCTCGACCTCGCCGGTCTCGGCCGCGTGCTGGAGGTCGATGGCGTGAGCCGCGCCGCGCGCATCCAGGCCGGTGCCCTGGGTCCGGCGCTCGAGGAACAGCTGCGCCCGCACGCGCTGACGTTGCGCCACTTCCCGCAGAGCTTCGAGTTCTCCACCCTGGGGGGCTGGCTGGCGACCCGTGCGGGCGGGCACTACGCGACTCTGCACACCCACATCGACGACCTGGTGGAGTCACTGCGGGTGGTGACACCGGTCGGGGTCAGCGAGTCGTGGCGGCTGCCCGGTTCGGGCGCGGGGCCGTCGCCGGACCGGTTGTTCCTCGGCTCCGAGGGCATCCTCGGTGTGATCACCGAGGCCTGGATGCGGCTGCAGGACCGGCCCCGCTTCAAGGCGTCGGCGACGGTGACCTTCGCCGACATGACCACCGCGACCTCCGCGGTGCGGGCGATCTCGCAGGCCGCGCTGTACCCGGCGAACTGCCGGCTGCTCGATCCGGGCGAGGCGGCGCTGTCGGGGGCGTCGGCGTCCGGCTGTCTGCTCGTGCTGGGTGTCGAGTCCGCCGTCTCGCCGGTGCAGGGCCGGCTCGGCGAGCTGCTGGACCTGGCCCGGGACCACGGCGGCACGGTCGCCGCGTCCGGTGGGGCCGATACCGCCGCCGAGAGCTGGCGGTCGGCGTTCCTGCGCATGCCCTACGTGCGCGACGGCCTGGCCCGCATGAGCGCGATCGTCGAGACCTTCGAGACCGCCTGCACCTGGGACCGCGCCGAGGAGCTGTACGCGACCGTGCGCACCGAGGTGGGGGCGGCGGTCGAGCGCGTGACCGGCGCGCCGGGGCTGGTCAACTGCCGCTTCACGCACGTGTACCCCGACGGGCCGGCGCCGTACTTCACGGTGATCGCGGCCGGGCGGCCCGGCTCGGAGGTGGCGATGTGGGACGACGTCAAGACGGCGGCCACCGAGGTGCTCGGGCGACTCGGCGCGACGATCACGCACCACCACGCCGTCGGCCGGGACCATCGCCCGGGCTATGACAAGCAGCGCCCGGAGCCGTTCGCGGTGGCGCTGCGGGCGGCGAAGGCCGCACTCGACCCGGCCGGCGTCCTCAATCCCGGCGTCCTCGTCGATCCCGCGCCGCCCGTGCCATCGTGACCGCATGACGGAGCAGAGCGCCTGGGTGCGGATCACCCAGGAGAACCCGGATCACTCCACGACCTACATCCAGCGCTGGCGCGATCTCGCGGCGCAGGGAATGGACGTCGTGGGCGAGGCGCGGCTGGTCGACGCGATGCTCGCCCGCGGCTCGCGCGTGCTGGACGCCGGCTGCGGGGAGGGCAGGATCGGCGGGCACCTCGCCTCGGTCGGTCACGAGGTGGTCGGCGTGGACGTCGACCCGGTGCTGATCGCCGCCGCGGAGCGGGACCGTCCCCGTGCACGCTGGCTCGTCGGAGACCTGGCCGAGCTGGATCTACCCGGGCGCGGCATCAGCGAGCCGTTCGACGTGATCGTCTGCGCGGGCAACGTCATGACGTTCCTGGCGCCCTCGACCCGACGCCCGGTGTTGCGCCGGATGCGAGCGCACGTCCGGGACGACGGCCGCGCCGCCATCGGCTTCGGCGCCGGCCGCGACTACCCGTTCGACGAGTTCCTGGCCGATGCCGGGGACGCCGGCTGGGCGCCTGACCTGCTGCTGTCGACCTGGGACCTGCGGCCGTTCACGCCGGAGTCGGACTTCCTCGTCGCCGTCCTCCGGCCGGCCTGACGTCGCCCGGCCTCGCCGACGGCGGTCAGAGCGAGCCGTTGGCGCGCAGGACCACGAGCGCGGACACGGTGCGCAGGCCGCGCCACTCCAGCGCCGCCGCGGGGGAGTAGCTGTCGAAGTCGACCGCCCAGCCGCCGTCGCGCTGCTGCCCCGTCGCCAGCCGCTCGAGATCGGCCTCGACGACGCCAGGGGCGAACAGCGTCCGCGCCGGACCGCCCGGGAACGGGGCGAAGTCCAGCGGCCGCATGAACTCCTCGTCCGCGCCGCCGGCGACGTGCAGCAGTCCGTTCGCCGGCACGTGCGGCCGTAGCACCTCCACCAGCTCGGTGGCCTCCGGGTACCGGGCAGCGGCGGCGTCGAGCAGCTGGGCGGCGAACGCCAGCACCATGGCGTGCGGATCGTCGCCGAGGTCGCGCACCGCGGTCAGACAGAACTCCGTCGCCCGCGCGAGCCACGGATGCTCCGCGACCGCCGTGTCGGCGACGGCCACGCGGTGGGCGGCGGCGGCCACGATCGCGGTGATCTGCAGGGAGGACGTGCGGCTGTCGGCGGAGGCCCAGAACGGCGCGCACGCGGCGGGATCGGGCATCGGCCCCGCGAACGGCAGCCCGCCGTCGGCGAGCGTGGTCCCGGCCAGCCAGTCGCACAGCTCGACGGCGCGGGATGTGGTGGCCGGCGCGAGGTCGGCGAAGACCTCGAAGGCGTGCAGCGCTCCGCCGGGCTGGCTGGTGCGGGACCGGAGGTCGGGCTCGAGCCCCCAGCCGTAGCCACCGTCCGGGTTCCGGTAACCGTCGACCGCCGCCACCACCTGCTCGACGCCGCCGTCGCCGACGAGCAGGTCGAAGCGCCGTCGGTCCAGGAGCCGGCCCGAGCCGCCAGGAAGTCGGCGGCCGCGTCCAGGTCGACGGTCATTCGTCGCTCCTCTCCATCGGCTGCGGGGTGACGCCGAGCGCAACGGTGAGTTCCAGGACGCAGCGCGGGTCCTCCAGCTGCTTGCCGTAGAGCTCGCGCAGTCGGGTCATGCGGTACCGCACCGTCTGCGGGTGCACGAACAGCTCCGCCGCGACCGCCTCCCGCCGTCCGTGGTGGAGCAGCCACGACCGGAGGGTCTCGGTCAGCTTCTCGCGCGCCCCGTCGTTCAGATGTGCCAACGGCGCCAGGGCCTGGGCCCGCAGATCGGCCAGCGCGGTCTCGTCGGCGCGCAGGACGAGGTCGGCCAGCCGGGCCTCGGTGTCCAACGGCTCCGGGCCGTCGGGCGTCAGGCCGAGCTGGAGGGCGCGGAGGGCGCGGGCGTAGGAGCTGTGCACCTCGTCCCACGGCCGGGCGGGGCCGACGACTGCCTCGCGGTCACCCAGTGAGCGCAGCAACGCCGGCCGCGACCGCCCCTCGGCGTCCGGGACCAGCAGCACGACCAGGTCGCCCGGGGACTCGAGGCCGGGCACGTCCTCGGTGGAGCGCAGCGTGCGGGGATCGAGCGACGGCCATGCCCCGCGCACGCGGGCCTCGGGGAGGATCACCGCGGTCAGCGTGCGAGGCGGCGGCCAGTCGGCGCGGTCGGTCGCCGCCAGCAGGTCCTCACGGCTCCCCCCGGCGAGGAGGTGGTCGGCCAGCCGCTCCAGGTAGCGCTCCCGGACGCGTCCGCTGGTGGCCAGCTCGTCGCTGTGCCCGGCCGCGCTCGCCGCCGACAGCTGGTCGATGTAGGCGAAGACCAGTTCGGCGAAGCGGGCCAGCTGCTCCACGCTCAGCCCCGCCCGGACGGCGCCGGCGGCCATGTGCCGCCACGACTCGCGGGCGCCGACGCGGTAGGCGCCCAGGAGCGCGTCCATGGACCGCCCGCTGCGCGCCTCCCCTCGGCCCAGCGCGTAGGCGCCGTCGAGCGCCGGCTGGATGGGCGTGCTGGCGTCGCTCTGGCTGCCGGACGACGCGAGCTCGAGGAAGCCGCCGAGGGCGAGCTGGACGGCGTTCTCGATGGTGCGGCCCATCCCACCGGCGAAGGCGTCGGCGTAGCTGGGCACCTCGACCACGATCGCGGCCACCGTCGCCTCGGCCACCGACGGCAGCTCTCGCCGCATCGCGTCGGCCACCTGGGGCGGGAGGCTCAGTCCGTCGTCCGCCATTCGACCTCTCTTGTTCGCAGGGAACAGAACCTACCGCCCGATTCACGTCCGTGGCACAGGTAGTTGCGCCTCGCGCTGGACAACCCTCGAGACATGACGGCCACTGTCCCGCGTCCTGCTGCGACCCCGCAGCGGATTCCCCTGCGTGACCGCCTGCTGAAGCTCGCCGAGCTGGTCACGACACCGCTGCTGCCCGAGGACTACCTCGACCTCGTCGACCCGCTGCGTTCCGGTGCCGCCCTGCGGGGCCGGATCGAGGCGATCCACCCCGAGACGCCGGACGCCGCGACGGTCGTCATCCGTCCGGGGCGCAGCTGGCGCCCGCACACGCCGGGCCAGTACGTCCGCATCGGCATCGACGTCGACGGCGTCCGCCAGTGGCGGGCCTACTCGCTGACGTCCGACCTGACCCGCGAGGACGGCTGCATCAGCGTCACGGTGAAGGCGATCCCGGACGGGAAGGTCAGCAACCACCTGGTGCACCGCGCGCAGCCGGGCACCATCGTGCAGCTCGACCAGGCGGCCGGTGAGTTCTGCCTGCCGGCCGAGCCGCCGGCGAAGGTCCTGTTCGTCACCGCCGGCTCCGGCATCACGCCGGTCATGGGCATCCTGCGCAACCACGTCCTGTCCGACGTGGTCCTGATCCACTCCGCGCCGACCCCCGAGGACGTCGTCTTCGGGCCCGAGCTGCGGCAGATGGCGGACGACGGCCGGATCCGGCTGGTCGAGCAGCACACCGACACCCACGGGATGCTCGACGCCCCGGCCATCGCCGGGCTCGTGCCGGACCTGGCCGAGCGGGCCACGTGGGCGTGCGGGCCGGTGGGCATGCTGGAGGCACTCGAGGAGCACTGGGCGGCCGCCGGGCTGTCCGACCGGCTCTACACGGAGCGGTTCCGGCCGACCGTGCTCGTCACCGGCGAGGGCGGCACGGTCTCCTTCACCCGGTCCGGCACCACGCTCGAGGCCGACGGCAGCACGCCGATCCTGGACGCCGCCGAGGAGGCCGGCGTCCTCATGCCGAGCGGCTGCCGCATGGGCA